>CALUGQ010000003.1 GCA_944320235.1 uncultured Prevotella sp.
CCGGGAACTGCGAAACAACTTTACGAAAGCGCGCGCCAGCTCACACCTTATCGCCGTAGCACAGGTCGCCGGCGTCGCCCAGCCCCGGCACGATGTACTTGTGCTCGTTGAGCACCGGGTCGATGGCCGCGCACCAAACGGTGGTCTTCTCCTCAGGCAGCGTGCGGCGCACGTGCTCAATCCCGTCGGGCGTGGCGAGCACGCAGGCCACGTGGATGTGGCGAGGCTCACCCCTGGTGAGGAAGGCCCGGTAGGCCATCTCCATCGAGCAGCCCGTGGCCAGCATCGGGTCGGCGATGATGAGCGTCTTGCCCTCGATGCTGGGCGTGGCCAGGTACTCCACGTGTATGCCCACCTCGGTGTGCTCCTCGTTAGTGTACTCGCGGTAAGCGCTGACGAAGGCGCAGGCCGCATGGTCGAACACATTGAGGAACCCCTGGTGGAACGGCAGCCCGGCGCGGAAGATGGTGGCCAGCACCACGCCGCCGGCAGGCACACGCGAGCGCGCCGTGCCGAGCGGGGTCGCCACGTCGCGGCTCTCGTAAGCGAGCGTCTTGCTTATCTCGTAGGCCTCCATCATGCCAACACGCTCTATGTTGTTGCGGAAGAGGAGGCGGTTCTGCTGGTAGCCGGCGTCGCGCAGCTCGGCCAGGTAAAGGCTTACCACGGAGTCGGAAAGGCTAAGGTTGATAGTCTTCATGTCACGTATCGTTTTCAGGTTACGGGCCGCCCGCAGCCCCACCACGCCCGCAAGCGGCCGGACGGGGGCGGCCGGCATGATGCAAAGGTAAAAAATATCCCCTTGTTTTTGCCATTCCGAAATTGCAAAAGCGGCGCGCAACTGCCGATTTTTCAATACTTTAACCTAAAAAGATTTATCTTTCCGCTTTTTTGCCTACACAAACTTTGCGCTCACCTGGATTTTTGCTAACTTTGCGCACGATTCAGGAACACTGCAACCGAACGAACATTTCACAACTAAATACACTGAGTAAAATGGCAAAGTTTGACAAGTCAGTTTTGACAAAGTATGGAATCACGGGAACGACCGAGGTTCTCTACAACCCTTCCTACGAGGTACTTTTTGAAGAGGAGACAAAAGCCGACCTCACAGGCTACGACAAAGGCCAGGTGACCGAGCTTGGCGCAGTCAACGTGATGACCGGCATCTACACCGGACGCTCGCCTAAGGACAAGTTCATCGTGATGGACGAGAACTCAAAGGACACCGTTTGGTGGACATCCGACGAATATAAGAACGACAACAAGCCTGCCTCACAGGAGGCTTGGGCAGCCGTGAAGGAAATAGCACAGAAGGAGCTTTCGGGCAAGAAGCTGTACGTAATCGACGGCTTCTGCGGCGCAAACAAGGACACCCGCATGGCCGTGCGCTTCATCATGGAGGTGGCCTGGCAGGCTCACTTCGTGAAGAACATGTTCATCCGCCCCACCGACGAGGAGCTGGAGAGCTTCGAGCCCGACTTCGTTGTGTACAACGCATCGAAGGCAAAGGTTGAGAACTGGAAGGAGCTGGGCCTCAACTCGGAGACCGCAGTGGTGTTCAACGTCACCTCTAAGGAGCAGGTAATCATCAACACCTGGTACGGCGGCGAGATGAAGAAGGGCATGTTCTCGATGATGAACTACTTCCTCCCGCTCAAGGGCATAGCCTCAATGCACTGCTCCGCAAACTGCGACATGAACGGAGAGAACACAGCTATCTTCTTCGGACTGTCAGGAACAGGCAAGACTACGCTCTCCACCGACCCGAAGCGCCTGCTCATCGGCGACGACGAACACGGCTGGGACGACAACGGCGTGTTCAACTTCGAGGGCGGATGCTACGCTAAGGTGATCAACCTCGACAAGGAGTCGGAGCCCGACATCTACAACGCCATCAAGCGCGACGCACTGCTCGAGAACGTGACAGTGGCCGAAGACGGCAAGATTGACTTCACCGACAAGAGCACAACCGAGAACACCCGTGTGTCTTATCCTATCTACCACATCAACAACATCGTCAAGCCCATCAGCCACGCACCCGCTGCCAAGCAGGTGATATTCCTCTCGGCCGACGCCTTCGGAGTGCTTCCCCCTGTGTCAATCCTCGACAAGGAGCAGACTAAGTACTACTTCCTCTCAGGCTTCACGGCCAAGCTCGCAGGCACGGAGCGCGGCATCACCGAGCCCACGCCTACCTTCTCGGCTTGCTTCGGCCAGGCTTTCCTCGAGCTGCACCCCACAAAATACGCTGAGGAGCTGGTAAAGAAGATGGAGAAGAGCGGCGCAAAGGCTTACCTGGTGAACACCGGCTGGAACGGAACGGGCAAGCGCATATCCATCCGCGACACCCGCGGCATCATCGACGCCATACTGAACCACTCTATCGACGCTGCCCCGACGAAGACCATACCGTACTTCAACTTCGTCGTTCCTACGCAGCTTGAGGGCGTTGACCCGAACATCCTCGACCCGCGCGACACCTATGCTGACGCCTCGCAGTGGGAAGAGAAGGCCAAGGACCTGGCCGGACGCTTCATCAAGAACTTCGCCAAGTACGAGGGCAACGAGGCCGGCAAGGCTCTCGTGGCTGCCGGCCCGAAGCTCTGATGCAAGCCTTGCACAGCACAAACAACTTATTAATAATGTAAAGTCCGCCGGGCGCGATGCCCGGCGGACTTTTTTTGTAACCGAAACTGCCTGCGGCCGCAAGGCCCTGCGGGCAGGCAGGAGCAGCAAGCCTGGCAGGACAGACGGGCCTGCGGGCCGGGCCTGCGGGTCAGCGGCGGCCCAGGTCGTCGTAGAACGACTGCAGTATGGCCTTGCCGCGCGCCACGCGGACGGCGGTCATGGCCTCATCGCTGCGCCCGGAGGCAGCGGAATCCTCAGAGACCCGGTCGCCGATGATGTCGTAGACGGTGTGGCCGGTGCTGTCGGCGAAGCCGAAGCCCTCCTTGAACGTGAAGAAAGCGAACGGGTATTTGTAGCCGGTGCTGAACACGTCGCGGCTGAACGTGTAGTCGGCGTGAGGTATGCGGAGCTGCCCTAGCAGCGTGGCCGCCATGTCGCTCTGGTTCATGAGCGTGGTCACCACGCGGTGGCCGGCCACCGCCCCGCCTATCCACAGCATGGAGTTGTGGTGGTGTTGCTCCTTGGTTATGTCGCCGGGAAACTGGTATCCGTGGTCGGGCAGGCACACGATGAGCAGGTCTTTCCAGGCGGGCGTCTTCCTTATGCGCTCCACGAACTGCCCCAGGCAGTGGTCGGTGAATGCGAATGCGTTGGGTATCTTGTCGGCGAGGCGGCTGTAAGGCACGGTCCAGGGCTCGTGGCTGCTCAGCGTGAGGAAGCAGATGTGCCACGGCGTGTGCCCCTGCCCGGCCACCATCTGCTCCAGTCGGGCGAAGGTAACGTCGTCGTTCACGCCCCAAGGATTGTCCTTGCGCTCCTCCAGGCTGAAGTCAACGTCGCTCACTATGGTGGCATAGCCCCCGGTCCTGAGGTAGCTCTGCATGTTGGTGAAGTTTATGTCGCCGCCGTAGAGGAAGCTGCTCTTGTAGCCCTGGCCGCCCAGCGTGGCGGCGAGGCACGGCAGCGTGCGGCTCTTCATGGGCAGCTTCATCACCGACTGGGTGGGGAAGCTGGGGTAGCCGCTGAGCGTCGACACCGTGCCGCGGTCGGTGCGGAAGCTGTTTGAGTAGCAGTTGGTGAAGATGATGCCCTCGCGCGCCAGGCGGTTGTAGTTTGGCGCGATGTCCTTCCGCCCGCTGACGGCCTCAACGAACTGCCCCCCGAAGCCCTCCATGATTATCACGAGCACGTTGGGCCGCCGGGTGTTGAGCAGCCTCACGGTGTCGGCGTCGGTCGGCGCGTACAGCCCGTCGAACAGCCTTGCGCGCTCGCCCTCGGCGAAATAGTCGAACTCCGAGGCGTAGTCGTCGGCCTTGCCGAGCGATGCCAGCATGCTGAAGCAGGGGTTTATGGCCGAGTGGTTGAGATATTCGTCCTCAGAGAAGTACACCTTGCCGATGTTGGCCGTAGACTCTCCCAGGCCGCCGCGTATCGAAATCACCAGCGGGGCCGTGGCTGCGAGCATCAGGGCCGTGGCCCCCGCCTTGCGCCCGAGGCCGGCCATGGGCCGCAGCAGGCGCGGGGTGACCGCCCTGAGGCACCACAGCAGCAGCGCGGCGTAGGCCGCGATGGCAGCCAGTCGCACCGCCACGTATCCCCCGGAGACGCTGGCCAGCGCGTCCTTGGGCGAGTCGGTGTAATAGAATATGGTGGCGTCGAGCTTGAAATGCCAGAATGGGTAGAGCGAGAGGTCGGCCACGAACATCACCGAGGCAGCCAGCGCCACCACGGCGAAGTAAGGCGTGGCCCAGCACCGCAGCCTCACGACGCACGGCACCCATGCCAGCGCCATCATGGACAGCAGCGGCAGGGCGATGAGGTAGCCAGCCACAGGCACGTCGAGCAGCAGCCCGTGGGCCATGACGCCGAGGCAGTCGGCCAGCCGGTAGTGCGCCCCCTCGGGCTTGTCGATCCACATGAAAGCCGCCTTCTGGGTCACGAAGATGGCCAGGAGCACAAGATAAAGCCTGAGCAGCCAGGCGAAACGCTGTTTCATACAAGTAAGGCATTTTCGTGAAAACGCTGCAAAATTACGCAGAAAAAGCCACAACAGGAAACCGCAAGAAGTAAAAGAAGTTAAACCCGCTGCCAGCCTGCGCCTGCCACAGTGCCACGCCGCAGGCTGCGGCGACCCGGCTGCTGTAAAGAATGATTACCGCCGCACGGCCGACCGCCCCCGCGGCGCAACCGCCTGGGCCTCAGCGGCTTGCCTCCGGATGCCGCGCCGCCGCGCCAAACGGCCCGCCCTGAAGCCCGAAACGGGCCTCGAGGCAGTGCTAAACGGCCCGCCCCGCGCTGCCTCCGGGCCGATGCCGACAGCCGGCGGCGGCGGGGTAAAGTTTTTTCGCAGCCGCGCACATTTCGCCGCCCGGCGGCAAATAAGTCACGGCGAGATTAGGCCGTCACGCATTTTTTGCTTATCTTTGCAAGGAGATAAGCTCCGCCCGGGGAACGGCACGCTCCCCGCCGCACAGGCGCAGGGCGGCAACGACAGGAAAAATGAGACGGCTACTTGCAGCTATACTTGCGGCCATGGCCGCAGCCATGGCCTTCGCCGCATCCACCGAGGTGCGCGTGAAGAACTTCGACGAGAGCGACGGCTTCGCCGAAAGCCCCGTCACTTGCATACTGCAAGACAGCATAGGCTTCATATGGCTGTCCACATGGGACGGCCTGTACCGCTACGACGGCTACCGCCTGCGCAGCTTCAAGGCGCGCCCGGGCGACAACTGCCCGCTCGACCTCAACCGCATCGACTACATACGCGAGCTGCCCGGGGGCGACATACTGTGCCGCGTGCGCGGCGAGTACTTCACCTTCATGCGCGGCGAGGGCCGCTTCGCCGCGTACAAAGGGCCGAGGGCAGCCCACGACATAGCCTACAGGCCCGACGCCGAGACGCGCGCCACCGTCGAGGCCATGCCCCGCTACGCCGGCATACCCGTGCGCATACTGTTCAAGGACAGGCAGCAAGGCGTATGGGTACACTCCACGCGGGGCCTCGACCGCATATCGTTCGTGGCCAAGCCCATCAGCAACCGCAAGGCAGGCACGGCCGCAAGGGAAGAGGTGCGCGCACTGCTCGAGGACAGCAAGGGCCGCCTCTGGGTGGCCGACAAGAACGGGTACGTGCGCCTGGAAGGCCGCGACGGCACGCCCATAGGCTACGTAGGCCCCACGGGCAGGCTCTCGGCGCGCCCCACACCGTTCGGCCACAGCGCCTACTGCCTGTGCGAAGACAGCCGCGGATGGGTGTGGATGGGGGCCAAGGGCAGCGGGCTGTTCCGCCTGGAGCCGGCAGAAGGGGGCTTCAGCGTCACCCGCTACAAGGCCGGCAACCCCACGGCCGGCGAGCTGAACCACAACGACATCTACTCAATAGTGGAAGACCGCCACGGCCGGATGTGGATAGGCACATACGGCGGCGGCCTCAACGTGGCCACCGTGGGGGCCGCAGGGCGCGTCACCTTCGCCAACAGCGACAACGGCATGCAGCAGCTCCACCGGGGCGACGTGGAGGTGCACCGCCTCGCCATAGCCCCCGGCGACGTGCTGCTGGCAGGCACCAACACCGGGCTTTACACCGCCCGCATAGAGCGCAACACGGCAGCCATGCACTTCCACGCCAACCGGCGCGACCCCGCCGACGCCACGTCGCTGAGCAGCAACCGCGTCACCGACATACTGGTGGCCCGCTCGGGCACCGTCTTCGCCGCCACCTACGGCGGCGGCCTATGCCGCGCGGCGGGCAGCGACCTGCTCTCCGACACGCTCACCTTCCGCCCCTACACCACCGAGAGCGGCCTGGCCAGCGACGTGGTCATGTCGATGGCCGAAGACAAGCAGGGCCGCCTGTGGCTCGTGTCGGGCGCGTCGCTGAGCTGCTTCGACCCGTCCACCGAGGTGACGACCAACTTCAAGCGCAGCATGTTCAGCGGCGGCTTCGTCTTCTCCGAGGCCCGCCCGCTCTGCACCGCCGGGGGCCGCCTCGTCATAGGCACCTCGCAGGGGGTGCTCGAGTTCAACCCCGCCGAGGTGAAGAAAAGCGGCTACGTGCCGCCGATAGTCACCAGCTGCGCCGACCGCGTGGAACTGGGCCCCGACGACCGCGCCCTCAGCATAGAGGTGGCCGCGCTCGACTACAACAAGAACGAGCAGATAGAGTATGCCTACAGGCTCGACGGGGTGGACAGCGGCTGGAACTACACCACCGACAACCACATACGCTACGCCAACATACCCCCGGGCGACTACCTGCTGCACATAAAGTCGACCAACGGCGACGGCATCTGGACCGACAACGAGCGCACAATCGCCGTGCACCGCACGCCGGCCTTCAACGAGAGGCCCATGGCCTGGATGCTCTACGGCGGCCTGCTGCTGCTCGCCATCTACGCCGTGGCCAGGCTCACCTCCTACATAAGGCGGCTGCAGCGCGAGCTGAGCGACATCAAGATGACCATGGGCGAGCGCATGGAGTACGCCTGGCTGAAGCACGGCGAGAAGCAGCCCGGGGGGCAGGGCGCGCCGCGCACAGACGGCGAAAAGGAGCGCAACGACGCCTGGGCGGCCAAGGTGTGGCGGCACATGGAGGCAAACATCGGCAACACGGAGCTGTCGGTAGACTCATTCGCGCAGGCCATGGGCATGAGCCGCTCGGTGTTCTACCTCAACATGAAGCGCGTGTTCGGCTCCACACCCAACAACTTCATACAGGAAGCGCGCATAGCCCACGCCAAGGAACTGCTCCGGACGCACAGCGGCAACGTCTCGGAGGTGGCCTACAAGTGCGGCTTCTCCGACCCGAAGTACTTCAGCCGCTGCTTCAAGAAAGCCACGGGAATGTCGCCGTCTGAATACAACTGACCGGCGGCCCACGCCCACGGCCCGCCACGCGGCCTTCACGGCGGCTGCGCAAGCCCGCACGCAGAGAACGACCCAGCCGCCCCGCGCCTGCAAGGAAAGCAGGCGCGGGGCGGCTGGGTCGTATATGCCCGGGCGACAACGGCGGCCCCGGGCAGGCCGCACGCGGCGCGGCGCGCGTCAGTCACCGTAGCGCAGGCCCAGGTCGGCGCAATGGCAGTCCTCGGTCTCCATCTCCAGCGTAGAGTGGGCTATGCCCTCGGCGGCGAGGGCGGCCTTGACGGCGGCCTTGGCCTGCTCCATGGAGTCCAGGCTGTCGATGACCACGTGGGCCGTAAGGGCGTTGGCGGTGGTGCTCATGGCCCAGATGTGCAGGTGGTGCACACCGCTCACGTGGGGGCAGGCCTCCATGGCGGCGCGCACCCGCTCGGGCTCTATGCCCTCGGGCGTGCCGTCGAGCGAGAGGCGCAGGCTCTCGGCGAGCAGCTGCCAGGTGGAGACGAGTATCACGGCGGCTATGGCCAGCGACACGGCGGGGTCGACAAGGGTCCAGCCGGTGAACGTGATGACCAGCCCGGAGACCACCACGCCCACGCTCACCAGCGTGTCGGCGGCCATGTGGAGGAACGCCCCGCGCACGTTGATGTCGCCCTTCTGCCCGCGCATGAGCAGCAGGGCGGTGGCCCCGTTGATGATTATGCCCACGAAGGCCGTCCACGACACGGCCACGCCGTTCACCGGGGCAGGCTCGGCGAACTTGTGGACGCTCTCAAGGATGATGGCCCCCACGGCCACGAGCAGTATGATGGCGTTGAGCAGCGATATGAGCACGGTGCTCTTGCGCAAGCCGTAGGTGAAGCGGCTCGAGGCGCGCACGGCGGCCAGCCTGAAGGCCGCGAGCACGAGCGCGAGCGAGAACACGTCGCCAAGGTTGTGGCCGGCGTCCGAGAGGAGCGACAGCGAGCCTTGCCAGAAGCCTACGCCCGCCTCCACGGCCACGAACGCCGCGTTGAGCGCTATCGACAGGATGAAGATGCCGCCGGGCGACTTCACCTCATGCACATGGGCATGATGGTGGTGGTGGTGATTGTGAGTTTCTTCCATACCTTATATGTTTTATGGTGTTTCGTTGGCATGGTCGCAGGCGGGGTTGGGGCAGGGCCGGTGCCGCGGAGCCTCGGTGCGGCTTACGGGGGCAAAGGTATGCACTTTCCGCTGCAACCGGGTTGCAAAGTGGCTGACGGCAGGCAGCGTGCCAATCATTTTCGCCCCTTTGCCGCCCCGCCATACAAAAAACAGCGGCATTTATTTTGCGCGGAAACCATTTTGCGCTAACTTTGCAGGAGCTAACGTAAACGGGCGGCCCGCGCCGCCCGGCCTAAACCCCAATACGATGACAATTGACAAGAAGGAAAGGATGCGCAGGGCCGAAGCACTGTTCATGCAGGGCTTCAACTGCTCGCAGGCCGTCGTGGCGGCCTTTGCCGACATATACGGACTCACTGAAGAGGAGGCGCTGCGCGTGAGCGCAGGCCTCGGCGCGGGCATAGGGCGAATGCGGCTCACGTGCGGTGCGGTGTGCGGTATGGCCGTGCTGGCCGGGCTTGAGTGCGGCAGCACCACGGCTGGCGACCGCCAGGGAAAGTCGGAGTGCTACAAGCTGGTGCAACAGCTGGCCGGGGAGTTCAGCCGCGAGCACGGCTCCATCACCTGCTCCGAGCTGCTCAAGCTCAAGAAAGGCGCACCGCTCGCCTACGAGGCATCAGAGCGCACCGCAGAGTATTACAAGACGCGCCCCTGCGTCAGGCAGATAATATCGGCCGCAAGGATATACGCCGAGCAACTTGAAAGAATTAAAGGTTAAAAATTAAAAATTAAAAGAATATGCGGCGGGGCAGGCCGGAGGGAAGCCCAGCTCTCCCAGTTCTCCCAGAACTCCCAGAACTCTCAGCTCTCCCAGAACTCCCAGTTCTCCCAGAACTCTCAGCTCTCCCAGAACTCCCAGAACTCCCAGTTCTCCCAAAGCCCCCTGCCCTCCCACCATCCCCATCAAGCGAAAAACCAATCATCTACCCAATGGAAAATAAAGAAAACGAAAGACTGCAGCTGCCCGAGAACGCCTTCCGGGAGCTGAAAGACGGCGAGAAGTACGAGCCGGTGATGAGCCCTGAGGGGCAGCATCCCGAGGTCAACGCCTGGTCGGTGACATGGGGCGTGCTCATGGCCATGCTCTTCTCCGCCGCTGCCGCCTACCTCGGACTGAAGGTGGGCCAGGTGTTCGAGGCCGCCATACCGATAGCAATCATAGCCGTAGGCGTGTCGACGGCTGCCAAGCGCAACCGCGCCCTGGGCGAGAACGTCATCATACAGAGCATCGGCGCCTGCTCGGGCGCGGTGGTATCGGGCGCCATCTTCACCCTGCCCGCCATCTACATCCTGCAGGCCAAGTACCCGGAGCTGAGCGCGTCGTTCCTCAAGATATTCATAGCCTCGCTGCTCGGAGGCATCATAGGCATACTGTTCCTCATCCCCTTCCGCAAGTACTTCGTCAGCGACATGCACGGCAAGTACCCCTTCCCCGAGGCCACGGCCACCACGCAGGTGCTCGTGAGCGGCGCCAAGGGAGGCAACCAGGCCAAGCCCCTGCTGCTGGCAGGGCTGGTAGGAGGGCTTTACGACTTCGCCGTGGCCACCTTCGGCCTGTGGAACGAGAACTTCACCACGCGCGTGGTGGCCGCCGGCGAGACGCTGGCCGAGCGGGCAAAGCTCGTGTTCAAGGTCAACACAGGGGCGGCAGTGCTCGGCCTGGGCTACATAGTGGGCCTGAAATATGCCCTCATCATCTGCCTCGGGTCGCTCGCCGTGTGGTGGCTCATAGTGCCGGGCATGGCACTGCTGTTCGGCGGCGACGTGCTCAACCAGTGGAACCCGTCGATAACCACGGCCGTGGGCGACATGAGCCCCGAGGATATATTCGCCAACTACGGCAAGAGCATCGGCATAGGCGGCATAGCCATGGCCGGCATCATAGGCATAATAAAGTCGTGGGGCATCATCAAGGGAGCCGTGACGCTGGCCGCGCGCGAGATGAAAGGCGGGCAGGCAACCACAGGCAAGCAGCCGCGCACCGAGCGCGACCTGTCGTTCAAGGTGATAGCCATAGGCTCAGCAGCCACCATCCTGGCCATTTTCATCTTCTTCTGGGCAGGCGTGATGGACGGCAACCTGCTCTTCGCCCTCGTGGGCATAGTGCTCGTGGCCGTCATAGCCTTCCTCTTCACCACCGTGGCGGCCAACGCCATAGCCATAGTGGGCAGCAACCCCGTGTCGGGGATGACGCTCATGACGCTCATCCTGGCCTCGGTGGTGATGGTGGCCGTGGGCCTCAAGGGCACGGCGGGCATGCTTGCGGCCCTCATCATGGGCGGCGTGGTCTGCACGGCGCTGGCCATGTCGGGCTCGTTCATCACCGACCTGAAGATAGGCTACTGGCTCGGCAGCACGCCCAGGAAGCAGGAGTCGTGGAAGTTCCTCGGCACATTGGTGTCGGCAGCTACCGTGGGCGGCGTGATGATGCTGCTCAACGAGACCTACGGGTTCACCACCGGGCAGCTCGCCGCGCCCCAGGCCAACGCCATGGCCGCCGTCATCGACCCGCTCATGAGCGGCGTGGGCGCGCCCTGGCTGCTCTACGGCATCGGCGCGCTCATAGCCATCGTGCTCACGCTATGCGGCGTGCCGGCCCTGGCCTTCGCCCTCGGAATGTTCATACCCCTTGAGCTTAACATACCGCTGCTGGTGGGCGGAGCGCTCAACTGGTACGTGACCACGCGCTCAACCGACAAGAAACTCAACGCTGAGCGGGGCGAGAAGGGCAACCTCATAGCCTCGGGCTTCATCGCCGGCGGCGCGCTCATGGGCGTGGTGAGCGCCCTGCTGCGCTTCTGCGGCGTGAGCTTCGACTACTCGGCCTGGTGGGCCAACCCGCTCTCGGAGGTGTGCGCACTGGCCGCCTACGCGCTGCTCATAACTTACTTCATACGCGCCACGAGGGTGAAGCGCGCCTGACGGGAAGGCGCGCAGCCCGCACAAACAGATACAACAACCACAACCGACCGCTATGAGACTGACACTGGCAACCATGCTCTGCTGCCTCGCCCTACAGGGCGCGGCGGCCAGGGACTTCAACATACTCGACTACGGAGCCGCCGCCGACACGGCGCGCCTCTCCACCGACGCGCTGCAGAGGGCCATCGACGACTGCTCGGCAGCCGGAGGGGGCCGCGTGGTGGTGCCGACGGGCGCGTACAAGACCGGCACGATAGTGCTCAAGAGCAACGTGAACCTGCACCTCGAGCACGGGGCCACGCTCTACGGCAGCCGCGACCTGGCTGACTACCGCCGCCTGAAGCCGGGCTACCTCTCGCTGCGCACGCAGACCGAGACCATACAGCTGATATATGCCGACGGCGCAGAGAACGTGGTGATAGACGGCCACGGCACCATCGACGGGCGCGGAGGCTCGTTCAAGAAGCTCTCGTGGAACGACGAGGGCATCACCCGCCCCCACCTGCTGCGCTTCATCGCCTGCAGCGACGTCACCGTAAAGGACATAACGCTGCGCAACAGCGGCTGCTGGATGCAGCACTACCTGGCCTGCGACCGGCTGAGGATAAGCGACATAAAGGTGTTCAACCGCAACAATTACAACAACGACGCGCTCGACCTGGACGGCTGCCACGACGTGGTGGTGAGCGGGATGATAGCCGACAGCGACGACGACGCCATAACGCTGAAGAGCACCTCGCCCCGCCTGTGCCAGGACATAGTGATAACGGGCTGCGTGGTGAGCAGCCACTGCAACGCCATAAAGCTCGGCACGGAGACCAACGGCGGCTTCCGCAACATCAGCATCAGCGGCATCGTGGTGAAGCCCTCGGCCGACCAGTCCACGCAATACTTCGGCCGGCCGCGCGGCATCTCCGCCATCTCGGTCGAGATGGTTGACGGAGGGGTGCTCGAAAACGTCTCAATAAGCGACATCGTGGTAGAAGGCACCGAGTCGCCCATATTCGTGCGCCTGGCCAACCGCGCCCGCGGGTACTACGAGGGGCAGCGCATAGACAGCGTGGGCAGCCTGCGCGACGTGTACATAAGCAACGTGCGCGTGCGCGGCGCCGGCCCCACGGGCTGCTCCGTGACCGGGCTGCCGGGCCACCCCGTGCAAAACGTCAAGCTGAGCGACATCACCATAGAGCACGCCGGGGGCTGCCGCGAGGTGCCGCCCACGCCCGACGAGAAGCCGGCCGAGTACCCCGAGGCCACCATGTGGGGCCTGCTGCCGGCCAAGGGCTTCTTCATACGCCATGCGCGAGGGGTGGAGCTTGACAACGTGACGGTGCGCACCACCGCGCCCGACGCACGCCCGAAGGTGGTGAGGATAGACGCCCGCTGACGCGGCGCGCCCTGCCTGCAAACATCCCCGCACAACTTGCCAACCCGCCCCGTGGCTGCACGCCATTGACGTGCAGCCACGGGGCGAAGTATTTTATCTTTACGAGTCGGGCAGCCGGCCCAGCATCGCCGCGCAAGACTGCCCGTTCCGGCGCACGGAACAGGCCGCCCTGCAGCCCGGGACGGCCCGTTTCGGGCGGCGATGCGGCCCGCCTGCGCAATGGCCTGGGCTGCAACCACTTGCGCCGCCGGCCCGCACGGGCGGCATGGAGGAAGTTTTCCTTACAAAACGGGGGCCGCGCGGGCAGCCGCACGGAGGCGGCCCGCCTGCCTGGTACCGCCACAAGGGGCATGGCCGCCGCCACCTCGCCACAGAGCCTGCCGCAGGCCCGACAGCGCCGCGCGCCGATGGCGGCAGCCACCACAAGCAGGGCAGGCGGGCGGGCGGCGTGAAAAATCGTACCGAATGGCGTGGACAAGACGACAAACAGACGCATTTACACCCCGAAAAGACTATTTTCCACCCCAAGACATCAGTTTTTCACTACTTTTGCGTGGTCAGAAAGAGAAAACAAATTACTTGACTAAATATATTCATTGACTACCTGAGAACTTCGCAGTGAGACAGATTCTCATCAGGCTCGCGCCGGCAACGGCAACGTTGCCGGCGCAAGCCGAAAGGACAAAGCCGCAAGGCAGCAAGGAGACAGACAACGCGACAAGCCGCAACGTGGCGGCAGAGAGCGTACAACGCACAAAGGAATGAAGTGCAATTAGGTTAAATAAAATTTTTCATGTTAAGGGTGCGCCTGATGTGAATCACGCGCACCCATTCTTTTTGCCAAGCCCGCCGCGCGCAAGGCCCCGCCCGCAGCGCAACGTGGCGGCCCCGGACGATTATCATGCGCCTGCGCTTGGATATTCGGAATATATGAAGTATCTTTGCAGAAGATAAGCTACACTCGGCAATTTGTGAGCAAGCTCACATTGCCCTCGTTTGCATTATCTTTGCAAAAGGCAAGCCGCGCCCCGGGGAAACGAGGGGGAAGCACCCCATCCCCGCCCGCGCGCCACCCTTGCTCGACATGACCGACAAACCTTACAACAACCAAAAACCTACCCGATGATGAACAAACTCACGTTAGCCTGCGCCGCCCTGGCCTGCGCCATGGCAGCCTCGGCGCAGAAGATAGACTTCAACAACACCACCTCGTGGGCCGAGGACAGGCTCACCGAGACGGGCTACTCGCCCTGGGCCATAGGCCAGGGCACGTCGTTCACCGCCACCTTCGACGGCGTCACCGTCACCGTGGCGCTGCCAGCCGGCGCCACGGGGCAGGTGATAAAGGGCAACTGGTGGAAGCAGGGCGTGCAGTCACACTCCAAGCTCGTGGGCGACGGCATCGCCGTCTACGCCCTCGACGCCGACGGCAACACCCCGCAGATACAAGAGGGCAGCGTGGCCATGACCGTGACGCTGAGCGGCCTCAGCGCAGGCGAGCACTCGCTGCTGGCCTACCACAACAACACCGACGGCTACGCCGCGCCGCCCATCGACGTGACCGTGGGCGGGGAGCAGGCCGCCACGGGCATACGCCAGACCAACCGCGCCCAGTCGCCCACGGAGAGCGGCCAGTCGTACATCACGTTCACGGCCGCCGAGGGCCAGCCGGTGACCATAACATACCGCACCGCGCCCGAAGACGGCACCGACTACACGCTGGGCCAGATGACGACCACGCTCTTCATCAACGCCCTCGTGCTCGACAGGCCCAACCCGCTGACCACCGCCGCCGACCCCACACCGGCCAACGGCGACACCCACGCCGCCACCACGGCATCGCCCGAGGACGAGGCGCAGGGCCTCACGGGGGCAGTGGAACTGGCATGGACGGCTGCCGCCTCAGCCTCGCGCCACCATATTTACATAGGCACCGAGCCAGGCGCGCTCAGCGAGGTGGCCGTGACCACAGAGCCACGCCACACGATGGCGGAGGCCGACCCGTTCACGACGTACTACTGGCGGGTTGACGAGGAAGACGCCGAGGGCAACATCCATCCGGGCGAAACGTGGTCGTTCCGCCCGCGCCGGCTGGCCTTCCCCGGGGCCGAGGGCTACGGCCGCTTCGCCATCGGCGGCCGGGGCGGCGAGGTATACCACGTGACGTCGCTCGCCGACGACCCCGCCAGCCCGCAGCCCGGCACGCTCCGCTACGGCATCACGCAGCTCAGCGGCCCGCGCACGATAGTATTCGACGTGGCTGGAGTGATAACGCTGAAAGAGAGGCTCACCGTGCCAGACAAGTATGTAACCATAGCCGGGCAGACGGCACCCGGCCGCGGCATCATGCTCAGGGGCAAGGCGTTCGGCATGCATAGCGACGGCATCACCCGCTTCATCCGCATGCGCCTCGGCGGGGCCGACGACTGGGACGGCCACTCGCCCAACCCCAACACCAGCGACGGCCTGGGCATGGCTGGCAACGACCACTCCATCATGGACCACTGCTCCGTGAGCTGGACCATCGACGAGGCCTTCAGCTCACGCAACGCCAAGAACGTAACCCTGCAGCGCACGCTCATCTCCGAGGCGCTGAACAGGGCAGGCCACAAAAACTACGACAGCTACACCAACCACGGCTACGCCGCCACCATAGGGGGCGACTGCGGCTCCTACCACCACAACCTAATGGCCCACTGCGAGGGGCGCAACTGGAGCATGGCAGGGGGCCTCGACGGCGACGGGGCCTACGCCGGGCGCCACGACATGGTGAACAACGTGTGCTTCAACTGGGGCGGACGGGCCTGCGACGGAGGCACGCACGAGGGCCAGTTCGTAGGCAACTACTACAAGATGGGGCCAGCCACCACGCAAAAGACGCTGCTCAAGGCCGACCTCGAAGGCACGGGCAAGGGCTCGCAGAGCTACTACGTGAGCGGCAACATACGCGAGAACGCCGACGGAAGCCTCAGCGCCGACAAGCAGGGCGACACCTACCGCTACACCACGTCGGGCGGGCAGGTGGTAGACTGGGAGGTGTTCCGCAGCGAGCCTTTCTTCGAGTCGCACATCAGCATAGAGCCGGCCGGGCAGGCACTGCGCTCGGTGCTCTCAGACGTAGGGTGCAACCAGCCCGCCCCCGACAACCACGACGAGCGCATGGTCAGCGAGACGCTCAGCGGCACCACGTCGACCGTGGGCAGCCGCACGGGCAAGAAGGGCCTCATAGACAAGGAGAGCGATGCCGAGGGATTCGCCGGGCTCAACATCACCGAGGCTGCACGCCCCGAGGGATTCGACACTGACGGCGACGGCGTGCCCGACTGGTTCGAGCAACTTGCAGGCACAGACAAGGCCACGCCCGACAACAACGCCGCGAGCAAGGCCAACCCAGCATACACCAACCTGGAGCACTACATCAACTGGCTTGCGCAGCCCCACTTCGTCATCAAGGCAGGCGAGCAGGCCGAGATAGACCTCAGGCCATGCTTCGCGGGCTTTCCCGAGGGAACGTTCAGCCTAGCCAGCCCCGACGGCGCGGCCACGGTAAGCAGCGGCGGGCAGCTGACAGCCGTCTCGCCAGACCCATGCCTCATGCCCGTGAGCGTGAAAGTGACCGACGAGGCCAGCCAGACCTCCATGCAGCGCACGCTCAACCTCGCCTTCACCGACCAGCTGCCTGAACTCGAAGTGAGCACAGGCATAAGCGAAGCACGCCCCGACAAGGCTGCCGGCAACACAGCCACATACACCCTGCAGGGCATAAAAACTGACCGGGCAGGCCGGGGCATCTACATCAGTGGAGGCAGGAAGTACGTAAGGAAATAAGCCGCGGCAACGCCTCCGCCGCCCGTTTTTTGCCCCAAAACGCAAAAAAACGGGCGGCGGAGATTGCCGTTAGGAGTAAAATATGTATATTTGCAGCCGGTTACACGCCCCTTGCACAGGGGAAACGCCAATTAATCGCCAATTAAAATGATGGCCCATCGTTGACCGACGGTGGGCATTTTTATAACACGAAAAGACGCATGCACCAAGCAAAACCGACGCTACCAACACTCGCCGACTACGAGATAATGGCCCCGGTAGGCTCACGCGAAAGCCTCGCGGCGGCCATACAGGCAGGCGCAGACTCAATATACTTCGGCATAGGCCGCCTGAACATGAGGGCCCACTCGGCCAGCACGTTCACCACAGGCGACCTGCGCGACATAGCAGCCGAGTGCGCAGCCCACGGCATACGCACCTACCTCACCGTGAACACCATCATCTACGACGAGGACATGGACGCCATGCGCGAAGCCGTCGACGCCGCCCGCGAGGCCGGCATAACGGCCGTCATAGCCAGCGACGTGGCCGTGATGGACTATTGCCGCCGGGTGGGCATGGAGGTGCACCTCTCCACGCAGCTCAACATAAGCAACACCGAGGCCCTGCGCTTCTACTCGCGCTACGCCGACGTGGCCGTGCTGGCGCGCGAGCTGCGCCTGGAGCAGGTGGCGGAGATACACCGCCGCATAGAGCAGGAGCGCATCTGCGGCCCCTCGGGGCAGCCCGTGAGGATAGAGATGTTCTGCCACGGCGCGCTCTGCATGGCCGTAAGCGGCAAGTGCTACATGAGCCTCGACAACGCGGGGCGCTCGGCCAACCGCGGCGAGTGCGTGCAGATATGCCGCCGCTCGTACACCGTGACCGACACGGAGACGGGCTGCCAGCTCGAGATTGACAACAAGTACATAATGAGCCCGAAGGACCTGAAGACCGTGCGCTTCATCGACCGCATGATGGAGGCAGGCGTGAGGGTGTTCAAGATAGAGGGCAGGGCACGCGGCCCCGAGTACGTATACACCGTGGTGAGCTGCTACAAGGAGGCCATACGGGCCGTGCTCGACGGCACGTTCACCGACGAGCGCAAGGACGAGTGGGACCGCAGGCTCGCCACGGTGTTCAACCGCGGCTTCTGGGACGGCTACTACCAGGGCCAGCGCCTCGGCGAGTGGAACAGCCACTACGGCTCCTGCGCCACCGAGCGCAAGGTCTACGTGGGCCGCGGCCAGAAGTATTTCTCCAAGTTGGGCGTGGCCGAGTTCAGCGTCGACGCCGCCGAGTTCAGCGTGGGCGACAAGATGCTCATCACCGGGCCCACCACGGGAGTCATATATGTGACCCCCGACGAGATTCACGACGACGCCGGGGCCGTGCAGACGGCGCGCCAGGGCACCCGCGTGGCCTTCCGCGTGCCGGCCAAGGTGCGCCCCAGCGACAAGCTCTTCCGCATTGACGAAGCAAGTTAAAAGTCAAAAGCTAAAAATTAAAAGAATTTGCGGCAGGCCACGAACCCAGTGGCCCGCAACTCAAAACTCATAACTCACAATCGCCGCAGGCGACAATTCAAAACTCAAAATTCGCAACTCAAAACTCAATATATGACCATCAACGAAGCACAAGACGAGGTGATAGCGGAGTTCGCCGACCTCACCGACTGGATGGACAAGTACCAGCTGCTGATTGACTTAGGCAACGAGCAGGAGCCTCTCGACGAGCGCTACAAGACCGAGGGCAACCTCATAGACGGCTGCCAGAGCCGCGTCTGGCTGCAGGCCGACTGGCGCGACGGCGCGATATACTTCTCGGCGGAGAGCGACGCGCTCATAGTAAAGGGCATCATCGCCCTGCTCATCCGCGTGCTCAGCGGCCACACGCCCGACGAGATACTCGCCGCCGACCTGTATTTCATCGACCGCATAGGCCTGAAGGACCACCTCAGCCCCACGCGCAGCAACGGCCTGCTGGCCATGATAAAGCAGATGCGCGTGTACGCACTGGCCTTCAAGGCCAAGCAGGCAGGGCAGTAGGCCGGCCACGCAGGCCATCCGCCACGGCGCAACGACAATACAGAACCAAAATACACAGACCTATGAACAAGACCTTCATGACAAGGGCGCTGGCCATGACCGCCATGATGACGGCCACGATGGCCGCCACGGCGCAGGACTACGAAGTCCACCACAGCGGCGACACCGTGATCGCCGAGCTTTCGCCGCAAGCCATCTTCGTGCGCACCAGCGGCGACACGACCATCGTCGAGATAACAAGCCCCAAGCAGTTCCTCTTCCTCCCTGTAGAGAAAGACAAGCCCGAGGTGCGCGTGCTGCTCGCCACGGGTGCGGCCGGCGACGACTGGCGCACCGTGCGCCTGGCCCGCGAGAAGATAGACTACTACACGCCGATGCGCATCGGAGGCGGCGAGAAAGCCACGCTGAAGTTCCTCGGCATAGCCCCCGACGCGCTGGCGCTGCAGGCACTGAAGATGGACGACACGTGGCAGAAGCCCCGCCGCAAGTGACCCTCAGCCCCGCCGCAAGGGCAACGCAACCAAGCGCAATGCACAATACCTTGTCACCCAGCGCAGGCCGCCGGGTGACAAAGTGACGTTTGCACTGCGCTTTTCGTGTCATTCTGACTTGCATTTGCCTTAAATGCAGTGTCATTCTGCTTTTTTACCATAAAACATTTTGCCATTTCGCCAAAGTTTGCTTACTTTGCACTCCGGCAGCCGTGGCGCACGCGCCTTTCCCAGGGCAAAAGCCCGCCGGGCAAAGGCGGTGTGCCTGCTTTGCAATCATTAACAAGACAAGATACAAGAGACTTATGGCAGAAACATTGGAAGTAAAGGAACTCGACCAGGTAGTGGTCAGGTTCTCCGGCGACTCCGGCGACGGAATGCAGCTCGCCGGCAACATCTTCTCCACGGTGTCGGCCACCGTGGGCAACGACATCTCCACCTTCCCCGACTACCCGGCCGACATACGCGCCCCGCAAGGCTCGCTCACGGGCGTGTCGGGGTTCCAGGTGCACATCGGCGCAGGGCGCGTCTACACGCCGGGCGACAAGTGCGACGTGCTCGTGGCCATGAACGCGGCCGCCCTGAAGACGCAGTACCGCTTCGCCAAGCCGCAGGCCACCATCATCATCGACACCGACAGCTTCGGCCCGAAAGACCTTGAGAAGGCCCAGTTCCAGACCGGCGACTACCTCGGCGAGATGGGCATCGACCCCGACCGCGTGGTGGCTTGCCCCATGACGCAGATGGTGAAGGACTGCCTCGCCGACAGCGGCATGGACAACAAGAGCGTGCTGAAGTGCCGCAACATGTTCGCCCTGGGCATAGTGTGCTGGCTCTTCAACCGCGACATAAGCTACGTGGAGGCCTTCCTGCGCGAGAAGTTCGACAAGAAGCCGGCCATAGCCGAGAGCAACATCAAGGTGGTGAACGCCGGTTTCGACTACGCCGCCAACACCCACCAGAGCGTGCCGGCCACCTACCGCATAGACTCGAAGCACAAGGTGCCGGGCCGCTACATGGACATAACGGGCAACAAGGCCACCGCCTACGGCCTCATGGCCGCCGCGGAGAAAGCGGGCCTGAGGCTCTTCCTGGGCTCCTACCCCATCACCCCGGCCACCGACATACTGCACGAGCTGGCCAAGCACAAGTCGATGGGCGTCATCACGGTGCAGTGCGAAGACGAGATATCGGGCTGCGCCAGCGCCGTGGGCGCGTCGTTCGCCGGCGCGCTGGCCGCCACGTCGACCTCCGGCCCGGGCATCTGCCTGAAGTCGGAGGCCATGAACCTGGCCGTCATCGACGAGCTGCCGCTCGTGGTGATCGACGTGCAGCGCGGCGGCCCCTCCACCGGCCTGCCCACCAAGAGCGAGCAGACCGACCTGCTGCAGGTGCTCTTCGGCCGCAACGGCGAGAGCCCCATGCCCGTGCTGGCCGCCACCAGCCCCACCGACTGCTTCAACGCCGCCTACACGGCCGCCAAGATAGCCCTTGAGCACCTCACGCCCGTGGTGGTGCTCACCGACGCCTTCGTGGCCAACGGCTCGGCGGCGTGGCGCCTGCCCGACATAAAGGAGCTGCCCGAGATACGCCCGCACTATGCGCCCGCCGACCAAAAGGGCTGCTACTCGCCCTACCACCGCGACCCCGAGACGGGCGCGCGCTACTGGGCCATACCCGGCCAGGAGGGCTACGAGCACATACTCGGCGGGCTGGAGAAGGACGGCGACACCGGCGCCATATCCACCGACCCCGAGAACCACGACAAGATGTGCCGCCTCAGGGCGATGAAGGTGTTCCAGATACCCGTGCCCGACGTGGAGGTGATAGGCGACGGCCCGGCCGACGCCGACTTGCTCATAGTGGGCTTCGGAGGCACCTTCGGCCACCTCTACTCGGCCATGGAGGAGCTGCGCGCACAGGGCCACAAGGCCGCGCTGGCCCACTTCAGCTACATCAACCCCCTGCCACGCAACACCTACTCCGTGCTGCGCAGCTACAAGAAGGTGGTGGTGGCCGAGCAGAACCTCGGCCAGTTCGCCGCCTACCTGCGCATGACGGTCGACGGCTTCGTGCCTTACCAGTTCAACCAGGTGAAGGGCCAGCCCTTCGTGGTGGCCGAGCTGGTGAAGGCGTTCACGAAGATAATTAAAAGTTAAGAGTTAAAAATTAAAAGAATATGTCTGGTGACAGCCTCATAGAGGAACGCAGCTACGCCTTTGCGCTGCGCGTGGTGAATGCCTACAAGTATCTCACCACGGTAAAAGGCGAGCACGTCATGTCGAAGCAGCTGCTCAGAAGCGGCACGTCCGTCGGTGCAATGATGCACGAAGCCAAGTTCGCACAGAGCCGCGCCGACTTCGTGAACAAGACTAGCCCTGAAGGAGGCCAACGAGACACAGTATTGGCTCCGCCTCTTGCACGACAGCGGCTACATAGACGACACAACTTTTGTCTCCTTATTCGACGACGCGCTGCAGGTAACGGCGATACTCGTGTCAATCGTAAAGTCGACCAAGGCCAATTCTTTGAAATACGAAACAAACAATTCTTAGCTTTAGGTAATTCTTTAAATTTTTAATCTTTAATTTTTAATTTGGTATGTATTCTCCAAGCGATTATAAGAAGGGGCAGCCAAGGTGGTGCCCCGGTTGCGGCGACCACTTCTTCCTGGCATCGCTGCACAAGGCGATGGCCGAGATAGGCGTGCCGCCTTACGAGACTGCAGTCATATCGGGCATAGGCTGCTCCAGCCGCCTGCCCTACTACGTGAGCACCTACGCCATGCAGACCATCCACGGGCGCGCCGCCGCCATAGCCACCGGGGCCAAGGTGGCCAACCCGAAGCTCGCCGTGTGGCAGGTGAGCGGCGACGGCGACGGCCTGGCCATCGGCGGCAACCACTTCATACACGCCATGCGGCGCAACGTGGACATAAACGTCATCCTGCTCAACAACCGCATATATGGACTCACCAAGGGCCAGTACTCGCCCACCTCGCCGCGCGGCTTCGTGTCGAAGTCGAGCCCCTACGGAACGGTGGAGGACCCCTTCCGCCCCGCCGAGCTGTGCTTCGGGGCGCGCGGCCACTTCTTCGCCCGCTCCGTGGCCACCGACTCGCCCGAGACCGTCGAGATACTCAAGGCGGCCTACCGCCACAAGGGGGCCTCGGTGTGCGAGATACTGCAGAACTGCGTCATCTTCAACAACGGCACGTTCGAGAGCGTGTACACCAAGGACGGCCGCAAGAAGAACGCCATCTACGTGCGCCACGGGCAGCCGCTCGTCTTCGGCGAGAACGGTGAGTACGGCCTCGTGCAGGAGGGCTTCGGCCTCAAGGTGGCCAAGATAGGCGAGAACGGCGTCACCATCGACGACATCCTCGTGCACGACGCCCACTGCCAGGACGACACCCTGCAGCTCAAGCTGGCCATGATGGACGGCGAGCACGGCTTCCCCGTGGCCCTGGGCGTGATACGCGACGTGGAGGCCCCGACCTACGACGAGGCCGTATGGGCCCAGATAGAGGAGGTGAGCGCCAAGAAGAAGTACCACAACTTCAGCGAACTGCTCGAGACCAACGACATCTGGGAGGTGAAGTGACGCCCACCCCTGAAGCCGCCCGTGCAGCCGCCCTGCGGGGAACGCAAGCCCCCGCAGGGCGGCTTTGCCATGCCCGGCGGCGCAGCCCAGGCCGCCTGGCCTTGCCGGACGGGCCGTTTGACAATGCGAAACGGGCCGTTTGGCGACACAAAACGGGCCGCTGCGCAACCGCCTGGCAGCCAGGCCGTTAGGCAGGCGGCGCGGGGAGCGGCGACATTTCGCGGCGGGCAGGGCCGAAGAAATGCCGCCAATAATTTTGCACTTTGCCCAACTTGCCGTATCTTTGCACTTCAAACCAAAACATAACGATACAGACATGTCATACCTATTCTCTTCAGAATCAGTGTCAGAAGGCCATCCCGACAAGGTGGCCGACCAGATATCCGACGCCATACTCGACCAGTTCCTGGCCTACGACCCGCAGGCCCACGTGGCCTGCGAGACCTTCGTCACCACCGGCCAGGTGGTCATCATGGGCGAGGTGCACAGCTCCGAGTACATAGACCTGCAGACCGTGGCCCGCAAGACCATCAACCGCATAGGCTACACCAAGGCCGAATACCAGTTCGACGGCAACTCCTGCGGCATCATGACCGCCATCCACGAGCAGAGCAGCGACATAGACCGCGGCGTGAGCCGCGCCGTCGAGGAGGAGCAGGGGGCCGGCGACCAGGGCATGATGTTCGGCTACGCCACCAACGAGACGGAGAACTACATGCCCGTGTCGCTCGACCTGGCCCACCTCATAGTGCGCACCCTGGCCGACATACGCAAGGAAGGCCGCCAGATGACCTACCTCAGGCCCGACTCGAAGAGCCAGGTGACCGTGCAGTACAGTGACCAGGGCGTGCCGGAGCGCATCGACACCATCGTGGTCTCGACGCAGCACGACGACTTCATCCGCCCGGCCGACGCCACGCCCGAGGCGCAGCTGGAGGCCGACCGGCAGATGCTCGACGCCATACGCCGCGACGTGATCGAGGTGCTCATGCCCCGCGTAAAGGCCCAGATAGGCTCGGAGAAGGTGCTCGCCCTCTTCGGCGACGACATAAAGTACTACGTCAACCCCACGGGCAAGTTCGTCATCGGCGGCCCACACGGCGACACCGGCCTCACCGGCCGCAAGATAATCGTCGACACCTACGGCGGCAAGGGCGCCCACGGCGGCGGGGCCTTCAGCGGCAAGGACTCAAGCAAGGTTGACCGCTCGGCAGCCTACGCCGCCCGCCACATAGCCAAGAACATGGTGGCCGCGGGCGTGGCCGACGAGATGCTCGTGCAGGTGAGCTACGCCATCGGCATGGCCGAGCCGATGAACATCTACGTCAACACCTACGGACGCAGCCGCGTGGCCATGGCCGACAGCGAGATAGCAGCCAAGATAGGCCAACTCTTCGACCTACGCCCGCGCTCCATAGAGCGCACGCTCAAGCTGCGCCTGCCCATCTACAGCGAGACGGCAGCCTACGGCCACATGGGCCGCAAGCCCGAGGTGAAGGTGAAGAAGTTCACCAGCCACTACCACGAGGACAAGGAAATGGAGGTGGAGCTGTTCACCTGGGAGAAGCTCGACCGCGTGGACGACATAAAGCGGGCCTTCGGCCTCTGACGATGCCCCCCACCGACTCAACGGCCGCCATGCGCGCCGCCCACGCCGACACCGCCGCGCACGCCGCGCCCATACGCCACAGCCCGGGCCACGACACGCTCAGCCTGCCCGCCCGGGCCAAGGGCAGCAGCCAGCCCGGCGTGAGCCTGCCACTGTACTACCGCGAGGGCTTCTTCGCGGGCGACACGCTGCTGCACCCCGAGCTCGACGGCGGGCGCTACGGCGTGGCCGGCGACCCCGTGCCCGAGACGATGCGCGCCGACGACACGGTGACCATAGCCCTGCTTGCCTGCTTCGCCATAACCATCACCGCCACGTCGCGCTCGCTCAAGTTCATAGCGCGCCAGGCCAAGGAGCTGCTGCGCCCCACGGGCGAGGGGCGCGCCGACGACACCGAGACATCGGCCGAGGTGCGCTTCCAGCTCTTCCTCACCGCGCAGACCTGCCTGCTGCTCGCCCTGCTCCAATACTCGTACACCACCAACTTCATAGCCACCACCTTCACGCTGGCATCGCCCTACCAGCTCATGGGCATCTTCCTCGGAACCTTCGCCGCATACTTCGCCGCCAAGGCCCTGCTCTACACAGCCGTAAACCTCACCTTCTTCAGCCGCCGCGCAAACAGGCAGTGGCTCAAGTCGCAGCTCTTCATAACATCGGCCGAGGGAGTGATGCTCTTCCCCGTGGTGCTGCTCATGGTATACTTCGACATACCCGCCCGCAGCGTGGCCTACAGCGTGGCATTTGTATTGATTATAGTTAAAATACTGACATTCCATAAGTGCCATGCCATCTTTTTCAAGCACAAAAACGGTTTTCTGCAAATAATTTTGTACTTTTGTGCCCTCGAAATAGTACCACTGGCCGCCCTGTGGGGCGCATTGGTGGAAACAGGCAACCATTTGAAAATAAATATTTAGGTCACAAATGATTAAGAAGATATTGGTTTCGCAGCCAAAACCGAGCAGCGAGAAGTCGCCCTACTTCGACATCGCCTCGCGTTTCGGCGTGGAACTGGTTTTCCGGCCGTTCATCAAGGTCGAAGGGCTCACGCCAAGGGAATTCCGCCAGCAGAAGATAAGCATCCTCGACCACACCGCGATAGTGTTCACCTCGCGCCACGCGATAGACAACTTCTTCAAGCTGGCAAAGGAAATGAGGGTCGCCATCCCCGAGGACATGAAGTACTTCTGCGTCACCGAGACCATCGCCCTCTACATACAGAAATACGTGCAGTACCGCAAGCGCAAGGTGTTCTTCGGCATCACGGGCAAGATTGACGACCTGCTGCCCACCATGGTCAAGCACAAGGCCGAGCGCTACCTCGTTCCCATGAGCGACGTTCACAACGACAGCGTGGCCAAGCTGCTCGACTCGAAGAAGCTCAACCACAAGGAGTGCGTCATGTACCGCACCGTGAGCAACGACTTCACCAAGGAAGAGGTGGAGTCGTTCGACTACGACATGCTCGTGTTCTTCAGCCCATCGGGGGTAGACTCGCTCATAAAGAACTTCCCGGAGTTCCGCCAGGGCGACATCGCCATAGCCACGTTCGGCCCCACCACGGCCAAGGCAGTGAAGGACGCTGGCCTGCGCCTCGACCTCGAAGCGCCCACAGAGAAGTACCCCTCGATGACCGGCGCGCTGCAGCACTACCTGCTCATGCAGGAGGACTGAACCGCGGCAGGGGTACACAAGCCGCCCGCCGACACACGACAACGCCATGCCTGACCAGCCACGCCACACGTTCAGCAAGCAAGAGCGCATGACCAGCCGCAAGCTGATGGAGCAGCTCTTCGCAGGAGGCCGCCGCTCCATGTCGGCCTTCCCGCTGCGCGCAGTGTTCATGACCATGGCCAGGGAAGAGGGGGCGGCACCGGTACAGGTGCTCATAAGCGTGTCCAAGCGCCACTTCAAGCGCGCCGTCAAGCGCAACAGGGTCAAGAGGCAGATACGCGAAGCCTACAGGCTGAACAAGCATATACTATGGGAGGCACTCGCCTCCAAGCCGACTGAGGCACTCGCCGTGGCGCTGCTGTGGCAAGCCGACGACCTGCGCGACACCGCCGAGGTGGAAAGGAGCCTCGTGTCGCTGCTCCACCGCATGGCCGAGAAACTATGAACACCCGCCCGAACGCCGCTTTGCACGGCCTGTCGAGAGTCGCCGTATGGCTGCTATGCCTGCCAATAGTGTTCTACCGGCGTTGCATATCGCCCTTCACCCCGCCCACCTGCCGCTTCACCCCCACGTGTTCTGAATATGCCATGCAGGCCATCAGGAAGCATGGCCCGCTGCGCGGCACGTGGCTCGCCCTGCGCCGCATCCTGCGGTGCCACCCCTGGGGAGGCAGCGGCTACGACCCCGTACCGTGACGGGCCTGCCGGCAGGAAGCGCGGCTGCCCCATGGGCCACAAGCACAATGCACCAATGCGTGGCATATAAGCCAACCCTATACCAAGAAACAAAAACAACCTAACACCCACATACGATGGAAAAGAACTTTGTAGAAGAACTACGGTGGCGCGGGATGCTCGCGCAGATAATGCCGGGAACCGAGGAGCAGCTCCAGAAAGAGATGACCACGGCCTACCTCGGCACCGACCCCACGGCCGACTCGCTGCACATCGGCCACCTCTGCGGCATCATGATGCTGCGCCACCTGCAGCGTTGCGGCCACAAGCCCATCATACTCGTGGGCGGAGCCACGGGCATGATAGGCGACCCCTCGGGCAAAAGCCAGGAGCGCAACCTGCTCGACGACCAGACGCTCTACCACAACCAGGAGTGCATAAAGGCACAGGTGGCGCGCTTCCTCGACTTCGACACCGACGCGCCCAACCGCGCCGAGCTGGTGAACAACTACGACTGGATGAAGGACTTCACCTTCCTCGACTTCGCACGCGAGGTGGGCAAGCACATCACCGTGAACTACATGATGGCCAAGGAGAGCGTGCAGCAGCGGCTCAACGGCACCGCCCGCGACGGACTCTCGTTCACCGAGTTCACCTACCAGCTGCTCCAGGGCTACGACTTCCTCTACCTCTACCAGCACAAGGGCTGCAAGCTGCAGCTCGGCGGCAACGACCAGTGGGGCAACATGACCACCGGCACCGAGCTGATACGCCGCACGCTGGGCAACGAGGTGGAGACATTCGCCCTCACCTGCCCGCTCATCACCAAGGCCGACGGCAAGAAGTTCGGCAAGACCGAGACCGGGAACATCTGGCTCGACCCCAAGCGCACGTCGCCATACAAGTTCTACCAGTTCTGGCTCAACGTCAGCGACGACGACGCCGAGCGCTACATCAAGATATTCACCAGCCTCGACCGCGAGACCATCGAGGCCCTCGTACAGGAGCACCGCCAGGATCCGGGCCGCCGCACACTGCAGCGCCGCCTGGCCGAGGAGGTGACGGTGATGGTCCACTCGCGCGAGGCGCTCGACGCGGCCATCGAGGCCAGCAACATACTCTTCGGCAAGTCGACCAAGGAAAGCCTGCTTAAGCTCGACGAACAGACGCTGCTCGACATCTTCGAGGGCGTGCCGCAGCACGACATCGAGGCCGCCCAGCTGGGCCAGCCCGCCGTGGAACTGCTCACGCAGGCGGCCCCCGTGTTCGCCAGCAAGGGCGAGATGCGCAAGCTGGTGCAGGGCGGCGGCGTCTCCATCAACAAGGAGAAGCTGACGGAGTTCGACCGCCCCGTCACCGCCGACGACCTCATCGACGGCAAGTACCTGCTCGTGCAGCGCGGAAAGAAGAACTACACGCTCATCACGGTGCGCTGACACCGCGCAGCCGCACCATTCGCCTAACCACCCGCAGCCGGGCTTCGCGCAAGCCCCGCTGCGGGTTTTCCGTTTGCCTGCGCCGCTGCATGGCCTGCCACGGCATATGGTCAACAACGTGAAAAACAATTGAAAAAACGTAAAAACAGGCCGCGCCACACTTCACGCAAGCCCATTCATGCGTATATTTGCACATAATTCGCGACGTCGCGGAGCACTCCACAGCCGCCACGAAGCCACATCCTGACACACTGAAAAGACCATACGATGCACAAGAAAGCACTCATAGCCTGCGCGGCAGCGGCACTGCTCGTCCTCGCTCCGCGCCATGCGGCGGCACAGGCAAAGGCCATCGACCGCCCGGCGTTCGCCTTGAGCAACACCACGACGGTGGAAGTGAGCCGCGTGGAACTGACGGACACCGCCACAATATTATATATGTCGGCCAGCCACAGGCCCAAGAGTTGGATAAAGATATCGCCCACAGCCACGCTCACCGACGGCGACGGGCGCACCTACACCCTGCTCTCGGCCAAGGGCATAGAGCCGGGCGAGAGGCTCACCATGCCCGAATCGGGCGAGGCCAGCTTCTCGCTCGCGTTCAGCCCCGTGGCCCCCGGCACCGAGAGCGTGGATTTCGCCGAGAACACCGGCGGGGAAGACGAATGGAAGATATGGGGCATACGCCTGCGCCCGGGCGCCCTGCCGCAGCCCCAACTGCCAGCGTGGGCAAAGGCTGCCAGGCCCGACACCGCAACGCCGCTGCCCACACCGCAGCTCCGCCACGGCACGGCCACCATCCGCGGCCGCCTGCTCGGCTACAGGCCAGGCATAGAGAAGAGCCTCGGCATAGCCTGCTATGCCGGCAACGCCTTCGCCCTGCCCCCCGGCAAACGCAACCTGCGAGTGCAGGCCGACGGCTCGTTCCAGGTGGAGTTCCCCGTGGTCAGCACCACGCCCGCGGCGATATTCTCGCTCAACCGCTGGCGGGCCAGGTTCTTCGCGGCACCGGGCGACACCACCCTCGTGCTCATCGACCTGCGCGAGGCCACACGCCGCGCCTCGCGCCTGCACCGCGACGACGCTCCACTCGGGCCGCTGGCCTACGTGCGCGGGCCGCTGGCCCACGTGGCCCACGACCTGAACCGCCCCGACTGCAACGTGGACTACATTGACCGCGGGCAGCCGTGGTGCGACCTCGACACCATGACGGTGGAGCAAATCTGCCGTCACGAGCGCCAACGGGCAGCCCGCCACACAGCCGAGTGGCTGCGGCGCAAGGACCTGAGCCTCGCCACGCGCCAGCTCTGCGCCATCGACGAGCAGGCCCGGCTCGCCTACCTGATGGAGCTCATGCACCACGACATATCGCAGGTGCGCTCACTCAGCCGGCTGCCCGCCGCCAAGGCGGCCGCCGACGCCCGGCTCATAGCCGACTCGCTGCGCCGCCTCATGCCCACGCCTGCGCTGCGGCGGCAGATGAACGACGCGCGCTCGCTGCTCTCAACCACATTCCTCGAAGCGGTGAGCATGGCCGGCGAGGCCGACGTGGAGGCCCTCTGCGGGCCCATCGGCGGCTCCGCCGCACAGCTGGCCGAGGCCGTAGCCGACCCGCAGCAGCTGTTCCTGAGCCTCAACATAGCCTCAACGCTCTACGACGCGGTGAGCTTTGAGCTTACGCCGCTTACCGACTCGACGCTCGCCGTGGCCCGCAGGCTGCCCGAGGCCCTGCGCTCGCTCGTCATGGCCGCCAACGACAGCCTGCTGGCCGCCATGGGGCGCAACAGCCGGCGCGGCGGATACACCGTGCACGAAGCCCCCGCCACCACCGACGCCGACTCGCTCCTCGCAGCCATCACCGCCCCGTGGCGGGGCCACGCGGTGCTCATAGACTTCTGGAACACGTGGTGCGCCCCGTGCCGCATGGGCCACGAGGCCATGAAGGCGGTCAAGGCGGAGCTTGAGGCCGACGGCACGGTGTTCATAAACATAGCCAACCACACTTCGCCCGAGAGCGCATGGCGATATATGCTGCCCGACATAGGCGGCCACCACTACCGCCTCGACGAAGGGCAGTGGCGGGCACTGAGCCGCAAGCTCGGCATACGCGGCATACCGTTCTACCTGTTCGTAGCCCCCGACGGCACCATAAGCCACAAGCAGGCAGGCTTCAGCGGTGCCGCGCCCGTGCGCGACAGGCTCAGGAAGCTGGCCGGAAAATGACGGCAAAATAAAACAAGCTGGCCCGCACCCGGCATACAACAGTGCGGAGCACCGTAAGTAAAGCCGGGTGCGGGCCATGCCCTAACGGAAACTGCGCGGCCTACCTTACCACCACCTTGCGCCCGCCGTGGATGTAGACGCCCTCATGCGGCGTTGCCACGCGCACGCCTTGCAGTGTGTACCAGGCGCCGGCCCGTCCACGGGCTGCGCCGCTTTCCACCCCGGCGATGCCCGAAGGCGAGTCCGCCGGGTCGAACTGCCAGCCCATGCGGGCGGCGTAGAGCGGGCTTGTGGGGGCGAGGCGCATGAAGTCGGTGTCGGGAAGCGAGCCGTCGGACTTGCGCGGGGCGGTAAGCTCCGCGTAGTCGGTAGACACGAAGTCGGCCTCCGTCACGCCCATCGGCACGGGCAGGAACGAGTTGTTCTCTATCGTGCAGCCCGCTTGGTCTATCTGCGTCCAGTCGCCGCGCTTGCCCTTGTACGACACGTTGCCGCGCAGCGTGTGGCCGTAGCCGTCAACGTCCACTCCCTCGTCCCACACTTTCTGGTTCACCATGCAGTAGTTGTACTTGTTGGCCCACGCCGAGTTGTTCAGCCAGTCGTTGCCCCCGAGGTGGTGGTTGGCGTAGAATCCGTTCGACTTGTTGGCGTAGGCTATGCAGCCGGTGATGGTATGGCGCGGCACGTCGAAGGGCGCGTCCTGCGGCTGCTTGCCGTATCCGCCCGCCTTGAAGCCGTTGCCGTCGCCCGGCGTTGACGACTGCTCGTCCTTGTATCCGCTGTACATCGCCCAGCAGTGGTCGAACGTCACGGGGGCGTAGCAGTTTATCAGGTCGAAGCCGTCGTCGCTGTTGCACCAGGCGCGGCATCCGCGGAACACGTTGCCCGTGTCCTGCTTGCGCACGTGGCAGCCGAAGCCGTCTACGTTGCCGCCCTTTCCTCCCTCGCTCACGGGGTCGTAGTTGCGGTAGGCGTCGCAGTTGAGCACGAGGTTGTTTGCGCCCTTGGTGATGTACACTCCTATGGCCATGCCGTCGTGTATGGCCACGTTCTCGATTATGTTGTTGCCGTTGCCACGGCGTATCGATATGGCCTCCGACTGCGTGTGGCCGGTGATTGTCACCTGCGTGCCCACGATGTCGAAATTCTTCAGGTGCAGCCAGTTGGCGTGTATGTAGAACACGGAGACGCGCTTGCCCTCGGGCTTCACCTCCGAGAGGTCGAACACAGGCCGCTCGCCGGGCATCCCGGCGTAGACCGTGCGCGCCCCTTCGCGCCCGCTCTTGTTGAGGTTGAACACTGTGGCGTAGATGTTCTCCTCCACGCCCATCACCTGGTCTTCCGTTATGTGGTATGTGCCGCCCCGGAAATATACCGTGTCGCCTGCGGCGGCCTTCTGCTGCGCTGCCCCCAGCGAGGCCAGCGGGCTGTCTATGGTGCCGGCGTTTGAGTCGCTGCCCGTGGTGGACACGTAGATGTTTTTTGCCCCGCCTGCGGTTGCCATGGCCAGCAACGCGGCGGCGATGTAGGTTTTTCGCATATCCATTGCTGTATTTTTGTATTTCAAAGGCAAAGTTATGCATTATTGATCATAGTCTGCCGCAGCGCGCGTTAAATATCATTTAATCCTTATCGGCCTGAATGTTGATTGCTATTCGGTGTAAACCATTTTCAACGACGGGCTTCTGTGTGCAACCCGCTGGCGCACAGCACGTTGCCAAACGGCCTGTTTCATCGCGCGAAACGGGTCGCCCTGCATGGCGAAACGGGCAGCCTGGCAAGTCCAGGCTGCCCGTTTCGCGGCGCACGCCGGCGCGAAGGCTCCGGCGCGAAGGGCTGTGTAAAGAAGTTTCAAGGCGAGGCTGGCGGTCAGCGGAAGTACTCCTTGAGCTGCCCGGCGTAGGAGGCAAGTTCCTGCAGGTCGGCCCCGCCATAGCGGCGCCACACGTCGCGGCAGGCGTCGAGCAACGGGCCTGCGGGCGGCGCGGGCTTCCTGAGGTAGGGGTCGAGGTGGCGGAAGGCTGCCATGGCGTCGACCACGAGCTGCACGTCGACGCGCATAAGGCGCGCCAGCGCTGCCACCTCGGGCGTCTGTGCCACCATCGTGGGCGGCGCGAGGCGGAAGTAGAGGTCGAGCGTTAGCACGAGCATCACGGGGATTACGCCGTCGAGCCCGCCGATGGGGCGGAAGTCGCGCTCGAAGGTCTCGCTCACGGCCACCCCGCGGTAGAACTCGCCGGCGTTGCCGAAGCCCCTCATGCCTCTGAGCAGGGCCACGGCGCGGGCCAGGCGGCGCGGGGCCGAGGCGTACTTCCGCCAGAGCCTCTCCACGAGTGGCGTGCTGAGGTTGGCCACGGCGCACATACGGGCGAAGAGCTCGCGCGGCGGTATGTGCAGTTCGAGGGCGAGGTCGACCATCGGTCGGCTGTATACGGGCTTCAGCCCTGCGGGCTTGCGCAGGTAGAGCTGCATGAGCGGCAGCCAGTGCTCGTCGGTCCAGTGGTATGTCCGTGTCATGTCGTAAAGTGCTTTGCCCGGCCCGCCGTGGGTGGCGCGGCCTGCGTGGGCAGGCGCATGGCGCAAAGTTATCAATAAAATCCGAGAAACGACGCTCGCGCAGGCTGTTTTTTCGCCCCCGCAGCGGCCACGGGCGGCCACGGACGCAAAATTATGGCCCTGCGGATGCGCGCATACGGAATTATTGCTAACTTTGCACCGCCTCCCGACGTGGGGGCAAACCAAAGTTAACGGCACAAAGATGGAACCATCACACAAAATCAACAAGGTGGAGCTGCGCAACCTCCGCATGGAGGACTACGCCCAGCTCTCAAAATCGTTCAAGCGCATCTACGCCGACCACGACGTGTTCTGGACGCGCGAGCAGATAAAGAAGCTCATCGACATCTTCCCCGAGGGGCAGGTGGTCATGGCGGTCGACGGCAAGATAGTGGGCTGCGCCCTGAGCATCATCGTTGACTACGACATGGTGAAGGGCGACCACACCTACGCCAAGGTGACGGGCAACGAGACCTTCAACACCCACAACCCCAACGGAAACATACTCTACGGCATCGAGGTGTTCATCCACCCCGACTACCGCGGGCTGCGGCTTGCCCGCCGTATGTACGAGTACCGCAAGGAGCTTTGCGAGAAGCTGAACCTCAAGGCCATCATGTTCGGCGGCCGGATTCCCAACTACCACAAGTACGCCGACACCATGCGGCCCAAGGAATACATCGACAAGGTGCGCTCGCGCGAGATATACGACCCCGTGCTCACGTTCCAGCTGTCGAACGACTTCCACGTGCGCCGCGTCATACGCAACTACCTGCCCAACGACGAGGAGTCGAAGCACTGCGCCACGCTGCTGCAGTGGGACAACATCTACTACCAGCCGCCCACGGACTCATACGTGGACAAGAAGCCGATGGTGCGCATCGGCCTCGTGCAGTGGCAGATGAGGTCGTACCACACGATAGACGACGTGTTCGAGCAGGTGGAGTTCTTCGTCGACGCGGTGAGCGACTACAAGAGCGACTTCATCCTCTTCCCCGAGTACTTCAACGCGCCGCTCATGGCAAAGTACAACGACATGGGCGAGGCGCAGTCCATCCGCGCGCTGGCGCAGTACACCGAGCAGATGCGCGACCGCTTCGTGGAGCTGGCCATCAGCTACAACATCAACATCATAACCGGCAGCATGCCATACGTCAAGGCCGACGGGGGGCTGTACAACGTGGGCTTCCTCTGCCGCCGCGACGGCTCGTATGACATGTACGAGAAGATTCACGTCACGCCCGACGAGGTGAAGAGCTGGGGCCTCTCGGGCGGCAACCTGGTGCAGACTTTCGACACCGACTGCGCCAAGATAGGCGTGCTCGTGTGCTACGACGTGGAGTTCCCCGAGCTGGCGCGCCTCATGGCGGCCGGCGGAATGCAGATTCTCTTCGTGCCGTTCATGACCGACACGCAGAACGCATACTCCCGCGTGAGGGTCTGCGCCCAGGCCCGCGCCATCGAGAACGAGTGCTTCGTGGCCATAGCGGGCAGCGTGGGCAACCTGCCCCGCGTGCACAACATGGACATACAGTACGCGCAGTCGGCCGTGTTCACGCCCTGCGACTTCGCCTTCCCCAACGACGGCAAGCGAGCCGAGGCCACGCCCAACACGGAGATGATACTCGTGTCGGACGTAGACCTCGACCTGCTCAACGAACTGCACACCTACGGCAGCGTGCGCAACCTGCGCGACCGCCGCACCGACCTCTACGAAGTGAAGATGAAGCGCGCCGCCATCGAGGCGCAGGACAGGGCCGAAGACAAAGACGAGAAGAAATGAGAACGGCATTCCTCGCGGCACTCCTCGCCGCCGCCACGCTGGCCACGGCGCAATCGCCGAGGCACGACTTCAAGCGCGACATACGCCTCTCGGCCAGCAACCTGCTGGCCTACCCGGGGCCTTCGCCGCGCAAGGCCCTCACGCCCGCGCCCGACAGCCTCAGGCCCTTCTACATAAGCCACTACGGCCGCCACGGCTCGCGCTTCCTCATCGCCCCAGCCGACTACGACGGGCCGCTGGCCACGCTGCGGCGCGCCGACAGCCTGGGCAAGCTGACGCTGCGGGGCCGCGACGCGCTGCGCCGCATCCGCTGGATGAAGGCCGAGGCCGACGGGAGGCTGGGCGAGCTGACCGAGGTGGGCTTCCGCCAGCACCGCGGCATAGCCCGCAGGATGTACGAGCGCTTCCCGGAAGTGTTCGCCGAGGGGGCCCACGTCGATGCCCGCAGCACGGTGGTGATACGCTGCATCCTCTCCATGGAGGAGGAGCTGCACGAGCTGCTGCGCCTCAACCCGGCCCTCAGCGTGAGCCACGACGCCAGCCGGCACGACATGACATACATGAACCACGCCAACGCCGCGCCGTCGCAAAGCGCATGGACACCAGCGGCCCGCAAGGCATGGCAGGAGCTTTACGACAGCGAGGTGGACACGGTGAAGCTCATGCACCGCCTGTTCAACGACATGGGATACGCAAGGGAGCACGTGCCGATGCGCCGGCTCAACGACCAGCTCTTCCGCCTCGCCTCGGCAACGCAGAACAGCCGCGCGCGCTACGAGGTCACGCTCTACGACCTGTTCGACGACCGCGACGTGTACGCCAACTGGCTCGCGGCCAACGCCTCGTGGTACATAGGCTACGGCTGCTGCCCGCTGGGCGGCGGGCGGCAGCCGCTCTCGCAGGCCACGCTGCTCAGGCGCATCATTGCCGAGGCCGACAGCTGCATACGCCTGCCCCACCCCTCGGCGTCGCTCCGCTTCGGCCACGAGACGGTGGTGCTGCCGCTGGTGTGCCTCATGAACCTCAACGGCTACGGCCTGGCCACCGACGACCTGCGCCGGCTCGACCGCAAGGGCTGGGCCGACTACCGCGTGTTCCCCATGGCGGCCAACGTGCAGATGGTCTTCTACCGCAAGGACGAGGACGACCGCGAGCCGCTCGTGAAGCTGCTGCTCAACGAGGACGAAGCCACGCTGCCCATCAAGGCCGCGTCGGGGCCATACTACCGCTGGGCCGACGTGAAGCGATACCTGCTAGGCCGCATCGACGAGCTGCAAGGAGCAGGCAAGGAGCAGCAAAAGCCGGGCGCAGGCAAGGCCAAATGAGGCAGGCCGCAACCGGCTGACACTCAGCCAATTACAAAAACGGGCCGTTTTGCGCTGCAAAACGGCCTGTTTTGGCTTGCGAAACGGCCCGCCACGGCGCGCCAAACGGCCACGGGCGCACAGCCGTCGCTGCGCCCGCAATGTGTAAATAAGGTTAATAAAGGAGAAAAGAACGGCTTTGCCGACAAATGCGAAACCCGCCATTGGGAATAATGTTGTAAATTTGCAACCTGTTTTCAACTGTACAAACAATGGTTATGAGACACAACAAGGCAGCGGCGCTGCTCCTCGCCATGGCCACGGCGGCACCACTCGCCGCCCAGGACCAAGGCAAGGCGGTGCCGATAAAGTATGGCGACATGGACCGGTGGGTGGTGCGCCACATCAAGGAGTCGGGCATCATAGGCGGAAACACCAAGACGCTCTACGAGATAGGCCCCAACCGCACCATCAACGGCAACACGCCCTACACCAACCTGGGCGGCTCGCCCTGGGGAACGTCTAACGTGATGGCCAAGGTGATGGGCGTGGTGAAGACCAACAACAGCGTCTACCGCGAGAAGCGCGGCACGGGCTACTGCGCCAAGATGACCACCCACATAGAGAGCGTCAAGGTGCTCGGGCTGATGAACATCAAGGTGCTGGCCGCCGGCTCCATCTTCCTCGGCGACATGAAGGAGCCCATCACCGGCACCAAGGAGGCGCAGAAGTGGCTCAACTTCGGCATACCATTCACCGGGCGGCCCAAGGCACTGCGATACGACTACCGCGTGCAGGTGCCGGGAACGAAGAACCGCATAAAGCAGAACGGCTTCAGCCGCAAGCAGACCGTAGCCGGGCAGGACTACGCCACCACGGTGTTCCTGCTGCAGAAGCGCACCGAAGACGCCAAGGGCAACATCACCGCCAAGCGCGTGGGCACCATGATAGTGCGCTACGGCAAGTCGACCGGCGGCTGGGTGAACAACGCCACATACGAGATACTCTACGGCGACATACGCCACAACCCCAAGTACAACGCCGCCACCATGGGCCTGCGCACCACCGACTACGCCCGCAACAGCCGAGGCGAGAGCGTGCCCATACGCGAAACGGGCTGGGCCGCCGCCTCCGAGCAGCCCACGCACATGGTGCTGCAGTTCTCCTCGAGCCACGGCGGGGCATACGTAGGCACAGTGGGCAACACGCTCTGGATAGACAACGTGGAGCTGGTGTACTGACAAAGGTAAAAAGGTAAAAAAGTAAAAAGGTAAAAAGGGCTGCGCACAGCATGGGGCAGCAAGTGGCATCACAGTCCCCAGCCCTCCCAGAACTCCCAGCTCTCCCAGAACTCCCAGCTCTCCCAGCCAATGAAAAGACTCCTGCCCGCCGCAATGGCGGCCATGCTGATAGCCACCGGGGCCAAAGCCGGCACCCGGGCCGACACCACCGCCGCAGCGAAAAGCCCGGCGCCGCCCGCCCAGGCCGACACGATGCCGCAGCGGCGGAGCCTGGGCAAGCGCGTGGCCGACTACTTCCGCAACGCCAACAAGGGCCGCACGGACAAGAAGTTCGACTTCAGCATAATCGGCGGGCCGCACTACAACACCAACACGCAGCTCGGCCTGGGCCTCGTGGCCGCCGGGCTTTACAGCACCGACCGCCGCGACACCACGCTCATGCCGAGCAACGTGTCGCTCTTCGGCGACGTGTCCACCGTGGGCTTCTACATGCTCGGCGTGCGCGGGCTGCACATCGCCCCGCGCAACCGCTACCGCATCGACTACACGCTCTACTTCTACTCCTTCCCCTCAAAGTTCTGGGGCCTGGGCTACGACATGGGCAACGACGACGCCAACGAGTCTGACATGAACCGATTCCAGGCGCAGGCCAAGGCCAGCTTCCTCTGGCGCGTCGCGCCAAACCTCTACTTCGGCCCCATGGCGGCCTACGACTTCGTGCGCGGCTACGACTTCGAGCGGCCCGAGCTCATAGAGGGCATGGACACGCGCACCAACAACTTCGGCCTCGGGCTGACACTGATGTACGACACGCGCGACGTGGCCACCAACCCACACCGGGGCTTCTACGTCAACATAGAGCAGTGCTTCCGCCCACGCTTCCTCGGCAACGACTACTGCTTCAGCACCACCGAGCTGCGCGCCGACGCCTACACCCCGGCCTGGCGCGGCGCCACCATAGCCGCCGACGTGCGCTCCACGCTCAACTTCGGCAACCCCTCGTGGGCCATGATGGCCAAGCTGGGCGGCCCCTACTCCATGCGCGGCTACTACGAGGGCCGCTACCGCGACAAGCACAAGGTGGAGGCACAGGTGGAAGTGCGCCAGCACATATGGCGCCGCCACGGCGTGGTAGCCTGGGTGGGCGCAGGCACGGTGTTCAGCAAGTTCAGCCAGATGCGCATGGCGCACGTGCTGCCGAACTACGGGCTGGGCTACCGATGGGAGTTCAAGAAGAACGTGAACGTGCGCCTCGACTACGGCTTCGGCAAAGGGGGCCAGAGCGGCTTCATGTTCAACATCAACGAAGCATTTTAAAGGTAAAAGGGTAAAAAGGTAAAAAGCTGCGCCATGTTAAGTGGCAGGAAGCGAAAAAGGCTGCGCCGTGTCTCCGGGAGAAACATCGCGCGGCCTTTTTTGCCTTTTACTTCTTTACCTTTTTACCCTTTTACCCTTAAGCGGCCTTTTTACCCTTTTACTTTTTTACCTTTATTGTCCTCCGCAAGCGCAAAGTCGAGCTGCCGCTTCTCCAGGTTGGCCCTGGCAACCCTTATCCTCACGGAGTCGCCGAGCTGGTACTTGTGGTGGCGGCGGCGGCCTACGAGGCAGTAGTTGCGCTCGTCGAAGTCGTAGTAGTCGTCGCCGAGGTCACGCATGGGCACCATTCCCTCGCAGTGGTTCTCGTCTATCTCGCAGTAGATGCCGTACGACGTGATGCCGCTTATGTGGGCGTCGTACTCGTTTCCGAGCTTGTCGGCCATGTATTCCACCATCTTGTACTTTATAGAGTCGCGCTCTGCGCTCTGCGCCGTGAGCTCCATGTCGTTGCAATGCAGGCAGAGCTCCTCGTAGTGGTCCTTGTTTGCGGAGCGCCCTCCCTGCTGGTATCGCGTGAGCAGGCGGTGCACCATGGTGTCGGGGTAGCGGCGTATGGGCGAGGTGAAGTGGGTGTAGTAGTCGAAGGCGAGGCCGTAGTGGCCTATGTTGTGCACGCTGTACTTGGCCTTCATCATCGCCCTGAGGGCCACGGCCTCAATGAGTTTCTGCTCCTTGCGGCCCTGGCAGCCGTCCATGAGGGCATTGAGGCTCTTTGATATTGCGCCGCGTGTGCCTGCGGTCTTGAGCTTGTAGCCGAACTTCACGACGAATGTGCGCAGCGTCTCGAGCTTGGTTGGGTCGGGCTGGTCGTGCACGCGGTAGGGCAGCGTCTTGGGCTTTGCGCCCTTCTTCACGCGGCCCACGCTCTCGGCCACGGTGCGGTTGGCCAGCAGCATGAACTCCTCGATGAGCTTGTTGGCGTCTTTCGACTTCTTGAAGTAGCAGCGCGTGGGGTGCCCTTTCTCGTCGATGTCGAAGCGCATCTCCTCGCGGTCGAACTTCACCGCGCCGTTCTTGAACCTCTGTTCGCGCAGTTTCTTGGCCAGGGCGTCGAGCTTTATGAGCTCGGCGGCGTGCTCGCCCTTGTAGCCTCCTGGCCCCGGGGCGGGGGCGGGCTGCCCGGTCCCGTCGACCACGCCGTTGTCCTCAAGCATCTGCTGCACCTCCTCGTAGGCGTAGCGGCGGTCGCTGCGTATGGCGGTGTGCACGAGCCGCCATGCGCGCACGGTGGCGTCGTCGTCCATCTGGAACACCACGCTGTATGCGAGCTTGTCCTCTCCGGGGCGCAGCGAGCAGATGTAGTTGCACAGGCGCTCGGGGAGCATGGGTATGGTGCGGTCAACGAGGTACACGCTCGTGGCTCGCTTGAATGCCTCCTTGTCGATTATGGAGCCCTCGGTGACGTAGTGCGACACGTCGGCGATGTGCACTCCCACCTCCCACAGGCCGCTGTCGAGGCGGCGTATGGAGAGCGCGTCGTCGAAGTCCTTGGCGTCGTGCGGGTCGATGGTGCAGGTGAACACGTCGCGGAAGTCCTCGCGGCCCTCCATGTCCTTGGGCGTTATCTCGGCCGGTATCTTCTCGGCGGCTTCCTCCACGGCCTTGGGGTACTTGTATGGCAGGCCGTACTGCGCGAGTATGGCGTTCATCTCCACGTCGTTGTCGCCCTGCTCGCCGAGCACGTCGATGACCTCGCCCACGGGGTACTTGTGCTCCGCGTCGGGCCACTGGGTTATCCTGACCACGGCCTTCTGCCCGGTCTTGCCGCCCTTGAGCTTGCGCTTGGGTATGAGTATGTCGGTGGGGAAGATGGCCTCGGGCGTGACGAGGAAGGCCGCGTCCTTGTCTACTCGGAGCTTGCCCACGAACGAGTCGTGCGCGCGCTCGAGTATGGCCGTGACCACGGCTTCCTTCATGTGCTTCTGCCGGCGGGCGAGGAAGGTGACCTGCACGCGGTCGCCGTCGAGGGCGTACATGGAGTTGCGCTCGGCGACGAACACGGGCTGCGAGCCGTCGTCGGGCACGAAGCTGTTCTTGCCGTTGGCCTTGCGGCGGAAGCGGCCCTGCTGCACCTGCGTCTTGTTGTTGAGGCGGTAGGAGCTGTCGCTGGGCTTGGTCAGGTAGTCGTCCCAGGCCATCTCCTCGAGCGTGTCTACGGCGAGCATCTTGAGCGGGTGGGTGTCGAGCCCCAGCTGCTTGAATATGTACTTGAGCGTGAACGTGTCGTCAGGGTGTGCCGTGAAGAGCTTCTGGAGCACCTCGGCCACCTGTTTCTTCGACATCCGCTTGCCGGCTTTTTTCTTTCCCATAGTAGTGCGTTTTGGTTGTGTCATGCTTGCGTGCGGCCCTGCCTGCTGCCGTGCGTGCGGGCCTGCCCAAGTGCAAAGTAAGCAAAAAAAATCGGCATTTCCTCATTTTCAGCGTTATTGTTTATTTAAATGTAGTAACTTTGCAGCCAAATCGCAACAAAGATGAGTGCAAACATCAGGGAGAAGGCCATACGCCGGGTGACGCTGGCCGGCAGCGCCATCAACGTGGGGCTGGTGGCGTTCAAGTTCGTGAGCGGCATAGTTGGCGGCTCGGCGGCCATGGTGGCCGACGCCGTGCACTCGCTCTCCGACCTGCTCACCGACGTGGTGGTGCTGGTCTTCGTCCACATCAGCGAGAAGCCCGAGGACGCCGACCACGACTACGGCCACGGCAAGTACGAGACCATGGCCTCGGCCATCATCGGCATGGCGCTGCTGCTCGTGGGCGCGGCCATCTGCTACGACGGCGTGGCGCGCATAGCCTCGGCCATGGGCGGCCACGCCCTGCCACGCCCGGGGGCCATAGCCCTCGTGGCGGCGCTGCTGAGCATAGCCCTCAAGGAGTGGGCCTACCGCTTCACGGCCCGCGTGGGCCGGCGGCTCGACTCCCCGGCCGTGGTGGCCAACGCCTGGCACCACCGCAGCGACGCCCTCTCGTCCGTAGGCACGGCCATCGGCATAGGCGGGGCCATGGCCCTGGGCAGCCAGTGGACGGTGCTCGACCCCATAGCGGCCGTCATCGTCAGCCTGCTCATCATCATGCAGGCCGTGAAGCAGATACGCCAGTCGTCAGACGAGCTGCTCGAGAAGAGCCTGCCCGACGACGTTGAGCGGCGGATAAAGGACATCGTGCTCGAGGAAGAGGGCGCGAGCGACATACACCACCTGTGCACGCGCCGCATAGGCAGCGCCGTGGCCATGGAGATGCACGTGAGGATGCCGGGCGGGATGACCCTCGCCGAGTCGCACGAGCGCGCCACGGCCATAGAGCGCAGGCTACGCGCAGAGTTCGGGCAGCGCACGCACATAAGCCTGCACGTGGAGCCGCTGAAGCCCGACAAGGGGCAGGCAGGGACAGGGCAAGGGCGCTGAAAAATGCCGACACCGGCGACGCCGGCGGCGCACAAGGGCCGCACGGCGGAGCGAAACGGCACGCACGGCGGAGCAATACAGGCCGGACGGCGGCGTAAGGCAGGCCGTTCCGCACAGCAACACGGCCGCCGCCGCAACACGCTGCAGGCCAGGCAGTTGCGCCGCGAGGCCCGGGCCGCGAAACATCTTTACAAAGACTGCCGCCCCCGCGACAGACGGGGGCGCACAAACATACAGCAAACAAACCGACAATGAAGATACTCATCACCGGGGCAACGGGCTTCATCGGCAGCTTCATCGCAGAGGAAGCCCTCAAGAGGGGCATGGACGTGTGGGCCGCCGTGCGACCCACGAGCAGCCGCAAGTACCTGCCCGACCCGCGCACCAACTTCATAGAGCTCGACCTCGACGACCCCGCGAGGCTCAGGCAGCAGCTCGGCGGACACCGCTTCGACTGCGTGGTGCACGCCGCCGGGGCCACGAAGTGTACCTGCAAGGACGAATTCCGCCGCACCAACACACTCGGCACGAAGCACCTCGCCGACGCGCTCACGGCCCTCGGCATGCCGCTCCGCCGCTTCGTCTTCATAAGCAGCCTCAGCGTGATGGGCCCCGTGCGCGAGCAAGAGCCGCACACCGACATCACAGCCACCGACACCCCGCGCCCCGACACGGCCTACGGGCGGAGCAAGCTCGAGGCCGAGCGCTACCTGGACAGCCTGAAGGGCCTGCCCGTGGTGACGCTGCGCCCCACGGGAGTGTACGGACCACGCGAGCGCGACTACTTCATGATGGTGAAGAGCATCGCACGCCACACCGACTTCGCAGCCGGGCTGCGCCCGCAAGACCTCACATTCATATATGTGAAAGACCTCGTGCAGGCCGTGTTCCTGGCCATAGAGCGGGGCCGCACGGGCGCAAAGTACCTGCTCAGCGACGGCCGCACCTACGCCTCGCGCACCTTCAGCGACCTCATCATCGCCGAGCTGGGCCACCCGTGGGTGCTCCGCGTCAAGGCACCGCTGTGGCTGCTGCGCGCCATAACATTCTGCGGAGAGTATGCAGGCCGGCTCACGGGCCGGCCCACGGCTCTTAACAACGACAAGTACCGCATCATGAGGCAGCGCAACTGGCGCTGCGACATCGCCCCGGCGCGCGCCGAGCTGGGCTTCAACCCGCAGTGGCAGCTGGAGCGCGGCGTCAGGGAGACCGTGAAGTGGTACAAGGACAACGAGTGGATTTAGGAAATTAAGAATTAAAAATTAAGAATTAAGAAAATATGCACCGTGACAGGGCGTGGCCCGCATATTCCCAGTACTCACAAAGCTCCCAGCCCTCACAAAGCTCCCATTACTCCCAAAGCTCCCATTACTCCCATCAAAAAATGAAATGTGAACTTAACAAGATATTCGCCCTCGACAAGAAGCCGAAGCGGGGGCTGCTGGCCGCCGAGTGGGTGATGGTGGCCTACATGGCAGTGACGCTGCTGCTCATCTTCTTCACCTACACCAAGCTCCACAACCCCGAGTCGATGCTCTGGGGCAGGCTGCGCATAGCCGTCACCACGGCCGCGCTGTGGGCCGTCTACCGCCTGTGGCCGTGCCGCCTGATGCGCTTCGCCCGCGTGGCCGTGCAGATGGCCTTCCTCTCGTGGTGGTACCCCGACACCTACGAGTTCAACCGCATGTTCCCAAACCTCGACCACCACTTCGCCACCTGGGAGCAACAGCTCTTCGGCTGCCAGCCCGCCCTGCTCTTCTGCCAGGCGTTTCCAAGCCACGTGTTCAGCGAACTGATGGACCTGGGCTACGCCTCATACTTCCCCATGATACTCGTCGTGACGGTGTTCTTCTTCCTATGGCGCTACAAGGAGTTCCACCGCGCGGCGTTCGTCATACTCGCCTCGTTCTTCATCTATTACGTCATATACATCGCCCTGCCCGTGGCCGGGCCGCAATACTACTACAAGGCCATAGGCATGGAGGCCGTGGCCGAGGGCCGCTTTGCCGACGTGGGCCACTACTTTGCCGACAACCGCGAGGCACTTGAGAGCCCGGGCTACAAGGACGGAGTGTTCTACAAGATGGTGGCCGACGCCCACGCGGCGGGCGAGCGGCCCACGGCGGCCTTCCCCAGCAGCCACGTGGGCATAAGCACCATACTGCTGCTGCTCGTCTGGAGGGCCCGCGCGCGCCGCCTGCTGCTCTGCCTGCTGCCCTTCTACGTGCTGCTCTGCCTCTCCACCGTGTACATCTACGCCCACTACGCCATCGACGTGCTGGCCGGCTGGGCCTCGGCCGTGGTGCTATTCGCCGCGCTCAGCGCAAGCACCCGCAAAACCTGAGGCACCCGCCAAGCCTCCCTCCGCGGGGGTAGGCTTGCGTTGGCGCTCTATTCACAGGTAATTGCACATCGGCATGCTTTGGCAAGCCAAGAAACAAAGAAGCCTCGCCATGATTGCTTTGGCGAGGCTTCTTTGTTTTATGGGCTTTCGCACTATCGCAAGCCTCCCCCCCGCGGAGGGAGGCTTGGCGGGGGTTAGAACTCCCAGTCTATGCCGGCCATGGCCGTTGCGCGCGGCATGGGGTAGCCGTAGTTCACCTCGTAGCGCTGGGCGAGCAGGTTCTCGCCGCGGGCGAAGAGCCTCACGCCCTTTGCCACGCGGCACGACGCGGTGAGGTTCCACAGCCAGAAGTTCTCCGTGCGGTCCTCGCCGTTCACCGCTTCGGTGGCCGTGTATAGGCCGTCTATGTATTGCAGGCCCGTGGCGAAGGCGAAGCGGCCCACGCTGTAGTTAGCCCCGAGGTAGAGCTTGTGCTCCGGCGCGCCCGTCACGGGGTGGTTCATGTCGAGGAAACTGTAGTTGGCGTTGAGCTTCAGGCGGTCGGTCACGTCGTAGGCAGCGTCGATTTCCACGCCCCAATTCTCCATCTCACCCGAGTTTATGTTGCGGGGGCGGCCGCCGGTGCGCACGGTCTCGATGATGTTCTCCGCCTTGAGGTAGAACACGTTGGCGCCGAGGCGCAGGCGGTTGTGCAGCAGCCGGTGCGAGTAGGCCAGCTCGTAGTTCACCAGCCGCTCGGGTTCCAGCTGGTCGTTGGCGGGCGGGAACATGTACATCTCGCGTATAGTGGGGTTGCGGAAGCCCTTGCTCACCATGGCCTTCAGGTCGGCCTGCGGCGACAGGCGGAACGTAAGGCCGCCCTGCGGCACGAGTTCGGTGCCCGACTGCGAGTGGTGGTCAACGCGCAGGCCCGCGTCTATGGTCAGCCACGACCACAAGTCCTGGCGCAGCTCGGCGTATCCGGCCACCTCGTCCTGCTCCTTGTCGCCGAGCACGCTCTCCGCCTTGGTGGCCATTTCCTCGTTCCACGCGCGGCCGCCGAAGTGCTGGTAGTCGAAGCCCAGCGTTATCCTGTTGCCGCGGAAGAACGACGCGCTCTGGTAAACCGACACTCCGCCCATCACGTCGTCGTGCATGTAGAGAGCCTCTTGCGGCTCTTCGCCCGGGCCGTAGCCGTCGTTTATCTCGTGGTGGCCCCAGTTGTAGAACACGCGGACGGCGCCCTCCGTGTTGCGGTAGGTGTTTGTGAGCGCGAGCGAGGCCATGCCGCGGGTTATGCGCGAGTCGTTGTCCGTGAGCGGGCTCTCCACCTCTCCCGGGTTCTCGGCCTCAAAGTGGGTCAGGTTTATGTCGCCCGTGGCGCGCCAGTGGCTGCTGATTTCGTAGCCCAGCTTGGCGAAGCCGGAGTACTGGCTGAAGCGCGAGTCGGGGCGGTCGCCGTCGGTGTGGCTGTAGTTGAAGCCCAGTATGCTCTCCACGCGGCCCTTGCGCGTGGTATTGGTGATGCCGCCCTCTATCGTGCCATACGACCCGCCTTGCAGCGTTGCGTTGGTGCGCGAGCCGTCGCGGCGCAGCTGCCGCGTCACGATGTTCACCACTCCGCCCATGGCGTTGCTGCCGTAGAGCAGCGACGCGGGGCCGCGCAGCACCTCCACGCGGTCGGCCAGCATGGTCTGGTAGGCGTCGGGGATGGGGTGGCCCATCAGTCCGGCGTACTGCGGCACGCCGTCTATGAGCACCAGCATCGACGCGCCGCTGCCCACTCCGCGCACCTTTATGCTGCCGGCCGAGCCGTTGGAGACGCCGTAGCCCAGCACGCCGCGCGACGTGACGAACAGCCCCGGCACCTGCTCGCTGATGGTCGGGAGCACCTGCGTGCGGTAGTTCTCGGTAAGTTTCTGCCTGCCCACCACGGAGACCGTCATCGGCAGGTGGCGTATGTCGGTCGCGCCGCGCGTTCCCGTCACCACTACCTCGCCCAGCCCCACGCTGTCGGCAGCCTCCGTGGCGTCAGTGGCGGCCGGGGCAGGGGCCGCCGTGGCGGCAAGCAGGGCCGCCGCAAAGATGTAGTTTCGTTTCATGTATGATGAGTGTTGGTTGCATTCAGCTTTTCTTCACGCTGCAAAGTTAAGCATAAAAACCGACAAACCGCTTAGCACATTTACTGATAGTGCAACCAAAATTACGCCATGCGCCGCCACTTTACGGCCAAAAATTGATACCTTTGCAGCATGGAAGGCGACACAAGCGAGATAAGGCTCGACAACCTCAGCATAGGATACAGGTCGAAGAAGGGCACGAAGGCCGTTGCCTCAGGCATCACCGCAACCATACGCAGCGGCGAGCTGACCTGCCTCATAGGCCCCAACGGCGCGGGCAAGTCGACACTGCTGCGCACGCTGGCGGGCTTCCTGCCCAAGGCGGCAGGCACGGCCAGCCTGCGAGGCAGGGACATAGGCTCATACAAGCCCAGGGAGCTGGCGCGGCTGGTAGGCATAGTGCTCACCGAGAAGCCCGACACGGGCTGCATGACCGTGGGCGAGCTGGTGGCGCTGGGCCGCTCGCCGTACACGGGCTTCTGGGGGACGTGCTCCGAGAGCGACCGCCGCGCCGCCGCCCGCGCCATGGCCGACGTGGGCATAGGCCACCTTGCAGGGCGCCGCGTGGCCACGCTCAGCGACGGCGAGAGGCAGAAGGCCATGGTGGCCAAGGCGCTGGCGCAGCAGACGCCGGTGATACTGCTCGACGAGCCCACGGCCTTCCTCGACTTCCCGAGCAAGGTGGAGACGATGCGCCTGCTGCGCGGCATAGCGCGGCATACGGGGAAGGTGGTGTTCATGTCCACGCACGACCTCGACCTCGCCCTGCAGGCTGCCGACACGCTGTGGCTCATGGCCCGCGGCGGCGGCATCGCCACGGGCTCGCCCGAGGACCTTGCGCTCGACGGGCGGCTGGCCGCCTTCTTCGGCTCGGGCTCGATGCGCTTCGACGCCGCCACGGGCCTCTTCGACATATGCCCCGAGGCCACTGCGGCGGCTGACGTGGCCGGCCTGGGGGGGACGCGCCGCGCCATGCTCTGCAAGGCGCTGCGGCGCAACGGCATTGCCCCTGGCGGCCCCGGCCCGGCCTTAGGCTCGGTGGAGGTGAGGGCCGACTGCTTCATCGTGCGCCGCGGACTGGCCGAGACGCGCTCCGCCACCGTGGCCGGGGCCGTGGAGGCGCTGGCCACGTGACTACGGCGGCCCACAGAAAGGCGCTTTCCCCGCTCCCGCAGCCTGCGAGTGGCTGCTGCGGGAGCGGGGAAAGCGCTGCATGGGGCGGCCCTTGGCTAAACCTCCTGCCCCTGGTTGCCCTCAGCCCCGGCAAAGGCGGCTGCCTCGGCCATGGCTATTATGTCCTCGCGCGACATCTCCTTGGGCGTGGCGGTGATGTCGGATAGGTCGAACTCGTCCTTCTCCTCCCCGGCGGCGGCCTCCGGCGCGGGCGCAGCTGGCTCTGCGGGCGCGGCGGCTGGCTTGCGGCGGCGCTCGCCACGGGCGTTGCCGCCCTCGGGCCTGGGCTCGGGCCTGGGCTCGGGCTTGGCCACTATGAAGTCGGCCTTCTCCTCGGTCTCAGGCACGGTGGCCACGGGCTGCTCCTCCATCTTGGTGCGCGCGGCCTTGGCGGCGAACACGGCATCGATGAACTGCGGCTCGCGTCGGAGTTTCTGCAGAGCTTCCTTCGACGCCAGCTGCTGGCTTTCCTTTTTGGAGTAGCCCTTGCCCTTGCCGGCCTCCTTGCCCTCTATGACGGCCTTGTACACGAAGACGGGGCTGCCGTTGTCGTCCTTCGTCTGGCTTGCGAGGGCGAACTCGAGGCTTACGCGGTTCTTCTGGCTCCACTCGATGAGCTTGCTCTTGAAGTTAACCTCCTTGTACGCCACCTTGTCGATGTTTATCAGCTGCGAGAGTATGCGCTCCTGCATGAAGCGCATGCAGGAGTCGTAGCCGCGGTCGAGGTAGATTGCGCCCACGAGCGCCTCGAAGGCGTTGCCCCCCATGTAGCTGTTGTGCGAGTTGGAGTGGGTTGAGGCGTGTATGAGCTGGTTGATGCCCATCTCCTGCGCGAGGCGGTTGAGCGTCTCGCGCTGCACGAGCTTGCTGCGGGTGTTGGTGAGGAAGCCCTCGCGCTTGCCCTCGAAGTGGCGGTAGACGATGTCGCCCACCACGGCGTCGAGCACGGCGTCGCCGAGGAACTCGAGCCTCTCGTTGTTCAGCGGGCGGCCCTTGGCGTTGCGGCGGCTGACGCTCTTGTGCATGAGGGCCAGCTTGTAGTACTCGATGCGGCGCGGGTAGAAGCCCATTATGTCGCGGAGCGAAGAAAAAAGCTCCTTCTCCTTGCGGAAAGGGAGCTTTATCCTGTCTATCAGGTCACTACTGAGCAACATACTTCTTGAATATGACGCAGGCGTTGTGCCCGCCAAAGCCGAAGGTGTTGCTCATCGCTGCGCGCACCTCGCGCTTCTGCGCCGTGTTGAAGGTGAAGTTGAGGTCGTAGTCGATCTCGGGGTCGTTGTCGCCCTCCACGTGGTTGATCGTGGGCGGCACGATGTCGTTCTTGACGGCCAGCACGCTGGCCATGGCCTCCACTGCGCCGGCTGCGCCGAGCAGGTGGCCCGTCATCGACTTGGTGGAGCTGATGTTCAGCTTGTAGGCTGCGTCGCCGAACACCTGCTTGATGGCCTTGGCCTCGGATATGTCGCCAACGGGTGTCGACGTGCCGTGCACGTTGATGTAGTCGATGTCCTCGGGTTTCATGCCTGCGTCCTGCAGGGCGCGCTCCATCACGAGCTTGGCGCCGAGGCCCTCGGGGTGGGAGGCGGTGATGTGGTATGCGTCGGCGCTCTCGCCCTCGCCTACCATCTCGGCATATATCTTGGCTCCGCGGGCCTTGGCGTGCTCAAGCTCCTCGAGCACGAGGCAGCCTGCTCCCTCGGCCATGACGAAGCCGTCGCGGCTGGCGCTGAACGGGCGCGAGGCGTGAGAGGGGTCGTCGTTGCGCGTAGAGAGGGCGTGCATGGCGTTGAAGCCGCCCACGCCGCAGGCGCAGATGGCTGCCTCGGCGCCCCCTGCCAGGATGGCGTCGGCCTTGCCGAGGCGCAGCTGGTTGAAGGCGTCGGCCAGCGCGTTGGTCGATGATGCGCAGGCCGAGGTCGTGGCATAGTTGGGGCCGTGGAAGCCGAAGTGTATCGATATCTGGCCGGCAGCTATGTCGGCTATCATCTTGGGGATGAAGAAGGGGTTGAACTTGGGGCCGTCTTCCTTGTGCACGCCGTAGTAGCTCACCTCGTCCTCGAAGGTCTTGATGCCGCCGATGCCCACGCCGAAGATCACGCCCACGCGGTTCTTGTCGATGGAGTCGAGGTCCATGCCGCTGTCCTTCACCGCCTGGATGGCCGAGACGAAGGCCAGCTGGGTGTAGCGGTCCATCTTGCGGGCTTCCTTGCGGTCGATGTAGTCATTGACGTTGAGCCCCTTCACCTCGCAGGCGAACTGTGTCTTGAACTTGGAAGCATCAAACAATGTAATGGGCGCTGCCCCGCTCACTCCGCCGACCAGGCTCTCCCAGGTCTCCTCGGGAGTGTTGCCGACAGGTGTCACCGCTCCGAGGCCCGTTACAACAACTCTTTTTAGTTCCATGCTATAAACTGAAAAAACGGGAATTCGGAAATGAGAACCATGGCCCACGCGGGGCCTGCCCCGCTCACAAACCTGCCATGACCCTCATTTCCCAATTCCCTGACGGTGGGAAAATTTATTTTGTGTTCTCTTCGATATAAGCTACAGCGTCGCCAACGGTGGCAATCTTCTCAGCTTTATCGTCGGGAATGGAAATGCCGAACTCCTTCTCGAATTCCATGATGAGCTCGACAGTGTCAAGCGAGTCGGCACCAAGGTCGTTGGTGAAACTTGCTTCGGGCTTTACCTCTGCCTCGTCAACACCAAGTTTGTCTACGATGATTGCCTTTACTTTTGCTTCAATTTCTGACATGATTGTAAATTTAAAATGTTAATAATGACTTTCATTCACTAAAAATTCGGCTGCAAAGTAACTAATTTTTATCCATTTGAGCAAATAATTTCGGCAAAAAGCACTCTTTTTTGCACAGATGCATACCCTTTGTGCAGCGTTTCGGCGGCTTTTCCGCTATTTTTCGCCTCAGGCATGCATCAAATCGGGCATAATTCATTACCTTTGCAATGCCACAGGGCCGCCCCCGCGCCCAGCCCCCGTGCGCCCCGCCCGCAGGACAGGCCGCACGGGGGCCCGGAACGGCCCATCCCGCAGGGCGAAACGGCCCGGACGGGGGCGCAAAACGGCCCGCCCGCGCAACAGCTTGGCCGCCAAGGGGTTGCAGGCAGGCCCGGGCGGCGGGGCGGCGGCACACAAAAAACAACAACGATAGCCAAGAGATGAAGACAGAAAACGTACACCTTACATACTTCAGCGCTACATACACCACGCGCAAGGTGGCCCGGGCCGTGACCGGGAGGCTGCCCGGCCAGCTCGCCGAGCACGACATAACGGCCTCGGCCCCGACGGCCGACGTGGCCCTCGGCCCCGACGGCGACGTGCTCGTGGCAGCCGTGCCGGTGTACGCCGGCCGTGTGCCGGTGATGGCCGCCGACGCGCTGCGCCGCTTCAGGGGCGACGCAACGCCGGCCGTGGCCCTGTGCGTGTACGGCAACCGGGCCTACGACGACGCGCTGCTCGAGCTGTGCGACATACTGTCGGGCCAGGGCTTCGCGGTCATCGCCGCAGGGGCCTTCGTGGCCCGCCACTCCATATTCACCCAGATAGCCGCAGGCAGGCCCGACGAGGCTGACATGGCCGCAGCCGCAGCCTTCGGCGACCGCTGCGCCGCCATGCTCGCCGCCACGCCGGCGCCCTGCCGCCTCAAGGCCCCGGCCGTGCCTGGCAGCAGGCCCTACAGGGAGCCGGGGGCAATACCCATCTACCCCTCGGGCAGCAGGAAGAAGTGCGACCGCTGCAACCTCTGCGTGGACCTATGCCCCGTGCACGCCATACAGCCCGAGCGCCCCACGCGCTCCGACGGCAGCCTCTGCATGTCGTGCGGCAGGTGCGTGAAGATATGCCCGCAGCACACGCGCTGCTTCTCTGGCGTGACGTACAAGGCCGCCGAGCGCAGGCTCACGAAGCTCTGCCGCGAGCGGCGCGAGCCCGAGCTGTTCTTCGCCGAGCCTTGACGCGCCGGCGCCAGACGGCCCGGCACGCAAACCACACGCAAACCACACGCAAACAAAAAGACACAACGCAATGGCCAACATCGCATACCACATAGCCAACGCCGCCTGCCGCATCACGTCGCTGCTGCCGCTGCGGCTGCTCTACGTGCTGTCAGACGCGCTCTACATCATCATCTACCACGCAGTGAAGTACCGCCGGCGGCTGGTGCGCAAGAACCTGGCCGACTCCTTCCCCGAGAAGGGCGAGGCCGAGCTGAGGGCCATAGAGAAAGCCTTCTACGCCTGGCTCTGCGACTACTTCGTGGAGACGCTCAAGCTGCTCACCATCAGCCCGCGCGAAATCAGCCGCCGCATGGAGTTCGTGGGCTACGAGCAGATAGCCCGCTGCATGGCGCAGGGCAAGAGCTGCTCGCTCTACCTGGGCCACTACTGCAACTGGGAGTGGGTCACGTCGCTGCCGCTGCTCGTGCGCGAAGGCATCTGCTCGCAGATATACCACCCGCTCGAGAACCGCGCCGCCGACCTGCTCTTCCAGCGGCTGCGCAGCCGCTTCGGCTGCGTCAACATAGAGATGGACAGCTCCTTCCGCACCATCATGACATGGAAGAGGCAGGGCAAGCCCAACACCGTAGGCTACATAGCCGACCAGGTGCCGGGCCTGCACAACGTGCACTGCTGGGTTGACTTCCTCAACCACGACACGCCCGTGTTCACCGGCGCCGAGAAGATAACCGTGATGACCGGCGCCGAGGTGTTCTACGCCGACATGGAGCGCCCAAGGCGCGGCCACTACGTGTGCACCTTCAGGCGAATAGGGCTGCCCGAGGGGGGCTACGTCAAGTTCCACTACACCAGGGAGTACTTCCGCCTGCTCGAAGAGAGCATACGCCGCGCCCCCCAGTACTGGCTGTGGAGCCACAACCGCTGGAAGCGCACGCGCGAGCAGTTCAACAAGGAGTACTCCGAGGAGGAGCGCAAGCGGATGCTAAGCAGGCTCTGAGGCATGAAGAGGACGTTCGTAACATACGGCGACGAGGGCTACCGCGAGTCGCTCGCAAGGATAGGGCGCGAGGCCGAGGCCACCGGCGCGTTCGACGAGGTGAGGCTCTACACGCCAGCCGACCTGCCCGAGCCATTCGCCTCGTACACCAGGGCCTACCGCCGCGGCGGCGGGTACTGGCTGTGGAAGCCATTCGTCATCGCAAGCGAGCTCGACCGCGCCGCCGAGGGCGACATCGTGGCCTACGCCGACGCAGGCTGCACACTCTTCCCCCACCGCGACTGGGAGCGCTACTTCCGCGCCGTGGCAGGCCGCGAGGAGCTCTTCTTCCTCGCCCCGGGCAAGAGCCGCAGGTGGTGCAAGCGGGAAGTGTTCGACTTCTTCGGCACCGGCGGAGCATGGAAGCACGCCAGCCAAGTGCAGGCCACGTTCATCATAGCGCGAAAGAGCGGCGGCAACGAAGTGCTGCGCCGATGGTACACACTGGCCAAAGAGCACCCGGAACTGTTCACCGACGAGGCCGACCCCGCCATCCAGGACCCCGCCTTCCGCGAGCACCGCCACGACCAGGCCGTGCTCACCGCCTGCGTGTGCACCGCAGCCCGCCCCAGCAGCTTCCGCCTCATGGGCGAAAAGGTGGAGAGACGCTACGCCGGGGGGCAGGCCGTGTTCGCCTCGCGCATATCCAACGGGGCCACGCGCGGCAGCGCCAAGCGGCGCGGCCGCCTCGAAAGCATGGCCGAAAACCTGCTGGCAGGCCCGATGAAAGCCGCCGCGGCAAGGCTCCTCTACGCCCTGTCGCGGCCCTGAGGCCAACAGCGCCGCCACCACCGAGCCACCGCCGCAAGCCACACACAACCACGACACACCGCAACAGCCATGGGCATACACCCCAAAGCCATACTTGCAGCCGCAGCCGCCCTGCTGGCAACACTGCAGCCGTGCTCGGCCGACGAGCGCGAGTGGGCGGCGTGGCTCGGCGACCTGGCCGCCGCCGAAGAGTGGACAACCACACAGGGCGAGCAGGCCTACGACCTGCTGCGCAGCCTGGAGGAAAGCCCCGTGGACATAAACACGGCATCGCGCGAGGAGCTGGAGCAACTGCCGTTCCTCACCGAGGCGCAGGTGGGCGACATACAGGAGCACATCTACCGCCACGGACCCATGGAGACGCTCGCCGAGCTGCAGCTCATCGAGAGCCTCGACTACACGCGCCGCCGCCTGCTGCAGTGCTTCGCCCGCGCCGGCGGGGCAGCCACGCAGCACACACCCACGCTCGCCGAGGAGCTGAGGCGGGGCCACGGCGAGCTGACAGGGGCCGTGCGCCTGCCCCTCTACGAGCGGCGCGGCGACCGCAACGGCTACCTCGGCTACAAGTACAAGCACTGGCTGCGCGCCACGTTCACCGCCGGCGACCGCCTGCGCATGGGCATCGCCGCCTCGCAGGACGCCGGCGAGCCGTTCTTCGCGGGCCGCAACAAGATGGGCTACGACTTCTACTCGTTCTTCGTCGAGGCGAGGCGGATAGGCCCCGTGGAGCGTCTCGTGGTGGGAAGGTACACCGTCTCGTTCGGCATGGGGCTGGTGGCAAACAACGGCTTCAGCCTCGGCAAGTCGTCGGCGCTGGCGTCGCTGGGCCGCCCGCCCACGGGCATAAGGGCCACGGCATCGCGCTCGGCCGCTTCATACCTGCAGGGCGCGGCGGCCACGGTGAGGCTCTCGCCCGCGCTCAGGCTCTCGGCCTTCGTGTCATACCGCCCGCACGACGCCACGCTCAGCAAGGACGACGGCACCGTGGCCACCATCGTCACCTCGGGCTACCACCGCACGCCCACGGAGATGGGCAAGAAGAACAACACCCACTCGCTCACGGCCGGCCTCAACGCGGCCTTCAGGGCGGCCGGGCTCCACGCCGGGCTGACAGCCGCCTACACCCGCTACGACCGCGACCTCAGGCCCAACACCGCCACGCTCTATCGCCGCCACTACGCCTCGGGCAACGACTTCGCCAACATCGGCGTCGACTACGGCTACACAGGCCACGCCTTCAGCCTGCGCGGAGAGACCGCACTCAACCGCCAGGGGCGCGTGGCCACGATAAACTCGCTGAGCATCAGCCTCCCCGCAGGCGTCGCGCTGGCGCTCCTCCACAGGTTCTACTCCTACCGCTACACGGCGCAGCTGGCCGGGAGCTTCAGCGAAGGGGGGCGCGTGCAGAACGAGAACGGGCTCTACATCGGCATCGACTGGCACCCCTCGCCGCGCCTGCGCCTGGCCGCCTACGCCGACTACGCCCGCTTCGCCTGGCCGCGATACCGCATATCACAGCCCTCGTGGGCCGCCGACAACATGGTCGAAGCTACTTGCACGGCCGACAAATGGACGCTCGCCGCGCGCTACCGGCTGCGCCTCCGCCAGCGCGACAACGAGCAGAAGACGGCGCTCGACCGCATCGCCGACCACAAGCTGCGCCTCGCCATGACGCTCCACCCCGGGGGAGAGTGGACGGCGCGCACGCAGGCCGACTTCGCCCTGGCCGACCACGGCACCGCCGACCGGGGGTTGATGGTGAGCCAGGCCGCAGGCGCAAGGCTCGGGCGGCTGCGCCTCGACGGCTTCATGGGCTATTACATCACCGACAGCTACGACAGCCGGCTGTACACATACGAGCGCGGACTGCTCTACACCTTCGCGCCGACGGCCTACCACGGCCACGGGCTGCGCTACTCGCTCATGGCCAGGGCCGACATCGGGCGGCTCACGCTCACCATCAAGGCCGGGGCCACCACCAAACTCGACCGCAGCGCTACCGGCAGCGGCTACCAGCAGGCCGACTCGCCCACGCTGGCCGACATAGACCTGCAGGCGCGCTGGAGCTTCTGAGCCGGGCGCCGTGGGCATGGGCCTGCGCCGCAGGCAGGGAAGCAGGCCGCAGGCACAACATTTCTGCCCGCAAGCCGCGCCGCATACGGATTTTTTCAGTAAATTTGCAGCTGACAACAAACCGATGGCAATTGCCATCGGCAACAGGAACACAGAATGGGCAAGCATGACATGGAAACAGCTGACGCAGGGCGGCGCATATCAGTGGTAATCAACACGTACAACGCCGCGAAGCACCTCGACCGCGTGCTCGACTCGGTCAGCGGGTTCGACGAGGTGGTGGTGTGCGACATGGAGAGCACCGACGGCACGCAGGAAATAGCCCGCCGCCACGGCTGCCGCGTGGTGACGTTCGCCAAGGGCGGCTGCAACATAGTGGAGCCGGCGCGGCAGTTCGCCATAGGGCAGGCCACGTGGCCGTGGGTGCTGGTGGTCGACGCCGACGAGCTGGTGCCGGCCGCGCTGCGCGAGCACCTTTACGCCATGGTCAGCGCCGAGGGATGCCCCGACGGCCTGGCCATACCGAGGAAGAACTACTTCATGGGCCGCTTCCTCCACAGCTGCTACCCCGACTACGTGCTGCGCTTCTTCAGGAAGGAGGTCACCACGTGGCCGCCCGTGATACACACCTCGCCGCAGGTAGGCGGGCGTGTGGAGCGGCTGCCGCGCGGCAGGAAAGACCTGGCCCTGGAGCACCTGGCCGACGACAGCGTGGCCACGATACTGCGCAAGACCGACACTTACTCCGACCACGAGCTGCCGCGCCGCCGCCACAAGGACTACGGCACGGCGGCGCTGGTGGCGCGCCCTGCGTTCAGGTTCTTCAAGTCGTATGTGCTCAAGGGGGGCTTCCGCGACGGGCGCGCCGGGCTGATCCACGCCGCGCTCGACGCCGTATACCAGTTTGTCGTGGTGGCCAAGCTCATCGAAGAGAGGCGGGGGCGCTGAGCAGCCGCGCGCCATGCAACGGCATGGCCGGGCAGCCGCCCTTGCCGCGGCGGCAACTGAGGGCCCAGATGCGGGCGCAAGGGGGGCGCGGCGGGGTCAGAGATACTTGTCGATGCCGTTGGCGCACCACGTGAGCCTGCCCTCGATGACGCGGGCAAGCTCGTCGAAGTGGCGCTGCTCGTTGGCCTTCGAGGCTTCGCTGTGCCACAGGTGGTAAGCCACCCCGCCCATCTTCAGCGCCTTTTTCCTCACCCCGGCGAAGTGCAGGCGGTATGCGAACTCACCGTCCTCATGCCCCCATTGCGTGAGGTCTTCGTTGTATCCGTTCACTTTCACTGCGTCGGCCTTCCAGAAAGCCATGTTGCAGCCCCTCAGGTGGTCCACCTTGCGGGCGTAGCGGGTGGCCATGAAGCGCCTCAGCAGGCGCGAGCGCAGCGCGTTGGCCATGTATGCCGGCGGCAGCTGCCACAGGCGCAGGCGCGCCTCGCCCCTGCCCATGAGCCTCTCGGTGGCCTCGCGTGGCAGCTTCACGCGGCTGCCGCACACGAAGAAGCCCGGCTCGGCCAGCTCCACGTGGTCGCTGACGAAGTGCGGCGAGAGGATTATGTCGCCGTCGGTCTGGATGATGTAGTCGCCCGCGGCCCTGGCTATGGCCTTGTTGCGTATGGCCGAGAGGCGGAAGCCCCGGTCTTCGTGCCACACGTGCACGAGCGGCACGGGGCAGAGCGGCCTCAGGCTGTCCACGAGCTGCCGCGTGTCGCCGGCCGAGCCGTCGTCGGCCACGATGATCTCGCCCGGCGGCAGCGTCTGCGCGAACGCGCTGCGCAGCGACAGGGCGAGGGCCTGCGGCCAGTTGTAGGTGGTCACTATGAGGCTCGTGCTTATGTGCTTGCTTATGTTTTCCATCGCAGGTGGGTTATTTTTTTCGTCATACGCTCATGAACAGGTCGGCAAAGCGGCCGAAGCTCGCTTCCGACACCTGCCCCATGCCCTTGTGCATCCAGCACAGTGGCACGTCGCGGTAGAAGGCCGCCACGAGCGAGAAGGTGCTCTTCGGCCCGATGATGCAGTCGCACTCGGACAGCGCGTACAGGTCTTCGCCGGGGTTGCCGCCTATGGGGAAGACGCCCGCCGCCCCGCCCTCGCGGCGCAGCAGGCCGAAGTCGGTCTTTGGGTCGTTGGTGGCCACGAGCACCTGCACCGACTTGCCCGGGTGCATCCGGCAGAACTCGCTGACGGCGCGGGCGTACTCGCCGTCGGTGAAGAAGTAGGCCCCGCCGTTCCACCTGGCGTAGTCGCCGCGCCTTATGTGCAGGCCCAGCCGTATGTCGGCCCGCGGCAGCGAGCCGAGCCAGCGCGCCTTGGAGGCCACGGCCCCGGGGCGGAAGGCGAAGAGCGAGAGCAGCTCGCCGCGGTACTTCAGCAGCAGCCCCGGGTGGCGGAAGTTCCACCCGTCGATGGCTATCAGCGGCGACGTGCGCAGCTGCCGCAGCACATCGGCGGTCACCATGTACGGCTCCTGCAGCCAGAGGCACTTCACGGCCCGGGCCTTTATCAGCAGCTTGGCGGCGAGGTATGTGAGCGGGTTGCTCACCGGCAGCTCCGATATCCTGAAGTACCTGTACTTGTACGAGAACCGCATCGAGACCACCCGCACGCCGTTCTCGCGCCCCCAGGCGTAAGCGTGGGCATACTGCAACCAGTTGTTGCACATCTGCCCGTATCCCTTCACTATTATCATGATGCCTGCAAAGGTAAGAATAAAAATGCAGGCTGGCAACAGATGGGCATGGAAATACGACCTGGCGCTGCCAAGCGGCCCGTTCCGCCGCGGCAAACGGCCCGTTTGGCAGCGCGAAACGGGCCGTCTTGCAACCCGCTGAAAGCCAGCGCGATAGGACGGGGCGCGCAGGCGGCTGGCAGGCAGCCCGGCGCGCCCCGTCAGCTAAATGTGGGCGAAAAGCTTGCGGCGAAGCGATTATTTCGCTATTTTTGCATACCGCTAACAGATACGGCGGCAAACGGCAGGCAGCCACCTCACGGGGCCTGCACGGAGCAAAAACAAACGCAGACATGACAGACAGCATGAAGAACGTGACGTGCGTCGTGGTGACATACAACAGGCTGGCGCTGCTGAAGGAGGCGCTGGCCGCGCTCAAGGCGCAGACGTACCCCATAAGGCAGATAATAGTGGTGGACAACTGCTCGACCGACGGCACCGGGGCTTACCTGGCCACACTGGGCGGCGACGAGCAAATCCGCGTGGTGGGCATGGAGAGCAACACGGGCGGCGCCGGGGGCTTTGCCAAGGGCCTGGGCGTGGCGGCCAAGGGGCGGCCCGACTGGATATGGCTCATGGACGACGACACGGTGCCGCGCCCCGACGCGCTCGAGAGGCTCATGCCCTACACCGGGGCAGGGGCCGTGGGCTTCGTGTGCAGCAGGGTGGTATGGACCGACGGCAGCCCCCACATGATGAACCAGCCCACGGCAGCGGCCGACCAGTCGGCCGCCGGCGCGCTACCGCGCCCCGAGGGCGGCCCGGGGCCCGTCATTGTGACCGACGCCTCGTTCGTGTCGCTGCTCGTGCGCGGCAGCCTGCCCTTCGAGATAGGCCTGCCCTACAAGGAGTTCTTCATCTGGTGCGACGACTCCGAGTACACGCGCCGCATCACGGGCCGCGGATACCTCGGGGTGCTGGCCCCGGGCAGCGTGGCGCTGCACAAGACGAAGACGAACTACATATCGTCGCTCAGCGTCGTGTCGGCCGCCGACGCATGGAAAGTGTACTACGGCGAGCGCAACGAGTCGTTCCTGCGCCGCAGGCAGAAGGGGGCGGCAAGGTTCTTCTTCTCGCAGCTCAACGCCTTCAGGACCCACGCCCACCGCATACGCAAGCGCGGACTGCCCAAGGACGAGGAGCGCGCCCTGCTCAAGGCCAGCCGCCGGGGGCTGTGGGACGGCTTCACCTTCAGCCCAAAGATTGACTACATAGACTGAGCGCCCGGCCAAAGGGAAAGCAGGAGTAATGGCAGTGGACACACAACGCACGACGCAACGAATGAAAGCACACAACAAGCACGCCGCACTGGCCGCCATGCTGGCCGCTGCCGCACTGGCCGCCGCCGGGTGCACAGCCAGCAGGCCCGGGCCGCAGGCCGGGCCTTTCACAACGGAAGTGATAAACGCCTACACACCCGTGAAGGACCAGGGGCGGAGCGACGCCTGCTGGGCCTACGCCATGCTGGCCGCCATCGAGACAGAGCACATCATGCGGGGCGACTCCGTGCACCTGTCGCCCGCCTACGCCCTGCGCTCCGCCCTGGCCGAGGGCTTCAGCCGCTGCTACCTCAGCCGCGGGGCCGTGGCGGTGAGCACGCGCGGCACCATGCTCACCCTCATAGCCACGATTGCCGGGGGCGGCATCGTGCCTTACGACGCCTACCACCGCGCAGGGGGCGACGCCGCAGCCGTGGCGGCGCGCAAGGCGGGGCGGCTGGCGGCCGCGGAGGCAAGCAGGCGCTCAGGGCTGCGGCGCGGCAAGCTGAAGCTGCGCCGCCTGCTCGACGAGACGTTCGGCCCCGAGCCGAGGGCCGTCTACATGCTCGGGGCGCGCTACACGCCGCAGGAGTTCGCCCGCAGCGTGTGCGCCCCTGGCGAGTGGGTGGCCCTGACCAGCTTCACCCACCATCCGTTCTACACCGACATAGACCTCGAGCTGGCCGACAACCACGGCCGCGAACGCTTCAGCAACGTACCCATAGACACGCTCATGGCCTGCATGGAGCGGGCCGTCAGGGCAGGCCGGGGCGTATGCTGGGAGGGCGACGTGAGCGAGCCGGGCTTCAGCTTCGGCAGGGGCGTGGCACTGCTGCCGGCAGGCACGCCCACGGGGCAGGCCGACCGGCAGGTGGCCTTCGAGCGGTTTGCCACCACCGACGACCACTGCATGGCCGTGGTGGGACTGGCGCGCGACGCCCGCGGCCGCCTCTTCTACATAATGAAGAACTCGTGGGGCACGGCCAACCCCTACGGCGGGCTGATGTACGTCGCCGAGGACTACGTGAGGCTGAAGACCATCGCCGTGGCGATGCCAAGGAACTGAATTACCTCACCCACCTCACGTAGCCGTCCTTGCGGGGCCTGGCCGCCTTGGGCTGGCCCGCGGCGGGGTAGCCCAGCACGCAGTGGCCTATGCCCTCGTAGTCGCCTTCTATTCCCCATTGGCGGAGCAGGGCCTTGCCCTCCTCGGAGTCGAACACTTCGCGGGCGCGGTGAATCCAGCAGCTGCCCAGGCCCACGGCGTGGGCGGCGTTCATGAGGTTGCCCATCACCAGCGAGCCGTCGTAGACGTGCGTCGGGCGGCTCCTGTCGGCCAGCACCACGAGCACCACCGGCGCGCCGTAGAACGGGTCGGAGTCGGTGCCGAGCACCTCGGCGTTGAGCCGCGAGAGGCGGTCGCGCACGCCGCGGTTGGTCACGGCCACAATCACGGGCGACTGCGCGCCCATGCCCGTGGGGGCGAAGGTGCCGGCCCTCGCCACGGCCTCAATCAGTTCGTCGGCCGGCACGCGGTCCGGCTCGTAGCCGCGCACGCTGCGGCGCGTCTCCATGCAGTTAAGCGTTTCGTTCATTTCCATATACCTAATTTCTTTATGTCGCAGGTGCAAATTTACAGCTTTTTCCGGCGAAAGCCTGCTGGCTTACGGGCTTTTTTCGTAACTTTACGGCCAAAAACACCATGCGCATCAAAAGAGCATACGCCATGGCAGCCGCGCTGCTGCTCTCCATGGCGGCAGCGGCAGCCGGCGGCAGCGGGTTTCCCGACGACTGGCAGGCGGGCCGCGAGGTGAGCGAGGAGGCCGTGAGGCAGGCCGGGGCTGACCGCTGCTTCACGGCTGAGGAGATAAGCGACGCCACGTTCAGCCGCATGAAAGGGCGCTCGTGGCCCGAGGACTGCCCGCTGGGGCGCAGCTCCCTGCGCTACCTGCGGCTGCTCCACCGCAACGCCGAGGGCCGCCCGCAGATGGGCGAGATGGTGGTTAACGCGGAGATAGCGGCCAAAGTGGTAGGGATATTCCGCCGCCTCTACGACGAGGGCTACCGCATAGGGCGCATGGTGCTCATCGACGAGTACGGCGCCGACGACGAGCTGTCAATGCGGGCAAACAACACCACGTGCTTCAACTACCGGCTGCAGACAGGCTCGCGCTCGCGGGTGTCGAAGCACGCGCTGGGCCTGGCCATCGACATCAACCCGCTTTACAACCCCTACGTGAAGCGGCGCCGCGACGGAACGTTCCACGTGGAGCCTTCAACAGGCCGCAAGTACGCCTTCAGCCGCGACACCCGCAAGGACATACCATGCAAGATAGACCGCAGCGACCTGGCCTACCGACTCTTCACCGCCGCCGGCTTCCGCTGGGGAGGGGCCTGGCGCAGCGTGAAGGACTACCAGCACTTTGAGAAGTAAAAATTAAAAGTTAAAAATTAAAAGAATATGCGAGGGGGCATGGCGTGGCTCGCACATTCCCAGCACTCCCATTACTCCTTAATTATTCTCCAAGAAATCATGAACAAAGCAACAACTACAAACAAACTGAATAAAGCACTGCCACGGCACCCACGCCGGGGAGGCGCAGCCCCTTTTGCCTTTAAACGCCCTTTTGCCTTTAGCATTTGCCTTATTGCTTCATTGCCTTTTTTCGGCAACGGCTTCCGCCTCGACCGCCTCAGCGACACGCTCCACGTGCTGCGCCTGGGGCAGAGCGAATGGCGGCTGCCCTACCCCGTTTACCGCTTCGACACGGGCGACGTTGACGGCGACGGCTCCACCGACGCCATAGTGGGAGTGGTGAAAGCCACGCGCCACGACCCCGTGGTGCGCCGCCGGGTGTTCATATTCAAGAACTACCGGGGCCACGTGCGCCCGCTGTGGCTCGGCTCGCGCCTGGGCCAGCCCGTCGTAGACTTCCGCTTCGTAGCCGGCGAGGGCGTGCTGCGCGCCGTGGAACGGGAGCGCAGCGGCCGCTACCTCGTGGCCGACTACCGCTGGCGCGCCTTCGGCATGGACTTCGTGCGCTACCTCGGGCGCGAACTCACCGAGCAACAGGCACGGAAAACGCTGATAAAGGTAAAAAGGTAAAAAAGTAAAAAGGTAAAAGGCTGCGCATAGCCTGTGGCAGCAGGAGTCACCGCAGTCCTCCCAGCTCTCCCAGCTCTCCCAGCTCTTCCAGCTCTCCCTGTGCTCCCAGTTCTCCCAGCCCTCCCAGCTCTCCCAGCTCTCCCAGCTCTCCCAAAATTTCCCCCTAAAACCATTGCCAGCCCAGCAATAATCATTATCTTTGCTTCTCGAAACAACTAAAAACCTTTGCATCATGATAAAGAAGCATATATTAAGCCTCGCCGTGGCGGCAGCGGCAGCACTGCCTGTGGCGGTGAGCGGTGCGGTGCCGTTCGTGCCCGTGGGCAGCAAGATAGACGTTGAGGCCCTGGGCAGCCACATCAACACCGGCATGGACATCTCCGCACTGAGCCTGCAAGACCTCCGCATACTGCGCAACGCCGTGGCCGCACGCCAGGGATATTGCTTCAAGGACTACGCCCTGCGCGCCGTCTTCAGCCATACATCGTGGTACGACAGCCTGCTGTGGGAGCGGCTGGACGGCTCTCTTTACGACAAGCCCATCACGTACACCAAGGACGAGCAAGCCTTCGTGCAGCGGATAAAGGCCCGCGAGGCCGAGCTGCTGGCGCAGAACTTCAAGGCCGGCGAGGGCGAGCGCGTCAACGTGGCCAACATTGTGAACGGCTTCCAGCTCGAAGAGGTGTCAGCGCCGCTCTACGCGCGGCTGGCCCGCGACGGCTTCGCCATAGTGCCGAGGCAGAACATACAGCTCTTCCACTGCTACGAGAACAACGACTACCACGACTTCCCAAGCTTCATCACCACCGACCTTCACCTGCAGCTCATGCACATCTACTTCTCCAACATGCAGCAGGAGATGGAACGCTCGGAGCTGATAACGCGCATAGGCTCCACCGTGTGGCAGCTTCACGAGGAGATAACCAATGCCCTGGGCGAGTCTGCGAGCGAGAACGGGCGCAAGACGGCGGAGTGGTGCCTGGCGTGGCTGGACGTGGCCGACCGCCTCTTCGGCAGCGGCAAGCTGGCCGTGCCGCCCGCACATGAGGCCGACGTGGAGCGCGAGGTGGCCAGGGCCGTGGCCGCCCAAGACGATGTGTCGCCATTCCTCGGCACGGGCGACGTGGAGTTCATGTACAGCCTGTTCCGCCCGCGGGGCTACTACACGCGCTCACGGCTGATGCAGCGCTACTTCCGCGCCATGATGTGGCTGCAGGCCACGCCCTTCTGCATCGACGACAAGGTGCAGCTGCGCCGCGCCGTGCGCCTGGCCGACGCCGTCAACCGCAACGCCAGAATCCGGGGCAGCCTCATGTTCACAGAAGGCGCGCTGTCGTTCATGACGGGCAGGCCCGACGGCCTCTCCATCCTCCAGCTGGCCGACGAGCTGAAACGAGGCAAGTACAACACCGGGCGGCTGATGCGCGACGACGCTCTGCTGGCCCGCCTGCAGCAGTCGCTGCTCGGCAAGAGCCGCGCCGCGGCCCGCATACGGCCCAAGGAGCAGCTCTCATGTGCCGAGAAGATATGCTTCATGCCGCAGCGTTATGTCTATGACAGCGAGGTGCTGCAGGAGCTTGTCGACGTGCAGACCAAGCCGCAGACGCTGCGCGGCTGCCCCACGGGGCTCGACGTGATGGCCGCCCTTGGCTCCGCCGCGGCCCGCAGCATACTCATCGACGAGCTGGAGGCCGCCCGCCAGTGGCCGGAATACTCCGCGCGGCTCGACGCCGTGGCACGGCTGATGCCGCAGCTGACGGCCGATTCGAGCGCGACAAACCTGCGCCTGAAGGCACTGGCGGCCATGACCGGCTGCAAGGACACGCGCCTGCCTTACTTCATGCGCACGCCGCAGTGGGCCAAGAAGAACCTCAACGCGGCACTGGCGGCCTGGGCCGAGACGCGCCACGACATAGCCCTCTACGCAAAGCAGCCCATGGCGGCCGAGTGCGGCGGGGTAATACCCGACCCCGTGGTGGTGGGCTACGTGGAGCCTAACGTGGCATACTGGAGCAGCGCGCTCCAGCTGATAAGGCTCACACGGCAGAAGCTCGACTACTACGGCTTCCTCACACCGCGCATGAGGAACCTCACGGAGCAGGTGGAGGAGCAGACGGCCTTCCTGCTGCGCATATCGGAGAAGGAGCTGGCGGGCCGCCGCCTCACCGACGGGGAGTTCAAGAGCATAGAGAAGCTGGGGAGCACTTACGAGTGGCTCACGCTCGACATAATGAAGGACAAGGCTCGGCAGGACGGCATGGTGTGGGAAGATGTGCAAGGCCCTGACCGCTCGGTGGCCGTGGTGGCCGACGTTTACACGGCCAACGCCTCGAACAACCCGAACAAAGGTGTGCTCCACGCCGCCACGGGATATGTTGACGACATCTTCGTGGTGGTGGAGATAAACGGCCTGTTGCACCTCACGCGCGGAGCGGTCTTCTCATACCGCGAGTTCCCCATGCCCCCCGGCACCCGCCTTACGGACGAAGAGTGGCAGCAGATGCTGGAGAAGGAGCCGCGCCGGGGCGTGCCGTCGTGGATGGACGAGGTGATACTCACCGACCCGGTGCCTGCCGACAACGAGCTGATATTCTACAGTTCCGGGTGCTGAGCCTATGCGACGGCTGATTGTTTCGCTGCTTGCAGCAGTCCTGGCAGGAGCTTTTATTGGAGCTGGGAGGGCTGAGAGCACTGGGAGGGCTGAGAGAACTGAGCCTAAGGGACTCCCCCTTCACTCCAGCCCTCTCAGTGCTCCCAGCTCTCCCAGTGCTCCCAGCCCTCCCAGCTCTCCCATTGCTCCCAGCTCTCCCAGCCATTCCCTCACCATCCTTTTCACTGGCGACGTGATGCTCGGGCGCGATGTGGGCAGGCTGATAAGGCATGCCGGCCCTGACCGCTTGTTCTCGCCTTCGGTCGACTCTCTGTTTGCGGAAGCCGACATGGTGGTGGCCAACCTTGAGTGCCCTGCCACGCGGATAGATGCTCCGCTGAGCAAGCGGTTCGTGTTCAGGGCCGACCCGGCGGTGCTGCCCGCGTTGCGGAGGCACGGCATCACCCACCTCAACCTGGCCAACAACCACAGCATTGACCATGGGCGCCGGGGGCTGTCTGACACATATTATAATATAGCGGAGGCGGGGATGACGGCCATTGGCTACGGGCGCAACGATGCTGAGGCATGCCGGCCGCTGCTCATCGCCACCGGGCCGCGCCCGGTGTACGTGCTCGCGTCGCTGCGGGTGATGTCGGAGAACTATGTGTACATGCCCTCACGCCCCTGTGTCTGCGAGGCTCCCGTTGACCGCCTGTGCGACTCCATCAGCGCCCTGCGCCGCCGCGAGCCACAGGCCTGCATCATTGTGTGCCTGCACTGGGGCGCTGAGCACACCCCTCACCCCATGCCCGGGCAACGCCACGAGGCCCGGCTGCTCATCGACGCCGGGGCCGACGCCATAATAGGCCACCACTCGCACACGGCGCAGGACGTGGAGACTTACCGCCACCGCCCCGTCTTCTACAGCCTTGGCAACTTCATCTTCGACCTCGACCGCCCGCTCAACAGCCGTGCCCTTGTGGCCCGCATCACCATCACGCCCGACTCGCTGCGCCACGAAGCTATCCCAGTCAGGATAAAGCGGTGCGTGCCGGAGGTGGAAAAAGAAAAAGGGGGGGCTAAAGGAGTTAGAAGGAGTCAAGGGGAAGTCACAAGGAGTTAGAGGACAACGGCAGTATAGGTTGACAAGGTGTCAAGGGGAAGTCACAAGGAGTTAGAGGACAACGGCAGTATAGGTTGACAAGGTGTCAAGGGGAAGTCACAAGGAGTTAGAGGACGATGACTTTACACGTTGACTGCGTATTAACAGCCACACAAGCATACGTCCTCTAACTCCTTGTGACTTCCCCTTGACTCCTTCTGACTCCTTATGGAAAGAACTACTTAATAGAAAGAACTACTTGCCCAGCCGCCATGTGACGCCGTCCTTGGTGTCCTTCACCTCGAAGCCGGCGGCGGCCAGCTCGTCGCGTATGCGGTCGCTGGTGGCCCAGTCCTTGGCGGCCTTGGCCTTGGCGCGGAGGTCGAGCACCATGTCAACAACCTTGCCGTAGGCTTCCTCGCGCGCGCCGTCGGAGCCGCCTTTCTCCTCGCGGAGGCCCAGCAGGTCGAAGGCGAAGAGGCGAATCGTGGCCTTCAGCTCGTCGAGGCAGGCGGCGCAGATGGCTGCCTTGTGGTCGAGCAGCTTGTTTATGTGCGAGCAGGCCTCGAAGAGGTAGCTTATCACCTGCGGCGTGGCCAGGTCGTCGTTCATGGCGTCGTAGCACCGCTGGCGCAGGCCGCCCACAAACGCCTCGGTCTCGGCGTCGCACTTGTCTGACACGGGCACGCGCTCCAGGTCGGCGATGCCGTTCATCAGCCGCTCCAACCCCTTCTCGCTGGCCAGCAGCGCCTCGTTTGAGAAGTCGACCGTGCCGCGGTAGTGGGCGCTGAGTATGAAGAAGCGGATGGTCATGGGCGAGTATGCCTTCTGTAGGCTCGGGTGGCTGCCGGTGAAGAACTGCTCGAGCGTTATGAAGTTGCCGAGGCTCTTGCCCATCTTCTGCCCGTTGATGGTTATCATGTTGTTGTGCATCCAGTAGCGCACCATTGGCTTGCCCTGAGCGGCCACGGCCTGCGCTATCTCGCACTCGTGGTGGGGGAAGACGAGGTCCATGCCGCCGCCGTGTATGTCGAACTCCTGCCCGAGGTACTTCCTGCCCATGGCCGTGCACTCGCAGTGCCAGCCCGGGAATCCGTCGCTCCAGGGGCTTGGCCAGCGCATGATGTGCTCCGGCTGCGCCTTCTTCCACAGTGCGAAGTCCACTTGGTGGCGCTTCTCGCCCACGCCGTCGAGCTCGCGGCTGGCGTCCTTCACGTCGTCGAGGTTGCGCCCGGAGAGCACGCCGTAGCGGTGGTCACGGTTGTATTTCTCCACGTCGAAGTACACGCTGCCGTTGCTCTCGTAGGCGTATCCGTTGTCCATTATCTGGCTTACCAGCTCCTCCTGCTCTATGATGTGGCCGCTGGCGTGTGGCTCTATGCTGGGCGGCAGCACGCCCAGGGCGCGCATGGCGTCGTGGTAGCGGTTGGTGTAGTACTGCGCCACCTCCATCGGCTCAAGCTGCTCGAGGCGGGCCTTCTTGGCTATCTTGTCGTCGCCCTCGTCGGCGTCGTGCTCCAGGTGGCCAACGTCGGTGATGTTCCTCACGTAGCGCACCTTGTAGCCGAGGTGGCGCAGGTAGCGGAACACGATGTCGAACGTGATGGCCGGGCGGGCGTGGCCCAGGTGCGGGTCGCCGTAGACGGTGGGGCCGCATACGTACATGCCCACGTTGGGGGCGTGCAGCGGCTCGAAGGGCTGCTTCGAGCGCGTCAGTGTATTGTAGATTACGAGTCTCTGTTGCATAGTTCGCGGTTGTTTTTGTATGCTGGATGCAAAGTTAATGCAATTTGGCGACGGTTGCAAGAAAAGGCAGGTTTAAATGAAGCATAATGCGCCATCTGCCGCAGCGGCGGCTCCGTGATAGGCGCCAAAAACAAAATTGTGGCGCATTTATTTTGCCTGACGGCTGATTTTCAGTAACTTTGCATCGCCTGCGGCCCAGCATCCAGGCACTTACTTAAAACAAGGACAGACATGGCATACACACGACTTACCGCTGCCGAAGCCGCAGCGATGATAAAGAACGGTGAGAACATAGCCCTTAGCGGCTTCACGCCTTCGGGCGCCGCCAAGGCCGTAACGAAGGAACTGGCCCACATCGCCGCCGCCGAGCACGAGGCAGGGCGCGAGTTCAAGGTGGGCATATTCACAGGCGCGTCGACCGGGCAGAGCACCGACGGCGACCTGTCGAACGCGCAGGCCATACGCTACCGCGCACCCTACACCACCAACTCCGACTTCCGCCGCCACGTCAACGCCGGCGAGATAGCCTACAACGACATACACCTCAGCCAGATGGCGCAGGAGCTGCGCTACGGCTTCATGGGAGAGGTGGACTGGGCCATACTCGAGGTGTGCGACATTGAGGAGGGAGCCGACACCTGCCGCGCCTACCTCACGTCGGCGGGCGGCATCAGCCCCACGGCGGCCAGGTTGGCCAAGCACGTGATACTGGAGCACAACACGTTCCACAGCGTGGGCGCCAAGCTGCTGCACGACGTGTACGAGCTGCAGGACCCGCCACTGCGCCAGCCCATACCGCTTACGAAAGTGAGCGACCGCATAGGCAAGCCTTACGTGGAGATTGACGCCAAGAAGATAGTGGGCGTGGTGGAGTGCAACATACCCGACGAGGCGCGCGCCTTCAAGGGCGAGGACCCCGTGACCACGCAGATAGGCCACAACGTGGCCGCCTTCCTCATGAACGACATGAAGCGGGGCATCATCCCGCCCTCGTTCCTGCCGCTGCAGAGCGGCGTGGGCACCACGGCCAACGCCATACTGGCCGCGCTGAGCCACGACAAGGCCGTGCCAGACTTCAACATCTTCACCGAGGTGCTGCAGGACGCAGTGGTCGAGATGATGCTCGAGGGCCGCGTGAAGGACGCATCGGCCTGCTCGCTCACCGTGACGAACGAGAGCCTGAAGCGCGTCTACGACAACATCGACTACTTCTCCAAGCACCTCACGCTGCGGCCCAGCGAGATATCCAACTCGCCCGAACTGATACGCCGCCTCGGGGTGATAGCCATCAACACCGCGCTCGAGGTGGACATCTACGGCAACGCCAACTCGACGCACATCAGCGGCACGAAGATGATGAACGGCATAGGCGGCTCGGGCGACTTCGAGCGCAACGCCTACATCTCCATCTTCACCTGCCCGTCGGTGGCCAAGGGCGGCCTGATAAGCGCAGTGGTGCCTATGGTGAGCCACCAAGACCACTCGGAGCACGACGTAAACGTGATCGTCACCGAGCAGGGCGTGGCCGACCTCAGGGGCAAGAGCCCGCTCCAACGCGCAGAGTGCATAATAGAGAACTGCGCACACCCCGACTACCGCCCGCTGCTGCGCGACTACCTCAAGCTCGGCACCGGCGGACACACGCGCCACTGCCTCACCGCCGCCTTCGCCATGCACGACACGCTGGCACGCAAGGGCGACATGCGCCTGACCGATTACTCAGAGTACTTGAAGTAAGGCTGGGAGTAATGGGAGAGCTGAGAGCACTGGGAGTTCTGGGAGCACTGGGAGTTCTGGGAGAACTGGAGCAAGCCCTACCCTCCCAGAACTCTCAGAACTCCCAGCTCTCTCAGAACTCCCAGTGCTCCCAGTGCTCCCAGTGCTCCCAGCACTCCCATTACCCCAAAAAAAGAAAGCCATGCAAACCGCAGATACCCCCCAGCCACGGCTCGTTGGCGACACCAACTGGGACGGGCTGCACCGGCCGCGCATCTACTACGCCATCGCGGCCACGTTCTGCGGCCTCTTCCTCTCGGTGCTCGACGGCTCCATCTGCAACGTGGCGCTGCCAAGCATGGCGGCGCAGCTCGGCGTGCCGTCCGAAGACTCGATATGGATAGTCAACGCCTTCCAGCTGGCCGTGATGATGCTCCTGCTGCCCTTCGCCTCGCTGGGCGAGCTGTGGGGCTACAAGCGCGTCTACGTCAGCGGCATCGTGGTGTTCTCCATAGGGTCGCTGCTCTGCGCCCTCGCGCCGTCGTTCGCCGCGCTGGTGGTGGCCCGCACCGTGCAGGGCGTGGGCGCGGCCATGCTGATGAGCGTCAACACGTCGCTCGTCAAGCTCATCTACCCCAGGCGCCACCTCGGCGAGGGGGTCGGGCTCAACGCCACGGTGGTGGCCATAGCCTCGGTGGCGGGGCCGGCCCTCTCGGCGGCCATCCTGTCCGTGGGGCCGTGGCCGTGGCTCTTCGCCATCAACGTGCCGATAGGCATCGTGACGTTCGCCATGGCGCGCAAGTACCTGCCCGACAACCCCGTGCGCGTGGTGGGCCGGCGGTTCAACATACGCGAGGCCGTGCTCAACGCCGCCACGTTCGGCCTGTTCATAGGCTGCGTGGAGGCCTACTCTCACGACGCCCCCGCGCCTGCGGTGCTCGGCGGCGCGGCCCTGATGCTGGCCGTGGGCTTCGCCTACGTGCGGATGCAGCGCAAGGAGCAGTACCCCATGCTGCCGCTCGACCTGCTGCGCATACCCATCTTCACCACCTCCGTGGCCACGAGCGTCATATCCTTCACGGCCCAGATGCTCGTGATGGTGGGCATGCCGTTCATGCTCTCCCACACCTTCGGCCTCGGGGCCGTGGGCATAGGGCTGCTCATGGTGTCGTGGCCCGTGGCGATAGTCTTCGTCGCCCCGCTGGCCGGGTGGCTCATAAGCCGCGTCCACCCCGGCATCCTCGGCGGCGTGGGCCTGGCGCTGATGTGCGCAGGGTGCTTCATGCTCTCGTCGGCCGACGCCGCCACGGGCCACGCCGGCCTCGTGGGGCGGCTCATGCTCTGCGGCGCGGGCTTCGGCCTCTTCCAGTCGCCCAACAACCACCTGCTGCTCAGCTCAGCCCCGCCGCAACGCGCGGGCAGCGCCAGCGGCATGCTGGCCACAGCCCGCCTCACGGGCCAGACGCTCGGCGCGGCACTCGTGGCACTGCTCTTCCACCTTGCAGGCCCAGCGGCGCCCCACGACGCACTGCTGCTCGCCGCCTGCCTCACGGCCTGCGCCGCCACCTGCTCCTGCCTAAGGCTCAAGGAGAAAATGGCAGGGGCATAGCCCCCCATTGCTCCCATTACTCCCAGCCCTCCCATTACTCCCAGCCCTCCCATTACTCCCAGCCCTCCCAAAAAAACCACCAAAAAACCACCTAAAAACCACCAAAAAAAATGCCAAACTACCTACCCTCCCCCAGCCGCTACGACGGCGGCTCCATGCACTACCGCCGCTGCGGGCGCAGCGGCGTGCTGCTGCCCGAGGTGAGCCTCGGCCTGTGGCACAACTTCGGCGGCACCGACCCCTTCGAGAAGTGCCGCGCCATAGCCCGCTGCGCCTTCGACCACGGCATAACCCACTTCGACCTCGCCAACAACTACGGCCCGCCATACGGCTCGGCCGAGCAGACCATGGGCAGGCTGCTCCACGACGACTTCCGCCCCTGGCGCGACGAGCTCTTCATCAGCACCAAGGCGGGCTACGACATGTGGCCCGGCCCCTACGGCAACTGGGGCTCGCGCAAGTACCTCATGGCGAGCCTCGACCAGAGCCTCAGCCGCATGGGGATAGACTACGTGGACCTGTTCTACAGCCACCGCTACGACCCCGAGACGCCTTTGGAGGAGACGCTCCAGGCGCTCGTCGACACCGTGCGCGCCGGCAAGGCCCTCTACATAGGCATATCGCGCTGGCCGCTCCACGCGCTCAAGGTGGCCGTTAAGTACCTGCGCGAGCACGACACGCCGCTGCTCATCTACCAGGGGCGGCTCAACCTGCTCGACCGCGCGCCGCAAGAGGAGGGCATCACCGACCTGTGCGCCGCCGAGGGGGTGGGCTTCATATCGTTCTCGCCGCTGGCGCAGGGCCTGCTCACCGACCGCTACCTCGACGGCATACCCGCAGGCAGCCGCATGACGCAGGGCCGCTTCCTCAAGCCCGACGTGCTCACGCCCGAACTGCTGGCACGCCTGCGCAGCCTCAACGCCGCCGCCGGCAAGCGGGGCGAGACGCTGGCTGAGATGGCACTGGCGTGGATACTGCACCAGAAGGGGGTCACCTCGGTGCTCGTAGGCGCAAGCAGCGTGGAGCAGTTGCAGAAGAACCTGAAGTGCATCACGGCCGAGCCATTCCAGGACGAGCCGTGAGCGCAATACGGCCTGCTTCACAGCGCAATACGGCCTGCTTCACAGCGCAATACGGCCTGCCCCGCAGCGGCTGAAGGCCCCGCCAGGCTGCCTCAGCGCAGGCCGCGGAAATTTGCCTGGCCAAACAGGGATTACTGACACAAAACAAATCAAGAAAGACAAAACAGGTATGTACAGACCAATGATGACAATCAAGATTGCCGCACTGGCTGCAGTGGCTACCTTCGCCGCAGCCCCCGCGGCGGCCGAGGAAGTGGCGTGGTACGACGGCTCGCGGGCCGTGACGTACAGCGTGCAGAAGAAGGTTGACCCCGTGGTGGAGGTGGCGCTCCAGATGTTCGCCTCCGACATGGAGGCCGTCACGGGCCGCGAGGCCGAGCGGGCCGGCGAGCGGGATGCCGCGATACGGCTCGTGGAGCTTGACAAGGCGCCGGCCTCGGTGCGCCGGCAGCTGGCCAAGGGCGGCGTGCCGCTGGGCGAGCTGGAGAAGAAGATTGACGGCTTCCACATATCCGTGATAGGCAACCAGGTGACCGTGGTGGGCGCCAACGGGCGCGGCACGGCCTACGGCCTGCTCGAGCTCTCGCGCATGGCCGGCGTAAGCCCCTGGGTGTGGTGGGGCGACGTGGTGCCGGAGAAGCGCGACAGGCTCACCATCGACAGCGGCTTCTCCACGCTGCAGGGCGCCTCGGTGGAGTACCGCGGCATCTTCCTCAACGACGAGGACTGGTCGCTGCGCCCCTGGAGCTACGACCACTTTGAGCCTGGCAAGTTCGGCGAGATAGGGCCCAAGACGTACAAGAAGGTGTTCCAGCTGCTCATGCGCCTCAGGGCCAACGCCATCTGGCCCGCCATGCACACAGGCACGGTGGCATTCTTCAAGATAGCGGGCAACAAGGCCATGGCCGACAGCTGCGGAATAGCCATCGGCACGAGCCACTGCGAGCCGCTGCTGAGGAACAACGTAGACGAGTGGGACGTGAAGGCGCGCGGTCGCTACAACTACATCACCAACAAGGAAGCCGTGCAGAACTACTGGATAGAGCGACTGAAGGAGGTCAAGGGCTCGGCCGGCGGCAATATGTTCACCATCGGAATGCGCGGCATACACGACGGCTCGATGGAGGGGGTGAAGACGATGGACGAGAAGTTCAGCGCCCTGCAGCAGGTCATAGACGACCAGCAGGAGCTGCTGCGCAAGTACATCGGCGACCCGGCCAAGCAGACGCAGGTGTTCGTGCCATACAAGGAGGTGCTACAGATATACGAGCGCGGGCTGAAGGTGCCCGACTACGTGACGCTGATGTGGTGCGACGACAACTACGGCTACATGACCCGCCTCTCTGACGAGGCCGAACAGAAGCGCAGCGGAGGCGGAGGCGTTTACTACCACCTGAGCTACTGGGGCCGCCCGCACGACTACCTGTGGCTGACCACGACCCAGCCGGGCCTCATATACAACGAGATGCGCGCCGCCTACGACCACAACGTGCGCAAGATATGGATAGTGAACGTGCACGACCCGAAGGTGGCGGGCTACGACATGGAGCTGTTCCTCGACATGGCGTGGAACATTGACTGCGTGAGCGCGCAGACCGTGGGCGACCACTACCGCGCGTGGCTCTGCCGCCAGTTCGGCGCAGAGGCCGGCGCCAAGCTCTACCCCGCCATGCACGAGTTCTTCCGCCTATGCGGCCAGCGCCGCCCCGAGTTCATGGGCTGGAGCCAGACGGAGCTGTCGAAAACCACCTACGACCGCGGCAACAGCCCCATGCGCAACACCGAGTTCAGCCAGACGGCCTTCGGAGGCGAGCTTGACCGCTACCTGGAACGCTACGCCGCCGTGGCCAAGACGGTGAGGGAGGTGCAGCAGACCGTCCGCCCGGAGCTTAAGGATGCCTACTTCGCCGCCATATACTACCCCGTGATGGCCGCCGACGCACACGCACGCAAGATACTGGAGTCGCAACGGGCACGCCAATATGCCATCGGACAGACCACAAAGGACATGTTCGACAACGACGACGCCCTCTACACGGCCGTGGCCAAGAGCCAGAACGCATACCAGGAGATAAGGAAACTGACTGAATATTACAACGAGACGATGGCCGGGGGCAAGTGGCGCAGGTCTATGCACATGAGGCCGCGCGACCTGCCAGTGTACGGAGCGCCGCTGCTGCCCACGCTGCTCACCGACAGCGAGGTGGCCGAGTGGCTGAAGAAAGACAATGCCGCCAAGCCCCACCCAATCGATGCCGACGGCGCCATAGCACGCAACGCCTGCGACTACCAGAAGGCCGGCAACGGCGTGCAGACCGTATCTATGCTCGGCCACAGCATGAACGCCGTGGCACTGCCCAAGGGCGAGACGCTGACATACACCTTCACGACAGCAAAAGACGGCGACGCGGTGCTGCTCACGGCCCTCATACCTACGCAGCCCAACGACGACGGCGACCTGAGATACAGCGTGTCGGTAGACGGAGCCGAGCCTACGGTCTACACCCTGAAGGAGAAGTTCCGCTCGGAGGGCTGGAAGCAGAACGTGCTGCGAGGCCAGGCACGGCGCACGCTGGAGCTGCCCGGGCTGAAAGCCGGCACGCACACGCTGGAGATAAAGGCCCTTGACAACCACATCGTGGTGGACCAGTGGATGCTGGACTATGACACAAAGCGCAAGTTCTACCTCTTCCCCGTAGAAGAAGACAAATGAGAAGACTCGTATTCTCATCCCTCATAGCGGGCTACTGCATCAGTGCGGCAGCCCAAACCACAGAGATACAGTACCTGTCGGGGCGCGACGCCGAGAGCACCACAGAGTGGGACTTCTACTGTTCCGCCGGACAGAACAGCGGCAAGTGGAGCAAGATAGCCGTGCCGTCGTGCTGGGAGCAGCAGGGCTTCGGCGAATACACCTACGGCAGGTGGTACAAGAAGAAGGGCGGCAAGCCCAGCACCGAGACGGGCCGCTACAGGCACAGCTTCCGAGTGCCGCGCGAGTGGCAGGGCAAGAAGGTGGAGATAGTGTTCGAGGGCGTGATGACCGACGCTACGGTGACCGTAAACGGCCGCCCGGCGGGCGACACCCAACAAGGCGCTTTCACCACGTTCAGCTATGATATCACGCCGCTTCTCGACTTCAAGGGCAAGAACACGCTCGAGGTGATGGTGGAGAAGCAGTCGCGCGACAACTCGGTGAACAACGCCGAACGGCGCGCCGACTGGTGGCTGTTCGGCGGAATATTCCGCCCGGTATATCTCCGCGCGCTGCCAAAGACACACATCAGCCACGCCGGCATCAACGCACGCGCCGACGGAACGCTGACGCTCGACCTCACGACAGAGGGCCTTACCGAGGGCTACAGCCTGCAAGCATCGCTGCAAGAGGTGAATGGTTCCCAGCTCTCCCAGCCCTCCCAGCCCTCCCAGCTCTCCCAAAACTCCACCCACAAGCTCAGCCTCAGCTTCCCCGGCGTGAAGCCCTGGGACCCGGAGCACCCCAACCTGTATGAACTCACCATGAGGCTCATCGCCCCCGACGGCACCGTGGCCCACGAGACCACCAAGCGCGTGGGCTTCCGCACCATAGAGTTCCGCCCACGCGACGGCTTCTACCTGAACGGAACGAAACTGAACATCAAGGGAGTGAACCGCCACTGCTGCTACCCCGAGACCGGACGCACCACCAGCAAGCGGCGCGACATAGAGGACGTGCGCCTGATAAAGGGCATGAACGCCAACGCCATACGCTCACATTACCCGCCCGACCAGCACCTGCTCGACATCTGCGACTCGCTCGGAGTGCTCTATTTCGACGAGCTGCCGGGCTGGCAGAACTACTACCGCACGTCGACCGGCACGCGGATTCTGCGCGAGATGATGGCCACCGACGCCAACCACCCCTGCATCTTCGCCTGGGGCAACGGCAACGAGGGCGGGAACAACCTCAACCTCGACTCGCTCTTCGCCGAGCTTGACCCGCAGCGGCGCCACGTGGTGCACCCCTGGGCCGTGTGGAACGGCGTTGACTGCCACCACTACCCGGCCTACCAGACGGGTGCCGCCCGCCTGCACAACGGCTACGAGGTGTTCATGCCCACGGAGTTCCTGCACAGCCAGTACGACAAGGGCGGCGGAGCCTCGCTCGACGAGTACTGGGCGCAGTGGTCGCGCAACCCGCTCTTCGCCGGCGGATTCATCTGGGCGTGGGCCGACGAGGGCATAATGCGCACCGACCGCGGCGACAGCATTGACACCGACGGGCCAAACGCGCCCGACGGACTCGTAGGCCCGCACCGCGAGAAGGAGGGCAGCTGGTACACCGTGCGCGATGTATGGTCGCCCGTGCAGATAGCCCCCATGGCCGTGCGCCCGCAGTGGGACGGGCGGTTCACGGTCACAAACAAGCACCTCTTCAGCCGCCTCTCCGAGTGCAGCATGACATACAGCATCAAGACCATTGCCTCGCCAGCCTATGACACGGAGCGCACCGTGGCCGAGGGAGCCGTGGCGCTGCCCGACTTAGCACCGGGCGAGAGCGGCACGGCGAGCATCCGGCTGCCCAAGAACTTTGCCGAGGGCGACGTGCTCACGCTCGTTGCGCTGACCAGCAGCGGCGACACCATCAACGCCTGGGCCTACCCCATGCGCTACGCCGACGAATATTTCGCCCTGCGCGGGGTGCGGCATTCCTTCCAAAGCGGCGCAGCCACGGTCAGCGGAACGGTGCTTGAAGCCAACGGTGTGCGCGCTGAGTTCAACGCCGAGGACGGTATGCTCATGCGCGTCACCGCAAATGGCAATGACATCCCGCTCAACGGAGGCCCGCTGCCCGTGGGCATGAAGATGAAGTTCAAGGGCATAACGCCGCGGCAGGAGGGCGGCGATGCGCTCCTCGTGATGCACTACACGGGCGCTGCCGACTCCATAGTGTGGCGGATGACGCCCGGCGGAGTGCTCGGCATGGATGCCGTGCTGCTCAACCGCCGCGACGGAGGCAAGTTCGACGGGGCGTTCTTCGACCAGAATGTGAAGAACCTCGGCCTCAGCTTCTCATACCCCGAGAGCGCGGCCAAGGGCGTAAGGTGGCTGGGCAAAGGCCCCTACCGCGTTTGGCGCAACCGCCTGCGCGGCCCGGTGTTCGGCCTATGGCAGAAGGATTACAACAACACCGTGACGGGCGAGAGCACCGGGCGGCTCACATACCCGGAGTTCAAAGGCTACCATGCCAACGTATACTGGGCCGAGATGCAGTCTGACACCGCGCCCTTCAAGGTATACAGCGAGACCGACGGGCTGTATCTGCGCCTCTTCACCCCCGAGGAGCCCAAGCAGCGGACGGAGCGCACGATGGAAGCCTTCCCCGAGGGCGACATCTCGTTCCTGCTCGAAATACCTGGAATGCGCTCCTACAAGCCCATAGAGCAGCTCGGTCCCGAGGCGCAGCCCAGCGGCATACGAATAAACAAGGGCGACCAGGGGCTGCGGGTGAAGCTCTGGTTCGACTTCAGGCAAGCCGCCAAGTAAGCCGCGCCACCCTGCAGTGCGCGACATGAGAGCCGGGAAGAGCACCGTGGCTGTGGCCATGCTGCTCTTCCCGGCTCTTCCGTGCCACACGGCTGCCCTACCGCAACAGGCGTATTTCAGCAAAACGCCTTAGTGGTGGCGGAACTTATGTACGGCTGGCTGCATGAGAAATGGCCGGACTGGCTTTTCCGTAAAATAGGTACAAATATAGAGGATATGTTTATCGCGCCATATCTTGAATCACTGTACCTTTGCAAAAGACAAGACAACACAGTTCTAATATAAATGCATGACAGTATGGAAAAAGTAAGATTGCACAATGGTGTGGAAATGCCGATTCTCGGCTACGGCGTCTACCAGGTAACGCCTGAAGAATGCGAAAGGTGCGTGTCCGACGCCCTGAGCGTCGGATACCGCTCGATAGACACGGCGCAAGCCTATTTCAACGAACAGAACGTAGGCGACGCCATCCGCAAGAGCGGCATCGCCCGCGAGGAAATCTTCCTCACTACCAAGATTTGGATAAGCAACGCTGGAGAGGAGAAAGCGGCAAAGTCAATAGAAGAATCACTCCGCAAACTGCAGACGGACTATGTAGACCTGTTGCTCATCCACCAGCCGTTCGGTGACTACTACGGTACCTACCGGGCCATGGAAGCCGCTTACAAGGAGGGCAAGGCGCGCGCCATCGGCGTGTCCAACTTCTACCCCGACCGGTTTATCGACCTTGCTGAGAACGTGGAAACCAAGCCTATGGTCAACCAGGTGGAGACTCATGTGTTCAACCAGCAGGCCAAGGCACAGGAAATAATGCGGAAATACGGCACGCGAATAATGTCATGGGGACCTTTCGCTGAAGGGCGCAACGGACTGTTCACCAACCCTACGCTGACCGGGATAGGGAGCAAGTACGGGAAAACCGCAGCGCAAGTGGCCCTGCGCTACCTTATACAGCGTGATGTCATCGTAATCCCGAAGTCAACCCACGTTGAGCGCATGCGCCAGAACATGGACGTCTTCGACTTCTCGCTCGGCGAAGAAGACATGGCTGCCATTGCCGCACTGGATGAAGGCAAGAGCCTCTTCTTCTCGCACTATGACCCGGAAACCGTCAACTTCCTGCTGAATTACAAAACGAATTGATTCATGAAAAAGACAATCACAGCATTAACGGCAGTGCTCATGGCACTCAACAACATTTCAATCATGGCTCAGAATAAAATCACACAAACAGCCGGGCGCAACGTACTCGGCGAGTTCGCCCCGAAGTTCGCGGAGCTTAACGACGATGTACTTTTCGGAGAAGCAGTATGGAACGATTCCACACTTTCGCTCCACGACCACAGCATGGTGACAATCTCCATCCTCCTCGGCAAAGGGCTGGTGGATTCCTCTTTCCGCTCGCACCTTGAAATGGGCAAGAAGCACGGCATCACGCGCAAGGAAATAGCCGCACTGCTGACACAGGCCGCCTTCTACGCCGGATGGCCAAACGCATGGGCCGGCTTCCGCGTGGCAAAGGAGGTATGGGCGGAAGACGACGCGGCCACAGAGAAGGAACGCTTCCAGCAACAGATGATTTTCCCCGTCGGCGAGCCTAACACCGCCTACGCCAAGTATTTCACAGGCAACAGCTACCTGGCACCCATATCCAAGGAGCAGATACCTTTCAACAATGTCACTTTCGAGCCGCGCTGCCGCAACAACTGGCACATACACCACGCCACAAAAGGCGGCGGGCAGATGCTGGTATGCGTGGCAGGCAGGGGCTGGTACCAGGAAGAAGGCAAGCCGGCCGTGAGGATGCTACCGGGCGACGTCATCCACATCCCTGCCAACGTGAAGCACTGGCACGGAGCAGCTGCCGACAGCTGGTTTGCCCACCTTGCCTTTGAAATACCGGGTGAAAACACATCAAACGAATGGCTGGAGCCCGTCACTGACGAATACTACAACAAGCTGGAATGAGCCCAACGAAGGAGTGGCATACAGACCTTAAGAAACAGGCAAAGCCCTGGAAACAGCGGCTGGCTTGCAGGCTCACACCGCCTGCCGGCCAGCCGCTAAAAATAATCATTTGCCGCCACGCCCTTGCCCGTTTGAAGATAAATGCGTATATTTGCAGGCATGACAGCGGCACAAGCCCGGCCGGCGCCAAAGGCCGCGCCGCCAAGGGCCGTGCAACGCAAGCAAAAACGTAGCCATGGAGAAGGAAAGGTACATAATGTTCGACTGGGCCATGAAGCGCATGCTGCGCGACAAGGCCAATTTCGCCGTGCTCGAAGGGCTGCTCACAGTGCTCCTCGGCGAGAAGATAACCATCGTGGAAATTCTTGAGAGCGAGGCCAACCAGCTGCGCGACGACGACAAGTTCAACCGCGTGGACATCAAGGCAAAGGACTCAAAGGGCGAGATAATCATCGTGGAAGTGCAGAACACGCGCGAGGTGTACTACCTCGAGCGGGTGCTCTACGGCGTGGCAAAGGCCATCACCGAGCACATATCGCTCGGCGAGAGCTATGGCGAGGTGAAGAAAGTGTACTCAATAAGCATACTTTACTTCGACCTCGGCAAGGGAAACGACTACCTGTACCACGGCAGGACAGCATTCATCGGCGTGCACACAAACGACCGGCTCGAACTGACGGCCCGCCAGCGCGAAGCCGTCGTGCGCAAGCTGCCCGAGGAAATATTCCCCGAGTACTACCTCATCCGCGTCAACGAGTTCAACTCCGTGGCAAAAACCCCTCTCGAAGAGTGGATAAGATATCTCAAGACGGGCGAGATACGCCCGGACGACACTGCCCCTGGCCTGCCCGAGGCCCGCGAGCGGCTGCGCTACTACGACATGACACCGGCCGAACGCAACATCTACGACGAGCACATCAACGCCATAATGATACAGAACGACGTGCTCAGCAACGCCCGCCTTGAAGGCCTCGCAGAAGGAAGGATAGAGGGAAGGGCAGAAGGAAGAGCAGAAGGAAGGGCAGAAGGAATGAAACAAGGCCGCTACGAGATAATCGCCACGATGCTCAAGAACGGCGTTGCGCCCGACGACATAGCCCGAATGACGGGATTGGCGAAAGAGGAGATAAGCCTCATGCAGGCCGCCGGCGGCACAACTGAATGACCTATGCCCCACCCTACATGGCCGGCAACGGCATCCGGACGCACAAAAATTGCAGCAACTTTAGGGCGACGCCTCGCTGCCTTGATTCAACACAAGGCTCGACGGCATCGCCCTCCTTGTTTTTCCCGCACCGCCCTCTGCCCTTTCCAAACTGCATGGCCGACGGCACTGGACAGCAAAAGAAACAATACCTGCATACAAAACACTGCCAATGGACACGACAAGCATACTCCACCGCCGCACGGACAGACACGAAACGCAGTTCATAACTGTTGATAAACCTGTGCATAACCCTGTTGACAACCCTGTTGATTGCGCCTTGCGTTATCAACACAACGCAGGCAACGGCAAGGCAGGCATGGATATCAACAGGCTTATTAAAGGCATTTCAGCAAGTTTTCAACACTTTCCTGGCAGAAAAAGATATAAACTTATTAATTTTGCACCGTGCTGGCCGATTGTTGATAAACATCCGATTGCGCTAATTATCAGCGCAAAGCAATCCACAGCCTGTGTTGGGAACCGAAGCCCACGGGTTGATAACGGGATATGCAAGAAAATGCGAGGAAAGTTTTCAACGTATCAACAGCACATCATACAACTCATCTCAATTTTCAAAGAAAAGAAAAAACCGATTATAATGTTAATGCGATGGTGAAACAAGAATGGACAACCAAGGGCTTCATCGACGAGCCGGCGCCTGCCGGCACTGACTTGAAGGCCGAGATAAGGAGGATGTGCGAGGAGAAGAAAGCCGTGGTGATGGCCCACTACTACACGCGCGGCGAGGTGCAGGACGCGGCCGACTTCATTGGCGACTCGCTCGCCTTGGCGCGCAGGGCCGCCGAGACCGACGCGCGCATCATAGTGATGTGCGGGGTGCATTTCATGGCCGAGACGTGCAAGATTCTCTGCCCCGACAAGCTGGTGCTGGCCCCCGACCTCGGCGCGGGCTGCTCGCTGGCCGACTCGTGCAGCGCCGCCGACCTCAAGAGGTACAAGGAGGAGCACCCGGGCCACACCGTGGTGAGCTACGTCAACACCACGGCCGCCGTCAAGGCGCTCACCGACATAGTGGTGACGAGCGGCAACGCCAGGAAGATAATAGAGTCGCTGCCTGAGGGCGAGCGCATAATATTCGGCCCCGACCGCAACCTCGGGGCTTACATCAACAGCGTGACAGGCCGCAGGATGCTGCTCTGGGACGGCTGCTGCCACGTGCACGAGCGCTTCGCCGCCGCCGAGGTGGAGAAGCTGCGGCTGGCCCACCCCGGGGCCAAGGTGCTGGCCCACCTCGAGTGCACGGGGGCGGTGCTCAGCCTGGCCGACGTGGTGGGCTCCACGGCCGTGATGCTGAAGTATGTCAAGGAGAGCGACGCCACGGAGTTCATCGTGGCCACCGAGCCGGGCATACTCCACGAGATGCGCCGCGCCTGCCCGGGCAAGATGTTCCTGCCCGTGCCGCTCGGGCCTTCTGCCGGAGGCAAGGCCGGGGCTTGCAACGAGTGCGAGTACATGAAGATGAACACACTGCTGAAGCTGTACAACACGCTGAAGTACGAGTGGCCCGCCGTAGAGGTGGACCCCGCCGTGGCCCGCGAGGCCGTGAAGCCCATCGAGCGCATGCTCAGCCTCAGCTGAGCGTGGCCTGCCGGGGCGGCGCACCCTGCCGCCACGGAGCTTTCAGTGCAATGCAGCCTGCCGTGGCTGTGCGGGCAGAATGGGCCTGCGCAGCCACGGCAGGCTGCCCTTGTGACGGGCCGCCCGGCATCGCGGAACGGCCCGCCCGGCGCGCCCTTCAGGGCCGGTTTGTGGCCCGGAACGGCATGTGCGCAAAAAGCAATCCCGCCCCCATTTGGGTTAAAAGAACAAAAAAGGCGGCATTGTAACCAAAATTTAAAGCGGCGCTGGGGGCAGCGTATCGCTATTTTGCGTATATTTGCACAAATGCAGGATTTATACATTATCAATAAAATTCATTAACCAACAAAAACCAATGAGTTATGAAACAGAATCTACTTAGGACGGGCCTGATGCTCCTCGCAATCATTGTTTGCGCGGGCATTGGCCGTGCGCAGGATGTGTTTGACTTCAGCACCCTGGGCTACAGCAACGGCACGGAGATGACTGAGGAGAAGGGGGCCAACAGCACGCTCACCTTCAGCGGCGACGGAGCCTCGAACAAAACGGTTTTCAACGGAGGGCAGGTGCGCTGGTACCAGGACAACGCCATCACCGTGACGGCCAACGCCGCCTCGTCGGCCGTCACAAGCGTGGCCTTTGAGTACGCAAGCGACAAATACACGCCGAGCGGTGAAGGCAAGCTCACCGTATCGGCCGGCACCTACGACTACTCCTCCCACACCTGGCAAGGCAACGCCAACTCGGTTACGTTCACCCACCCGGGCGGCGGCCAGTATCGCGTGAAGAAAATCACTGTCACCGTGTCCGGCGAGCTGAAGACGCCAACTACCGTGACCTTCGGCGAGGAGGTTGACGGCAAGCTCTTCAGCGTGACCGAGGGCAAGGAGGGCGAGTTCGCCGCGCCCAAGGCCACGCTCACCCCGGCGGAGGCAGGCCAGGTGGCCTACGCGAGCGACAACGAGGCCGTGGCCAAGGTCGACGCCGCCACGGGCGCCGTTACCTTCGGCAAGGAGTTCGGCCAGGCCACCATCACGGCCAGCTTCGCGGGCAACAACACATACGCCGCCTCCGAGGCATCTTATACCATCGAGTACAAGAAGGACATGAGCGCCGCCCTCTTCTACGAGAGCTTTGACGGCAACGACGGCACCGGAGGCAACGACGGCGCGTGGAGCGGCAACGCCGGCAGCGGCACAGCCGTGTACGACAACGAGGGATGGACTGCCGAGAACATCTACCGGGCCAACAAGTGCGTGAAGCTCGGCACGGGCAGCAAGGTAGGCGCGGCCGAGACCCCCGCCCTGGCTGGGCTCAACGGCGACGCCACGCTGACGTTCAAGGCAGGCGCATGGGACAGCAGCAGCGAGGCCACCACGCTCAACGTCACCGTCAGCGGCGGCGGGCAGCTCAGCCAGGGGAGCGTGGAGCTGAAGAAAGGCGAGTGGACGGAATACACGCTGACCATACTCGGCGGCACGCCCGAGACAAAGGTGAAGTTTGAGGCCGCACAGGCAAAGAACAACCGCTACTTCCTCGACGAGGTGGCCATTGTTGCCACCGGCACGAGCACCGTGGTAGTGGCAGCCCCGGTAATCTCGGGCGACGAGGAGTTTGACGGCAAGGCCACCGTCACCATCACCGCCGAGCAGGGAGCCAAGATCTATTACACCACCGACGGCAGCGAGCCCACGGAGCAGAGCCAGGAGTACACCGCCCCGTTCGACGTGACCGAGGCCACCACCGTGAAGGCCATCGCCGTGAAGGACGGCAAGGCCAGCCAGGTGGCCACCAAGGAGTTCCGCCCGATAGAGTACATGACCATAGCCGGCATCAACGACCTGAGCAAGGACCAGGCCGGGCTGAACGTAAGGTTCACCGAGGCCAAGGTGACCTACGTTGACGGCAAGGACATCTATCTGCGCGAGGGCGGCATGGCCGTGATGCTGTGCAACACCGCGCTCGAGATTCCCGTGAACGCCATCGTGAGCGGCACGGTGAAGATGGACTACGACAACTACCGCGGCATACACGAGCTTGTGGACAACGCCGAGACCACGGCCGACAAGCTCACCGTCACCCCGAGCGACGTGCCTGCCGAGCCTACGCTGGTTACTATAGAGGAGCTGCTGGGCCTGGAGCACATCTGCGACTACGTGCAGCTGAGCAAGGTGACGATAACCTCCGAGCCCTCGGGCGACTACACCAACTACTACGCCAACGCCGACGGCCAGAAGATACAGCTCTTCGGCAACAACGAGGCCGTGGAGGCATATGCCGGCGACGGCAAGGAGTATGACATCACCGCCGTGTTCAACGCCATTTACAACGGCGCAGCCGAGATACAGCCCATCAAGGTAACGCCCTACGTGGCACCGGGCGAGCTGGAGGCACCCGCCATCGAGGGCCAGGCCGAGTTTGAGGGCCAGGCCACCGTCACCATCACCGCCGAGGATGGCGCCAGGATTTTCTACACCACCGACGGCAGCGAGCCCACGGAGCAGAGCCAGGTGTACACCGCCCCGTTCGACGTGACCGCCACCACCACCGTGAAGGCCATCGCCGTTAAGGACGGGCGCACAAGCGCCGTGGCCGAGAAGACGTTCACGCTCGTGGAGTTCACCGACGTGACCATAGCCAGCCTCAACGAGATGACCGACGACAAGGCCTACGTGCGGCTCACGCTCACCGGGGCCAAGGTGACCTACGTTGACGACAAGACCATCTACCTGCGCGAGGGCGACAAGGCGCTGATGCTCTACAACACCAGCCTCGAGATTCCCGTGAACGCCATCGTGAGCGGCACGGTGAAGATGGACTACGACAACTACCGCGGCATACACGAGCTCAAGGACAACGCCTTCACCACGGCCGACGGCCTCACCATCACCGAGAGCGCCGAGGCAGCACAGCCCACGGCAGTGACCATCGGCGAGCTGCTGGCCCTGGAGCACATCTGCGACTACGTGCAGCTTAGCAAGGTGACGATAACCTCCGAGCCCTCGGGCAACTACACCAACTACTACGCCAACGCCGGCGGCCAGAAGATACAGCTCTTCGGCAACGACGAGGCCGTGAAGGACTATGCCGACGACGGCAAGGAGTATGACATCACCGCCGTGTTCAACGCCATTTACAACGGCGCAGCCGAGATACAGCCCATCGAGGTGGCCGTGGCCAGCTCCATCGACGGCGTGGAGGCCGTGGCCGAAGGCAGCCAGCCGGTATACAACCTGGCCGGGCAGCGCCTGCAGGAGCCCCGCAAGGGTCTCAACATCATCGGTGGCAAGAAGGTCATCGTGAAGTGACGCAAGCATCTGGCTGAAACCAACATTTATGCAAGGGGCGCGCGGGCCGCAAAGGCCGCGCGCCCCTTTCTTGCAGCATCCCGCCGGCATGAGTGTCACAAGGCTTATGAGATACCTGTGTGAGGCCGGCAATCCAAACAGAATCCGCCATTTGTTTTGTTTTTCGCTTCTTTTGGAGTAACTTTGCAGGGAGATAGGCAATCCCCCTACTTCTATTTCTGCCGCAAATGGCGCGGCGGGCAGGGCAGGGCCGCAACGACATCCAGACAAAAACAAAGCGACAATGGCTAAGAAAGACAACGGGCTGACGCCGATGATGAAGCAGTTCTTCGACCTCAAGGCGAAGCACCCCGACGCGGTGCTGCTCTTCCGCTGCGGCGACTTCTACGAGACTTACTGCGAGGACGCCGTCACGGCGTCGCGCATACTCGGCATAACGCTCACGCGCCGCGGCAACGGGGCAGGGGGGAAGACCGAGACGGAGATGGCCGGATTCCCCCACCACGCGCTCGACACATACCTGCCGAAGCTCGTCAGGGCGGGCAAGCGCGTGGCCATCTGCGACCAGCTCGAAGACCCGAAGCTCACCAAGAAGCTCGTCAAGCGCGGCATCACCGAGCTGGTGACGCCCGGCGTGGCCATGGCCGACAACGTGCTCAACTACAAGGAGAACAACTTCCTGGCCGCCGTGCACTTCGGCAAGGCGGCCTGCGGCGTGGCCTTCCTCGACATATCCACCGGCGAGTTCCTCACCGGCGAGGGCACCGCCGACTACGTGGAGAAGCTGCTTGGCAACTTCGCGCCCAAGGAAGTGCTCCACGAGCGGGGCCGCAAGCAGGACTTCGAGCGGCAGTTCGGCACGAAGTTCTTCACCTTCGAGCTCGACGACTGGGTGTTCACCGAGCAGACGGCGCGACAGAAGCTGCTGCGCCACTTCGGCGTGAAGAGCCTCAAGGGCTTCGGCGTGGACCACCTGCAGAGCGGCATAGTGGCCAGCGGCGCCATACTGCAGTACCTGGAGATGACGCAGCACACGCACATAGGCCACATAACGTCGCTCGCCCGCATAGAGGAGGAGCGCTACGTGCGCCTCGACAAGTTCACCATACGCTCGCTCGAGCTGCTGCAGCCCATGCAGGACGGGGGCGCCTCGCTGCTCGACGTCATCGACCGCACCGTATCGCCCATGGGCGGCAGGATGCTCCGCCGCTGGGTGGTGTTCCCGCTGAAAGACGAGCGGCCCGTCGCCGAGCGGCTCGACATGGTGGAGCACTTCTTCCGCCAGCCCGGCTTCCGCCGCTGCATCGACGACCAGCTCCACCGCGTGGGCGACCTGGAGCGCATCATATCGAAGGTGGCCGTAGGCCGCGTCTCGCCGCGCGAGGTGGCACAGCTTCGCGTGGCCCTGGAGGCCGTAAAGCCCATCAAGGCCGCCTGCCAGGGCGCAGGCAACGACGCGCTCAGGAGGGTGGGGGAGCAGCTGAACCTCTGCGAGTCACTGCGCAGCCGCATAGAGCGAGAGCTGGCCGCCGACCCGCCGCAGCTCGTGGCCAAGGGCGGCGTGATAAACAGCGGCGTGAGCCCCGAGCTCGACGAGCTGCGCTCCATAGCCTACAGCGGCAAGGACTACCTGCTGCGCATACAGGAGCGCGAGACGGAGCTTACGGGCATAGCCAGCCTGAAGATAGGTTACAACAATGTCTTCGGCTATTACCTCGAAGTGCGCAACACGTACAAGGACAAGGTGCCGGCCGACTGGGTGCGCAAGCAGACGCTGGCCAACGCCGAGCGGTACATAACGCAGGAGCTGAAGGAGTACGAGGAGAAGATTCTCGGCGCCGAGGACAAGATACTGGCCCTCGAGGCAAGGCTCTTCGGCGAGCTGGTCATGTCGATGCAGGAGTTTATACCCCAGATACAGATCGACGCCAACCTGCTGGCCCGCCTCGACTGCCTGCTCTCGCTGGCCAAGGCCGCCGAGGAGCACCGCTACGTGCGGCCCACGGTCGACTCCACAGGCGTGATAGACATCACCGCCGGGCGGCACCCCGTGATAGAGACGCAGCTGCCACCGGGCGAGAGCTACGTGCCTAACGACATACACCTCGACCCCGACGGTCAGCAGATAATGATAATAACAGGCCCCAACATGGCCGGAAAGTCGGCCCTGCTGCGCCAAACCGCGCTGATAGTGCTGTTGGCCCAGATAGGCAGCTTCGTGCCGGCAGAAGCCGCGAAAATAGGCCTGGTGGACAAGATTTTCACCCGCGTCGGAGCGAGCGACAACATATCCCTCGGCGAATCCACGTTCATGGTAGAGATGACAGAGGCCGCCAACATCCTCAACAACGTCTCGCCGCGCTCGCTCGTGCTCTTCGACGAGCTCGGCCGCGGCACCAGCACCTACGACGGCATATCCATAGCCTGGGCCATCGTGGAGTACCTGCACGAACAGCCCCGCGCAAGGGCCCGCACCCTCTTCGCCACGCACTACCATGAGCTCAACGAGATGGAAAAGCACTTCCAGCGCATAAAGAACTACAACGTCAGCGTGCGCGAGCAGGACGGCAAGGTAATCTTCCTGCGCAAGCTGCAGCGCGGCGGCTCCGAGCACTCCTTCGGCATCCACGTGGCCGAGATTGCCGGCATGCCGCGCAGCATCGTAAGGCGCGCCAACGTCATCCTCAGGCAGCTCGAGGCCGAGGGCGCCGGCGTAGGCTCGGCCGGCAAGCCCACCGCCGCCATAGCGCAGAGCCGCGAGGGCATGCAGCTCAGCTTCTTCCAGCTCGACGACCCCGTGCTCTGCCAGATACGCGACGAGATACTCGGCCTCGACATCAACAACCTCACGCCCGTGGAGGCCCTCAACAAGCTCAACGAGATAAAGAAGATAGTGGGGGGGAAGTGAGAGGGGAGCAATCACGCCAAAGCCACAAACATCATGAAGCAATACGAAATGGAAACAGAAAAGCAATCCTTGGATTTTATCCTCTAATACACCAGTCAATGCCTACGTTCATATTTTACACATTGGAGGGCCACACCGAAGCCCCCGACGGCAGGCGGGTGGAGAACTGCCAGCTGCTGGGCGAAGCCTGCGGCGGCGACGCAAGCCTCGCCCTGGCCAACCTGCTGGACGAAAACCCATGGATAGTGGAACACGGCTTCAGCGTGGGGAAGGGCGAGATAATAGCCCGGGAGCTTTCGGATACAAAGAGGCACCTGCTCTGAATTTCATCCTGTTGTCATGTGGTAAAAGTGGCAAAATGATGCACAGCAAGGTGGCTATACCTCTGTTAACGACGGTTGTAATTATTGCGACCGTCGCTTGGGCAGGCAATTCACCGTCTTTTCCGCTGTGAATCGAGGTAAGGCTCTCTCAGCAGCGTGAAACCTGCCATATCGCAACGCGAAACGCGCCGCCTTGGGCTTCAAGGCGGCGCGTTTCGCATCTTGCTGGCAGTCAAGGCGATGGCGGGCGGCAGTCACTCCAGCTCTATGCGGCAGCCGTCGAGGCTCTTGACGGTGGCCAGGGCGGTGTAGTCGATGCCAAGGGAGCGGAGCAGGTCGCCGCCGTGCTGGAATGCCTTCTCGATGAGGAAGGCCATGGCCTCGATGTGCGCGCCGGCCTGGCGGCAGAGGTCCATGACGCCCTTGGCGGCGTTGCCGTTGGCCAGGAAGTCGTCCACGAAGAGCACGCGGTCGGCGGGCGTGAGGAAGTCGGCGCTGATGCACACGGTGTAGTCGCGGTCCTTGGTGAACGAGTGGACGGTGGCCGAGAGCATGCGCTCCATCGTCTTGGGCTGCTTCTTTTTGATGAACACCACGGGCAGCTGCATCAGGTAGCCCGTCATTATGGCCGGGGCTATGCCGCTGGCCTCGATGGTGACTATCTTGTTTATAGCCCGCCCGGCGTAGATGCGGGCCAGTTCGCGCGCCAGCTCCATCATGAGGTTGGGGTCCATCTGGTGGTTTATGAAGCTGTCCACCTTGAGTATGCCGCCGGGATAGCACTTGCCGTCCTGCAGTATGCGTCTTTTCAGCAGTTCCATCAGTCAGTCTTCCGTCCGTCGATGTATGTGTTGCGCTTGTCCTTGGCCACGCCCCGGCCTATGTGCCTGAATGTCTTTGCGTCGGCGCCGGCGATGGCCCGCCCGGCGTAGTAGGCGCGGCGCGAGTCCTTGGCGTAGCCCCCGCCGAGGTCGGTGAAGGTCTTCGGGTCGGCATCCTTTATGCCGTATCCGTGGTAGCAGGCGTGGCTGGCGTCGCAGTGATAGCCACGGCTATAGGCATGGGCATAGCCGCAGCGGTGGTGGCCGCGCCGGTTGTGGCGGGGTGGGGCAGTGTGGCAGCCATGGTGGCCGGCGCTGGCCCGGCTGTAGCCGCAGCATCCGTGGCCGTAATACGCCTCGGCGGGCGCGGTGTTGTCGTCGCCGCCCTGCGTGAGCGAGTGGGCGGCCATGGCCACTGCTATGGCTATTGCGGCCATGGCGCACCTCATGATGTTGCTCCTTGTTTTCATTTCTTCCCTCCTTTATCGTTGGTTCCGGCCTCGGCCCCGAGGCGGCGCATCCACTTGCCCCCGGCCATGCAGGCCACGCCTATGGCTATGAACGGCAGGCTCAAGAGCTGGCCCATGTCGAGCGGCAGCGAGGCCTCGAAGGCTTCCTGTATCTCCTTGGTGTACTCGATGAAGAAGCGGGCGGTGAAGATGTACGTGAGGCAGAGGCCGAAGAAGAAGCCCGTGCCCACCTTCTGCGGGCGGCGGCGGTACAAGGCCCAGCCGATGAAGAACAGCGCGGCGTAGGCCAGTGCTTCGTAGAGCTGGCCGGGGTGGCGCGGGTAGGGGTCGACGCGCTCGAAGATGAAGGCCCACGGCACGTCGGTCACCTTGCCTATTATCTCGGAGTTCATCAGGTTGCCCAGCCTTATGAGGCAGGCCGTGGTGGGCGTGGCTATGGCTATGTTGTCGAGCACGCGCCAGATGTTGAGCTTCGTCTTGCGCACGTAGAGCCACAGGGCTATCATCAGGCCCAGCGTTCCGCCGTGGCTGGCCAGGCCCTCGTAGCCGGTGAACTTCACCGAGCCGTCGGCCATGAAGCGTATGGGCAGCACCATCTCAACCACGTGCTGCCACGAGGAGAGGAAGTAGTCGGGCTGGTAGAACAGGCAGTGGCCCAGGCGCGAGCCTATGAGTATGCCCACGAAGCAGTAGACGAAGAGCGGGTCGAACAGCTCGGGCTTTATGCCCTGCTCCTTGTAGAGCCGCCTGACGATGAGGTAGGCCAGCAGCAGGCCCACGAGCCAGCACAGCGAGTACCACCGCATACCGAAGAAGGCGGTGAGGTCGGGGTTCCAGACGATGTAAGAAAGGCAGTCCATGGCAGTGTGCGTTTTGGCGGGTTTGCTATACGTTGAAGCGGAAGTGCATGATGTCGCCGTCCTGCACGACGTAGTCCTTGCCCTCGATGCCCAGCTTGCCGGCCTCGCGCACGGCGGCCTCGGAGCCGTACTTGATGTAGTCGTCGTACTTTATCACCTCGGCGCGGATGAAGCCCTTCTCGAAGTCGGTGTGTATCACTCCGGCGCACTGCGGGGCCTTCCAGCCCTTGTGGTATGTCCAGGCCTTCACCTCCATCTCGCCGGCGGTGATGAACGTCTCGAGGTTCAAGAGGGCGTAGGCCTTCTTTATCAGCCGGTTCACGCCGCTTTCCTCAAGGCCAAGCTCGCTGAGGAACATCTGCTTGTCCTCGTATGACTCAAACGAGGCTATGTCCTCTTCAGTCTTGGCGGCTATCACCATGGCCTCGGCGCCCTCCTCGGCGGCAATCTCTTCGATGCGCGCGCTGTAGGCGTTGCCCGTCTTGGCAGCGGCCTCGTCTACGTTGCACACGTAGAGCACGGGCTTGGCCGTGAGCAAGAAGAGATTCCGGGCGGCGTCTTGCTCCTCTTTCGATTCAAACTGCACGGTGCGGGCGTTCCTGCCCTGCTCCAGCGCCTCCTTGTAAGCCTCGAGCACGGCCACCTCGGTCTTTGCCTCCTTGTTGCCTGCGGCGGCCACCTTCTGCTGCTTCTGCAGGCGCGCCTCGACGGTCTCAAGGTCCTTGAGCTGCAGCTCGGTGTCGATTATCTCCTTGTCGCGCACGGGGTCGATTGTCCCGTCCACGTGGGTGATGTTGTCGTCGTCGAAGCAGCGCAGCACGTGGATTATGGCGTCGGTCTCGCGGATGTTGCCCAGGAACTTGTTGCCAAGGCCCTCGCCCTTGCTCGCGCCCTTGACGAGGCCCGCTATGTCCACAATCTCGCACGTGGCCGGCACGATGCGGCCCGGGTGCACTATCTCGGCCAGGCGCGTCAGGCGCTCGTCGGGCACGGTTATCACGCCCACGTTAGGCTCGATGGTGCAGAAGGGGAAGTTTGCCGCCTGCGCCTTTGCGCTCGACAGGCAGTTGAAAAGCGTCGACTTGCCAACGTTAGGCAGGCCCACTATACCACACTTTAATGACATTTCTTATAAACGTTTATAAATATATCCGGGTGCAAAGTTAATGCTTTTTGTTGAAAGTACGGTTACTGTGCGCCAATATATGACATTGAATGGCTGTTTGTATCCGTAGTGAAGGCGTCGGAGGCCTGCTTAGGCGTCATTGCCGGCGGCTTGCGGCCTTTAGGTCGGGCAGTTCGTCGAGCGTTATAACCAGTTCGTGGTTGTATAGACGCTTTAGCTCGTCCTTGTCGTAGTTGTTGACCGACATAGGTATAGTGTCGCCAATAATGCCGCTGTTTTTTTCTTGGACGTGGGGTTGTGTTTATGAGCAGTGGGCCTTTGGGGGCCTTGTGTTGCCTGTGGGTATTATTATGCCTGCCTGTGAAAATGTCGGCTGGGGTCACTTCCTTATGTAGTGGGGCATGTCTTCGGGTATCTCCATCGATATCTCGACGAGCCCTGCCACGTGGCCGTCCTTTTTCCATGTGGTCTGGTATATCATCTTTTTCTGTCCCTCTTTCTCTATTGTGTACGAGTTGGTGCCGTCGGTTGCAAGCAGCTGGCGTATCTTTTTCTGCGACTCGGGGCTGTGGCAGTCAAACAGGTTCTTGCCTATCAGATTGCCGTGCTTGGCAAAGGTGTTGCGTGATTTATCGTTCATGTAGATTATTGTTCCCTCGGTGTCGCATACTGTAACGGCACAATGCAGATGTTCTGCCCATTCTGTATTTTCCATAATTCCTTATTGTGTTTTGTTTTGTTTGCTGTGGTTGTTCGTTCCGCCATGAGCCTGCCGCTCCTTTGCTTGGTCAGGTTGAGTGCGCTGCGGCCTGCGGTTGGCTGGTTGCAGGCCGGGTGAGGCAGTAGTCACGGCCCGTGTTCGGTAGGCTGCGTGCGTCGCTGTGGCCGTAGACAAGGCGGTATGGTAGGGTATGGCCGCGCCTATATGTTGGTCAACGGTGGTGCAAATATAGATATTTATTGACTCTTTTGCGGGTGTTTACAGTGCTTTTTCAAAAATTTTTATGTTCAGTAAAGCTGTGGCAGGGTTATGGTGCAGACTTGTCAACTTGTGTCTGTGGCTTTCTGTTGTGTTCTGCTGTTAGTGTCGTTAGTGGCGGCATTGTTGCCTGTATCGAGGCTGGTGAATTTGTTGCCGGTGCATGATTTATTTTTACAAATGTGCGTATTTTGCTTCACTACCTATCTGGTTGAGTTGTAAAACGGCCCGTTTTGACTTGCAGAACGGCCTGTTTGGGCTTCCGGAACGGCCCGTTTCATCACTCAAAACGGGCCGTTTTGTAAGTCGCTGGGCGTCAGACGGTTGCGCTATCGGTTGCTTATGATGAAAAATGTTTACATATTTTGCTGTTCATTACGCTTTGTAACTCATCATTGTTGCTTTATTGATGATATTGCTTGAGGGGCATGCCAGTGGTCGGTTATTTGTATAGTCGGCTTTGTAAGGCTATATTTGGGTTATATATAGCAGGCAAGGCTGCCCGGTAATCCGTGTCTGTACGTTTCAGCATGCGTGCGCCCACGAGTTACAGCGAGGCTGTTGCATAGGCTTAAGTTTGCTATTGTGAGCTGATTGCGGTGCCTTTTGTTTGTGCCATTACGGCCGTTTTAGGTGGCAGCCAGGCGGACTGTAGCCACAAAAAAATCCTCCCCGAAACCCTTGCAGGCTTCAAGGAGGATTAATATTTTGGATGTATCAATGCCTAAGCTGGCACTTAAGCTTATCAGCTGTTAGAGCGTTGTCTTGATGGTGCGCTCGCAGCCTTCGCCCGTTATCTTGATAATGAGCACGCTGTTGTCGCTGCCTGACAGCGGTATGAACACGTTGTCGGTTGTTTCAACGTCGCTGGCTGTAATCAGTTGGCCTGCGGCATTGTAAACGCGTACGCTGTGTATGAGTCCGCGCTCAGGGTTGACGATGTTGAGCACACGGTTCTTAACGAAGGCTGTAACGCCTGTAATGTCGGTGCTGCTGATGCCACTGTTTACTGCAGTGAAGCGGTTCTGTGTTGACCATCCGCTCTCGTTGAGTTCGCACTCGGCCATTACGCGCCAGATGTAGGCAGCGTTTTCAACGAGTCCGGTGAGCTGGTAGCTTGTAGTCTGAAGACCTTCGACTGCGGTCCAGGCCGATGCGTCGCTCTTACGCCAGTTCAATATCCAGCGCAGGTTGCGGTCGCCGGCAGTCCATGACAGTGTTGCCGATGTAGGAGTATCCATGGTGGCAGTGAGGTCTGTAGGTGTTTCGCACTCAGGCAGTGCCTTTGTGGTGAATGCTATCTCATAGCTCCACTGGCTCGAATCGTTTTCAGAGTTGATGCTGCGTATGCGCAGACGGTATCTGGTTTCGGGCTCCAGACCTTCTATTGTGTAGGTGTTGCCCTTGACGGTAATCTCTGTCCAATCCTCACTTTCGGCTGGCCTGTAAGCCAGAGTGTAGCTTGGGTAGTCATCTGTCCATGTTACTGTCACCTTGTTGTAGCTCAGATCGATTGAGATGGCTTCCGGTGGGAAGCATGTTTCAACGAGAGTCTTGACCGTTGCAGTGGCAGTGTAGGCGCTTGTGTCGCTTTCAAGGTTGCTGCACATTGCCTGTATGCCGTATTCATATTCAGTGTCGTAGTCAAGTTCTGTAACCTCATAAGAGTTTTCAGTGGTGTTGCGCACTGTCCAGCCCTCGGTTCCGGCCTTGCGGTAGCGTACGTTGTAGCTCTGTGCTTCGCCTGTCCAGCTCAGCTTGAAGCTGTACTTGGATGGTTCAGCCACTACGTCGGTAGGCTCGGCGCAGCCTGTGCCGCTGAGCGTTGTGAAGCGTTTGATGCTTACCTTGGCGGTGTCGCCCGGCTCGCATACTGTTGTCAGACCAATCTCATAGTCGGTTCTCGGCTCGAGTCCGGTGAAGGTGTAGGTCTTTTCAGTAGTCTCTACATAAGGCTTCTCGGTCTCGCCAGCGCGACGTATGAATACGTAGCTCTTCTCGGCGTCGGTCTCCCAGTTTACTGTTACGCTTGTCTCTGTAGTGTCGCTGATGGTTATGTTGCTTATTCTTACATGGCAGGTAGGAGTTACAGTGACTGAGTCAATCATCAGTGAGTGAGGAACCTCGTTGTCGGTGTGGATGTAGATGGCCGGACGAACATCGCCTTTCAGACCTCTCAGAGGCACATTGAAGGTGTAGGTTCCATCCTGGCTCTGTGCTATGTCGGCACCTGTTACGGTCTTCATCACGTCGGCCTCGTTGAAGGTGGTGCCGTCCTTTGAAACTACAATGTTGTAAGTGTCGTTGGTGGCTTCGCCTTCCTGTATCAAGGTCATGTAGACGTTGAGCACGTAGTTGGCCGAACCGTCGCCCAGGTCGAACGTTGGCATAAGCATCCACTCGTTGGTTGATTCCTCAACTGGCTGGAATATGAGTCCTTTCATGAAGAACGAGCTCATGAAGTTCCATCCGTGGTAGTCGGTGTCGGTGAACACTGTAGGTGTTGCCAGCACGCCGGTCTTGGCCTCCCAGCTTGATGGCAGTGCGTTGAAGTCGAATGTCTCAGAGAACGGAACGGTGTAACCCGAACGGAAGCTCAGCGTTTCTGACCATGCACTTGCAGTGGTCGGGTCGCACTTAGCGCGCAGCTGTACTTCTATGTCGGATGTTCCTGGCAGTCCGCTGATGGTGAACGGCTTGTTGAGCACGCTTATAACGTCGCTCCACTCCTCGCTGTCGGCGGTCTTGTAGCGCAGTTCCCATTCGTTTTCGTTGCCCTGACGGTCCCAGTCGATAGTAGCCTTGTCGCTCATGATAGAACCGTCTACCACGCGCAGGTTGATAGGATAGTCGCAGTCTGACTTGGGTTCGACAGTGAAGTCCTTCAAGTTCAATGTAGGATTAGTGAATGTCTTCCATACAATCTTGAACTTGACCATCTTGCCGCTGAAGTCGTCGAACGGCATACGAAGCTTTGCATAGCTGGTTGTTGTCTCCAGCTGCGGTGTTGTGTTCGGGCCAATTCCTCCGATGGTGGTGAAGTTCACTCCGTCGGTAGAGGCCTGTACCATAAGTGTATCGCCTGGCTCCCAGGTGTTGTAGGGGCTGTTGCGATAGTTGGCGTAGCGCGATATGTTCATGTCCATCAGCACGCGGTTAGACCCGTCGCTGAGCTGAATCCACGGTGAAACGATGCTCTGCTCAACGCCTTCTGCCGGTTTGGCCTGTGTTACGCCTGCTGTGAGATAAGTCGGTTCGCCGCGTACTACTGCCAGTTGGAATGCGCTGTTTTCGCTTTCCCAGCCAAGTGGTACAACCTGCAGCTGCATCTTGGAGAAGTCTGGAGTGTAAGGCACGGTGCCACCAGTGGCAGTTGCTGCCGGTGTTGACGTTGAAGAGTAGCTTCCGTCGCTGCCAATGCTCCACGCCATGAAGTAGTATGCAGTGTTTTCGTTTAGGTTGGTGATGTCTATTCCGTCCTTAGGCTCACCTACGTACACTACTTTTCCACCGCCTTCGATTTCACTTCCGACGGCCATTTCGCCCTTAGGAGTTCCGAAAGCGCCTTGCCCAGTAATCTGACTCCACTGGTCGTAAGCCGGTTCGGTGGTCATGGCCACGAGTATGCGGTCGCCTGCTGCGTTGCCTTTAGCGCTTACCTTTGCTGCGTTTATGCCCTCGGTGACTGCTGTCAAGGCAGCAGGAGCGTCGGGAAGTGTGGTGACCTGGGCTGTAAGCGGTTCATCGGTGCGGTACTTCGGACCGAACATACAGAATGAGTTGGCAGCGAATACATAGAGTTTGTACTGCGTTGCGCCGCTAAGTTCTTCGGCAGTGCTGAAGGTGCTCAGTGTGTCGTAGCTTACAACTGTGGCGTTGCCAATCTTGTCGCCGGCGCTGTAAGTAACGCCGTCTGCAGGCATTTCTGTAAGTGCATCACCCGGTGCGACGAGTGTCAGGTAGTGGTCGGCTGCGTCGGTCTTGGTGAAGCTGCCCTCAACGTGCGTACTGAAGCTTGTCAGTTTCATGTCGGTTGGCTGGCTGGCTGGCTTTTCGCAGTCCTCAGGTGGCATGAAGGTGTAAGTCTGGCCGTCGGCCGGATATACGGTGTTCGACCATGTAAGCATGTCGCTTTCGCCGTTGCTGATGGTGTAGTCGGTCCAGTCGCCGTCAAGATAGATGCGGTCTGAGCCTTCCCCCTTCAGTCCAACCTTCATTGACCAGTACGAAGGCATGTCCTCATTGTTCGGGAACCAGTCGCTCAGAATCATGTCTATGTTGCCGTTTTCGTGCAACTTTATCTGCAGTTGTCCTGGTGTTATGATTACATCCCACATCGAAGAGTTCACTCCCAGGTTCTTGAACTGCACGGTGAGCGTGCGGTTTGGTGCTGTGCCTTCGGTGAGATAGCTAATCTCGGTGTTGTCCTGCATGGTTATGGTACCACGTGGAATCACACCGACAACGTTCTGATAGCCGTCATTAGCCATAGAGTTGAAAGAGTTGGCTGATGAGTTGTCGAAGCTCACACTGTCTTCGCCCAACATCAGATAGCCGTTGGATGCGATGACGAAACGGTCCATCAGTTTGTTGTTGAACTTGAAGTCGAAGCCTATCGGCAAACCTAAGACGGTGTATTTGCCGCTCAGAGGCTTTCCTGTGCCGTCGAACACTTTTTCATTGAGGTCTTCACCTGCGGGAAGTCCGGTCAATACTGTCCCTCCGGTTATTTCATTGTAAGTGCCGACTGACCCCGCGACGTCATATACTGACGTCACCTGCGCTGTGGCGTAAAGCGCCGACAGCGTGGCAATAGCCATTGTTAAAAGTCGTCTTTTCATGTGCTAAAGTTTTTTGTTGGTTATTTTATAGTCACCTTGCGAGTAGTTGATGTAGCCTTGTCTTTTACGATGTAGACGCCATTGGGCATTGTGTTGAGCTCTTTCTTGCCGTCAACCGACTTGACGATACGTCCATCGAGGCTGTAGACATCGGCCGGTCCGTCAACAGCTACCGTCTGCGGTGTGCTGATGGCAGTTGATATGCCGCCGAGAGTACCGTCGACATTAACTATCTGTGCGAACAGTTCGTCGTCGAAACGGTTGGGTGAATTGCGGTAGTCCCGCCACGTCAGAATCCAGTAAGAGCCGTCTATCAGCTCAGAAGAAAGCAGGTCGTTCTTCTCGCTTGTCACTGTGCAAACCTCCAACGGAGCCTTCCATACGTTGTCGCCGTCGGCGTTCATGCGCATGGCATAGGTCTTGGTGTCGTCTCCTGTGAAGGCATTTGTCTGATAGAACACTGCCACATCCGTGCCGCCGGCGCTCTGTACCGTTGCATAACCTACTGCGTGGTCTGTCTGTATGGCTTCTATGGCCTTGCCCTCTGGGCCCCACAGCAGTTCGCCGTCGATGCTTATGCGCTGCATGTAGATGCCGCACTCGTTCTGATAGCCTTGGTTATACTGCCTGTATATGGCGTAAAGGCTTTGGTCTGCATCGCAGTAATAAAGGCGTGGCACCTGGCGTGAAAAGTCGTTGGCGTAGCTTATCTTCATTCCGTTGGCTGTGCCGAGGAATCCGAGTGTACCGTCTTTCTTCACGTATGAGATGTAGTTGGAGTAGACGTTCTCGTAGCTGCGGTCGTCGCTCCATGCCACGAATGCTCCCTCAGGGGCTTTTACAACGTTGATCATCGTCTGTAGAGGTGTTGAGCCGAAGCCTCCGTTGTAGACGCTTACAGCATTCTGCCACATCTTTGTGCCGTCGAAGTCGAAGAGCTGTGCCTCGATGTAGAGGCTGCTTCCGCGTGCATAGATGAGCATGAACTGGTTGTCTCCTGCTTCAACCAAGTATGGATAGCCGTAGCTCGTCTTGGTGTCCTTCATGAGGATTGGTTCGAGCCATGCCTTCTCGCCGTCCTTTGTCAGCTTTTCAATGTAGATGTACATTGGTGTTTCATTGGTATCGTCGAATGCCGAGAAGGCGAACACGTAGCCTCCGTCGGTAGTCTGTATCATGCTCAGCATGGCTACAGACGGGAATACGGAGCCGTCGGCAAGGTCTTTCTGCCAGAGCACGTTACCATTCTTGTCTACTTTGTAGATGGTATAGCCCAGTTCGTTGGTGTTTGGTGCCGCGTTGCGGCAGTCGCTTGACACCATGAGACAGTTGCCGTCGTTGTCGGTCAGCATGAGCTGGTTGACCATTGTGTATGTCCTGTTGCGCGGACTGTCGAGTATCTTGCCGCCTTCTGGAAGTTGTTTGTAGCCTTCTTTGTCTACAACCTGTATGTTTGGGGCAATGTGTGTGTCGCCGTTCTCTTGTGGTTGTGGTAAGGCTGTCAGTGAGTAGAGTGTTCCGTCTTTACTCACTGCGACATCATTTCCATAGTTGGAAACTACACCTGTTACAGAAAGATTCTTCGCAGGGTCGTCTACATACTGTGCATAAGCACCTATGTAGCACAATGCAGCTAATGCTGTTGTTAGTAAAGTCTTTCCCATAATCAAATCGTTTTTGTTATTATTATTTGTTTATTGTCACTTTGCTTACAGTTCTTGAAGCGCTGTCGTAGATGATATATACGCCTGGCGTTACGTCCATGGCGCTACGCTTGCCCTTGTAGGCCACTGTGCCGTCGGTGCTGTAGACCACGATGTCAGCGTCGGCTGCGCTCTGTGACGATACTCCTTCAATGCCCACTGCCTCCTTGCCGGTGCGGAATACGCTGCGGATGCCGAATCCGTCAATGGCATATATCTGGTCGACGAGGCTGTTGTCTGACGATCTTACCACCGCGTATCCTGCCGGGCTGTAGATGCCGTCACCCCATTTGTCGGTTATTTCAAGATAGTAGATGCGGTTGGGTTTGAGTGTTACGCTCTCCGTTGTCTCTGTTACAGAGCCTGTGGGGTAGGGGCCGAACTCCTTTACTGTCTGTCCGTCAGCGTCCTTTATGCAGAATGTGTTCTCGTCAGACTCCTTGTTGGTCTTAAGTTTCAGACTTATCTCGGGAGTGGCTTCGCGCGGTGATGTGAACGTGCCGCTGAGCACAGAAGGCTCCACCTGTTGGCCGTTGAGCGACTGCAGTGTTATGGAATACTTGTTCTGAACGTTGTCCTCCACGTCGTATTGGGTGCGGATGGTTATCTCCTTCGATTCAAACGGGGCTATCTCGCCTGTCCATGTGGCTGTCTTTGCAGTGCCGTTGATGTCGATGCTGAATGTGGCCTCGGTCAGAGTCTTGTCGCTGTTGTTCTTGAGTGTGGCCTCGAAGAAGTTGCATCCCCAGTAGCCGCCTATCGGTATGAGCGGTGCTGAGAGCTCTCCAGCGAGTGGTTTGCTGTAGTTAATGTATTCGGGCTTGCATCCTGTTACGTTCTGCACGTCGCGCTTGCCGGCGCCGACGAAGGCCACCACGTTGATGTCCTCGGGCTTCACCTCCACGCCGTTCACGCTCTCGGGCAGCTCCAGCGTGTAGTCGCGCGTGAAGTATGTGCCTTGCGCCGGCGTGCCGATGGCGTCGCCCCATACGGGTGTGACGTATCCGCGCAGCACGTGGCGGTGGGGGTATTCGTCGCCCATCAGCCCTCCGTTCTGCGGACCGTGTATGTCGCTTTGCGTCCAGAGCACGCTGAGCTGCTGGCCCTCGGCCTGCGTGGCCGCCGTGAAGTAGCCCTCAACGTGGACTGCCAGCTTGCGCGTGGCCCCGTCGTAGCTGGCCGTGGCGAGCAGGTTCACGGGGGCGGTCTCGGCTATGGCCTCCTTGGCCAGCGCCTTCCACTGCGAGCGCGAGCATACTGGCGAGCCGCCGCCGGGGCTCTGGCGGTTGACCATGCCGCAGGGGTAGCCGGCCTCGTCGGTGTTGAACTCGGCCGACAGGGCCGTGCCCTCGTCGGTGCGGAAATCGGGCTCGTCGGCGCCGGGGGTGGAGTAATAGCCCGAGTGCACGGCCACCACGTAGATGCGCTCGGAGGCGCGCGCCAGCTTCTCGGCTATGGCGTGGCCTTGCGGGCAGTAGCCGCAGTGTATGCCCGTGAACTCTTCGAGCAGCGCGCCCCTGGGCTGCGGTGAGGTTGGCACGCTGTAGTCACCGGCCTGCCCGCCTTCCGCTTGTGCTGCGGATATGCCTTGGAGGCCTGCCATGGTGATGAATAATAATGTTAAAACGCTTTTTCTTGACATTGCATTCTTTAATGTATTAATCGGTAAATAATTTCACTTTTTGCAAAATTACTATATTACCGTAACAAATTGCAGTAATTGGCATGGACAACGCACGGACAAGAATGTTAAAACCGTTAACATTCTTGTCCGTTTGAGCCGTTAGTACCTTTTTTTGTGTGTGTTCAGATTGAATTGATGAAGGCTTCGAGGCTCTGCCCACCGCCGAGGCCCAGTTTCTTGCGCAGCCTGTAGCGCGACTTGTGCAGGCTGTCCATGGTGATGTTGAGTATCTTGGATATCTCGCCCGATGGCAGCTCCATCCTTATGAGGCTCATCAGGCGGATGTCGTTGCGCGAGAGCGTGGGGAAGAGTGTCTCCACTTTGTGTATGAAGTCCTTGTCCATTTCTTTCAGCGCGCGCTCCATGGGCTTCACGCTCTCGCTCCCGGCCCCTTGCTCGGCGAGCTTCATCCCCATCACTATGTTTTCCTTGTAGGTGTGGTCGAGCATTTCCCCCTGCTGTTTCATCTTGAGCTGCAGCAGCTCTTTCTCCAGCCGTTCGCGCTCCACGGCGTCGTCGAGCCGCTGCCGTTCGAGCCGCCCCAGCTTCTGCTTGGTCTTGGAGTCCTTGTATATGTATATGATGGCGGCCAGCATGGCCGCGATGAGCGAGAACATCACGCAGAGCGCCAGCCTCATCGACATGGTGCGCCTGGCGCTTTCCTGGCTGAGCATGTCCACCTTGTGCTGTTCGCGCAGCATTTCTATCTTGTAGTGTATCTCCTTGCCCTTGACGCGTTCGCGCAGGCTGTCGTATGCCGTGCGGTGGGCAATGTAGCCCGGCAGGTCGTTGTTGGCGCTGTCTATCTTGGCCAGCAGGTTGAGCGAGGCCATCTCGTTGTCGAAGGCGTTGTACTTGCGCGAGTAGGCCACGCTGGCCTCCAGGTGGCGCGCGGCCGAGTCTGTATCGCCGTCGGCCATGGCCAGCAGGCCGCGGCAGTAGCATACCTCCGACATATACAGTTCGTGGTCGGCCTTGGCCATCCGTTGCAGGCTGTCGAGCAGGCGGCGGGCCTTGCCGGGCTGCCCTGCGGTGATGTACGTCTCGGCCAGGTTGGCCATGTCGACGTACATGTACATGGCGTCGCCCGGGTACTTTTCCCTGGAGAACTCTATGGCCCGCAGCGTGAACGACTCGGCTGCGGCGTAGTCGCGGTCGATGGCGGCCTTGTAGTGGCCCATCATCCGCAGGTAGTACTGCGAGGCATAGTCCTTGTAGTTTGGCACGTCGCGGAACGCCGTGCGCCTGAGTATGGCGTATGCGCTGTCGCGGCGGCCTATTTGGTCGTACAGCACTGCCGTGTAGACGGCAGCCTCGAACAGGCCGTCGGTGTCGTTCTGCTCTCTCAGTGCCGTCGTGGCCTGTTGCAGGTGGCTGAAGGCTTGCGCCACGTTGTTCTTGTTCACTTCCTCCACGCCCTTGGCCAGCAAGGCCCGCCCGTCGGGCTGCGCCTCGCGGCGGCTGGAGTGCCATGCCATGGCGGTGGCTGCTGCCACCGCCACTGTCGTGGCGACTGTTATTATGATGCCTGTTTTTCTTTTCATCGTTTTGTGTCGGTTTGCCCGCAGGGTGCAAATATTCGTGGTTGGCCGTGGGGAGGCGTCGTTGTGGCGTGGGGTTGTGCGCCATGTCTCCGCAGCCGCGGCTGCCTCCTTGTGCGTTTTTTTGCCCTTTCAGCCTTCACTGCTGCACTATCCAGCTCTCGATGGTCTTTTCCGTCTTTGAGAATCCCACCCCGGCCTTAATGACCTTCCTCTTGTCCGCGGCGAAAGGCTCAGCGTAGCCCTTCGCGTTTATCTGCCCGATGGCCTGCTCTGCCGTGCCGTTGAGCTTGAACTCCATCACGTATATGTACCTGTCGGTCTTGAGCACGAGGTCAGCTCTCCCTGCCGCCGTGCGGTACTCCACCTCGGTGTAGAATCCCATGAGCCTGAATACGATGAAGAGCACGTTCTGGTAGTGCACCTCGATGTCGCGCTGCAGCTCGTATGGTATTCCTGCGAAGAAGCCCTTGAGCCTGGTGAAGAAGGCGTCGGTGTCGCCGCTTTCCACCTCTTTCACGAAGTTGCTTATCTCGAACGCCGACTTGCTCTCGCTCACCGGCGTGTAGAACGGCATGAGGTACTTCACGAACCCTTTCTCCACCTCCTCGTTCGGGAAGCCGAGCGTGTAGTTCTTGAACCTCCTGTCGTATCCCTTTATCGTGAGGTACCCGCTCTGGTATATCACGGGTATCGGGTCGGTCGATGCGGCGTCGACGCTGTTGAGCACGTCGCCAGATGTCACCATGCTTGCCATCTCGTTGAGCTCGTACTTGTGCAGCTTCAGCAGCTTGACGAGGTAAGTCGGTGTGCCGGTTTCGAACCAGTAAGAGCCGAACTCCCCCTTTGCGAACGTGTTGAACAGGCTGAAGGGGTTGTACAGCCCCGGCGTGTTCTCCTTGAAGTGGTACCCGTCGTACATCCTCCTGAGTTCCTGCCCGCACTCGCCGCAGGTCATCCCCTGCGCCGCTGCCAGCTCGGCGATGTCCTCGCTGAAGTTTTCATCCAGCTCCTGCTGGTTCACTCCGCAGATGTCGTGGTATCGCGCGTCCATGGATATGTCCATGAGGTTGTTGAGGTCTGAGAATACGCTCACCTTCCCGAACTTGGTCACCCCTGTGAGCATTGCGAACTTTATGAACTCGTCTTGCGTCTTGAGCACGGAGTAGAAAGCCTTGAGCGTGTCCCTGTAGGCTTCCTGCAGGCTTTCGTTGCCTATGGCCTGGAGCATTGGCTTGTCGTACTCGTCGACGAGTATCACCACGCGGTGGCCCGTCTGCCGGCAGGCGCGCCTCACTATGCCCTTGAACCGCAGTTCGGGCGACACTTCTGTCGGTGCGCTGCCGTAGAGCGACTCCCAGTTTGTCAGCGTGTCGTTGATTATGTGTGTCAGGCTGTCGCAACTGTTGTAGTTGCCTGTGTTGAGGTCGAGGTAGAGTATTGGCCGTGGCGTCCAGTCGTCCGTGAGGCTGTCTATCGCGAGGCCCTTGAAGAGTTCGCGCTTGCCTTCGTAGTAAGCCTTTATGGTAGAGAGCAGCAGGCTCTTGCCGAACCGCCTTGGCCGGCTCAGGAAGTAGTAGCTTCCCGTGCTTATGAGGTTGAAAATCTCCTTCGTCTTGTCGAGGTAGAAGTAGCCGTCGAGGCGGATTTTCTCGAAGTTCTGTATTCCTATTGGCAGTTTTTTCATCGTTGTCGGTGTTTCGTTTTCTGGATGTTTTACTGCCGCCTGTAGCCGCGGCCTGCATTATGCAAAGGTAGCGAATGTTTTTTTTCCTTGCAAGGTTTTTGAGGGCATTGTTTCGGCCTGTGTTACGCTGCGTTGTGGCGGCGTGGGCTTTTTGTAAGGAAATAGCGCCCTTTCCCGCCTTGGCCGGTGGGCTTTTGCAACCTGCTGGCAGCCAGGCAGATGCGCGGAGTCGGCGCGATGTTTGGCGTAACGTGGCGTTTCGCGTTGCGTTGCGGCCCGTCTTGCGGCCCGTTGCTGCCCGCCTTGCCGGCCGTAGTGGCAGGGTAGGGCGGGCTGGGGGCGTGTTGTAAGATAGTTTCAGTGAGCCTCGAGCCAGTTGCTGCCCCAGCCGCAGTCGGCCACGAGCGGCACGCTCATCTCGAATGCCCCCTGCATCTCCTCGATGACTATGCGCTGCACGAGTTCCTTCTCGTCGGGGTAGACGCTGAAGTTGAGTTCGTCGTGCACCTGCAGTATCATCTTTGAGCGCACGCCCTCGGCCTCGAAGCGGGCCGCTATGCGGGCCATTGCCACCTTGATGATGTCGGCCGCGGTGCCTTGTATGGGGGCGTTGATGGCGTTGCGCTCGGCGAAGCCGCGCACGGTGGCGTTGCGCGAGTTGATGTCGGGCAGGTAGCGGCGGCGGTGGAAGAGCGTCTCTACGTAGCCCTGCGCCCTGGCGCGCTCCTTGGCCTGCTCCATGTAGGCCTGCACCCGCGGGAACGTGGCGAAGTAGCCCTCTATGAGGCGGCGCGCCTCGTCGCGGCTGATGCCCAGCCTCTCGGCAAGGCCGAAGACGGTTATGCCGTAGATGATGCCGAAGTTGGCCCGCTTGGCGCGGGTGCGCTCGTCGCGCGTCACCTCGCCGATGGGCTTCTTGTATATCCTGGCAGCCGTGGCGGCGTGGATGTCGTGGCCCTCGCGGAATGCCTCGATCATGTTCTCGTCGCCGCTGAGGTGGGCCATGACGCGCAGTTCTATCTGGCTGTAGTCTGCTGAAAAAAACAGACAGCCCGGCTCTGCCACGAAGGCGCGGCGTATCTCCTTGCCATCCTCGCCGCGCACGGGTATGTTCTGCAGGTTGGGGTCGCTCGACGAGAGGCGGCCTGTGGCCGTGACGGCTTGGTTGAACGACGTGTGTATGCGCCCCGTCTGCGGGTTGATGAGCTTGGGCAGGGCGTCGACGTAGGTGCCGAGCAGTTTCTTCAACCCCCTGTGTTCCAGTATGTTGGCCACTATCTCGTGCTTGGCTGCGAGCGACTGCAGCACCTCTTCGCTCGTTACGTACTGCCCCGTCTTGGTCTTCTTGGGCTTTTCGGTTATCTTCATCTCGTCGAAGAGCACTTCGCCCACCTGCTTCGGCGAGGCTATGTTGAACTCGTGGCCGGCCAGGCCGTATGTCTTCAGCTCTATCTCGCGCATCCGCTTGGTAAGGATATTTGACGTTTCGGCCAGCGCCTCGGTGTCTATCCTCACCCCTTGCAGTTCCATGCGGGCGAGCACGGGCACCAGCGGCATCTCCACTTCGCGGAACAGCTTGGTGGCGCCGATGCGCTCCAGCTCGGGCTCAAGCTTGTTCTTGAGGCGCAGCGTGATGTCGGCATCCTCGGCGGCGTACTCGTATACCTGCCCGGGAGGCAGGTCGCGCATGGACAGTTGGTTCTTACCCTTGGGGCCAATCAGCTCGTCTATGTGTATCGTGCGGTAGCCCAGGTAAGCCTCGGCCATGAAGTCCATGTTGTGGCGCAGCTCGGGCTGTATGAGGTAGTGGGCTATCATCGTGTCGAACATCGGGCCGGCCAGGGCGACACCGTAGCGGGCCAGCACCTCGAGGTCGTACTTGATGTTCTGCCCTACCTTGAGTATTTTCGGGTCTTCGTACAGTGGTTTAAATATGTTAACTATTGTTTGGGCTTCTTCACGGTTGGCAGGTACCGGCACGTAAAACGCCTTTGATTCCTCGACGGCGAAGCTCAGTCCTACGAGTTCGGCCTCGACGGGATGCGTCGAAGTCGTCTCTGTGTCCAGACTGAGAATTTGTTTTGTCATGAAAAAGTCACGGATTGAAATCATATCCTCCTCTTTTTCAATGAGTTTGTACTCGTGAGGCACTGTATTAATGCTCTCGTGGTTGGCATTTTTCGGGCTTCCCGCATCATCGGGCGCAAATTCTGCGAAGAGAGAAAATTGCCCGTTGTCGTTTTTTTGCTTGTTTTCTGTTTTTTTAAGAATGCGGTTTGCCAGTGTCTTCATCTCCAGTTCGTCGAAGATTTCGAGCAGTTTTTCCTCGTCGGGTTCCTCGCGCCGCAGCTTGTCCATGTCGAGTTCTATCGGCACGTCGGTCTTGATTGTTGCGAGGAACTTGGAGAAGCGTATTTTCCCGGCGTTCTCCTCCACCTTCTTTTTCAGCGCGCCCTTGAGCCGGTCCGTGCCGTCGAGCAGTCCCTCCACGCTTCCGAACTCGGCTATGAGCTTGGCCGCCGTCTTCTCTCCCACGCCCGGGCAGCCCGGTATGTTGTCGGCCGAGTCGCCCATGAGGCCCAGCAGGTCGGTCACCTGGGCTGGCGAGCTTATGCCGTACTTGGCCTCCACCTCGGCGGGGCCCATCACCTCGTAACCCGCGTTGCCGTGCCTGGGCCGGTACATCATCACGTTGTCGGCCACCAGTTGTGCGTAGTCCTTGTCGGGGGTGAGCATGTATGTCTTCACCCCGGCCCGCCCGGCCTTGGTGGCGAGCGTGCCTATCACGTCGTCGGCCTCGTAGCCGGCCACCTCGAGGACGGGTATGCGGAAGGCGCGGAGTATGTCCTTGATTATAGGCACTGCCCGCTTGATGTCCTCGGGGCAGGCTTCGCGCTGCGCCTTGTACTCGGGGAAGGCCTCGTGGCGGAAGGTTGGGCCGGCGGGGTCGAACGCCACGCCGATGTGCGTCGGCTCCTCCTTGGCCAGCACCTCGTTGAGCGTGTTTACGAAGCCCATTATCGCCGAGGTGTTAAGGCCCTTCGAGTTCATCCGCGGGTTGTTTATCAGTGCATAGTAAGAGCGGTATATGAGCGCGTATGCGTCTAAAAGGAACAGCTTATCCATCATTATTCGGTTTTTTCAGCGTAAAATTACTAAAATAATTCTGATATCCCGATTATTTCACTAATTTTGTATCAAATTTAGGATGATGGATTATTTATCGTTGATAAGGAAGCCTATTGACGGCGATTTGGGCGACTTCAACGCTCTCTTCGACCGCTCCATGTCGCATACTGACGGCATGCTCTCGCAGGCTTTGGCGCACATCAGGCAGAAAGCCGGCAAGCGGATGCGCCCGATGCTGATATTGCTCATGGCCAGGAACTATGGCGACGTCACCGCGGTGACGCAGAACGCCGCCGTGGGGCTGGAGCTGCTGCACACCGCCAGCCTCGTGCACGACGACGTGGTCGACGAGAGCAGCGAGCGCAGGGGGCAGGCATCGCTCAACGCCATGTACGACAACAAGGTGGCAGTGCTCGTGGGCGACTACCTGCTTTCAACCGCCTTGCTCCACGTGGCCTACACCGGCAACCAGGCCATCGTGCAGTATCTCTCCGAGCTGGGCCGCACGCTGGCGTGCGGCGAGATACTGCAGCTTACGAACATCAGCTCGCAAGAAATATCCGAAGAGGTTTACTACCAGGTGATAAGGCAGAAGACGGCCGCGCTCTTCGAGGCGTGCTGCGCCATAGGGGCGCTGTCGGCAGGTGCCGGCGAGGCCGCCATCGAGGCCGTAAAGCGCTTCGGCAGCTCGCTCGGCATAATCTTCCAGATTCGCGACGACATATTCGATTATTTCCCGACGGCCGACATCGGCAAGCCCACGGGCAACGACATGGCCGAGGGAAAGCTCACTCTGCCGGCCATATATGCGCTCAATTCCACCGGCGACGAGGCTATGAAGGCCATCGCCCTGAAGGTGAAGGACGGCACGGTGACGCCCGATGAAATCGCGCTTTTGGTGGCTTTCACCAAGGAAAATGGCGGCATTGAGTACGCCGAGCGGCGCATGGAGGAGCTGCGCAGGCAGTGCGACGATTTCATAGCGCGCTCGGTGGGCGACACGGAGATAAGGAAAGCCCTTTCGGCTTACGTGGATTTTGTAATAAGGCGCACTAAGTAGTGCGCCTTTTTTGTTTTGTGAGTTAAGGAAGTCAGCTGTAGTTACCGCTCCACTGCGCCCCGCTCGTGATGTTGGCGTGCACGTGTCGCTGGGCGGAGCGTAAAGTAGCGGCCGTCACTGACCCTCAGCGGCGGGGTGGGGCCGTTTGCCTTGCTTGCTTGGCCTGCCCCGGGTGGAGGTTGCAGGGGCTCATTGCTTAGCCCCGCGGGCGCATGGTGGCCATCATCCGCTCGAAGCGCAGTTGCGACGGTGTGCCAGACACCATCTCCTTAGGCTCGAAGCGCGTGTCGAAGTCGGCCAGGGCTGCCTCGTCAACGGCGTATGCCTCGCTCTCGTGGTAAGTCCCGGCGGCCTCTGACAGTGCGCCGGGCGTTAGTTCGCGGGCTTGCAGCGCGTCGCAATACATATCGTCGGCGGTGCGTATGCCGAACCTCTCGGCCGGAACGAAGCCCCGCCGCGAGTAGTAGGCCGGGTCGCCGCAGAGCATCAGTGCGCAATGGCCTTCAGCCCGCGCCCTCACTGCGGTGTGCTCCAAGAGCATGCTGCCTATGCCCTGCCGCTGGAAGCCGGGCACGACGCCTATCGGCCCGACCGTGACCATGCTCACCTGCCTGCCCCTGTCGGTGCGGATGGTGCCCGCCATGCAGGCCACGGCGCCCACAATCCTGCCGCCGATGAGCGCCACCGTGGCCAGCTCAGCGATGAAATCGGGGCTTTTGCGCATATTGTGCAGCAGGAAATGCTCCGACGCGCCGGGCGAATATACGTTCCAGAAGGCTTCGCGAATCGCGCGCTCGGCGTCGCGGTGGTCGGCGGTGCGCTCCGTTCTCAGTTGCGTTCCGTCCATGTTCCGGCTTCAGTTTCAGAAGAACTTGGTCTCTTCGCCCGTTATCTCGCTCAGCAGCAGGTTGGCCAGGCGGCTCGTGCCGATGCGGAACCACTGGTTGGTGAGCCATTTTTCGCCCAGGAGCTCTTTCACTATGGTGTAGTAGATGAGAGCATCCGTAACCGAGTTTATGCCTCCTGCTGGCTTGAAACCTATCTGTATGCCCGTTTCTTCATAGTATTCGCGTATGGCCTGGCACATCACGTAGGCAGCCTCGGGCGTTGCGGCCGGCTCGAGCTTGCCCGTTGACGTCTTGATGTAGTCGGCCCCGGCGTACATGGCCAGCAGTGCGGCGCGCTTGATGTTGGAGCCGGTCTTGAGGCATCCCGTCTCGAGGATGACCTTCATCTTGTGCTCGCCGCATACGGCCTTCAGCTCGCCTATCTCGTCGCTCACGCCCTCGTAGTCGCCGCTGAGGAACTTGCCCACGGGCATCACGATGTCAATCTCTGTGGCGCCGTCCTTGAGCGCCAGCGCCGTCTCGGCCACCTTCACCTCGGGGAACGTCTGCGACGAGGGGAAGCTGCCCGACACGCAGGCCACCTCGACGCCATCCACCTCGAGCGCCTGGCTCACCGTCTGGGCGAAGCAGGGGTAGACGCAGATGGTGGCCACGTGGGGCAGGTCGGGGTATTCGTCGTCGAACCGGTTGACGCGCTCGGTGAAGGCCAGCACGCTCTCCTCCGAGTCGGTGGTCTTGAGCGTGGTCAGCTCGATGCTGCCCATGAGGAACCGCTTCACCTCGGGTGTGTCGTTCTCGTGCACCTTCTCGCCGATGAGTTTCTTCACGGCCGCGCGCACCTCGGCGTCGTCGATGTCGAGGCTGTACTTTGCCAGCGCCTCCTCATACTTGCTCACCCTCGGCGCGTCGTGGCGGTGGGTGTGCGAGTGTTCGTTGTGGATGTTGCTTTCAGTCATTGTCCTGTAAGTTTTTCGTTGTTTTTATGCCTTTCCTTGTCTCTCAGGGTCTTTTTCTCCAAGTTGCGGCGCAGCTCTTCGGTGAGGTCTACGCCCGTCTGGTTGGCCAGGCAGAGCAGCACCCAGAGCACGTCGGCCATCTCGTCGCCGAGGTTAGCCTTCTCGCCGGGCTTGAAGCTCTGCTCGCCGTAGCGGCGGGCGATGACGCGGGCCAGCTCGCCCACCTCCTCGGTGAGCACGGCCATGTTGGTGAGCTCGGAGAAGTAGCGCACGCCGTAGGTGCGTATCCAGCTGTCAACCATCTGTTGCGCCTGGCGCAGTGTGATGTCGTCAGGATGTTTTTCCATGCTTTTTTCCTCACTCCTTGTTCTTCGTGTCCATGCAGATGGTCACGGGGCCGTCGTTGACCAGCTCCACCTTCATGTCGGCCCCGAACTCGCCCGTGGCCACGGGGCGGCCCACGGCCTCTGCCATGAGGGCGCAGAAGCGCTCGTAGAGCGGTATGGCGATGGAGTGGGGGGCGGCGCGCAGCCACGAGGGGCGGTTGCCTTTCTTGTAAGACGCCATGAGCGTGAACTGGCTCACCACCATCACCTCGCCGCCCACGTCGGCCAGGGCCAGGTTCATCACGCCCCCGTCGTCGTCGAACACGCGCAGGGCGGCTATCTTCTTCACGAGCCACCGGGCGTCTTCCTCGGTGTCGTCGGCCGTGATGCCCAGCAGTATCATGAAGCCGGGGCCTATGGCCGACTTCACCTGCCCGCCTATGGTGACCGATGCGCGGCTCACGCGCTGTATCACTGTTCGCATATCTTGTGTCGTTGTTGGTTTCTTTTTTTGCCCGGTGGCGGCAGTGGGTGGCGGCAGTGCGCCGCCGCGCCTCGTGCCGCAGTGCTTTTGCGGACTTGCGGATGTGCGCCGGCCGGGCTGCCACCGTTAGGCTTGCATTATGCAAAGATAGTGTTTTTTCGCCGAAAAGGCAAAATTTTGTATTGTTTTTGTACGGCTGCGGCGGTGCGTTGTGGTGGTGTAGGGGTGGGGGTGTGCCGTTTGGGATGGCGTTTCGGCCTGTGCCAGGAGCCCGAACGGCCCGTCCCGTGCGCCGGGACGGGCCGTTCGGGCAATGGCTGTGGGCAGGGTTGGGGCGGAATGCAGGCGCGGCTATGCGCCTGCTTGGGGGCAACAAGCTGATAATCAATAGGTTATCGGCTTTTGCTTCTGCCTCCGGTGGCTTTGCTGCCATGCTGCCTGTCCGTCGGGGCTTGCCGCCTCGGCGCGCAGGCGGCAGCTGTCAGCTTTTTTCGCCGTCGGCGGATGGGTGGAAGTGGGCGTAAACCAGCGCGGCCTTGGCCTGCCCGGCGGCCTCGGCGAGCGTGGCCATGTCGGCCTCGCTGATGCGCTTTACGCTCTTGAGAGCCTTGAGCAGGGCGTCGCGCGTCTTGGGGCCGATGCCGGCGATGTCGTCGAGCTCGGAGTGGAGGGCGTGCTTGGAGCGCTTGTCGCGGTGGAAGGTGATGGCGAAGCGGTGGACCTCGTCCTGCAGGCGGGTGAGCAGGCGGAACAGCTCGCTGTCGGTCTTCATGCCTACGACCACGGGCGGGAAGCCGAAGAGCAGCTCGTTGGTGCGGTGGCGGTCGTCCTTGGCCAGTCCGGCGATGGGTATCGAGAGGCCCAGCTCGTCCTCGACCACCTCGCGCACCACCTCCATCTGGCCCCGCCCGCCGTCGGTCACGATGAGGTCGGGCAGGGGCTGCCCTTCCTCCACGAGGCGCGAGTATCGTCGGCGCACCACCTCCTTCATCGAGGCGTAGTCGTCGGGGCCCGCCACGGTCTTGATGTTGTACTTGCGGTAGTCCTTCTTGCTTGGCTTCATCTTCTTGAACACCACGCAGGCGGCCACGGCGTCGGTGCCCGATATGTTGGAGTTGTCGAAGCACTCTATCTGGTACGGCATCTTGGGCAGGTGCAGCGCGTCCTGTACTTCCTTCATCAGCCGCACCGCTTTCTGCTCGGGATTGAGCTTCTCGGCCTGCTTCAGCCGGTCGAAGCGGTACTGGCGGCAGTTCATTTCCGAGAGGTCGAGCAGCGTCTTCTTGTCGCCTCGCTGCGGCACGGTGAGCGTAACGCCGTCTAGGCTTAGCCCCATGGCGAACGGCACGATTATCTCGCGCGACGTGCTGCCGAACCGCTCGCGCATCTCCACGATGCCCAGCGAGAGCAGTTCTTCGTCGGTCTCATCGAGCTTCTTGCGGTATTCGAAGGTGAACGACTGGTTGATGCTGCCCGCCGTGACGTGGATGTAGTTTATGAAGGCCGTCCTGTCGTCGCTGGTGATGGTGAACACGTCTACGTTGCTTATCGTGTGGCTCACCACCTCGCTCTTGGCCACGAAGCCTGCCACGAGCTGGTAGCGCCTCTTCACCTCCTCGGCCTCCTCGAAGCGCAGCTCGCCGGCCAGCCGCTGCATCTCGTCGTGCAGCGAGCGCAGCAGCCCGCGCGTGTTGCCTTTAAGTATCTCGCGGGCCTGCTCTATGCCGCGGCGGTAGTCTTCCATGGTCTGCTTGCCGCAGCACGGGCCTCCGCAGTTCTTTATGTGGTAGTCGAGGCACAGGCGGTACTTGCCCTGCTCTATGCCGTCCTTGGTTATCGGCTGGCGGCAGGTGCGCGGGTGGTAGAGCTTCTTGATAAGCTCCAGCACGGCGTTCATTGAGCCTATGTGGGAGTAGGGGCCGTAGTACGTGCCCCACCGCTTGTTGATGGTGCGCGTCTTGAATATTCGCGGGAACATTTCGTTCGTCACGCAGATGCTGGGGTAGGTCTTTCCGTCCTTCAGCAGCACGTTGTAGCGCGGGTTGTACTTCTTTATGAGGCTGTTCTCCAGCAGCAGCGCGTCTTCCTCGGTGTTCACCACGGTGTACGATATGTCGTGTATCTTGCTCACGAGCACCTTGGTCTTGAAGCGGTCCACCTCAGCGTGGAAGTATGACGACACGCGGCTCTTCAGGTTCTTGGCCTTGCCCACGTAGATTATGGTGCCATGCTCGTCGTAGTACTGGTAGCTGCCGGGCTTGTCAGGCAGGCGGCTCACTATGCCCTTTAGATAGGCCAGCCGCTTCTCGTTCTCCTCTTTTGTCATCTGCTGTAAGTGCTTTGTTTATAGTGCGTTAAGCGTTTCTTGTTTCACGTGAAACTTTGCTGTGCCTGCTCCCCTTGGCCCTGCCCGCCGTGGCTTTCGGCATGGCTTGCAGGGCGGGTTGCCGGGTGCTTGAGGTGCGCCTTGCCGGATGCTTGAGGTGCGCCTTGCCGCCCGGCACTGTGGAGGGGCGGCAAGGCTGCTGGAGGCAAGGCTGCTTGTCCGTGGCGCTGCGGCAGTCGCAGCAGCGGCGTGGCAGTGGGGCTGGAGCCCGGCGCGGCAAGCCAAAAGCCGCCGGGCCACAGCCTGAGGCTGCTCTCCCGGCGGCTTTTTTTTGTGTGGCTGCTGCAGCCTCACACCTTTATGAGCGATGTTATCTCCGTGCCGGCAGGGAAAGTGGCGCGCCCGTCGAGCCCCCGGTCGTTTATCTCTACGATGAAGTTTACGTATATCTTCTTCGGGTTGAACTTCTTCACGAGGTTGTAGGCGGCGTGCATGGTGCCTCCCGTGGCCAGCAGGTCGTCGTGGAGCAGCACCACGTCGTCGGCCGAAAGGGCGTCTTTGTGAATCTCTATCGTGTCGGTGCCGTATTCTTTCGAGTAGCTCTCCTGCACGGTCTCGGCCGGAAGCTTGCCCGGCTTGCGGCAGAGCACCACTCCAGCGCCCAGCCTTACGGCCAGTGCCGACGCCATTACGAAGCCGCGGCTCTCTATGCCTACAATCTTGGTTATGCCGTGGCCTTTGTAAAGCTCGTACAGTTCGTCTGTCATTATGCGCAGGCACTCGGGGCTTTTGAACAGTGTCGTCACGTCGCGGAAATTGATTCCCGCCTTGGGGAAATCCTGAATGCTCCTCAGGTTTGCCAGTAATGTTTTGTTGTTCATAATCAATGAGTTACGTATGTTTGTCTTACTTGAATGTTTCACGTGGAACTTATGGTTGCCTTAGGTGATGGGAGGGCTGGGAGAGCTGGGAAGGCTGGGTGTTGTGGGAGGACTGGGAGGGCTGTGGTTGGCCCCCAGGCACTGCGCTCAGCGCCCCATGAGCACCAGCATCACGTTGATGTCGCTCGGCGACACGCCCGGTATGCGGCTTGCCTGCGCCAGTGTCTCGGGGTCGATGGCGGCGAGCTTCTGCCGCGCCTCGGTGGAGAGCTGCTGCATCTCGGCGTAGTTGAAACGGCCTTTTATCTTTATGTCCTCAAGGCGGTGCATTTTCTCGGCCACCATCCGTTCGCGCTCGATGTATCCTTTGTATTTTATGCGAATCTCGGCGGCTTCGGCTATTTCTTCCTTGCGGTCAGGCAGGCTCTCGATGCACGCTTTCAGCTGAGGCACGATGCCGGCCAGTGACTCCATGCTGAGCTGTGGCCGCGCCAGAAGGTCGACGAGCTTGCATCCCTCGCGCAGCGGCGTGGTGCCTGTGCTCACGAGGAAAGAGTTTATTTCCTGCGGTTTTACGTGCGTGGACTTGCATAAATCCACGATTCCTTCGACGGCCCGTTTCTTCTCCATCCAGCGGTCATAACGCTCGCGAGTGGCCAGTCCGAGGGCGTATGCCCGTTCGGTAAGCCTTGCGTCGGCGTCGTCCTGCCGCAGCAGTATGCGGTATTCGGCCCTTGAGGTGAACATGCGGTAAGGTTCGTCGACGCCCTTTGTGACGAGGTCATCGATGAGCACGCCGATGTAGCTCTCGTCGCGGCGCATGGTGAACGGCTTGCCCCCGGCGCACTTCAGCGCGGCGTTGACGCCTGCCACGAGCCCCTGGCCTGCAGCCTCCTCGTAGCCCGTGGTGCCGTTCACCTGCCCGGCGAGGAACAGTCCGCTGACAATCTTCGATTCCAGCGTGTGCTTGAGCTGCGTGGGGTCGAAGAAGTCGTACTCTATGGCGTAGCCCGGGCGGTACACTTTCGCGTCGCGCAGGGCCGGAATCTTGCGCAGTGCGTTTATTTGCGCGTCCATGGGCAGCGAGGATGAGAAGCCGTTGAGGTACATCTCGTTGGTGTCGGTGCCTTCCGGCTCGAGGAAGAGCGGGTGCTGCCCCTTGTCGGGGAATGTCACGAGCTTTGTCTCTATCGACGGGCAGTAGCGTGGCCCTATGCTCTGTATCTGGCCGTTGTAGAGCGGCGAGTCGGGCAGAGCCTGGCGCAGCGTGGCGTGCACCTCGGGGTTGGTGTAGCAGGTCCAGCAGGGCAGCTGGGGCAGGGGGCGTGCGGTGTCCATGAAGCTGAAGCGGTGGAAGTCGGCCTCGCCCTCCTGCACCTCCATGTCCTCGAAGTGCACCGAGCGGCGGTCTATGCGCACCGGCGTGCCTGTCTTCATCCTGGCGGCGCGTATGCCGTGGCGCGTGATGCTCTCGGTAAGCCCGTGCGATGCGGGCTCGGCGATGCGCCCTCCCTCCACCTTGTGGCGGCCGATGTGCATCAGCCCGCCGAGGAACGTGCCCGCCGTGATTACCACGCAGCCCGCCCTCAGCTCCGCTCCCCAGAGCGTCTTCACGCCCCGGGCGCGGCCACCATCGACGGTGAGCTCCGTGGCCTGGTCTTGCCAGATGTCGAGCAGCGGCGTCTCGTCGAGCGCCTTGCGCCACCGCCAGATGAACTTGCCGCGGTCGCACTGCGCCCTGGGGCTCCACACTGCGGGCCCCTTGCTGCGGTTGAGCATGCGGAACTGTATGGCCGTGGCGTCGGTGACGATGCCCATCTGCCCCCCGAGTGCGTCGACCTCGCGCACTATCTGGCCCTTGGCTATGCCGCCCACGGCGGGGTTGCAGCTCATCTGGGCAATCTTGTTCATGTCCATGGTGACGAGGCAGGTCCTCGCCCCCATGCGCGCCGAGGCTGCGGCGGCCTCGCACCCGGCGTGGCCGCCACCTATAACAAGTACGTCGTAGTTAAGTGTCATTGTCTGTATAAGCTCCTTTTTGCCGGTTGGGGCGTGGCATGCCCAACGCGGGCGCTTTGCAAAGCATGGCGCAAAATTAAGAATAAAAATTGATTTTTGCCTTGAAATGCTTTGATTAATCATTAATTTATAGTAATTTTGCGCACAGAACAGTATGCTGTTTTACCTATTATCAAGTAGCCATGCTCATGGCCGAAGCCGTGTGGGGCAGCTTGCGTGCGCCCTTGCGGGATGCCGGCAAATTCATTTCAAAACATTAAATAATTTAATTTCAATCATTTATGTGGTTAATCAATTCATCTATCGGTAGAAAGGTGGTGATGTCGGTGACCGGCGTCGCGCTCATTCTATTCCTGACATTCCACATGTCAATGAACATCGTGGCCCTCTTCTCAGCGGAAGGCTACAACATGGTCTGTGAGTTCCTGGGCGCCAACTGGTACGCCCTTGTGGCCACGCTCGCCCTGGCGGCCCTGGCAGTGATCCACATCGTCTACGCTTTCCTGCTGACGATGCAGAACCGCCAGGCCCGCGGCACCGAGCGCTACGCCGTGACGGCCCGCCCGGCCAAGGTCGAGTGGGCTTCGCAGAACATGCTCGTGCTGGGCATCATCGTGCTGCTCGGCCTTCTGCTCCACCTGTTCAACTTCTGGTACAACATGATGTTCGCCGAGCTTACGGGCATCGCCGTTGCCCACGACCCGGCCGACGGCTTCGCCTACATCGTCGACACGTTCGCCAACCCGCTCTATGTCGTGCTCTACATCGTGTGGCTCGCGGCCATCTGGTTCCACCTCTCGCACGGTTTCTGGAGCGCGATGCAGACCTTCGGGTGGAACGGCAAGGTTTGGTTCTGCCGCTGGAAGATCATCGGCCTCGTCTATACCACGCTGCTCATGCTGGGCTTCCTCGTGGTAGTGCTCGCCTTCGCGCTTGGCGTGGCCCCGAGCCTGTGTTGTTAATTCATAATTCAAATACATAATTCATAATTCTTTCAGATTATGGCAAAGCAATTAGATTCAAGGATTCCCGAAGGCCCCGTGGCCGAGAAATGGACCAACTATAAAGCTCACCAGCGCCTGGTGAACCCCAAGAACAAGCTGAAGCTCGACGTCATCGTGGTCGGCACCGGCCTGGCCGGGGCCAGCGCAGCCGCCTCTCTGGGCGAGATGGGCTTCAACGTGCTCAACTTCTGCATACAAGACTCGCCCCGCCGCGCGCACTCCATCGCCGCGCAGGGAGGCATCAACGCCGCCAAGAACTACCAGAACGACGGCGACTCCGTCTACCGCCTGTTCTACGACACGGTGAAGGGCGGCGACTACCGCGCCCGCGAGGCCAACGTATACCGCCTGGCCGAGGTGTCTAACAACATCATCGACCAGTGCGTGGCCCAGGGCGTGCCTTTCGCCCGCGAGTACGGCGGCATGCTGGCCAACCGCTCCTTCGGCGGCGCCCAGGTGTCGCGCACGTTCTACGCCAAGGGCCAGACGGGCCAGCAGCTGCTGCTCGGCGCATACTCGGCCCTGAGCTGCCAGGTGCACGCCGGCCGCGTGAAGCTCTACACGCGCTACGAGATGGAAGACGTGGTCATCGTTGACGGCCGCGCCCGCGGCATCATCGCCAAGAACCTCGTCAGCGGCAAGCTCGAGCGCTTCTCTGCCAACGCCGTGGTCATTGCCACCGGCGGATACGGCAACACCTACTTCCTCTCCACCAACGCCATGGGCTGCAACTGCTCCGCCGCCATGGCCTGCTACCGCAAGGGCGCATACTTCGCCAACCCCTCGTACGTGCAGATCCACCCGACCTGCATCCCCGTACACGGCGACAAGCAGTCGAAGCTGACGCTGATGTCCGAGTCGCTGCGCAACGACGGCCGCATCTGGGTGCCCAAGAAGCTTGAAGACGCCAAGGCACTGCAGGCCGGCACGAAGAAGGGCAGCGACATACCTGAGGAAGACCGCGACTACTACCTGGAGCGCCGCTACCCGGCCTTCGGAAACCTCGTGCCGCGCGACGTCGCCAGCCGCGCCGCCAAGGAGCGCTGCGACAAGGGCTACGGCGTTAACAACACCGGCCGTGCCGTGTTCCTCGACTTCTCCGAGAGCATCGAGCGCCTCGGCATCGACGTCGTGCTGCAGCGTTACGGCAACCTCTTCGACATGTATGAGGAGATCACCGACGTGAACCCCGGCCAGCTGGCCAACGAGATCAACGGCGTGAAGTACTACAACCCGATGATGATCTACCCCGCCATACACTACACCATGGGCGGCATCTGGGTTGACTACGAGCTGATGACCACCATCCCCGGCCTCTTCGCCATCGGCGAGTGCAACTTCTCCGACCACGGCGCCAACCGCCTCGGTGCGTCGGCCCTCATGCAGGGCCTGGCCGACGGCTACTTCGTGCTGCCATACACCATCCAGAACTACCTCGCCGACCAGAAGATATGGCCGCGCCTGAGCACCGACCTGCCCGAGTTCGACGAGGCAGAGCGCGCCGTCAGCGCCGAGATAGACCGCCTCATGAACATCAAGGGCAAGCGTTCCGTAGACTCCATCCACAAGGAGCTGGGCCACGTCATGTGGGAGTACGTGGGCATGGGCCGCACGGCCGAGGGCCTGAAGACCGGCCTGGAGAAGATCAAGAAGATACGCAAGGAGTTCGAGACCAACCTCTTCATACCCGGAGAGAAGGAAGGGCTCAACACCGAGCTCGACAAGGCCATCCACCTGCGCGACTTCATTACCATGGGCGAGCTTATCGCCTACGACGCCCTCTCGCGCAACGAGTCGTGCGGAGGCCACTTCCGCGAGGAGTACCAGACCGAGGAGGGCGAGGCCAAGCGCGACGACGAGAACTACTTCTACGTGGGCTGCTGGGAGTACCAGGGCAGCGACGAGAAGGCCCCCGAGCTCATCAAGGAGCCTCTGCACTACGAGGCAATCAAAGTACAAACCAGAAATTATAAGGACTAACAGATATGGCAAACATTTCATTCACACTGAGATTCTGGCGCCAGAACGGCCCCAAGGCCGAGGGTCACTTCGACACACGCGAGATGAAGGACATACCCGACGACACCTCCTTCCTCGAAATGCTCGACATACTCAACGAGCAGCTCATCGAGGAGGGCAAGGAGCCGTTCGTCTTCGACCATGACTGCCGCGAGGGCATCTGCGGCATGTGCTCGCTCTACATCAACGGCCACCCCCACGGCCCCAACACCGGCGCCACCACCTGCCAGCTCTACATGCGCAAGTTCCACGACGGCGACGTCATCACCGTCGAGCCGTGGCGCTCGGCCGCGTTCCCCGTCATCAAGGACTGCATGGTAGACCGCTCCGCTTTCGACAAGATAATACAGGCCGGAGGCTACGTCACCGTGCGCACCGGCCAGCCGCAGGACGCCAACGCCATCCTCATACCCAAGGAGGCCGCCGACGAGGCCATGGACTGCGCCACCTGCATAGGCTGCGGCGCCTGCGTGGCCGCCTGCAAGAACGGCTCCGCCATGCTCTTCGTCAGCTCAAAGGTGAGCCAGCTCGCGCTGCTGCCCCAGGGCCGCCCCGAGGCCTCCAAGCGCGTAAAGGCCATGATAATGAAGATGGAAGAGCTGGGCTTCGGCAACTGCACCAACACCCGCGCCTGCGAGGCCGAGTGCCCCAAGAACGAGTCGATAGCCAACATCGCCCGCCTGAACCGCGAGTTCATCAAGGCCAAGCTGGCCGACTGAGGCCGTCCGCCAAGACAGACACAACCAAGCCCCGGGCCGCAGCGAGCGGCGCCGGGGCTTTTCCGTTTTACGCCAGCAGCCCGGCGGCCCGCAGCAGCCGCCTTCAGGCCACGGCTGCAACGCGCTGGCGCACAGAGGGTTGCAGGACGGGCCGCTTTGCCCTGCCGGACGGCCCGTTCCGCAGGGCAAGGCAGGCCGTTCGGCAAGGCAAAACGGGTGCCTTGGGAGAGCCGGGAGATTTTTTTTTGCAGGACCGGGAGAGCTGGGAGAACAGAGCCAGCCACGGTGCACAGTTCTCCCATCCCTCCCAAAAGATTTCCCGCCCCCTTGCCGGCTGCAACATTGTCAGCAAAGATTAAAATAATTAATGATTGCTGACCGTTTGTCACCTTGGCGCAGGCCCCAGGCCGCCGTTTGCCGGCAGGCACGCAAGTTGCATATCCATGGGTGAAGCCCCGGGCGGAAGCCGGGGGCGACAAAGACAAAATACAGGACATAAAAAAAAGATTAGGAGGATTTGACTATGTTACCAGTATTGAACAGAGATTCTTGGATTCCCAGCGTATTCGCTGATTTCTTCGACACCGACTTCATGCCGCGCACCCGCGCCACCGCGCCTGCCATCAACGTGAAGGAGACCGACAAGGCTTACACCGTGGAGCTTGCGGCCCCGGGCCTCAAGAAAGACGACTTCGAGGTGAACGTGGACGCCGACGGCAACCTGCACATAAAGATGGAGAGCAAGGCCGAGCACAAGGACGAGGACAAGAAGGAGCACTACCTGCGCCGCGAGTTCGCCTACAGCAAGTACGAGCAGACGCTCCTGCTGCCCGACGACGTGAAGAAGGACAGCATATCGGCCCGCGTTGACAACGGCGTGCTCACCGTCGACCTGCCCAAGGCCGAGCAGGCCGCAAAGCCCGCAGGGCGCAAGATAGAAATCGGATGACTTTTAAAGGTAAAAAGGTAAAAAAGTAAAAAGGTAAAAAGGGCTGCGCGATGGCTTTGGGGCTTCGCGCAGCCCTTTTTTGTTGTCGGTGATGCCGGGGGCAGGGGGTATGTGTGTGGGCTTTGGCCGATAGAAGCCCTTTGGCTAATAGAAATTTTTGGCCGGTTGGAGTGCCTTGGCTAATGTCCTCTAACTCCTTCTAACTCCCTTTAACTCCTTCTAACTCCTTGTCCAGCTCCCTCTGACTCCTTGTCCAGCTCCTTGAGTGATAGCCCTGCGATAGAAACTTTGTCCGGTTTAAGCCCTTTGGCTAATGTCCTCTAACTCCTTCTAACTCCCTTTAACTCCATCTAACTCCTTGTCAGACTCCCCCTGACTCCTCCCTGCGGATGTACAAAATATTTTGCCGTCTCGCGCAAAATTGCTAAATTTGCAGCCAGAACAAGAATAAAAACCCACAGAGCATGAAAGAACTACAATTGAAGTACGGATGCAATCCGAACCAGAAGCCATCGCGCATTTACATGGAAGAGGGCGAGCTGCCCATCGAGGTGCTCAACGGCCGCCCCGGCTACATCAACTTCCTCGACGCGCTCAACAGCTGGCAGCTCGTCAAGGAGCTCAAGGAGGCCACCGGCCTCGCCTCGGCAGCCTCGTTCAAGCACGTGTCGCCCGCCGGGGCCGCCGTGGGCCTGCCCCTCGACGACACCCTGCGCCACATCTACTTCACCGGCCCCGGCGAGCTCTCGCCCATAGCCGCAGCCTACGCCCGCGCCCGCGGCGCCGACCGCATGAGCTCCTACGGCGACTTCGTGGCCCTTAGCGACGAGTGCGACGAGGCCACGGCCATGCTGCTCAAGAGCGAGGTGAGCGACGGCGTGATAGCCCCCGCCTACACCCCGGCCGCGCTCGACATACTCCGCCAGAAGCGCAAAGGCACGTACAACGTCATACAGATAGACCCCGCATACCGCCCCGCCCCCGTGGAGCGCAAGCAGGTGTTCGGCGTCACCTTCGAGCAGGGCCGCAACGAGGTGCGCCTCGACGACCCGGCCCTCTTCGCCAACGTGCCCACCAGGAACAAGGAGTTCACCCCCGAGGCGCGCCGCGACCTCATCATAGCCCTCATCACCCTCAAGTACACCCAGAGCAACTCCGTCTGCTACGTAAAGGACGGCCAGGCCATAGGCATCGGCGCAGGCCAGCAGAGCCGCATACACTGCACCCGCCTGGCAGGCAACAAGGCCGACACGTGGTGGCTGCGCCAGCACCCGAGGGTGATGGCGCTGCCGTTCGTCGACGGCATACGCCGCGCCGACCGCGACAACACCATCGACGTGTACATCAGCGACGACCACGACGACGTGCTGCGCGACGGCACCTGGCAGCTCTTCTTCAAGGAGAAGCCCGAGCCGCTCACCCGCGAGGAGAAGCGCGAGTGGATAAGCCGCCTCAAGGGCGTGGCCCTGGGCAGCGACGCCTTCTTCCCCTTCGGCGACAACATAGAGCGCGCCCACAAGAGCGGCGTGGAGTACATAGCCCAGGCAGGAGGCTCCGTGCGCGACGACAACGTCATCGAGACCTGCGACAAGTACGGCATCGCCATGGCCTTCACCGGCGTGCGCCTCTTCCACCACTGATGAGTTACGAATTACGAATTACGAGTTACGAGTTGTCGCGCAAGCGCGATTGGGAATTGCGAGTTTAAAATTGGCTGGCAGGCTGTGGAGCCGCTCAATTCCCAACTCGCAATTCCCAATCGCGCTTGCGCGACAACTCGTAACTCGCAATTCAAAACTCAAAATTCTTTTTATGGACATCGACGAGATAATATCAGGCGGCGGCCTCGTGTTCCCAAAGGCCCCGAGGCAAGGCTCCGACAGCGGCAAGGTGAAGACCAAGGCCAAGAAAAAGCAGTACGTCACCGGCGCACACGGCAGCGGCTCCGCCCGCCAGAAGGCCAAGTACCGCCAGCAACGGGCCAACCGGAAGAAACGGTGAGCCTTTAAAGGTAAAAAAGTAAAAAGGTAAAAAAGTAAAATGGGCTGCGCCCGCCGACGTGGATGGATGGCGGCGGGCGCAGCCTGCTTTGTGCCGCCGCCGACCGCAACCCCAAAACTCGCAATCCGCAACCCCAAGACTCGCAATTCGCAACTCAAAAACTCTCAATTCTCAATCGCCTGCGGCGACAATTCGTAATTCGTAACTCAAAATTCGTAATTCATTTTGCGACAATTCGTAACTCAAAACTTGTAATTCGTAATTCATTTTGCGGCAATTCGTAACTCGCAACTCAAAATTCGCAATTCAAGTTTCGCCCTTTCCCGTTTTTTTCTTAACTTTGTAGCGTAAATGTGCCTGTGCCTGGGAGCACGGGGCGCAGCCGTGCCGCGACCCGCAGGCGTGCGGAGCCGTGGCCATGGGCATCGTTGTGCGCGCAGGAGTGCCGGTGCCGCTTGCGCAGAAATCCTTTTTATTCATTCATAACAACTAAAACTAAAGGCAAAATGAAGAAACTCTTGACTTTATGCATCGCCCTCTCGGCGGCGTTCGCCATGGACGCCGGCGCGCAGGGGCGCAAGACCTGGGACTTCACCCAGGGCTACAGCGAGGAGACCAAGGCCAACCTCACTGCCGACACCGAGCACTGGGCTCCCAACCGCTATGACGGCGACATCGTAACGGGCTGGAAGGATGTGGCTAAGATGTCGGGCGAGCTGCAGGCCAACGGCAAGGTGATCGAGGAGCTGCGCGGACTCGTATTCAGCAGCGACGGACTCAGCGGCAACGGCAACAACTACCTGCTCGATCCCACGTCGATCCGCATGTCGCGCGGCAACAATGTGGTTTACCTTCCAAAGCTCACCGGCGGCCAGACGGTGACGTTCGTCGCCAAGTCGGCCAACGGCACGGCCACAAACCGCGGCTTCGTGGCCGTGAACGAGGACTCGGTGGTGTATGAGAGCGGCCCGGCGGGCGGCCTGTGCCTCGGCGGCGACGTGGCCGACCCTGAGGGCATCCGCGCCGAGGACGGCACCTACACCCTCGTATGGCGCATACGGCCCGACGTTACCGACTCCATCGAGGTCGGCATCAAGCTCGTGGGCGGCGGCTGCGACATAAAGATGATTTACATCGACGAGGGCGACCAGCAGGTGCAGGCCCGCACCAAGGTGGGCTACATCTTCGACTCCTCCAACGAGGCCTACGCCGCCAACGAGGAGGACACGGACTACGGCCCAATAGCCACCTGCCTCGACGTGCTCAGGAGTCGCATGGAGTACGACCTGGTGAACATTGACCTCAGCCAGGACGTTACCGCCGTCGACGCCGACTCGCTCAAGGGCTTCGACGTGGTGCTCGTGAGCCCCTACGCCGACACCTCGGCCCCCATCTTCCAGGCCGTAAGGCAGGCCATAGCCTTCACCCCGGTGCTCAACCTCAACCCCGCGCTCTACGAGGCATGGGGCTTAGGCTCGCCCGCCGCCTCGGCTTCGGGCAAGCTCACCGTCAAGGGCAAGGCCACGGGCAGCCCGCTCTTCAAGCCGGCCGACGCCGCCCAGGGCGACTGGATAGCCGCCGACGGCACCATTGAGTACCTCGCCGAGGGCTTCACCGCCACCGGCGTCACCATGGCGCCGGGCTCGTACTTCGCCGCCGACAGCGTGCTGGCCTACACCGCCGAGGGAACGCCGGCCATACACATGCACAACATGACGCGCAACGCCTACCTATTCCTGCCCTATCCCGAGCCGGCAGGCTTCGCCGAGAGCGCTGCCGACATTGTGCCAAACGCCATCATGATGCTGGCCGACACCAAGCGCGCCGACGCCAACACCGGCCGCCCGCTCGTGAGCCAGGAGTACCACCACCTCTACACCACCGTCAAGCTCACCGCATCGACCGCCGGCGCGGCCATCTACTACACCACCGACGGCTCTACGCCCACCACTGCGAGCACGCTCTACACCGGCCCGTTCGACATCACGCAGAAGGGCGTGACGGTCAAGGCCGTGTCGCTCGGCGACGGCTTCCTGCTCAGCGAAGTCGTTGAGCAGCCCATCGACATCTTCGAGCTTACCGGCCAGCCCACCATCAGCGTGGAGCAGCAGAGCGGCAAGAGCATCGTCACCATAACGCCGGCAGCCGAGGGCGACGTGGTGTACTACAACTACCGCGGCAGCGACGACACCAAGCTCTCCGCACAGTACACGCAGCCGCTCGAGCTGACCAAGCACGCCACCGTCACCGCCTTTGCCGCCGCCAACGAGGCCGAGGGCCTGCTGCAGTCTGAGACTGTGAGCATGGACGTGGCCGTGGAGGGCGAGAACGTGCGCATCGACGTCGTTTCGCACATGGACGCCAACGCCACCGACTACCGCATCCAGCTTACAAGCGGCGACTATTACACCAAGGGCTACGACTATTACGATGCCAACACGATACTGGAGCAGATAGGCGACTCGCTCGTGTTCGCGACCACCGACAGTCTGCTCTGCATCAACCCCGGCAAGGGATGGGAGGTGAAGACCTACGGTCAGCCGATACTCCACCAGAACAACGACGCGGGCCACAACGTGCTCGACTTCAACGCCTACAACCCGCAGACACCCGAGGATGACATCGACAACGAGATAACCAAGGGCTACGTGTCGTTCCTCGGAGTTACCGGCACCAACCCCTTCAACGGCGATCCCGACCCAGCCACGGCCTGCATACAGAGCACCGAGGCGTTCCAGGCACCGTTCGACGTGGTTGTCTACGCCTCAGGCTACAAAGCTACCGCAGGCGTATACGTTACTGCCGACACGCTGAGCGGCGAATGGACAAAGCTCGGCGACCTGCTGGCCAACGACATAGAAGGCAAGGACGACAACGGCAAGGACGGCAAGGACCGCATCTGGAAGCGCACGCTCGTATCGTATGAGGGTACCGACAAGGTGTTCGTCAAGGTGGCATCCCACGGCGGTAAGGCCAACATCTTCGACATCTTCGTCAAGAACGCAGGCCAGCTCTCGGGCGAGTACGTGGGCATTGAGGACGTCACAGCAGGCGGCGCAGCCGCAGGCAAGCCCGTGCGCACCGAGGTCTACAGCATCGGCGGCGCCCGCCTCACAGCCCCGGCCAAGGGCATCAACATCGTGAAGGATGTATATGCCGACGGCAGCGTGAAGTCGAGGAAAGTGGTGGTGAAGTGACAATACGCTTCGCAGCGAAGCAGTCAGCTGCTTCGTAGCCATATGCAAATACCTGTTACGGGGCGGGCAACGGCAGTCGTTGCCCGCCTTTTTTGCGCCCCGCGGCCAGCCCGCGCAACTGCCTGGCAGCCAGCGCGTTGCAAGGCGGGCCGTTTTGCGCCGCAAAACGGCCTGTTCCGCGCCGCAAAACGGGCTGGATTGCAGGCAGGAACAGGAATGCCCGCAATTTGCCAGATGAAGCCATGGCCGGTAGAGATGGGCAAGGTGTTGGGCAAATTGCTGTCACCCATCCTCTGTAATTGCGGGTTATCGGGATGACAGTAACCAAAAAAGTGTTAAATGCCTGCGGTTTAGCGTTTTTTAACCCATGGCAAGACGGCAAACGCCGCAAGTTTCCTATCTTTGTACAGATAAATACTCAAGAGCCTGTGTGCCACCACGTTAAGTAAAGAGCCGCCGCAGCTCGCCATAAAAGATGATACAGACTGACAAGGCAAACGTTTATACTAAAATAAAACAAAACTCATGAAGAAACTCTTTACACTCGGGCTGACCCTGCTGATGGCAGTGGGCAGCTACGCCCAGGACGACGTGCGCCGTCTTTGGGACTTCCAGGGCGAGGGCTTCAGCCAGGAGACCTTGGACAACCTCGCGTCCGACGCCGCGTCGAGCAACGGCTACTGGACCAACAATGAGACGTGGTTTGAGAGCAAGGCCCGCACGGCAGGCCCGCTGACCGCCATCGTTAACGGCTCCGAATGGGTGATACCCGAGACCGAGGGCCTCACCATCGGCGCCCAGTCGGCCAAGCACTTCAACATCGTGTTCGACCATGCCGACGGCCCCCACATCTGGCTCAACGGCAAGAGGACTGAGGACTACATCGTCATACCGCAGGTGCCGGCGGGCGACACCGTCACCGTGGTGTACGCATCGCACAGCGGCAACGAGGCCCGCGGCTTCAAGGTCAGCACCGACGGCTTCGCCGGCTACTATGACGGCCAGACGCAGTGGACCACCGTGGGCGGCAAGGCCACCGTGGTGATAAAGAACAACAACGAGGACCCCACCGACCTGAAGCTCACTACCACCAACGGAATGCACTTCTACTACATCTGCGTGGGCGAGAGGCCCAAGGACGCTAACGTGGCCAAGAAGATAGGCTACATCTACGACTCCACCAACGAGAAGTACGTCAACGGCGGCGAGGGCACGGGCGACGGCTCGCTCGACATCTGCCTCGACCTGCTCAAGGGCAGCCTCTACTGCGAGGTGGTGAACATCGACGCCTCCACCGACGTGACGGCCGTCACGGCCGACTCGCTCGAGGGCTTCGACGTGGTGGTGCTCAGCCCCTACGTCAACGCCGGCGCGCCCATACTGCAGACGGTGAAGCAGGCCATAGCCTTCACCCCGGTGCTCAACCTCAGCCCCGAGTACTACACGGAGTGGGGCTACGGCTCGGCCGTAAGCTCAACGTCTAACAAGCTGCAGGTAAAGGGCCAGGCCCTCGAGAGCCAGCTCTACAAGCCGCTCGACGCAGCCTCAGAGCCGTTCCTGCAGGCCGACGGCACCGTGAGCTTCCTCTTCGAGGGCAACGGCACCGTCACCGGCTACAACGCCCCGGCAGGCTCATACTTCGCTGCCGACAGCGTGCTGGCCTACACCATGGACGGCGCGCCGGCCATACACACCCACACCATGACGCGCAACGCCTACATGCTGCTGCCCTGCACTGACCCGACCGCCTTCGACCAGGCTGCGGGCGACATCGTGGTGAACGCCATCATGATGCTGGCCGACACCAAGGCCGAGGTGACCAAGGCCGCCAGGCCCAACATAAGCCAGGAGTACCACCACTGCTTCACCACCGTGACGCTGACCTGCCCCCTCGACGGCGCGCAGATGTACTACACCACCGACGGCTCTGAGCCTACCACCGCGAGCACGCCCTACACCGGCCCGTTCGACATCAAGGCCGAGGGCACAACCGTCAAGGCCGTTGCCATAGGCGAGGGCTACCTGCTGAGCGACGTGCGCGAGCAGGCCATCGACATCTTCGAGCTGACCGAGGAGCCCACCATCACCATGGAGCAGGCCGACGGCCAGACCACAGTCACCATAACCCCGGCCAACGAGGGCGACGTGGTGTACTACAACTACCGCGGCAGCAACGACCCGAAACAGTCGGCAACGTACACGCAGCCGCTCGTGCTCACCAAGCACGCCGACGTGACGGCCTTCACCGCCGCCAACGAGGCCGAGGGCCTGCTGCAGTCGGAGCTGGTGACTACCCACGTGCCGGTGGAGGGCGAGACGGTGCGCATCGACGTCGTTTCGCACATGGACGCCAACCAGCGCGACTATGACGTAGACATCGACGGCTACAACTATTACTCCGACGAGATACTGGAGCAGATAGGCGACTCGCTCGTGTTCGCCCCGGCTGACATCCTCACCTGCCACAATCCGCTTACCGGCTGGGAGATAAAGACCTACGGCCAGCCGATAACATGGCAGAACAACACCGCCGGCCACAACGTGCTCGACTTCAACGCCTACAACCCGCAGACCGCCGAGGACGACGTTGACGACGAGATAACCAAGAACTGCGTAACGTTCTCTGGCGTAACAGGCACCAACCCCTACAACGGCGAGCCCGACCCCGCCACGGCCTGCATACAGAGCACCGAGGCGTTCCAGGCACCGTTCGACGTGGTTGTATACTCCTCCTGTTACAACCTCAAGGCAGGCGTATACGTTACTGCCGACACGCTGAGCGGCGAGTGGACAAAGCTCGGCGACCTGCTGGCCAACGACATACAGGGTACCGCCGATAATGGCAAGGACGGCAAGGACCGCATCTGGAAGCGCACCCTCCTCTCCTATGAGGGCACCGACAAGGTGTTCGTAAAGGTGGCATCCCACGGCGGCAAGGCCAACATCTTCGACATCTTCATAAAGAACGCAGGCCCGCTCTCGGGCGAGTACGTGGGCATTGAGGACATCACCGCAGGCGGCGCAGCCGCAGGCAAGCCCGTGCGCACCGAGGTCTACAGCATCGGCGGCGCCCGCCTCGCAACCCCCGCCAAGGGCGTCAACATCGTCAAGGAGGTTTATGCCGACGGCAGCGTGAAGTCGAGGAAAGTGGTGGTGAAGTAAAGGCCATCACAAATCTTCTAACCATTTTGTTTGGCGGGCAACGGCAGTCGTTGCCCGCCTTTTTTATGAATTAGGAGTTTTGAGTTACGAGTTTTGAATTACGAGTTACGAATTGTCGCCTCCGGCGATTGCGAGTTGTTGAGTTTTGAATTGGGGGTAGGGCGGTGGCAGCGCGGGCCGGGCAATTTGGCAACTCTCAATTCTTGAAATTCATAATCGCGTAGCGACAATTCGTAACTCAAAACTCGTAATTCCTAATTCTCGCAATGTTAAATCCATTGTTGTTTAGCGTTTTTTAACCGGGAGAGCAAAAATAAGTCATGAGAGTTATATAACTTTGCGACTGTAATGCGCAAATGCTTGTACGACATGACTTTAAGCAGGCGGCACCGGCGGGCGCCGCATGAAAGATAGCAAACTGAAAAGAGCAAACGTTTATACCAATCAAAATCAATCCAAAACAATTATGAAGAAGCTTTTTACTTTAGGCGCAGTGTTTGCGGTGGCCCTGGCGGCCAACGCCGACAACCGCAAGTGGGACTTCACCAACTGGAGTTCCGAGACGGTGGCCAACCTTGCCGCCGACTACAACGCCAACGGAGGCTCTAACTGGACCTCCGTGGAGAAGGAGAACGGCGACGGCCAGACCAACGGCAACTGCTACTGGTTCGTGCCGGGCGAGGAGACCGAGCTGACCACCCTCGTCGACGGCGTGGAGACCCCCATCAAGGAGACCGAGGGCCTCGTGTTCAACTGCTCGGCCCGCTCGCTGGCCCTGGCCGTCAACTACCAGACGGCGTGGGACGGCATGGGCCCCTTCGCCGGCCCGCAGTACCTCTGGATGGGAGGCAAGAACAACAAGTTCACCATCAAGGACGTGAAGCCCGGCGCAACCATCACCATGGAGGTTGAGTCGCACCGCCTCACCGACGGCCGCGGCGTGTCGCTCACCGTCAACGGCACCAAGATAGAAATACAGGAAGGCTCCGAGACACCCAAGGAGAAGACCAAGTGCGTATGGCAGATACCGTCAGACATATCTGGCAGCAACGTCGACGTGCTCGTCACCAACAGCAACGGCTGCCACATCTACTACATCGACCTCGTAGAGGACCTGCCCGAGCTCGACGGCACGCAGATAGCCTACGTCTACGACTCCAAGTACTCCGGCGGATATGACGCCGGGGGCGACATCGTGCGCGCCCTGCTCGACCCCGAGGGCAGCGTGGAGTTCAGCGGCGTGACCGTGACCGACATCGACGTGTCGGGCAACGGGGCCTCCACCACACGCGAGGACCTGCTGAAGTATGACGTGGTAGTGATCTCGGGCGCCATCGACGAGGGCAACGCCTTCGCCGCCACGCTCAAGTCGGCCATAGCCTACGTGCCGATGGTAAACTGCAACGCCAACCTCTACAAGGACTGGGGCTACGGCGAGGCCGTGACCACCGCCGGCGGAACCACCACCGTGGCAGAGCTTTACCGCCAGAACGACCTCTTCGCCAACATTGACCCCGCCGCAGGGGCGCTCGTTGGCACCGACGGCTCGCTGCACATGCTCAACAGCCCGCTCGTAGGCGTCAGCATACCGGCAGGCTCTTACTTCGCCAATGACGACGTGCTGGCCGCCACCGACGGCGTGACCACCATCCACCAGCACAACGCAGGCCGCAACGCTTACCTCTACCTGCCCTACGACTTCGAGGGCATGAACGCCAACTACGTGGAGGAGACCATGATCTCCATCATGACCAACGCCGTGAAGGCCGCCAACTTCTCGAAGACCGAGATAACCAAGGCCGCAACGCCCACCTTCGAGGAGAGCTACAAGCTGATGAACACCGACGTGACCATCAAATGCGACACCGAGGGAGCGAAGATCTACTACACCACCGACGGCTCTACGCCCACCGACCAGAGCACGCTCTACACCGCCCCGGTGAACGTGTCGGCAGAGGGAACCACCGTCAAGGCAGTGGCATACGCCGACGGCTACGACCCCAGCGAGGTAGGCTCAATCGCAGTATCGCTCTTCGAGACGTCAGTGCCGCCCACCATCACCGCCGAGAAGGGCGCTGACTCCACCACCGTTACCATCACCAACAACCAGGACGGCGCACAGGTTTACTACAACTTCAACGGCAACAACGTCACAACCAACTCCACTCCCTACACCAAGCCGCTCAAGTTCGGCCACCCGACCACCATCTACGCCTTCGCAACGGCTGTTGACAACAAGCTCAACTCAGAGGCTGTGCCGTTCAAGGTAGAGGTAGAGGGCAAGCAGGAGCGCCTCGACGAGATAGCACACTTCGACGCCAACGACACCGACTGGTCGATGGGCGAGAGCAAGACCAAGTACTACACCGAGGGCAAAAAGAACGGCTACGACTTCTACGAGCTGGTAGACTCATCGGTGGTGAAGACCCCCGACGGCCGCGACTCCACCGTCTACGTGGCTGAGCCGCGCGACGTGCTCACCGAGGTGACACCGGGCAACGGCTGGACGGCCCGCACATACGGCCAGGGCATGCTCTGGGAGAACATAACGCCGTCTGACGACGTTGACGACAGCAACACCGCAAACCGCTACCGCGGCGACACATCGTATGACCTCGGCGCAACGAAGAACTCCATAAGCTTCGGCAACGTGCGCAAGAGCAACAAGACCGAGAACGACCCATACTCCTGCTTCATCAGGACCATGGATGCTTACCAGGGTCCGTTCGACATCGTGACCTACATCGGCAACGGCAGCTCAAGCAACCACCCCAAGGCAACCATCTGGGTTAGCAACGACACCACGTCGAATGACAACTGGGTGATGGTGGGCGACACCGTATATGCAGGCAGCAAGCAGCGCTACATAAAGAAGAACGTGGTTTCTTACGAGGGAACCGACAAGGTGTACGTCAAGCTGCAGGCTGAGTTCTCGAGCGTCATGGTGTTCGACATCATCCTCATGAACGCCGGCGAGCTTACCGGCATCAAGGACACGCAGGTGGCCGAGGCCGCTGGCAAGCCCGTTGCAACGCAGGTTTACAGCCTCGGCGGCACGCGGCTCGCCGCTCCCGCCAAGGGCATCAACATCATCCGCGAGGTATATGCCGACGGCAGCGTGAAGTCGCGCAAGGTCGTCGTGAAGTAAGCTTGACCCTGACTGATATGGACAATCAATGAAGACAAGGATCGGCATAAGGCTCTCAACGGCTCTTATGCCGATTCTCTGTTTTGCCCCCCGGGTGTACTCTATGGCAAGGAAGCCTGCCTGAAGGCTCCAATCAACCTAAAACCAATAACCGCTAAATTGCATTATGAAGAAAAGACTACTATTGCTTTCGCTTGCCGGCGCCTTCGCGCTGGCCGATGCGAGCGCAGACGACATCGTGCTCTGCGACTTCGAGGCCAACGCCGTAGGCGACGCCTACAACATGAAGAACCTCTACAGCCCGACGACCACATCGACGGCCGTGGTGGAGGCCGACCCCGCCAACCCGCAGAACAAGGTGCTCCACGTGAAGAACACCGAGTGGAACACCTTTGTGGAGTACACCCTGCCCGACGGCGTAACCGGGGCCAACCTCTACGACAAGTACCAGACCATCACCTTCGACATCTACCGCCCCGCGCCCTCCGACGGCAACGACTGGATGCAGGCCGCCATACTGCTCGGCACGGACCAGCTCTACTGGGATGCCGACTACCCGTACCAGGGCGACCGCGGCGTGTGGCTCACCAAGACATACGACCTCAAGGAGGTACGCAACGACGCGACCGTGCTGCTCGTGGGCTACAACAACGACAAGGCGGAGTACTACATCGACAACATAAGGCTCAGCGGCGTGGTGAAGCAGGCCACCGACACGCTGCGCTGGACCGGCGCCACGTCTGATGTGTGGGCCAATGGCGGCGACGCCAACTTCGCCCGCCTTGCCGACGATGTGGCCACGGCCGAGCCGCTGAGCTTCGCCAACGGCAACAGCGTGGTGTTCGACGACACAGTGAAGGCCGCCCCCGCCTCGGGCAACGTCAGCGTGAGGGTAAGGGGAACGGTCGAGGCCCCCGGCATATCGTTCGCCGGCAAGGAGCTTGACTACACCCTCTCGGCCTTCAACGACGCCGACAACCCCGCCGCCATCACCGGCTACGGCCGCATGGAGGTGACAGGCGGCCGCACCGTCACCACCTCCGTGGAGAACCGCATGAACGGCGGCTCATACATCAAGGATGGCACGCTGCGCATGGGCAGCCGCGACGTGGCCTCGCCCTTCGGCACGCAGGTGGCCGTGGAGCGCGGCGCGCTCCACTTCAGCCTCAACAACACCGCCTCGTCATACGTTGAGCTGGGCGCGCCCATAGCCATAGCCGACGGCGGCACGCTCGACGCCTACACCTCGCGCTACACATACTGGATGTCGCCACTCTCGGGCAGCGGCACGCTTAACATCCATGCCGGCGGCGAGCGTTCATACCTGGGCAACGCCAAGGGCGCGCAGTACCCCGACTGGTCGGCCTTCACCGGCACGGTCAACGTGTACCCCTACAAGGAGGTGATAGGCTCGGCAGGCTTCTACGGCCTGGTGCTGGGCCACGGCAGCGGCTCGTTCAACGTGGAGGACGCCGTCGAGGACGTGGAGTCGGCCACGGCCAACACCATGTTCGCCAACAAGACGCTCGTGCTGCACGACGGCACCACGCTGGCCTGCGAGAGCGGCACGCGCGGCTTCCGCATAGGCGAGCTGCGCACGGCCCCCACGTCGCGCATCTGCGGCTACTACAAGACGTCGAGCACGCCCCGCTCTTACTACCTCGTGGGCCGTCTCGGCACCGACTCTGAGCTTGCCGGCCAGATAGCCCCGCCCGACGGGGCCGACGAGCAGCAGGTGGGCCTGCTCAAGGAGGGCGCAGGCACGTACACGCTTACCAACAACAACAACCTCATCAACGGCGGCATACGCGTGCTCGGCGGCACGCTACTCGTGAACAACGACGCTGAGGCAGCCGCCTCGGCCAAGCTCAGCGGCGGCACGGGCTACACCACCGACGGCAGCACGCAGACCTTCGTATTCACCGGCGGCACCATCGGCGGCTCGGGCAACATCGCCGGCAGCACCGACGTATACGGCACGCTCGAGCCCGGCGACCGCGGCATAGGCACGCTCACCCTGGCCAACTACGCCAAGGGCACGCCCGTGTCGCTCTACCTCAGGCCCACGACGGTGGTGAACATGGAAGTGGGCGCGCAGGGCCACGACAGCATATACGTAAGCGGCGACCTCGTCTACTACAACATCTGCGAGGACTTCACCGAGAGCGATGCCAAGCCGAAGCTGCGCATCGACGTGAAAGACACTTACGAGTACCGCGAGGGCGACGAGTTCGTGCTCATCGAGGCGGCTGGCAAGGGCTCGCTCTACGGCGACCCGTGGGCCTTCGACGTGGAGCTGCCCGATGCCGCCAAGTGGGCCGTGGAGGAGCAGGAGACAGCCGAGGGCTACCGCCTCGTGCTCAAGACCAACACCCCCGATGCCATAGGCGGCGTTGAGGCAGGGCCGCAGCCCGCCATCTACTCTGAGGCAGGCCGCGTGTGCGTGAGCGCCGAGGCCGGCACCGCCATACGCATATACTCTGCCGACGGCCGACTGCTGCGCGAGGCCGTGGCCCACTCAGGGCTCAACGCCTTTGGCGGGCTTGAGGGCATGGTGATAGTAAGCGCAGGAGCAACAACGAAGAAGATAACCGTAAAGCAATGACAGACATGAAACGACTAATGGTATTGCCGCTGCTCGCGCTCGCCATGGCGCCGGCAGCGGCGCAGGAGACCGTGGTGTGCGACTTCGAGGCCATGGCCCTGGGCGACACGCTGCCCATGAGCAACCTCTACAACGGCTACGACACCGACTCGAGGGCCGAGGTGGTGGCCGACCCCGCCAACCCGCAGAACAAGGTGCTCCACGTCACCAACAAGAGCTGGAACACGCTGATTGAGATCGACCTCGGCCCACTGGCCTCAGAGAACATCACCGAGTCCTACCGCCAGCTGGCCTTCGACCTCTACCGCCCGGCCTCCGACGGGGCCTACAAGCAGTTCGTGGCGCGCCTCGGCGCCGACACCATCTATGCCGACGCGGGCTTCTACGACCAGGGCCAGGCCGAGGCGTGGGTGCAAAAGGCTTACTTCATGAGCCGCGCCGACGCCCCCGCCGACAAGCTCTACATGGGCTTCAACTCAGAGGACGCTGACTTCTACGTGGACAACATACGCCTCGTGGCCGTGGACAACGGCTACGACTTCACCGACGAGAAGCAGACGCTGCGCCACCACGCGCAGCTGGCCGGCAAGAACATCGGCGTGGCCGTGCCGGTGTGGCGCATCGACGTGGGCAACGACAACCTCGAGGCCACGCAGACCGTGTTCCGCAACTTCAACATGGTAGTGGCCGAGAACGAGATGAAGCCCGACGCACTGCAGCCCAGCCGCGGGCAGTTCAACTTCGGCGACGGCGACCGCCTCTGCGACTTCGCCGAGCGCCACGGCATGGCGGTGCGCGGGCATACGCTCGTGTGGCACAACCAGGCCCCGGCCTGGATAACCTCCGACGGCTACAAGAACGACCACAACTACACCCGCGCCGAGCTGCTCGAGATAATGCGTGAGCACATCACGGCCGTGGTGGGCCACTACAAGGGCAGGGTGAGCGAGTGGGACGTGGTCAACGAGGTGCTCGACGACGACCAGAGCATCATCCGCACCAACCCGCTGGGCTACAAGCTGCGCGAGTCGGTATGGCAGAAGGTGATAGGCGACGACTACATCGACTCGGCCTTTGTCTACGCCCACCGCGCCGACCCCGACGCCCGCCTCTACATCAACGACTACGGGGTTGAGTTCCAGGGCAAGGCCAAGACGCAGGCCTACTACAACCTCGTGCGCCGCCTGCTCGACGACGGCCTGCCCGTGGGCGGCGTGGGCTTCCAGTGCCACCTCACAGTGGGCGAGGCCGACTCGGCCAAGTTCTCCTCAAACGTCAAGCGCTACGGCGCGCTGGGCGTGAAGTGCGCCATCACCGAGCTCGACATGTCGATGCCCGACCCCTACGCCGCCGGAGCCGAGGAGCAGCAGGCCGAGGAGTACGCCAAGATGGCCAAGGTGATGATGAACTACGGCCACTGCGAGAGCGTCGTCGTCTGGGGCGTGACCGACGATATGTCGTGGCGGCAGGGCAACCCGCTGCTCTTCCGCTCCACGCTCGAGGCCAAGCCCGCGTTCTTCGCCCTGAGGGATGTGCTCAAGGAGGCCGCCGAGAATGAGGCCTCGGGCATCGGCGCTGCCGTGGTGCAGGGCGATGGCTCGCCCTTCGTCGATGTCTACGACCTCAGCGGCAGGCCCGTGGCCAAGGGCATGCTGCGCTCGCGTGTGGCCGACCTGCCGCGCGGCATCTACATCGCCGGCGGCAAGTGCGTCGTGGTGAAATGATCGGCAGGCCGCCAGGCGCGGATATTTCTCACCGTGCGGGGAGTGCAGCAGTGCGCTCCCCGCACTTTCTTTTGCCGTGCGCCTGCGTGGCTTGCCGCGGCTTGCGCGGCCATCCTGCGGCCCCCTGCGCAACACGCTGGCTGCCAGCGTGTTGCGGAATGGGCCGTTTTGCCGCCTGGAACAGGCCGTTCGGCCGCCCGGAACGGGCGGTTTTGAATTACGAGTTTTGAATTTTGAATTACGAATTGTCGCCTCCGGCGATTAAGAGTTTTGGAATTACGAGTTTTGAGTTACGAGTTACGAATTGTCGCCTCCGGCGATTACGAGTTTTGGAATTACGAGTTTTGGAATTACGAGTTTTGAGTTACGAGTTACGAATTGTCGCTCCGCGATTATGAATTTCAAGAATTGAGAGTTGCCCAATTGCCGGGCCTGCTCTCAGCCACAGTCTGCATCACAATTCAAAACTCAAAAACTCTTAATCGCCTCCGGCGACAATTCGTAATTCGTAATTCAAAACTCGTAATTTCTTCGTACCTTTGCACCCCGCAATGACAGACAATACAGTTTCGCGGCACTACGCGCCGCTCGCAAGGCTCGGCCTGCCCATCGTGATAGGGCAGGTGGGCAACATAGTGCTCGGCTTCGCCGACACGCTCATGGTGGGCCACCACAGCATGGAAGAGCTGGCGGCCGCCAGTTTCGTTAACACCATGTTCATGCTCTTCGTAATCTTCGCCATGGGCTTCTCTTACGGCCTCACGCCGATAGTGGGCGCCAGGCACGGCCGCGGCGAGACCGCGGGCATAGGTCGTGTGGTGCGCGCCGGGCTGGCCGCCGCCACGCTGCTGGCCGCCGCGCTCGTGGGCGTGCTGCTCGCGTTCTGGGCCTGCCTTGGCCACATGGGCCAGCCCGCCGAGCTGCTGCCGCTGATGCGGCCCTACCTGGTGGTGAACATCGTGTCGATGCCGTTCGTATGCTGGATGAACGTGTTCAGGCAGTTCTTCGATGCCATAGGCCGCACCGAGGTGCCCATGTGGGTGCTGCTGGGCGGCAACGTGATGAACATCCTCGGCAACTGGCTGCTCATCTACGGCCCCGGCCCCGCGCCCGAGCTGGGCCTGCTCGGCGCGGGCCTCTCCACGCTGCTCTCGCGCGCGGCCATGGCGGCGGCCTTCGCCGCGCTGTTCTTCGCCTCGCGCCGCTACCGGGCCTACAGCCGCGGCTTCCGCTCGGGGCGCGCCGGCAGGGCCGGGCTGCGCCGCGTGGGTGCGCTGGGGCTGCCCGTGGCCCTGCAGATGGGCATGGAGTCGGCGGCCTTCTCGCTCTCGGCGGTGCTCGTGGGGTGGGTAGGCACCACGGCCCTGGCCGCCCACCAGGTGATGCTCACCGTGTCGCAGCTGTTCTACATGGTGTACTACGGCATGGGGGCGGCGGTGGCCGTGCGCGTGAGCTACTTCAGCGGGCAGGGCGACACCGCCGCCGTGCGCGCCACGGCGGCTGCCGGCTTCCGCATCATCCTGCTCATAGCCTGCGTGGTGGCGGTGCCTATCTTCATGCTGCGCGGGCAGCTCAGCCTGTGGTTCACCGACAGCCGCGAGGTGTGCTCCCTCGTGGCCGCCACGGTGGTGCCGCTCATCGCCTACCAGTTTGGCGACGGCCTGCAGTGCACCTTCGCCAACGCCCTGCGCGGCATAGCCCACGTGAGGCCGATGATGCTGATAGCCTTCTTCTCTTACTTCGTGGTGTCGCTGCCCCTGGGCTGGCTGCTCGGCATACGGCTGGGCATGGGCCTGGTGGGCATCTGGTGGGCGTTTCCCGTCTGCCTGACCTGCGCCGGGGCGCTGTACTACCTGGCTTTCAGGAAAAAGACAGGGTGATGGGAGAGCTGGGAGAGCTGGGAGTTCTGGGAGAGCTGGGAGTTCTGGGAGAGCTGGGAGTTCTGGGAGAGCTGGGAGTTCTCCCCTAAAAATCCTTTTCTCCTTGAAAAAACATTGGGCTTTCCCTTTGTATGCGGATATTTTTGATTAACTTTGCAATGATGTAAAATAACTAAAACCATGGCCCATGCCCGATTCATTCATGCCCCAGTTGGGGCATTACAGCAAGTTGGTTGCTTACCGTAAGGCCGAGTGCATATACGATGTGACGTATTATTTTGTAAATAACCACCTTGCCAAGGGCGACCGCACAACAGACCAGATGCTCCAGGCCGCGCGCAGCGGCAAGCAGAACATTGCCGAGGGCAGTGCCGCGGCCACTGCGTCGCGCGAGACGGAGATAAAGCTCTACAACGTGGCAAAGGCCAGCCTGCAGGAACTGCTCGCCGATTATGGCGACTTCCTGCGTGTGCGCGGCCTCGAGCTGTGGCCCAAGGGCTCGCCCAAGGCCGAGCAGGCGCGGCGTGTGTGCAAGGCCCATCCCGAGTCGGAGTTCTTCAGGGAGCGCATGGCCGTGCGTTCGGCCGGTACCATAGCCAACATTGCCATCGTGCTCATCCATCAGGCCGACTATCTGCTTGCCCGTCTCATAGAGTCTGCCAAGAAGCGTTTTCTCGAGGAGGGAGGCATACGCGAGCAGATGACCCGCGCTCGCCTGGAGTATAGGAAGAACAATGGGAGGAAGTGATGGGAGGGCTGGGAGCTCTGGGAGTTCTGGGAGAGCTGAGAGCTCTGGGAGTTCTGGGAGCTCTGGGATGGCCACTATGCTCAGTTCTCCCAGAACTCTCAGAGCTCCCATCCCTCCCATCCCTCCCATCCCTCCCAGAAAAAATCAAATATACTGCCTCATGAATGAAGAAACCTTAGCTTTCATCAAGGCCAATGCCGGGGCCGATGTGCGCCGGCTGGCCTTGCAGGCCGGGAGGCCTGCAGGCGTTGACATCCCCTTTGCCCTCGACCAGATAGCCGGCCGGCAGGCGGCGAGGCGCAAGCTGCCCTCGTGGGCTGCCGTGGAGGGGCTTGTGTATCCGCCCCACCTCTCGATGGAGCAGTGCTCGGGCGAGGCGGCGGCTCGCTACAAGGCGGGCGTGGCCCGGCGGCTGTGCGGCGGCGGGGGGCGGCTCGTTGACATCACGGGCGGCTTCGGTGTGGACTTCGCCTTCATGGCCGGGAGCTTTGCCGAGGCTACGTATGTGGAGCGGCAGGGGCTGCTGTGCGACATTGCGCGCCACAACCTGCCGCTGCTGGGCCTCGGGGGCGCCGTGGTGGTGTGCGCCGACGGCACGGAGTATCTCGGGCGCATGGAGCCGGCGGACATGGTATACGTAGACCCGGCGCGCCGCGATGCCGCCGGGGGCCGCACCTTCGCCATCGGCGACTGCACGCCCGACGTCGGCGCGCTGCGCCGCGAACTGCTGCTCAAGGCCCGCTGGGTGATGGTGAAGCTGTCGCCCATGCTCGACTGGCGCAAGGCCGTGGCCGACATGGGCGGCTCCGTGCGCGAGGTGCACATAGTGTCGGTGGGCGGCGAGTGCAAGGAGCTGCTGCTCGTCATGGGCGAGGGCGGCGGCCTGGCGGTGCACTGCGTCAACGACGGGCATGACTTTGCCTTTGAGTATGACGTGGCAGCCGTGGCCGGCGGAGCGGCCGGGGGCGATGGGGGCGATGTGCCGGGCGGCTTGGCCGGCATGTGGCTTTATGAGCCTAATGCCTCGGTGATGAAGGCCGGGTGCTTCGGGCTGCTGGAGCGCAGGTTTGGCGTAAGGGCCTTGGCGCGCGACAGCCATCTCTTCGCCTCCCGGGAGCCTGTGGCGGGCTTCCCCGGCCGCGCTTTCGTGGTGGAGCGCGCCACTACGATGAACAAGCGGGGGCTGAAGGCGGCCTTGCAGGGCATAGGCAGGGCCAACGTGGCCGTGAGGAACTTCCCCATGACGGTCGACGGGCTGCGCCGCCGCCTTAAAATGGGCGAGGGTGGCAGCGTTTACATCTTCGCTACCACCCTCGCTGACAGGACTCACGTCCTGCTGGTCTGTTCAAAAGTCAGTCAGTCTTGATTCTTGGCACAGGCCGCCAGGCTCACTTCACCGGGCCTATGATGATCACGCAGCGGTTCTTGTCGTTCTCCGTGAACGGCTGCACGGTGTCGCCCTTGGCGTCGGTGATGATGCGGCCGGCGTCGATGCCGTAGCTCTTCACAAGCTCGTCCTTGAACTCCTGGGCGCGCTTCTCCGAGTACTCCTTGTTCACGCGGGCGTTGCCCGTGCCCTTGTCAGCGTAGCCGGTGATGCTCACCTTGGCCTCGGGGTTGCGCTTCATGAAGTCGGCAACCTTCGTCAGCTCTGAAGATGCGTGCTTCGGGTCAGACTCGCGTATCTCGAAGAACACTTCCTCCTTCAGTGTCTCGGGCTTCGGCTCGGGTTTCGGCTCGGGCTTTGGCTGCGGTTTAGGCTGCGGCTTTGGTGCAGGTGCGGGAGCAGGGGCCGGGGCTGGTGCAGGCTCTTGCTTCTTGGGTGCCGACTTGTACTTGTGACCGAAGCGGAAGCTTACGCCGAGCTGCGCCGTGATCATCCAGTCGTCGCTGTTGTTGTACTTCGAGTTGAAGCGGTCGTCGAGGCTGTTGGCCGTCACTTCGAGCGACACGCCCACGGGCTTGGTCACGTCAGTCTCCAGGCGCAGCCCGGCGCGTATGTTGTGGCTCAGGCGTGTGCCGTCCCACACGAAGGGCATATTCAGCTCGGGGTTGGGCTCGGCCAGCTTCATGGCCTCGTCGTTGCCCCAGGCCGTGTTGAGGCCGATACCGCCTATGAGCATCACGTTCACAGCGTGGTTCTTCTTGCTGAACAGCTTGTTGAGGTTGAGCATGAGGTCAAGGTCGGTGGTGATGTAGTTCCACTTGTAGTAGCTGTTGCCGTCGGCGAACTCGAAGCCGCTCTTCGACTCCCATCCGCTGACGTGCAGGCGCGCTCCCACGGCAGGGGAGAAGAACCGTCCGAACGACAGCGAGGTCATCGGGGTTATCAACTTGCCAGTGTTGGCATCTGTGGGCGTGAACTGGATGCCGCCTTGCGCCTCCACGAAATTGTAGGATTTGAGGCTTCCCTTGCCCTCTTCCTGCGCCACCGAGGGCGCGCAGAGCAGCAAGCCGAATGCCAGCGCAAACATAGTCTTGTTATTCATCGTCTTATTTTTTAGTTATAATTGATTGTTTCAGCAATCATGTACTGGCCACAAAAATACTTCAAAATGTTGAATTTCCCAAATATTTCTTTCTATTTTTAATTTTTATGGCTACCTTTGCAGGGAGCGCGGCCACGGTGCTCGGCATCGCGGCGCGTTTCCGTCAAAACACAATTGCTATCAAGATGCCATCAGTGAACATAGTCAGAGTGACCGACCGGAAGGGCCTCGACGACTTCATACAGTTCCATCACGACCTGTACCGGGACAACCCATACGACGTGCCGAACCTGCGCGCCGACGAGGCGAACACGCTCAGCAAGGAGCGCAACGCCGCCTTCGACTTCTGCGAGGCCGAGTATTTCCTCGCCTACAAGGACGGGCGGCTGTGCGGCCGCGTGGCCGCCATCATCAACCGCCGCGCCAACGAGCGCTGGGGGCGCAAGAGCGTGCGCTTCGGGTGGATAGACTTCGTGGACGACCGCGAGGTGTCCGCCGCCCTGCTCGGCGCCGTGGAGCGCTGGGGCCGCGAGCGCGGCATGGAGGAGATAGTGGGGCCGCTCGGCTTCACCGACATGGACCCCGAGGGGATGCTCACCTGGGGCTTCGACCAGCTCGGCACGCAGGCCACCATCTACAACTACCCCTACTACCCCGAGCACATGGAGGCCATGGGCGGATGGGAGAAGGACAACGACTACGTGGAGTACAAGATGTTCGTGCCCGACACCATACCCGAGAAGTACGTGAAGATAGCCGCCATGGTGGAGAAGCGCTACAACCTGCACGTGAGGAAGCTCACGCGCCGCGAGGTGCTGCGCGAGGGCTACGGCCAGAAGATATTCGAGGTTATCAACGAGACTTTCAAGGACCTCTACGGCTACTCCGAGCTCACGCCGAAGCAGATAGACCAGTACGTGAAGATGTACCTGCCGATGGCCGACCTCAGCCTCATAACGCTCGTGGAGGACTGGAACGCCGGGCGCAAGCTCGTGGGCGTGGGCATCACCATCCCATCGCTCTCGCGCGCCCTGCAGAAGTGCCGCGACGGCAGGCTGTGGCCATTCGGGTGGTGGCACGTGCTGCGCGCGCTGAAGTTCCACAAGACCGAGGGCGTGGACCTGCTCCTCATGGGCGTGCTGCCCGAGTACCGCATGAAGGGCGCCAACGCGCTGATGTTCGCCGACCTCATCCCCCGTTACCAGAAGTATGGCTTCAAGTGGGGCGAGAGCCAGGTGGAGATGGAGACCAACGAGAACGTGCAGAGCCAGTGGCAGTACCTCGACAAGGTGAACCACAAGCGCCGCCGCTGCTACCGCAAGGAGCTTTGAGAATTAAGAATTAAGAGTTAAGAATTAAGAAATGGGCTGCGCCCTCCCAGCTCCCAGTCCTCCCAGCTCTCCCAGCTCTCCCAGTCCTCCCAAAAAAAGAAAAGCCAATGACCGAAGAAGATATAACCCGCGGGCAGCAGCCCGTTGAATACACCGACGACAACATACGCCACCTCTCCGACATGGAGCACGTGCGCACCCGCCCCGGGATGTACATCGGGCGGCTGGGCGACGGCTCGCTGCCCGAGGACGGCATATACGTGCTCCTGAAGGAGGTGATAGACAACTCCATCGACGAGTTCAAGATGCACGCCGGCGACCGCATAGAGGTGGACATCGACGAGGGCCTCCGCGTCAGCGTGCGCGACTACGGCCGCGGCATACCCCAGGGCAAGCTCATCGAGGCCGTGAGCGTGCTCAACACCGGGGGCAAGTACGACTCGAAGGCGTTCAAGAAGAGCGTGGGCCTCAACGGCGTGGGCGTGAAGGCCGTCAACGCCCTCAGCTCGCGCTTCGAGGTGCGCTCCTACCGCGACGGCCACGTGCGCCGCGCCACGTTCGAGCGCGGACAGCTCACGGGCGACTACACCGAGGAGACCGCCGACGAGAACGGCACATACATCTTCTTCGAGCCGGATGCGACGCTCTTCACCGGCTACTCCTTCCACGCCGACATCGTGGAGACCATGCTCCGCAACTACACTTACCTCAACACGGGCCTGGCCATAATGTACAACGGCCGCCGCATACTCAGCCGCCACGGGCTCAAGGACCTGCTCAACGACGCGATGACCACCGACGGCATCTACCCCATAATACACCTCACGGGCGAGGACATCGAGATAGCCTTCACCCACACCAACCAGTACGGCGAGGAGTACCACTCGTTCGTCAACGGCCAGCACACCACGCAGGGCGGCACGCACCAGAGCGCGTTCAAGGAGCACATAGCACGCACCATAAAGGAGTTCTACGGCAAGAACTTCGAGTACACCGACATACGCAACGGCCTCGTGGCCGCCATAGCCATCAACGTGGAGGAGCCCATGTTCGAGAGCCAGACCAAGATAAAGCTCGGCTCGCTCACCATGGCCCCGGCAGGCGGAGTGAGCATCAACAAGTACGTGGGCGACTTCGTCAAGACCGAGGTGGACAACTACCTGCACCGCCACGCCGACGTGGCCGAGGCCATGCTGCAGAAGATACAGGAGAGCGAGAAGGAGCGCAAGGCCATGGCCGGCGTCACCAAGCTGGCGCGCGAGCGGGCCAAGAAGGCCAACCTGCACAACCGCAAGCTGCGCGACTGCCGCATACACTTCAGCGACGTGAAGAACGACCGCAAGGAGCAGAGCTGCATCTTCATAACCGAGGGCGACTCGGCCAGCGGAAGCATAACCAAGAGCCGCGACGTGAACACGCAGGCCGTCTTCTCGCTGCGAGGCAAGCCGCTCAACTCCTACGGCCTCACCAAGAAGGTGGTCTACGAGAACGAGGAGTTCAACCTGCTGCAGGCCGCGCTCGACATAGAGGACGGCCTCGACTCGCTGCGCTACAACAAGGTGATTGTGGCCACCGATGCCGACGTCGACGGCATGCACATACGCCTGCTCATCATAACCTTCTTCCTGCAGTTCTTCCCCGAGCTGGTGAAGAAGGGCCACGTATACGTGCTGCAGACGCCACTCTTCCGCGTGCGCAACCGCCGCACCAAGATACGCGACAAGGCCGTGGTGGCTGCTGCCGACGCCAACGCCCCCGAAGGACGCAAGGGCGACTTCATCACGCGCTACTGCTACAGCGACGACGAGCGGCTGCGCGCCATAGCCGACCTCGGCCCCGACCCCGAGATAACGCGCTTCAAGGGCCTCGGCGAGATTTCGCCCGACGAGTTCAAGCACTTCATCGGCCCGGACATGCGCCTCGAGCAAGTGACGCTCCACAAGACCGACCAGGTGCAGAAGCTGCTCGAATACTACATGGGCAAGAACACCCCCGAGCGCCAGAACTTCATCATCGACAACCTCGTCATCGAGGAAGACAGGCCGGAAGAGAATTGAAAGTTAAGAATTAAGAGCTAAGAATTAAGAAAGTATGCGGCAGGCCCAGCCCTCCCAGTCCTCCCAATGCTCCCAGCTCTCCCATCCCTCCCACCAAAATCAGTCAGATGAAATCACTTTTTGTTGCAGCCATGTCGCTGCTGCTGCCCTGGGCCGCCGCGGCCCAGGTGCGCATAGACATAAGCCACGACAGCCCCTTGCGCAAGCTCCACATAGCCGAGGTGGCCATCAACACCTTCTACGTTGACAGCGTGGACGAGCAGAAGCTCGTCGAGGACGGCATACGCGGCATGATAGCCAAGCTCGACCCCCATTCGTCTTATTCCACGGCCGAGGAGGTGAAGGCCCTCACCGAGCCGCTGGCGGGCAACTTCGAGGGCATTGGCGTGCAGTTCAACATGATTGAGGACACGCTCATGGTGATACAGCCCGTCGGCGGAGGCCCCTCGGAGCGCGTGGGCATACTCGCCGGCGACCGCATAGTATCCGTCAACGACACAGCCATAGCCGGCGTGGGCATGGCCCGCAGTGAGATAATGCGCCGCCTGCGCGGGCCCAAGGGCACCCAGGTGCGCCTCGGCGTGGTGCGCCGGGGAGTGGGCGAGAGGCTCGCCTTCACCGTCACGCGCGACAAGATACCCGTCGAGACCGTCGACGCGGCCTACATCATACGCCCCGGCGTGGGCTACGTGCGCATAGGCAGCTTCGGCGCCACCACCCACGCCGAGCTGCTCGAGGCCATGGCCGGGCTTGAGCGGCAGGGCATGGAGAGCCTCGTGCTCGACCTGCAGGACAACGGCGGGGGATACCTGCAGGCCGCTGTCGACGTGGCGGGCGAGTTCCTGGCCAAGGGCGACCTCATCGTCTACACCGAGGGGCGCACCTCGCCACGCATGGACTACCGCGCCAAGGGCGGGGGCAGCTTCCAGGGAGGACGCGTGGTGGTGCTCGTCAACGAGTACACGGCCTCGGCCGCCGAGATAGTATCGGGCGCCCTGCAAGACCAGGACCGCGCCACCGTCGTAGGCCGCCGCTCCTTCGGCAAGGGCCTCGTGCAGCGGCCATTCGACCTGCCCGACGGCTCCATGCTGCGCCTCACCGTGGCCCACTACTACACGCCCGCGGGCCGCTGCATACAGAAACCATACGTCAAGGGCCGAGCGCGCGACTACGACATGGACGTGCTCAACCGCCTGCGCCACGGCGAGCTTACCAACCCCGACAGCATACGCTTCGCCGACTCGCTCAAGTGCTACACCCTGCGCAAGCACCGCCCCGTGTACGGCGGCGGGGGCATCATGCCCGACCGCTTCGTGCCGCTCGACACCACCGTCTACACCCGCCTGCACCGCGAGCTCTCGGCCAAGGGCATAGTGCTCAACGCCTACCTGCACTACGTCGACGAGAACCGCGCCCGCCTGCTCGAGGCCTACCCCTCGTTCGACGCCTTCAGCAAGGGCTACGCCGTGCCGCCATCGCTCACCGACAGCATCATGGCCGAGGGCCGGCGCAGGGCCATCACGCCAAAGGACTCAGCCGAGCTGGCCCGCACCATGCCCTACCTCGCCTTGCAGCTCAAGGCCCTCGTGGCCCGCGACCTGTGGAGCATGACGGAATACTTCGCCGTGATGAACGAGCAAAACCCCATAGTGATGGAAGCCGTGGCCATGCTTGAGGGCAAGGATTAGCGGGCAGCCGGGCTGCCCATGCCGCCCGGCATCGCAAGGCGGCCCGTACTGCCGGCCAAGACGGCCTGTTCCGCGAGGCGGAACAGGCCGTCTTGCTGTGCCGCGCGCAAGGTGCAGGCTGCCAGCCACTTACGTGGCGGTGCGGAAACGGGCTGCATGAATGTTAATTTACATTAAGACGAAACTCCCGCCCATTGAGGATGGCACGGCAATAAAGGTTTTTTCCGTATCTTTGCAAAGCCTAGGAATTTGTTTGTGGCACTTCTTGTCATTACGCAAGAAGTATGTCGTGCCGACGTTGAGGACAAATATTGATATAATATAGATGATAATGAACGCAAGAAATTTGTTTTGGGCAGTGCTATGCCTGTCCGTCTCCCTGCCGGTCTTTTCGCAGGCCGACAAGAAATTGGCCAAGAGGATAGCGTCCATTCACAAGGACGAGATTAAGGGCATGAAGAAGACAGAGGGTTTCAGCAGCATCAATGTCAAGGCTTATGCTGACGGATATTGGTATTACCAAGTGGGCAGGAAAGGTGAAGGCGGCAGGCTTGTAGGCGCCGTGGATTCGGCATGGCGCCAGCTTGTTCCCATCGAATACAAGGAAATAGCATACCACCCGCCTGTTGCCGAGGGCACGACCCCAATGCCACGGTATTACGAGCTGCTGCGCAAGGCGTACCCGCCGTACAGCCTGTACCACAGGGCGCAGCCCGGAGCGCTGGTGGGCACGGCCCCTGGCAAGGTGGCCGTCTACTCCACGGGAGGCAAGCTCCACCATGAGTATGCGGCCGACCGCTACGACTACCTGCCGGGTTACATAGTCGTACAGGCGCAGGACATCGATAGGAACTGTTACCATAGCACCATCTTCGAGATAGAGGAGGGCAAGGCCATCCTTGAGCAAGGCGGCAGGGAGCTTGCCACCGACTTTGAGACGTTCAGATTCAGTTCACTGAGAAATGTCTGCGAATATACAAGGAACATTGGCGGAGTGAAGAAAGAGGGCCTGTTATCCGTCACTGACACCACCTTGAGCATACCATGCCTGTTCTATCTCATAGGCAAAGACGAGGCGGGAAATTACGAAGTGATGCGCACGGAGGCAAGCAACTGGGAAGCTTTTGACCCCGCAAGGCACAGCAGCCTTGCGTACATAGACAAGGGCGAGGAACTCTTCGACCAAGGGCGCTATGCCGACGTGGTGGCGTATTACAGGCAGCCGGGCAATGAATGCGAGTATGGCACTTACCTGTCGGGTGCAGCCATGTATGAGATGGCCCACGACGAAGTGTGGCGCATACCATCATTCTGCAGTGATGTCAAAAAGGGTGTGTTTTTTGTGGCGCCCGGTTCGTATGAAGATGAGACCTTCAACGTTGACAGCGCGGCGGCGCTGGCGCAAGGCAGCTGCGATTTGCTTAGGAAGTACCTTGAACTTGACACCGCCTATGCGGAGAAAGCCAGCAGATACATGGAGAAAGCTGAGAGCCTGCTTGGTAAGCTTCCCAGGATGCGTGAGCAGCTGGCTTCGGCATATTCTACGATAGATGCTTACATCAGCCAGCAGAAAGCTGAAATGGCATCGGCCGTAGTCGGCATACTTGCCGGAGCCGTGTCAAAGGCCATCAGCAAGCCGTCAAGTTCAGGGGGCGGCAGCGTCAAGCCCGTGGCTGCCGCTAATTCAAGCGCCACACGGAGTGCTGTGGGGCAGAATGAAAGTTCGAACGATGGCAGTGGCAGTGCCGAGACCAGGAAGAAAGTAAAATGCCGTGCCTGCGGAGGCACGGGGATATGGGTGAACGAAAGAGTATCCGGCGAAGAGAAGTGGTGCGACCGCTGCGGCAAGGCGCGCAAGCCGCATACCCACAAGACGTGTGGCAGTTGCGACGGCAAGGGCTGGCATTATTGATGATAGATATCCTTTTCATGCGCGCGCAAGGCCTGTGCGCCATGGGTTAAATAAACATAAATATTGCGGGCTTTTGGGCCTTGAATGGGGCATTATTCATAATTTTGCCTTGATATTGTGCGTTGTCAGTGCGCCGCAGGCCCGCTCCCCGGCATGGGGAGGTGCGGCAGGGCGCGCAGGATGGGCGCATGAGAGGATGTAACAACAACAATAAAAAGATAAGCTATTATGAAGAAACTGTTTACACTGTGCGCAGCCATGCTCATGGGCAGCGCGATGGCCTTCGGGCAAGTAGACCAGACCTTCCAGTTCGTAGACAAGGACGGCAACGTGGTGGCCGACGGAACCACTTGGACGGTGTCGGAGAAAGTGGAGGATTTGGGAAAGGGAACAATGATACCGTCCGAGTTGTATGTGAAGAACACTTCCGGCGAGGCTGCAAATGTGGCCGTAGACTACCAGGTGACGCAGATCTCGGGCGGCTCATTCATGATTTGCTTCCCTCTAACCTGTAAGCTGCCAGTGACCGATGCTAGTGAGCTGTTAAGCACTGACCCAGGCGAGCTGGCCGCAGGCGAGGTTAAATTCATGGAGACGGAGTGGGTGGTAAAGCCGTTTGGTAGTGACGTTGAGGCCACCGGCACCTGCACAGCCACGCTGCAGCTGAAGGTGATGGAGCAGATAGAGGGCTCGTTCAAGTATGAAGTCAAGGCTTACGGCCCGAAGATCACCGTCGTGTTCAGCAACGAAGGCACCACCGACGGCATTGGCTCCGTAGATGCCGCCACGGGCAAGAAGGTTGAGGCTTACTACTCGCTCTCGGGCCGCCGCCTGCGCGTGCCGCAGAAAGGGCTCAACATAGTGAAGTTTGCCGACGGCACCGCCCGCAAGGTGGTGGTGAAGTAAAGGCTCCGCCGGGCTCCCGGCAGCCGCCGGGCAAGGCGCAACGCGCATGGCCGCCACTCATCCGGGCGGCGCGCGTTGCGCCTTTTCTACGTCTTTTTGCGCCATTTCTCGTGCCTTCCCCGCGCCTTTTTGTGTCCTTTCCCGCGCCGTACCGCCATTTGTATACCCAAGGGCTATTGACAGTGCCGGCCCGGCGCAGTATCTTTGCACTGTCATTCGGCCGATGACGCAGAGACAAACCTTAATTACAAACCATCAAAAACAAACAGAGAAGGGAAAAACACTATGGCAGTACAGTACAGACTTTACCAGAACAACAACTCGAGGAGCAACCAGTACAAGAAGTGGTATGCCCGCGCGGTGATGATAGACACGGTAGACACCGACCGCCTGGCCGAGCAGATAGAGGCCAACTGCACCGTGAAGCGCGCCGACGTGCTGGCCGTGCTCAGCGAGCTGGTGGTGGTGATGAAGCAGGAGCTGCAGAACTCCAAGCGCGTGAAGCTCAACAGCTTCGGCTCGTTCAAGCTGGCGCTCACCACCGGCCCGGCCTCGACGGCCAAGGAGTTCAGCGCGGCGCAGAACGTGAAGGCCGTGCGCGTGCTCTTCCAGCCCGAGCTGCGCATCGACAAGAACGGCAAGCGCACACGCACTTTCGTGGAGGGCTGCAAGGTGACGGAGCTGCCCAAGAACGACGTGGACACCGAGGCAGGCGAGGAACAGACCGAGATAACCGAATGAAAGGCCAAGGGAGGAAAGCAACCATGAAGAACAGCACCTGGCAGACCATAATGAAAGTGATCATAGCCGTGGCCTCGGCCATACTCGGGGCCATAGGGGCGGCGGCCACGCAGGCCTCGCTCTGACCCGGCAGGCCCCACGGGCCGCGCACACTGGCCCCGCCCGGCCTCCCCGCAGGGGGCAGGGGCGGGGCCTCGCCGCCCTTTTTCCGCAGCCAAATGGCGCGTATGTGCGAAATTATTTGTAAGTTTGCACCTTGATACCAAACAACCCGAGACAACAACCACATGGACGCAGACTTTGACATAAGGCAGGAACGAGTGTCGGCGGCCGAGCGCGAGTTCGAAAACGCGCTGCGCCCGCTGCGCTTCGGCGACTTCAGCGGCCAGAAGAAGGTGGTGGAGAACCTCGAGGTGTTCGTCGAGGCGGCCAAGTACCGCGGCGAACCACTCGACCACACCCTGCTGCACGGCCCGCCCGGACTGGGCAAGACCACGCTGAGCAACATCATTGCCAACGAGCTGGGCGTGGGCTTCAAGATAACCAGCGGCCCCGTGCTCGACAAGCCAGGCGACCTGGCGGGCATACTCACGTCGCTCGAAAAGAACGACGTGCTCTTCATCGACGAGATTCACCGCCTCTCGCCCGTGGTCGAGGAGTACCTCTACTCAGCCATGGAAGACTACCGCATCGACATAATGATTGACAAAGGCCCGTCGGCGCGGTCGATACAGATAGACCTCAACCCGTTCACCCTCGTGGGCGCCACCACGCGCAGCGGGCTGCTCACCGCCCCGCTCCGCGCACGCTTCGGCATAAACCTCCATCTGGAGTACTATGAGCCTGAGACGCTCTGCCGCATACTGAAGCGCTCGGCGGGCATACTGCGCGTGCCGATTGACGACGACGCGGCCATGGAGATAGCACGCCGCAGCCGCGGCACGCCACGCATAGCCAACGCGCTGCTGCGCCGCGTGCGCGACTTCGCGCAGGTGAAGGGCAACGGCCGCATAGACATCGACATAACCACGCTCTCGCTCTCGGCGCTCAACATCGACAGCTTCGGCCTCGACGAGACCGACAACAAGATTCTGCTGGCCATCATCGACAAGTTCAAGGGCGGCCCTGTGGGCGTGTCGACCATAGCCACCGCCATAGGCGAGGACGCAGGCACCGTGGAGGAGGTATACGAGCCGTTCCTCATCATGGAGGGCTTCATAAAGCGCACGCCGAGGGGGCGCATGGCCACCGAGCTGGCCTACCGCCACTTCGGGCGCAACCCCTACACGGGCAACATCATGCAGCAGAGCCTCTTTGACAATTAAGAATTAAGAAGTAAGAATTAAGAAAATATGCATGGTGGCAGGGCGGGGCCCGCATATTCCCAGTTCTCCCAGCTCTCCCATTGCTCCCATAACTCCCATCAAGAAAAAATGAAAACCGGCATCTTCGTGGGCAGCTTCGACCCATACACCACAGGCCACGACGCCATAGTGCGCCGCGCGCTGCCGCTGTTCGACCGCATAGTCATCGGCGTGGGCGTCAACGAGCGCAAGCGCTATATGTTCAGCGCAGAGGTGCGGACAGGGCGCATAGCAGCCCTCTACGCCTCAGAGCCGCGCGTGGCGGTGAAAGCCTACAACGACCTCACGGTCGACTTTGCGCGCCGCGAGGGGGCGCAGTTCATCATCAAGGGCGTGCGCAGCATTAAGGACTTTGAGTACGAGCGCGAGCAGGCCGACATCAACCGCAAGATAGGCGGCCTCGACACGGTGCTCTTCTACGCCGAGCCACAGTTTGAGAGCGTGTCGTCGAGCATGGTGCGCGAGCTGATGCACTTCGGCAAGGACGCAAGCGAGTTCCTCCCAGCACTCCCATAACTCCCAGCACTCCCATAACTCCCATAAAATCTTAAAGAAAAAACCGTCATGATTACCTACAGCACCGACGGCGTGAGGATGCCGTCGATAAGGAAGCGCGAGACCACGGCGTGGATAAAGGCCGTGGCCGCAGAGTATGGCCGCCGCGTGGGCGAGGTGGGCTACATGTTCGTGAGCGACGAGAAGATACTCGAAGTCAACCGCGAGTACCTCGGCCACGACTACTACACCGACATCATCACCTTCGACTACGACGAGGGCGACCGCATCAACGGCGACATAGTGATAAGCCTCGACACCGTGCGCTCCAACGCCGCGCTGTTCGGCAAGGAATACCAGGACGAGCTGCACCGCGTGATCATCCACGGCATACTCCACCTCTGCGGCATCAACGACAAAGGCCCGGGCGAGCGCGAGCAGATGGAAGCCGCCGAGAACCGCGCCCTGGACATGCTCGCCGGCATGGCCGGCTGACGGGCGCACAGGCTTCATCTTCTTCTGCGGCACCGCCAAATGCCGCGGGGGCAGTGGCGCGCCAAGCCCGCACGGGCTTGTGACTTGCTGGCCCTGGCCTGCAAGGATGCAAAAGCGCCGCGACGGAACCGAAATCCGTCGCGGCGCTTTATGATTCTTGGCCCTTGATTCTTGGTTGTCAGAGTTTCTGCTCCACCTCTATCTCGGTGTAGGTCTCGATGATGTCGCCCTGCTGTATGTCGTTGAAGTTGACGAGGCTGAGGCCGCACTCCAGTCCGGCGGCCACTTCCTTGGCGTCGTCCTTGTAGCGCTTCAGGGCGTTGATGTCGCCGGTGTGTATCACGATGCCGTCGCGCACCACGCGGGCCTTGTCCTTGGCGTGCACCTTGCCCTCGGTGACGAGCGCGCCGGCCACGGTGCCCACCTTGGATATCTTGTAGACCTCGCGCACCTCCACCTGTCCGGTGGTAATTTCCTTCTTCACCTTGTCGAGCATGCCGACCATGGCCGAGCGTATGTCCTCTATGGCGTCGTAGATGATGGAGTAGGTGTTTATCTCCACGCCTTCGCGCTCGGCGAGCTTGCGGGCGGCTGCCGACGGGCGCACCTGGAAGCCCACGATGATGGCGTCGGATGCGTCGGCCAGGGTCACGTCGTTCTCCGAGATCTGGCCCACGGCCTTGTGGATGACGTTGACCTGTATCTTCTCCGTTGAGAGCTTGATGAACGAGTCGCTCAGCGCCTCTACGCTGCCGTCGGTGTCGCCCTTTACGATGAGGTTCAGCTCCTTGAACGAGCCGAGGGCTATGCGGTGGCTGATGTCGGCCAGCGTGAGGCGTGTCTGCGTGCGCAGGCCCTGCTCGCGCTGCAGCTGTTCGCGCTTGGAGGCTATCTCGCGCGCCTCCTGCTCGGTGTCCATCACGTGGAAGGCGTCGCCTGCGGTGGGCGCGCCGTTGAGCCCGAGGATGATGGCCGGCTCAGACGGGCCTGCCTTCTCCATGCGCTGGTTGCGCTCGTTGAACATGGCCTTGATGCGGCCGTAGTGCGTCCCGGCAAGCACGATGTCGCCCACGCGGAGCGTGCCGTTGGAGACGAGCACCGTGGAGACGTAGCCGCGGCCCTTGTCGAGCGACGACTCGATGATGGAGCCTGCGGCGCGGCGGTTGGGGTTGGCCTTGAGGTCGAGCATCTCGGCCTCGAGCAGCACTTTCTCGAGCAGCTCGTCCACGCCGATGCCTTTCTTGGCCGATATCTCCTGGCACTGGTACTTGCCGCCCCACTCCTCGACCAAGAGGTTCATGTTGGCCAGGTCCTCGCGTATCTTGTCGGGGTTGGCTCCCGGCTTGTCTATCTTGTTGATGGCGAACACCATCGGCACGTTGGCCGCCTGTGCGTGTGCTATGGCCTCCTTGGTGGTGGGCATGACGCTGTCGTCGGCGGCGATGATGATGATGGCGATGTCGGTGACCTGCGCTCCGCGGGCACGCATGGCGGTGAACGCCTCGTGGCCCGGGGTGTCGAGGAAGGTTATCTTGCGGCCGTCGGCCAGCGTCACGTTGTACGCTCCGATGTGCTGCGTGATGCCTCCTGCCTCGCCGGCTATGACGTTGGTGTTGCGGATGTGGTCGAGCAGCGAGGTCTTGCCGTGGTCGACGTGGCCCATGACGGTGACGATGGGCGCGCGCGGCACGAGGTCGTTCTCGTCGTCCTCCTCCTCGCTGACGGCGGCGCTCACCTCTGCGCTCACGTACTCGGTCTTGAAGCCGAACTCCTCGGCCACGAGGTTGATGGTCTCGGCGTCGAGGCGCTGGTTGATGGATACCATGATGCCGATGCTCATGCAGGTGCCGATGACCTTGTTGACCGGCACGTTCATCATGGTGGCCAGCTCGCTCACGGTGACGAACTCGGTGAGCTTGAGCGTCTTGCTGCCTGCCTGCTCTTCGAGCCTCTCCTCGTTGAGGCGTTCCTGCACGGCGTCGCGCTTCTCGCGGCGGTACTTGGCTCCTTTCTTGTTCTGGTTCTTGCTCGTGAGGCGTGCCAGGGTCTCCTTTACCTGGCGTGCCACGTCCTCCTCGCTCACTTCCATGGGCTTGTGTGCGGGGCGGTTCTTGCCTTTCTTGCCCTTGCCTGGGGCGGCTTGCTGTTGCGGGGCTTGCTGCGGGGCTTGCCCGCCTTTCTTCTTCTTGCCGCCCCCGTTCTGGCCCTGGCTTGCGGCGGCCTCGATGTCAACGCGCTCCTTGCCTATGCGCACGCGTTTCTTGCGCTCGCCTCCCTGGTGCTGTGCGGCGGCCTTTTCCTCGCGCTCCTTGCGCCGCTCCTCCTTCGACTTTTTCTTTGGGCGGGTGCTCTGGTTGATGGCGTCGAGGTCAATCTTGCCTACGACGTTGAGCTTCGGCGCCAGCCGCTCCTCGGTCTTCAGGGTGAATATCTTTGGCTCCCCGCCTGCCTGGGGCTGAGGCTGGGGCTGAGGCTGAGTCTCAGGCTGCGGCTCTGGCTTGGCCGGCTGTGGCTTGGCGGCCGGTTCCTGTGCCGGCTCGGGTTGCTGCGGCTGTGGCTGTGCCGGCTGTTGTGGCTCTTGCGCCTTCACGGGCTTCGGCTCGGCGGGCTTCGGCTCTGCTGCGGGCTTCCTGCCCACGCTGCCGAGGTCTATCTTGCCCAGCGGCTTGAATTTCTGCCGCTGCCCGAGCAGGTCCTCGGCCTTGGTGGACTTCTTCTCGGCTTTCTTCTCCTTTGTCTTCTTCGCGAAGATTTTCTCGGCCTCGTTCTTTATGTCCTTGTCGCCCTTGAAGGCGCTCACCAGTGCCTGGTACTGTTCGTCGGAGATCTTGGTGTTGACGTTGGCGTCGTCCTTGATCTCGCCGAGGCTCTTCTTGTTCTTGAGGAACTCTACAGCCGTTTGCAAGCCTATGTTCAGTTCTGTCAATACTTTGTTTAATCTGATGCTCATATAAAGTTATTTTCTTCTTGTTCTACAATCCACAACGCATCGTCACCGAGGCCGCCCGCGCTGCTGTGCGCCTGCGGCTGCCGGCCCCATGGTCATGAGCGTCATGAAAGCATGAACATTCGTCCGGCTAAGGCCCGTGTTTCGTCTTGTCGCTGCCGCCTGTGCCGTTTCGGGGGGCGTTGCGGGCCGTTTCGCGCCCCCGTCCGGGCCGTTTCGCGGCGCGTGGCGGCCCGTTTTGCAACTTGCTGGCTCTGAGCGCGTCCGTGCGCGCTTAGTTCTCGAACTCGGCGCGGAGCACGCGGAGCACGTGGTCGACGGTCTCTTCCTCGAGGTCGGCTTTCTCGATGAGCATCTCCCTCGGGGCGTTGAGCACGGCCTTGGCCGTGTCGAGTCCTATGGCCTTGATGGCGTCGATGACCCACTGGTCAATCTCGTCGGCGAACTCGTCGAGGTAGATGTCCTCGTCGGCCTCGCTGTCGCTCACCACGCGGAACACGTCGATGGTGAAGCCCGTGAGCATGCTGGCCAGCTTGATGTTCATGCCGCCGCGGCCGATGGCCAGCGACACCTCCTCGGGCTGCAGGTACACCTCGGCCTTGTGGTTCTCCTCGTCGAGCGTGATGCTCGACACCTTGGCGGGGCTGAGGGCGCGCTGTATGAAGAGCTGCGTGTTGCTCGAGTAGTTGATGACGTCGATGTTCTCGTTGCACAGCTCGCGCACTATGCCGTGCACGCGGCTGCCCTTCACGCCGACGCAGGCCCCCACGGGGTCTATGCGCTCGTCGTAGCTCTCGACGGCCACCTTGGCCCTCTCGCCGGGCATGCGCGCCACGCGCTGTATGGTGATGAGGCCGTCGGCTATCTCGGGCACCTCGGCCTCGAGCAGCCTTTCGAGGAAGGTGGGGCTGGTGCGGCTGAGGATGATGCGCGGGTTGTTGTTCTCGTTGTCCACGCGCAGCACCACGGCGCGCACGGTCTCGCCCTTGTGGTACGAGTCGGCGGGTATCTGCTCGCCCTTGGGCAGGTGGAGCTCGTTGCCCTCGTCGTCGATGAGCAGCACCTCGCGGCGCCACATCTGGTACACCTCGCCGCTGACGATGGTGCCCACCTTGTCCTTGTACTTGTTGTAGAGCGAGTCGTGCTCCAGCTCGAGTATCTTCGAGGCCAGCGTCTGGCGCAGGTTGAGGATGGCGCGGCGGCCGAACTTGCTGAAGTTCACCTCCTCGCTCACTTCCTCGCCCACCTCGTAGTCGGGCTCTATCTTCTGCGCGTCGGAGAGCGATATCTGCTTGTTCTCGTCCTGCACCTCGCCGTCGGCCACGACGACGCGGTTGCGGTGTATCTCGAAGTCGCCCTTGTCGGGGTTCACTATCACGTCGAAGTTCTCGTCGCTGCCGAAGAGCTTCGCGATGACGTTGCGGAAGCTCTCCTCGAGCACGCTCACGAGCGTCGTGCGGTCGATGTTCTTCGTCTCCTTGAACTCCTGGAAGGTCTCTATCATGCTCGGACCCTTTTCTTCTTTCTTTGCTGCCATAGCTTTATTTGAAACTTAGTAGGTATTTTGTATATTTCACGCTGTCCATGCTGAAGGCCATGTCGACGTCGGCCATGACGGGGCGCTTCTTGCCCTCCTGGCGCTGCTTCTCCTTTACCGTCACGGTGAAGTCGCGCCCGTCGACGCTCTTGAGCACGCCGTGCACCTTCTTGCCCTCGGCGGTGAGCACCTCCACCTCCTTGCCCACGTGGATGGCGTACTGCTGGGCCACCTTGAAGGGCTGGCCTATGCCGGCCGAGCCTACCTCGAGCTCGTAGTCGCCGAGCTCGTCGCCGAGCTTCTCCTGCAGGTGGCGGCTCAGCTCGGCGCAGTCCTCAATCCACACCCCGTCGGCGTGGTCTATCTCCACCACGATGCGGTTGTCCGGTTCCATGCACACGTCCACGAGGAAATACTCGTTGCCTTGCAACCACTCCTCGACGATTGTCTTGATTACGTTCTTGTCGATCATAAAGTCGTGTTATTAAAATAAAATGAGGAGCTTTCGGAGAAGCCCCTCATTCCACTGAACGCTGCAAAGGTACGAACATTTTCGCTCATATGCAAGCGTTTGGGCGGAAAATGTGCAAGTTTTCCCTTTATTTATCCTTTTTGTAACATGGCGGCAGCCGTTTTTGCCCGCGGCCCGCGGCGTTGGGGCATGGGCGCACCGGCCACTCCGCCTCCCCCTTTCCCGGGGCCATGCAAGCCTGTGTGGCGCCTCCTCCCCCGTGCCCCTATTTCCCGTCAGCCGGCGGGTTGGGGGTGGCCTCGCGCTTCTTTGCCGGCGTGAGCAGGCTGCGGTAAGCCTGCGGGTCGGCGAGCAGCCGCTCGGCCTCCATGAGCTGCTTGTCGTGGCCGAGGGCGGCCTTGATGGCCCCGGCCTGGTAGTAGTAGGCCGTCACGATGTCCTGTTCGAGCAGCCGCTTTATGTCGTCCTTGCTGCGCTCCAGGTCGCGCCCCACGTTGTGGCTGAGCTTGGCTCGCAGGCTGTCGAACTCGGCCTTGGCGTCGTCGTAGTAGCCCTCGAACTTGGCCAGCTTCTCCAGCTCGTCGAGCTTCTTGCCGCTCATGGGGTCGTAGGTGAAGCCGCTCTCGAGCACCCTGCGCTTGAAGTCGTCGAACTCGGCGTCGGTGAGGCTGAACAGCTCGGGCCGGGCTATCGTCGGGTGGGAGGCTATGTAGTCCACCTCGTAGTCGAGCATCACCTCGGTGGAGTCGATGCGGTCCAGGTAGAGCACTATGTTGGGCAGCGTGTCGGGGCGCACCTCCACGTCGGGCTTGATGCCGCCCCCGTCGCGCACCTCACGCCCGGCCCGCGTGAGGAACACGTGTGTGAGGCTGTCGGGTATGCGCTCGGTGTACCCGCCGCCTGAGTGCTTGTAGTTGATGGCCTGTATGCAGCGGCCGCTGGGTATGTAGTACTTGCTGGTGGTGAGCTTCATGGCCGCGTTGTACGGCAGGTCCATCGGCACCTGCACGAGGCCCTTGCCGTAGGTGCGCGTGCCGAGCACCACGCCGCGGTCGAGGTCTTGCAGCGAGCCGGCCGTTATCTCGCTGGCGCTGGCCGTCTCGCCGTTGACCATCACCACGATGGGCATCAGCGTGTCCACCGGCTCGACCCTCGTCTTGTACTCCCTGTTGGCCTGCCGCAGCTTGCCGCGCGTCTCGACGAGCGTCAGCCCCTTTGGCACCCACATGCTTATTATGTCTACGGCCTCGGCCAGCGAGCCGCCGCCGTTGCCCCTGAGGTCGAGCACCAGCTTCGTGGCCCCCTGCCCCTTGAGGTCGGCGAAGGCGCGGCGCATCTCCTTGGCGCAGCCCTCGGTGAAGCTGCTCAGGCAGATGTAGCCCACGCCGCCGGGGCGCATCCCGTAATAGGGTATGGCCGGCAGCTTTATGTTGCGCCGCGTCACCTTGAAGGTCATCTCCTTGCCCGTCGACGGGCGGCGCACCTTGAGCGCGAACGTCGTGCCGGGCTCGCCGCGCAGCCTCTCGCTCACGTAGCTCACCGTCTTGCCCACCATCGACGAGTCGTCTATCGACAGTATCTCGTCGCCCCGCTTCAGCCCGGCCTCGGCGGCGGGCATGCCCTCGTAAGGCTCGTCGATGACTATGTTGCCGAGCTTCAGGTTCTTGCGTATTATGGAGCCGATGCCGGCATACTTGCCCGTGAGCATCATCTCGAGCTCCTTGTTCTTGTCCTCCGGGTAGTACTCGGTGTAAGGGTCGAGGCTGCGCAGCATGGCGTTGATGCCGTTGCCTATCACCTCGGCGGGGTTGAGCGTGTCGACATACATCAGGTCGAGGTTCTTGTATATGGTGTTGAAGATGTCGAGGTTCTTGCCCACCTCCAGGTTGTGGCCCCTTTGTTTCTGCGCCTGCAGGCCGGCCGCCGCCATGCAGGCGGCCATCAGGATGATGATACGTCTTTTCATTGTGTCGTTGTTGTCAGCTTTCAGTGCGCCGCACGCCGCGGTGGCAGGCCGCCTCGGGCCGCGCCGGGTCAGTGCGCCGCACGCTTGTCAATGTTTGGAATCTGGCTGCAAAATTAAATGATTATGCTCTAATTCAGCCCTCGCGGCAGGTTTTTTTGAGAAAAATTTATGTTTTGCGCATTTTTTCGGCCGAAAAATTTGCTGGTTTCGCAAAAACGCATTACCTTTGCATCGCAATTCAGGAATGATGCGCAACTCAATGCTTCAATAGCTCAGTTGGTTAGAGCACCTGACTGTTAATCAGGGGGTCGTTGGTTCAAGCCCATCTTGAAGCGCCTTGCAAACGGAGTGCTGATTACTTAGTGAACAAGTAGTCAGCACTTTTCTTTTATGCGCGTTCCCAAGGGTTTGTGATGCTTTGTAGCTTGTTTGGATTTTAAAAATGCCTGGCGCCGCCCCCGCTGCCATGCCGGCGAGGGCAGTGGCGGCGGGGGCGGCGCTTTTGAGTGGATGTGCATGATGTCGGTTGGCCTTTGGCGCCTGCTTGCCGCTGTGGCTATGGCGGCGGGGTGGGCGCGGGCCGCGCCGCCATGCGGGCAAGGCTCAAGGCCTGCTGTACACCAAGGCGCGTCCGTCGTAGGTGATGCCCTCGGCCGATATGCTTATCTGCCGGCAGGAGGAGTTGTTGTACAGCTCGATGGTGGCGCGCCCGTCCTTGTCGGCTTTCACCGCCGGGTTCCAGTAGAGCGTGCGGCGGTGGTCGGCGGCGGGCGGCATCAGGCTGTAGTCGGGCATCTGGAACGTCTCCACGTGGCTGTATCCCTCGAAGTGTGTGTGGCGCAGGCCCTTTTGCTTGGCCGGGAACTCGTGGTGTGAGTATAGGAATATGGTTACGGGGCTGTAGGGCGCGAGCGTGGGCGCCTCCACGTAGTTGCGCCAGATGTTCTCGTCTTCAGATATGTATACGCTCTTGTACTCGTCGAGCCAGCGCGGCATCTCCTCGGAACTGTTCTCGCGTATGTACTCGATGTCATTTGTGCGCACGCCCCGCGTCTTGGTGCCCATGTAGAACGTGTTGTTGAGCACCCACACTATGGGCCTGTTCTTGTATGCCAGTCCATCGCGTGACATGAATCCCCTGTTGTCTATCCCGTTGCCCGTGTAGTCGGCGTCGGCCTCAGCCTCTTCCTGCGCCTCGAGCATGGTTGTGGGTATGTCGTTCTCGGCGTCCCCCGTTCCGTTCTCGGCGGCGGCGAGGCTTGCCAGGTCATTATAGTCCGTTTCGTCACCTCCGAAGAAGCTGTTCTTCTGCACGAGCCACTCGAAGATGGTGGGCGTTTCGAGGCCCGCGTCATACAGCTCGTCGGCAGCCTTGTCGCAGTCGTAGCGCAGGTACGACTTGAAGGCTCCGCGCTGCTCGTTCTCCCATCCGGCGCGTGCGTTCTCGAAGAGTCGCTTGCCGCGCACGTTGACTTCCTTTATTACGTGCAGCCGTTCTTCCATGCCGGCGAGCTTGGTTATGTCGGCCGTGTCGGTGAAGTCGGCGGCCACCTCGGGCGATTGCGCCCCGGCCATGGGTATGGGCTGCGTCTCATAGTGTGCGAGCGGCCGCGGGTCGGGCGAGAAGTTGCGGTCGATGCACACGCGGTAGTTCTTGGCCTTACCGTCGGCGTTGCGCGTGTTGAGCAGCAGTGTCCATTCGCCCTCGCAGTCGGGCAGGCTGAAGGCGTAGAGCCCGGCCGAGTCGGTGACGGCGCGGCCCCTCATCGACTCGCCTGCGCGGTTGTAGAGCGTGGCCGTGAGTTGTACCCCGGCGGGCTTGTTGCGCCTGCTGGCCTGCTTGAGCTGGCCGAAGAGGTAGAGGCGGTCCTCTATGGGGTGGGTGCGGCGGAACTCGCGGCAGCCCTCCATCTGCTCCACGTCGTAGCGGCGCCATCCCTGCACCATCATGAGCAGGTCGGCGGCCCGCCGGTGCTCGTCGTCGTCGGCCTCGAGGTAATACTCGGGCTGGTTTATGTAGCCGCGCAGGTCAGACGATAGCAGCAGCCACGTGGCGGCGTTGCCCTGCTGGCCGTTGAGCTCGGCAGCCCTGTCGCGCACGGCCACCGAGAACGTGGCCCCCGGCTCCGTGTGCGCCTCGAGCGTGAGCTTGCCGCAGGGCGCGAGCGCGCCCCGCGCCGTGAAGTCTATCGAGTCGGCCCCGCGTGGCGGGCATACGAACACCATGCGCTCGGCCACTATGCGGCCCCGGCTGTCGATGAGCGCCAGCTGGTTTACGCCCGGCATCATGTCGGCTCGGGCGAAGCGCCGGCGCGCCGTGCGCTCCGTGGGCTGCAGTATGTCGGTGGCGTCGATGTTGCCCCCGCTCATGAGCACCAGCGCCAGCGGCTCCGTGTAGCCCGGCGTGCGGCTCACGTTGACTCCCACGTGGCTGCCCTCCACGGCGCTCACGCTCAGGGCGCAGCCCTCGGCCTGGGCTGCGGGCAGGCTGAAGTCGTGGCGCTGCCCGCCGGCGTCGGTCACGGTGAGCGTGGCTGGGGTGGAGGCCGGGGTGTAGTCGAACACCCCGCGGCCCTCGCGCAGCGTCCTCACCTGCCTCTGCCGCCCGTCGGGCAGGGTGAGCAGGCACTCGCAGTCGAGCGGCGCGCCGCCGTGGCTCACGCTGAAGGCCACGCGCGTGGGCAGGCCTGCCGTGAGCCGCCCTCCCTCGGGGTAGAAGGCCACGCCCACGCCCCTGGCGGCCGTGCTGTCGGCTGCGCGCGACGAGGGCATGCGCTTGCGGTGGTCGGGCTCGTAGATGGTGGGGCGTGAGTAGTCGCCCTCGCGCTCGGGCTCATCGAACACAGGTATCACGCGCGAGAAGGCCCACGCGGCATCCCAGTTGAGCATGTAGCGCGTGTAGGCGCGCACCTCGTAGTAGCCTGCCGTGAGCAGGCGGCCGAGGTTGAACGAGCCGTTGCCGCGGCCGCCCTCGAGCCTCACCTTGCGCGTCTGGACCACCTCGCCCGTGGGGTCGAGCAGCTCCACGTAGAGCACGCGGCTCATGTCGGTGAGCGCGGGGCGGTCGGCGCGCACCACGTAGGCGCTGAACCACAGCGTCTCGCCGCGGAAGTAGGCCGTGTTGTCGAGGTGGAGGTATACCTTCTCCTGCGGGAACAGGCGGTTGAACGCCTCGATGTTGCCTACAAACTGCCTCAGTGCGGCGGCCGGGTCGGCCGTGGCGGCCTGCTGCCGCCCAGGCCCGTCGGTGGCTTGCGCCTGTGCCACGTGGCAGGGTGTGGCCGCCAGGGCTGCCAGCCACAATGTGAAAAGGGTTTTCGTATATTTGTTCATGGCCGTTGTGTTGTATGTGGTTGAGTCATTGGTGTTGCAAATGTAGTGTTTTTGCGCGAGACGGCAAAACCTGCGGGGCGGAAATGTGCTTGCGCCGCGCAGGCTTTGCCGCCGATAGGCGAGGTTCGGGCTGCGCGCACGCCTAGGGTGGCAGTGGCTGAGGCGGGCAGGGCCTTCGGGGGGCGCACTTTTGTAAAGAAAAATGCCGCGGCGGGGCTGCTGCTGCGCCGCGCGGGCAAGTGCCTGTGGCAGAGACAGTTGGGCGGGCGTGCCGTTCGGGGCGGCAAGGCGGGCCGTATGGGCGTGCAGCAAAGGCCGTTTTGCAGCGCGGGGGAGGCCGTCCGGGCGCGGCTGGCGGCGCGGGCAGGCCCGTGGCGTGGCTTTTGTAAACATTGATTACCGTCGGGAGAGGCACTGTTAGCGTGTGTTGTTTGGGGTTAATAAAGATTAATTCGCGTTGCACCAGCATACTGCTTTGACCGAAAAAGCTTATCTTTGTGGGAAAGATATTAAGTCTGGAAAAAAGGGAAAAGGTTAAAATTCAGGTTTCGAAAAAGTTATACAATCAATCTTACAGATGCCCAGCCGGGTAAATGTGCCCCCGTCCGGCCTGCGGCATGGACATAAAACCGTGGGGCGCGCAACTTTATATTGTATGAAGAAGATATTCTTGATGGCAGCCCTCGTGCTGTCGGGCCTTGTTGCAAAGGCCCAGGTGGAGCCGGGTACGTTTACCCTCATGCCGAAGGTCGGCCTCAACATGGCCACGATGACCGGCGGCGAGGACACCAAGATGAAGGCCGGCGCCGTGGCAGGAGTTGAGGCCGAGTACCGCGCAACGAACCTCATCGGGGTGTCGGCAGGCCTGCTCTACTCTATGCAGGGAGTGAGGGACGACGTGCCGCAGGGCTCGTCGAAGTATTGCAACGACTACATCAACATCCCCATCCTGGCCAACTTCTACGTGTGGAAGGGCCTCGCGCTAAAGGTGGGCATACAGCCCGGCTTCATGGTAAGCTCGAAGTACAAGTGGGATGACGGCGACGGCCACGACGGCGACACAGACACGAAAGACTATTACGAGAGCTTCGACTTCTCGGTGCCGGTGGGCGCGTCGTATGAGTGGAACGGCTATGTGCTCGACCTGCGCTACAACATCGGCGTGACCAAGGTGAACAAGAACTCGGGCCCCGGCATAGATGACACGCGCAACGGCGTGCTCGCCATCACGCTGGGCTACAAGTTCTCACTTTGAGTTTTAAGTACTGTTTATCATTAAAGGTTTTTAGGCTGCGCTCCCACGCGATGTGGCTGCGCAGCCGCTTTTTTTGCGCCTGCGGGGGCTTGCTCCGCCCGCTGCGCGGCGGGCCGTCGGGCCGGCTGCCGCAGAGGTGCGCGCGCAAAAAAAGGCGCCGCGGGGGAACCCATATCCCCCGTGGCGCCCCTTGCCCCGTGGCGCCCCGCTCAGTTGAGCTTCGAGGTAACGGGGTTCTTCACCCCCTTGTAGCCGCGCAGGAACGCCTTTGCCGACCCGAAGCTGAGGAACATGTCGAGGCGCACGGGTATGTGGTTGGCGTCGTCGGTGACATAGAAGCGCAGCAGCTCCTTGTTCTCGCCGTCCTCGCGCTCTATGAACGAGAACACGAGGCAGCGGTACTCGATGTTGTTGCCCTCCATCTTGTAGGTCTCCTTGCCCCGGTACTTCAGCCATGAGTGCGAAAGGCGCTTGGCGTCGCTCACCGGCATGGGGATGTTCTGCCCCACCTTGTACTGCGAGGCGTCAAAGTTGCGCGCCCTGAGGAAGATGCTCATCATGTCGTACACGCAGTCCTGGTACTCCGACTGCTTCCATACGTGGCGCCCGTCGTCCTCTATGCGGTGCTGCTTCATGTGGCAGTTGCCCTTGGGGTAGGTGTACCATATCTCGTCAACGTAGTACCTGTGGCCCTCGCGCGCGCCCTTTCGGAAGTAGAGCGGCGAGAGGTCGGACGCGCAGTAGGACAGGAGCGTGTCGCGCAGCGTGAAGAACTTGTCGAGCTTGTTGTTGCTCCGGGTTATCAGGCTTGCGCGGTAGGCCGGCTGGCCCCCGTAGCGCGACATCACGGTGCTCATCGATGCAGTGCCTACCTTGACCCAGATGAACTTCCAGTTGAAGAACAGGTCGTAGTAAAGGAACTCGCCCGACTTGAACGCGTTGTTCTTTATGCCGCACTGGGCCTGTGCCGGTGCGGTGCAGACTGCCAAGAGCAGTGCCATCACTAGTGCCTTCAATCTCATATCTGTCGTTGTTTTTGTTTGCTGTATCCTTGCCGGGCGCCCGCCCCTGCCGGTGCCCGGCGGGCCAAGTCCGCCCGGCCCGTCGCGCATCCCGGTTGCCGGCTTTTGGCCCTTCGGCCTTTAGTTCCCCCTTACGTACTCTATCCCGAGTTCGCGGGCGCGGTCGGCGTTGCGGTTTCTGATCTTTCTCTCCTGCTCGGGCTTCTGCTTCGTTATGGCCATTGGCTTCTGCCTGCTGGCCGGCATGGCCGCCATGTTCCAGCTGATGGTTACGTCCCACTTGGCCTTGCACTCTATCTCGCGCGGGTAGTAGGTCACCGTCTCGGGCTGGAGCGCGGCGTTATAGTCGCCCGTGTCCCACGTTCCGTTGCCGTTCCTGTCGGCGAACGCCCGCAGGTAGTACTTCCCCGGGTTGATGTAGAAGAACTCCGCCGACCCTCCACTTGCCCTGCTTTCCTTCACCACGGCGTCGGAAGAGTTGAGCAGCTGCACCACGATTGCCGTGTCCTGCGTGCCGGAGATGTTCACGGTGAGCGAGCTGTACTCGTCCATTTCGCGCACCCTTATGCCCGACTTGTGGGCGTCGGAGACGCGTCCGTAGATGTCCTCGAAGGCTGCCGAGTCTATTTCCAGGCTGTATTCCACGCCGGGCCGCCACTCGGCCTTGAGCACATAGGTGCGCAGCTTGCCCGGCACCTGGCTCAGGGCGAAGCGCGAGCGGTACCACAGGGTGTCTATCTTGGAGTACAGGTGGATGGCCGCCGTGTCGCAGCGCGCCAGCGGCGAGGGCATCTCTATGTACACGTTCTTGTCGGGGTCGAGCGACCCGCGGGTCTTGAACGAGGGCTGCAGCGCCTCGGCGGGCATTATCGAGTCGTATGGCTCGCCGCGTTTCTTGGCCTTTTCCTGCTCTTTCTGCCAGTCCTCGATTTCCTTCTGGCGTTGCTTCATGCGCCGTTCGTAGGGTACGCGGGGCAGGGCCTCGATGGTGTCGGTGCGCTCCACGAGCACTCCGGTGCTGTCGGTCATCATGTAGGTCAGCTCCATGGTGAGCGTGTCTTTGTTCACCAGCGCGGTGTCGCGCAGCCAGTATGTCAGGGTGTCGAGCTTCTCGGTGGCCTCCACGATGAAGGCTTCTGTCGAGTCGAAGTTGAGCCCCCGGAGCCTTGGCAGGGTGTCGCTGCCGTAAGTGAAGTATATGCCTATCTTCTCGGGCGACTGGCGTTCGGTCTTGAGCAGGTAGCGGTCGGTCAGCGGCACGGTGAAGGCGCGCAGCACGATGTCGTCGGGGTAGAAGTGTGTGTAGCCCGTGCGGATTATCGAGTCGATGCGCAGCGAGTCGCGCCAGATGGTGTCCTGCCTTATGTCGGGGCCGCAGCTGGGGGTGATGGTGTCGCGGCTGAAGGCGAGCATCTCGCTTTTCTGGTTGTATAGGTAGTTGCCGTCGGCGTCTTGCAGGGCGTATGCGAAGTACTTGCCCGGCGCCACTCCCTTTATCACGAAGCGCCCGCGGCTGTCGGTGCGTGCCACGCGGAGCAGCGGCTTGGTGGTGAAGGCGGTGTCTGACAGGTCGGCGTACAGGCCCACGAGTATGCCTTTGACGGGCTCGAGGTTGCTGGCGTCGACCACGTTGCCCGCCACCTCGAACGTGTCGATGCGCTCCCCGGTCGAGAAGCTGTACGTGTAGTTGCCCATCGGGTTGCCTTCGTTGTTGTCGGTGATGGCGTCTGAGAAGTCGATGGTGTAGGTCGTGGCGGGCTGCAGCGAGTCTTTCAGCTCCACCTCGATGTCTTTCCCCGCGGTCTTTATCTCGGGTGTCTCTATCTGCGGGGGCGACACCACCACCTTGCTGGCTGCGTCTTCGAGCTTTATGTACTCGTCGAAGCTTATGCGTATCTTCCTTGCCGTCACGCCGGTGGCCTTGTCGCGTGGCGAGGTGTGGGTGATCCTGGGCGGCGTGTCGTCATACCATCCGCCGTCGGGCTGGCCCATGCGTGCGCACGAGGCTGCCGCCAGGGCGGCCAGTGCCATGGCGGCGGCCATGGCCTTGCGCCCCAGCCTTGCGGCCAAGTGCTGCGGTCGTGGCGTTGTGGGTTTGCTGGTCATGCCTGCGTCCATGTCATGCGTCGTGGTTAGGTTGTGCCTCGGCCTTGGCCGTGGCGTTGTTCATGAGCAGGAGCTGCTCCATTATGTCGCGGCTGTTGCCCAGCCGTGGTATCTTGTGCTGCCCGCCGAGCTTCCCCTTGAGCCGCAGCCAGTCGTTGAACAGGCCCTGCCGTGCCTCCACCACCTCGGGGCGCTGCAGCGTTATGTCCTTGAAGCGCTTGGCCTCGTAGTCGCTGTTGAGCTGCTGCAGGCGGCTGTCGAGCAGCGTGGTGAAGCGCTCCATGTCGTCGGGGCGGCGCGTGAACTCTATGAGCCACTGGTGGCGGCACTTGGCCCCGGCGTCCATGAACACGGGCGCGGCCGTGTATTCGCTGACCTCGGCCCCCGTCTCGCGGCAGGCGTAGGCCAGCCCCTGCTCGGCGTTGTCGACTATCAGCTCCTCGCCGAAGGCGTTGATGAAGCACTTGGTGCGCCCGGTGATGATGAACTTGTAGGGGTTGGTGCCGGTGAAGCTGACGGTGTCGCCCAGCACGTAGCGCCAGAGGCCGCTCGTGGTGGATATGAGCATGGCGTAGTTGCGCCCCGGCTCCACGCCCCACAGCGGCACCACGGTGGGGTGCTCGCGGCCGAACTCGTCCATGGGTATGAACTCGTAGAACACTCCGTAGTCGAGCATCAGGAGCATGGCCTTGTCCGTGGGGTCGTCCTGCAGGCCGAAGAAGCCCTCGCTGGCGTTGTACGTCTCCATGTAGTGCATCTGGGGCGAGGTGATGAGCTGCTCGTACTGGTGGCGGTAGGGGGTGAAGGCCACGCCTCCGTGGAAGAACACTTCCAGCGAGGGCCATACCTCCTCGAGGTGCCGCTTGCCCGTGAGCTCCATCACGCGGGTGAGCACCGAGAGCATCCACGAGGGCACGCCGCTCAGGTTTGTGACGTCCTTGCCTATGGTCTCGCGGGCTATGCGGTCGCGCTTCACCTCGAAGTCGGCCAGCAGGGCGGTCTGCTTGCTGGGCACGCGCACGAGGTTCACCAGCGGGTTGATGTTCTCTATGAGTATCGCGCTGAGGTCGCCCACGAGCGTGCCGGGCAGGTTGTAGTTGGGCGTGTGGCTCCCGCCGAGTATGAGGCCCTTGCCGTCGAACATCCGGCTCTTGGGGTTGTTGCGCAGGTAGATGGCCACGCAGTCCTGGCCCCCGCGGTAGTGGGTGTCCTTGAGGCCCTGCGGGCTTACGGGTATGAACTTGCTCTTGTCGTTGGTTGTGCCCGACGACTTGGCGTACCACTTCACGCGGCCGGGCCAGAGCACGTCGCTCTCGCCGTGGCGCATCCGGTCAATGTCGCCCTTCAGCTCCTCGTAGGTGTTCACCGGCACGTTGCGCGCGAAGTCGTCGTAGCCGCGCGTGGCGCCGAAGAGGTGGTTGCGGCCGTATTCGGTGTGCTTGGCAGTCTCCACGAGGTGGCTCAGCACCTGCCTTTGCAGGGCCTCGCCGCCGCTCTGGTGCCGCTCCAGCGCGTGCTGCCGCGGCTCGAAGAACTTGCCTATTATCCTTGTAAGGCTCATTGTATTGTCGTTTTTACGCTGCAAATTTAGGCTAAACTTTCGTAACAGTGCCATAATTCACATTATTTAAGCCCTCCGCCCGGGGCGGCTCCTTGCCTGTGCTCGTGCCTCGGGGCGGTGGCCCCTGCCGCCGCCCAAGCGGCCCGCGTTGGGTGCGGCGGCAGGGGCTGGCTTGCGCGTCGTGCCGTTTTGCGGCCCGAAACGGGCTGTTTTGCGGCCTGGAACAGGCCGTTTCGCAAGCCGTAACGGCCCGTGTTGCCAACGTGCTGGCGTTCAGTGGGTTGCGGAGGGGGCAGGGCGGGCCTGCCTGCGTTGCAAAAAAGCGGGGGAAGGCGCGGCTGCGCCTTCCCCCGCCATGGCGTGTGCCGTTGCTCGGGGCATCGTCGGTTGTGGCCTTTCCAGCGTCGCGTGGATTTGCGGCGTGCCTTGCGGGCGGCGGGAGTCACTTCTTGCCCTTGGCCTTTTGGGTGAACTTCCACGCCAGCGAGAGCATCACGTAGCGCGGTATGCAGTTGTAGCGCGTCTCGGTGCGGCCCTGCGCGTTGATAGAAAACGCCTTGGTGGATACCTGGCGGAGTATGTCGTAGGCGGTGAGCTTGGCCGTGAGGCGGCCCTTTAGGAACGAGCGCGAGAGCTGTGCGTTCCACGCCAGGTCGTCGGTGTTCATCTCGGGGCTGCCGTATCCTCGGCGGCTGAACATCTTGATGTCGGTGGAGAGGTTGAGGCCGAGCAGGGGTATGGTGTACTGGAGGTTGGCCCCGTACTGGAAGTCGAACACGTCGATAGTCTCGAAGCCGCTGCGCCCTGAGCGGCTGTGGCGCGAGTCGAGCTTGCCGCCGATGCCGGCGGTGAGCTTGCCGAGGGTGTAGGCCAGGCGCAGGTTGAGGGCTGTGGCCACGGTGTTTACCTTGCTCAGCGCGCCGGTCTCGCCGTCGTAGGCCACGTCGAAGTCTACGCTGTGCTGGTAGTCCACCCCGGCGCGGGCGTCGTAGCGCAGCCTCCGCCGTGCGCCGAGCTTGCCGCTGATGCCCGCCTTGGCGGCGGCCTGCCAGTTGCCATTCACGTTGTCGTCCATGTAAGTGTAGGCTCCGGTGGCGGTGTTGTACGAGGTGCGCCGGCCCACGGCGTTGCTCACCACGGTGACGTTGGCCCCCACGTGCCACGTTAGGCGCGCCGAGTCGCAGCGGAAGGTGGACTGCCACGAGGCCGTGTGCTCGGTGGTGGCCTTGAGGTTGGGGTTGCTCACGCTCCGCGCCAGCGGGTTGGTGGTGTCGTCGCCGGGCATGAGCGATGCGAAGTCGGGCTGCGTGGTCTGCATCTCGTAGGATAAGGAGTGGCGCTGCCCGCCCTTGCGGTAGCTGAAGTCGAGCCACGGCGAGAACTGGCGGTAGGTGCGCGTGGCCACGGTGTCCACGTCGTAGTCGCAGAAGTGCATCCGCTCGCGGCTGAAGCCGAGCGGCAGCACGAGGAAGTCCACCACTATCTTTATATATGTTTTTCATCAGAATAAATCAGAAACAAAAAGAATACATAATAGCTATATATCAATGTTTTACATGATTTTTCAAAACAGATGATGAGTTCCTATTTTCGCTAAATCGGGTTAATTTTGTTACTTTATTTGCGACTATTTTGTTACTTTGAAAAATAGTTTGTAGTTTTGTATCTGAAAAATGACCGTATAGTAACAAAATAGAGTTTATATGACTGTTCAAAAATCGCATATCACCCTTAAATACAAAGAGATAGACAATGGAAAGAAGTCTATCTACCTTGACTATTACAAGGACGGCAAGCGCATCCGCGAAGCCCTCCACCTCTATTTGTTACCCGAGGCATCCAAGAAGAACATCATCGCAAA
>CALUGQ010000004.1 GCA_944320235.1 uncultured Prevotella sp.
CTACCTGCCTTGCACCCTGAAGTACCAAAGGCTTACGGAATCTGCTGTCCTTCCATGCTGCAAGGTCTTTCAATATGTTTCTATATATCTCCATTCGTATTGATTTTTGGCAAAGATACACATTTTAAATAGCAAAAATGCGCATATTGATACATTTTATTGCAAGATACAACTTAATATTAAATTTAATTAACAAACACGGCACCCGAACTGGCGTAACTTCATAAAAACTTTCAAACGCTTAATATCATTAATTTTGAGCGGACGAAACATCAACCGAAACAAAAGAAAAAGTGCCAACTACCTGATTTACAAGTAATTAGCACTCTGTTTTCAGTGGGCCATCCAGGGCTTGAACCTGGGACCTCCAGATTATGAGTCTGTTGCTCTAACCAACTGAGCTAAAAGCCCGGTGAAACAGAATTGTTCTGATTTCGGGTGCAAAGGTACGCTTAATAAATCAAATAACCAAATGTTTTTTGCAAAAAGAATAAAAATATCTCATGTTGTTATTATCTGTATGGTCTTTTTTAGCTAACTTTGCCCAACATTTGTGCTGTTTGGCGTATTTTTCATGCCGGGCGGCAGGGTATGGAGGCCTGTAAGTGCGTGTCTGTGCGCCGCAGGCTATGAACGACAGAAACTGTACATTTATTTATATATGGAAAAAGAAAGTATCAAGGACAACCAGGCCCTCGGCGGACTCACCTCGGCGCAGGTGGAGCAGAGCCGCCGGGAGCACGGGGAGAATGTGCTCACGCCGCCCAAGCGGACACCTATGTGGCGGCTTTATCTTGAGAAATACAACGACCCGATCATTAAGGTGTTGCTTGTGGCGGCGGCTGTGTCGCTGGTATTGGCCATCATCGAGAATGAGTTTGTAGAGGTTATAGGTATCTTCGTGGCCATATTCCTTGCGACTACCATTGGTTTTTATTTCGAGCGCGACGCGGCGAAGAAGTTCAACGTGCTCACGGCCATAGGCGAGGAGTCGCCCGTGAAGGTGGTGCGCGACGGCAAGGTGCAGGAGATACCGCGCCGCGACGTCGTGGTGGGCGACGTGGTGGTGCTCGGCGTGGGCGACGAGGTGCCGGCCGACGGCACGCTCTTCGAGGCCACCGACCTGCAGATTGACGAGTCGGCGCTCACGGGCGAGCCCATCATCTCGAAGTTCACCGACGTGCGGCAGGACGGCGCCACCTACCCGTCGAACCACGCCCTGCGTTCCACTATGGTGATGAACGGCAGCGGGCGCATGGTCGTAACGGCAGTGGGCGACGCCACCGAGATAGGCAAGGTGGCGCGCAAGTCTACTGAGATGACCGCCGTGAAGACCCCGCTCAACCTCCAGCTCGACCGCCTGGCCAAGCTCATAAGCAAGGTTGGCACGGGCGTTGCCGTGGCGGCGTTCGTGATATTCCTCGGCCACGACCTCATGACCAACGACCTCTGGCATACCGACAACTACCTGAAGATGGCCGAGGTGGTGCTGCAATACTTCATGGTGTCCGTCACGCTCATTGTCATGGCCGTGCCAGAGGGCCTGCCCATGGCCGTCACCCTGGCCCTGGCCCTCAACATGAGGCGGATGCTCAAGAGCAACAACCTCGTGCGCAAGCTCCACGCCTGCGAGACGATGGGCGCGGTGACAGTGATATGCACCGACAAGACCGGCACGCTCACGCAGAACAAGATGCAGGTGCAGGAGATGTGGGCGGCCTCGGCTGACGGCAGCCTGCTCGACGCGGCCATCGCTGCCAACTCCACTGCCGAGCTTGACGGCGACAAGCCCATAGGCAACCCCACCGAGGGCGCGCTGCTGCTATGGATGCAGCGCGGCGGGCGCGACTACCGCGCCCTGCGCTCGGCCAACCGCGTGGTGTGGCAGCTGCCGTTCTCCACTGAGCGCAAGTACATGGCCACCATAGCCGAGGTGGGCGGCAAGCGTTACCTCTTTATGAAGGGAGCGCCGGAGATTGTTGCCAACTACTGCGACATGAGCGACGCCGACCGCGCCGCCCTGCGCGAGCGGCTGCTGGGCTACCAGAACAAGGCCATGCGCACGCTGGCCTTCGCCTGCAAGGAAGTGGGCGGCAATATAGATAAGGTGGAGCTATCGCCAGCCGACGCCCACCTCACGCTGCAGGGCGTGGCCGCCATCAGCGACCCGCTGCGCCCCGAGGTGCCCGATGCCGTGCGCCACTGCCGCAAGGCCGGCATCGACGTGAAGATAGTCACGGGCGACACATCGGCCACGGCCATAGAGATTGCCCGCCAGATAGGCGCGTGGGACGACTCCACGCCCGCCGAGGCGCAAATCACCGGCCCCGACTTCGAGGCTCTATCCGACGAGGAGGCATACAAGCGCGCCCACGTGCTCCGCGTGATGAGCCGCGCACGCCCCACCGACAAGCAGCGGCTCGTAAACCTGCTGCAGAAGCGCGGCGAGGTGGTGGCAGTGACGGGCGACGGCACAAACGACGCGCCCGCGCTCAACCACGCCCATGTGGGCCTCTCGCTCGGCTCCGGCACGAGCGTGGCCAAGAACGCCAGCGACATGACGCTCATCGACGACTCCTTCGGCAGCATTGTGCGTGCCGTGGAGTGGGGGCGCTCGCTCTACAAGAACATACTGCGGTTCATCTTCTTCCAGCTCGTGGTGAACGTCACCGCCCTGCTGCTCGTGCTCGGAGGCTCGCTCGCAGGCACCGCGCTGCCGCTTACCATAACCCAGATACTGTGGGTCAACCTCATCATGGACACCTTCGCCGCCATGGCCTTGGCCTCGCTGCCGCCATCGCACGAGGTGATGCGCGAGAAGCCGCGCAACCAGGCCGACTTCATAATCAACCGCTCCATGGGCTGGAGCATCTGCTCGGTGGGCGTGGCGTTCTTCGCCGCGCTGCTGTGGATGCTCATCTGGTTCAACAACCACGGCCTGGCTGACGTGCACCACCTTACCATATTCTTCACCGTGTTCGTCATGCTGCAGTGGTGGAACCTGTTCAACGCCAAGTCGCTCGGCTCGCGCCACTCGGCCTTCCACCGCTTCCTGGCCGACAAGGGCCTCATGGTGGTGCTCGTAATCATACTCGCCGGGCAGTGGCTCATCGTCACCTTCGGCGGCAAGATGTTCCGCGTTGAGCCGCTGTCGGCAGAAGAGTGGCTGTGGATAATCGTCTGCACGTCGCCCGTGATGATTGCTGGCGAGCTGATACGTGCCGTTTCACGCCTGAGGAAAAGCTGATGGACGTAATACGCCTTTCGCCGTCGGTGCAACGGCCTGCGCCGAGCGCGGCCACGGTGGGCTTCTTCGACGGGGTACACCGCGGCCACCGCTACCTCCTTGCCCACGTCTGCGACGTGGCGCGCGGGGCAGGGTTGCGTGCCATGGCCGTCACCTTCGACAGCCACCCTCGCCGTGTGCTCCGCTCCGACTACCACCCCGAACTGCTCAGCACCACCGACGAGAAGCTTGCCCTGCTGGCGCAGACGGGCATCGATGCCTGCGCCTTGCTGCACTTCGACGAACAGATGGCCTCGCTCTCCGCCCGCGACTTCATGGGGCAAGTGCTGCTCGGGCGGCTTGGCGTGCGCCGGCTCGTGATAGGCTACGACAACCGTTTCGGCCATGGCCGCGCCGAAGGCTTCGACGACTACGTGCGCTATGGCCGCGAGCTGGGCGTGGAGGTTGAGCGGTGGCGGCCGATGGAGATGGGCGGCGTCAGTGTCAGCTCGTCGGTGGTGCGCTCGCTGCTGCTTGCCGGCGAGGTGGAGATGGCCGGGCGTTGCCTCGGCTACCGCTATACACTGGGCGGCACGGTGGTTCACGGGCGCCACGTAGGCACGCAGATGGGCTTCCCTACGGCCAACATCGTTCCCGCCGATGCCTGCAAGCTTGTGCCTGCCGCGGGCGTGTATGCCGCCGAGGCGCGCGTGGAGGGCGGGCTGCGCCCCTTGCCCGCGATGGTGAACATAGGGCGGCGCCCCACGTTCGACGACGGCCCGGTTAGCATCGAGGCCCATCTGATAGGCTTCAGTGGCGACCTCTACGGGCGCAGCGTCAGCCTGGCTTTTGCCGCCCGGCTGCGCGACGAGCGCAAGTTCCGCACCGCCGCCGAGCTTGCCTGCCAGCTGCGCCGCGACCTCGATGAGACGGAAAAGAGGTTGAGGGATGCTGGTGGCGGGGCTTGAGCCGAGGGTTGCCGGTGTTTGGTTACTTATTTTTGTTTTTTCTGATTTAAGCAAAAGGAGACAATGATGATGAAAGATGCAATCATATATGTAATAGTGTTCCTGGCGTTGCAGGTTGGCGTGACCAACGGCGTGTGCTTCGTCTGGCAGAAGGTGGCAGACACGCCCGACCTCACTTCGCCGATGCTCGTGGTGGCCATGGCGGCCTCGGCAGTTGTCACCATGGCCGTGTTCCTGCTTGCACGCTGGTGCGAGGTGTCGCGCAGCTACGTGCGCTCCCGCCCGTGGGCGTCGCTCGTGTGGAGCGTGGTGGCCGCCTTCGGGGCTGTCATCCCCTCGGTGTGGCTGCAGGAGCAGATGCCCGAGCTGCCCAACTATATGGTGAGCCAGTTCTCCATGCTCTTGGGCGACCGCTGGGGCTACCTGGCCGTGGGCCTCGTGGTGCCCGTGGCCGAGGAGCTGGTGTTCCGCGGAGCCATACTGCGCTCGCTGCTCGACCGTATGCGCAGCCACTGGGTGGCCATAGCCGTGTCGGCTGTGCTCTTTGCCCTCGTGCACGGCAACCCCGCGCAGATGCCCCACGCGCTGCTCGTTGGCCTGCTGCTCGGCTGGATGTACTACCGCACGGGCAGCGTCGTGCCGGGCGTGGCCTACCACTGGGCCAACAACACCATAGCCTACGTGCTCTACAACATCCTGCCCAACCCCGACGCCTCACTGCTCGAGATATTCCGCGGCGACCAGACGGCAGTCTGGCTCAGCCTGCTCTTCTCGCTCTGCTTCCTCGGCCCGGCCATACTGCAGCTCAACCTGCGCCTGCGCAAGGCCGACGGCAAGTAGTGGGGCGCAGCCAGCGCACTGACGCAAGAAAGCCAACGCCGTGCGCCTGTGCGCAGATGACCTCTTGACCCGTGAACGGCTTGTTGCCTACCACGATAGCTATGCTGAAGCGATGGCAAAGTACGGCTTGCATCGTGGCATACGTGGGTCAGAGGCACGGCATACCACCACAGCCCAATACTACCGTGACTTGAAACGGCAGACGGGAGAGCTTGAAACCAACGTAAGGCAGTTGCAGACCGAACAGAAACAAGCGGAACGGCTGCTTGCCGAAGTCAGGAAGGAAATCAAGTCGGAGAAGCTGGAAGCCGCCAAGACCGAAGCGAAAACGGCACTCGTGGCAAGGGTCGGTTTTCTTTTGGGCTGCAATAAGTTGAAAGAGGAAAGGGAGGGATTACAGCAACATCTATCTGTGCTTGAAAAGCAGAATGAAGAATTAATGCAGCATATTAAGCAAATGGAACGGGAGTATCAATTGGAACGCACTAAGTTCAACGAGTATATAGACAAGATACAGCGTTACTTCCCTTACGTGGAGAAACTGTTGCCGTTGATTGACTTCTGCCGAAACACCTTGAATTTCTCTGAAAGGGTAATCCAAGAGTTGTGCAAGCTGAAGAAAGTAAGGTTGAAAGGTGATTTCTATCCTCCTGAGTTTAATCGAAAGTTCCGTGATGAAAATGCGGCTTTCTCATTTGAAGAGGACAAAAGCAGAAAAGGACACTACCACATATGCGTAAATGATATACCACTTGTGCAATGGTTTAGGGAGAAAGCGAATGAATGGAGAAACGGTTTGGGGATTGCACCTACAAGGCAGGATAAGGGGCTGAAAATATAGGATGAACTCAAAATCCATTCCAAAAGCAAATAAAAGTATTAGAAGATAGGGGATTATCACAAAAATCCTCTATCTTTGTAATTGGATTGAGGCACTCTTTTCAATCATAAATAAACGATTAAAAATATGTCATATGAATGAGATAAGGAAACCATTCTCTGATGTTCTTTCTGAAGAGCAAATTCGTGATTTATATGCCAAATGCAATTATGATAAAAACAACGAAGACTTATATTTTGAATGTAATGATTTTATAAATGGATTTGCACTAATATTATATGGCGAGCGTGATATAGAATTTGGGACAGATTATAGTGACATTATTGATACGAATGGGAATTTTATAGATATTTTACTTGATAAAAATATTAAATATTCGAATGGGAAAATCGTAAAGCTCAAAGATGATGATAAGGGTTCTTACTTTTATAAGATTTCACGAATTCATGAGAATAAATACAAAAACGACAATTTTAGTTCGAGTATAGAAACGGCTTTCTTTGTCATAAAAGTTACAAGATATTCAAATAAACGTGATGAGGACACCTTAGACTTATATTACGTAATAAATCCTAAATTAGATGTTATTGCAACATTTGCAGATACGAACACATGGGGAAACGAATTTGATGGTTACAAAAATTGCAATGTTTATACAGAGAGAGATTTCTTCTTTATAAATGAAGAGCGAGAATTTCTAATATTTTCTCAAAAGTTGATTGCAAACTCAGAAGAAGACGGTTTCGTTGATAAGCATTTGGCTGGATTAGATCCAATTGCTTATGAAGATATCATGCGCGAATATGATCCTGGTTTTGAAGGTGATGTTTTTTTTAGAGATTTTTATCGCTTAAATTGCACTTTTAATGAAGAGGATTTTGATGAAGAAACGATGCGGGAAGTCATAGCAAAGTATAATGGTGAACTTGACGAAGAAGATGAAGAATATGATGAAATCCCAAATGTGGGGGATATACATTTTTTCTTTGAAGATACTACAAATGAATTATACAAAGATACTTTTAAGGAATTTTACAACACATTGTACGGCATAATTGATTGTAAAATAAAGTCAACAAAACAATTGCTACCGTTTACTGATTATTTTACAAAAGCCAGAGGAATAATAAAAGCTCGTTATTGGCAAGAAAAAAAAGAAAGTCAAGGTGGTAGTTCCTACGGTAGAGGATGGAGCTTTGATAATAAATATTTCCATGGAAATATTTTGGATAGTAAGTTTTTCGATTACCCTTCACGAGTAAAAGGATTTACTCTGAAATATATATATGAGTTTTATCCAGATGAACTTAAATGGATGAGTGAGCAGGGCTTAATACTAATTCCTAACCGTTTCTTAGATACATTAGGTAATAACGAACTCACGCGATATATTAGGCTCAACCAAGAAATTCATTTATCTTATTCTAAGATTCAGTCCACTTCGGATTGCCTTAATAGTACAGAATATTATGGCGTTATTTCATCATATCAAGGAAAACAGTTGCACCAAATTATTTACACAAAAGGTGGAACAAAATATTTGATAGGCTTATTAAAATCAGGGAACTTGGAAATAGACAAGAATGTTTTAGAGGACTTGTCAAAAAATGCATTTAATGATATTGAAGAAAGGTGTTATAGAATACTTATATCGGTAATCGATAACATTGAACTTGAAAAGGAACGATATAATGATTGGGTTCAACGTCAAATAGATGAAGATAATATCAGAGAAGCGAATAGACAATTTAATGATATGATGAATGATTTTGACGCTTGGGGAAATATTGATTAGTTATATTTGATGTATACGCGTTTAGATCTTTAACACAAATTTTGTATGATTGATTTAGAAAAGGCATTTATCACAATAAAAAAGCGAGTTGAAGAAATTGCTGTAATATTAATGTGTCATGAGGACAAAGATTTTTGTTTAGCACAAGTTTCGCCTCAATCTTGGCGGTTAGTTTCATATAAGATTGAACAAGATATTGAAAACTATTTTGTTATAGTCCCGAGTCCTGCATTTTGTCGTTTTATCCTTAATCGAGAGTATTTGAAAATTGTAGATTTACATCCTGAATGTTTTGGCCAGAATGATGACAGGTTAATTGTTAAGGCATTAAAAGAATACGACAAGAATAAATTAATACGAGAATATACAGACAAAGATTTTTTAGAATACATTCGAGGAGAAACCATGGCATATGTGTTCAAGGTAGAAAAAGACAGTTCTATTTCTAATCGGATACTCAGACTTGACTTGTGTAGAGGCATTAATGAAAGCAATCAATTTCAAGGGGGAATATTTCATATCCTCAAACATTTTACTATCAAAGGATATTCAACCATATCAAGTAATACAGAAGAATTTCAAGTGGAAACTTGGTCTGAAATCTATAAATATATTATTTTGAATTTCTTCATTGGTAAGATAGAAAACGACAAGAGGGAGAATTATTATATTGCTACGTCTTGTTTAAAAGATGGACATATATTAAGAGGGGTCTATTATAAGGAAAATGATATTCCTGTTTCATTCATTAGTTCGATGCGTATAGATACGCCTAAATGAATGATATTTAAAATATTCTTTTTATTTTTGCATCCGTAAGAGTTACCCGAACAAGTAAAGCGATGCAGACCACGGCAATTGGGACGGTTGCCTACTCATTACCCAAAAGCAAGGTAATTCTTCTAACTCTCTTGATTTCAAAGAGGTATATTCCTTATACAGACTTACTAAATAATCAGCATACGGGAAAGATGCAAGGCGACAAAAAGCGATGCTCCGCGCAATGTTTCATGTTTGCTTGCGCGCAATCGGAAATGAATGTCAGCACTTTGCCAGCTCGGTGCGCACCTTGTCCCCCTCCTTTGAAAAGGCGGGGCAGGCGGAACATTATTCAAGCGAGTTCGGCAAAATGCTGACATTCTCATTCAATAAAAATGTATCAAAAAAGCAGGCTGCCGGCGGGGTGTGGAAAAACAGACCGTTCGGGGTCGCGGAACAGGCCGTTTCAGCGTGCAAGACGGGCCGTTCCGGAAGCCAAGACGGCCCGTCTTGTAACATGGCCTTCCTGCCGGCGGCTTTCAGCCCTTGCCGCCCGGCCTGCGCCGCCTTGCGCGCCTGTACCACAGGTAGTAGCCCGTGAGCGGCAGTAGCGCGCCGAGCAGTGCGGCCACGAACCATAGCAGGCGCGTGGGCAGTCCGCCGAACGAGCCTACGTGCACCGAGTATATCCACCCCCTTATCTTGCTTTGCTTGGCGGCGTCGGCGTAAAGCTTGGCCTGCAGCAGGCGGCCCGTAGAGGGGCAGAATGTGTAGGTGTCGGTGGCGCGGGTGTTGCCGTAGCGTGCCGAGCTTACCTTCAGCGTGCCATGGCTGACGGTTATTTGCCTGAAGTCGGGGCGGGCGGCCTTTGTCCCGTCGAGCGCGGCCTGCCATGAGGCGTAGCCCCGGCTGCCTTTTTGCTCCGCTTTGGCAGGGCCGTGGCCGCCCCTGCCTGTGTTCTCAACGCCGAAGAGCTTGTAGAATGCGGCGTTGTACCATCGGAACGACCACGTAAGGCCCGTGAGCGACATGGCCAGCAGCAGCACTACGGCGTAAATGCCCCCGGCGCAGTGCAGGCTGTGCCAAAGGCGGTGGCTGCCGTGGCGCGCCGTGACGGTGAGCGCGCGGCGCAGCCCCTGCCCACGGCGCGGCCACCACACGGCCACGCCCGACAGCAGCGCCAGCACGAACATTATGACCGACACGCCCACCACCACCTTGCCCCAGCTGGCTTCACCGCGGCGCGGGCTGTCCAGGAGCCAGCGGTGCAGGCTGAACATGACCCTGAAGAAGGCCGGCCGCTCGTATACGCCGCGCACGCGCCCCGTGTACTGGTCTATCACGATGGCCGCGCCGCGCGGCTCCGAGAGGTTTACGCGGTAGGCGCGGCGCGGGTCGGAGCTTACGCTCACGCCCGTGGCCTTGGCTCCCTGGGGCAGGCTCTGCACGGCTCTGCCCATCAGCGTGCCGAGGGGCAGGGGGCGCCCCGGGGCGTCGTCGACGAAGAGGAGCTTGCGGTGGGTCACAGACACTATCTCCTGCTCGAACACGAGCATGGCGCCCGTGAAACACACCACGGCAATGACGAGGCCCAGCGGCACCGAGAGCCACAGGTGGATGTTCCTTAACGCTTTCTTCATGCGCAGCGGGTGTTAGGGTCAGTCGATGCGGCCCACGGCGCTGAGCGTGGTGGCCCCGCTCACGGTAAGCCCCTTCTCGGCCACGGCGGTGGCGGGGTCGATCTTCCACACGGCGGGCGAGCCGCTCGAGGTGTTCACCGACACGTAGGCACAGCCGCCCTCGAAGTAGGGCGTGGGGCCGAAGCCGGTCACGTCGGCAGGCAGGCCGCTCACCTCGGCCAGGGTCTTGGCCTCGGCGCTGAACACGGCCAGGCGGCTCACCTTCTTGTCAGAGGCGGTTATCGGGGAGTCGTACATCATGAAGAGGAACTTGTCGCCGCCTATGTACCAACTGCGCTGTATGCCGTTGGGCGACAGCTCCTCGAGGTTGCAGTAGTAGCTGTCGAACTCGTCGGTCTGCGTGTCGATGCGCACTACGCCTGCCGGCAGGGTGGTCTGCTGGCGCGCGTCGGCCATGGTCTTGGCGTAGCTGGGCGAGATGACGTATACGTAGCGGCCGTCGTCGGTGGCCCATATCATCTGGTAGTACTGCGACTTGTTGCGGCCTGCGGCGTAGCTTATGCGGTCGGTCTTGATGAGCTTCTTCTCCTTGAGCGTATGGTCGGCGAACACGGCCACCCAGCACTCGTCGGGCCACTGCGTCCACTGCAGCTCGTCCTTGTCATACGAGCCGCTGCCCTGCCCGCCGCTCTCGGTCTTCACCAAGTCCTCGAAGCCGGGGCGCACCCAGCGGTACTGCGTGCGCTCCTCGTCGGTGAACTGCTGGCATCCGTACTGCGAGAGGCCCATTGGCACCGCCGCGCTGTACACCTTGCGGCCCAGCTGCTCGAGGCCCGAGAGCGTTACGTACTCGCCGTTGCCAAGGAAGTTCTCGCAGATGTATGCCTGGTCGGTCACCACGGCGTCGGCCCCCGTGCCGCCGGAGGTGTTGGTGGCGAGCGTCTCGGCCTCCACGTCGAGGTAGTTTATCTTCAGCGTCATTGGCACGTAGCCCGTGGCGGGGTCGGCCCAGTCGGCGCTTCCCTCGCCGCTCGAGGTGGTCATGATGTAGTTGTCGTAGGTGCCGTAGGTGGTGAAGCGCGCCACGAAGTACTCGTTGTCGCGCTGGCGCAGGTTGCCGGTGGCGGCGTCGCGCACGTAGGAGTAGGTGGTCCCGGCGTTGCCCTGGTGGTAGTTGAGGGCGTAGAGGTACTTGTCGCTGTGGAACACCCAGTAGGTGGCGCCCTCGTTGTAAAGCCCGGCGGGCGTGATCTCGCCGCTGAGCGCGGGCGCCGATGTGAGCAGGTTTGTCGACGTGCCGGAGCCGCTGATTGTGGCGGCTATGACATACGGGTTTGTTGTGCCTCCGCCGCCGGGCCCGCCCTGGGCGTCGTCGTCAGAGCAGGAGGTGGCAAGCACTCCGGCGGCGGCAAGGGCCATGGCGCCGGCGATGAGGTGGTTCTTATTTGTCTTCATTGTCTTGATGGTGTTATGGGGTTGTTTGTTTTGATGTTGTCCGTTGGTTGAGGTGTGTGGCTGCGGGTCGCGTGTCAGCCGCCGAAGCTCACGCGCACCTTGGCGTAGAAGGCGCGCCCGGCCTTTTGCAGGCTGAAGTTGTCGTAGAGCTTCTCGTCGGTGAAGTTGCGGCATTCGAGCGATATGTTGTACCGCCCGCGGGCGATGCTGTAAGTGGCCGATAGGTTGTGGGCGAACTGCGTGGGCACCATGAACTCGTGGCGGTTTGACGCCTGCACTCCCTCGGAGTAGTAGCTGAAGCTGTGGGTGTACTGGTTGTCGTAGGTCAGGGACAGGGTGTTGCCCTCGCCGCCAAGGTCGGGCCAGGTGAGGGTGACGTCGCTGTCGGCGAAGCGGTAAGGCACGTTGGGCATCCGCGACCTGTACACGGGGTTGGGCACGCTCTGGCTGCCCACCATCAGGCGCTCGTTGTCCTTCACGTCCATCTGCGTGAAGCTGCCGCCCATGCTGAGCCACGGGCCGAAGGAGTAGCGCACCGAGAGGTTGCCGCCCGTGGTCCTCACGCGGCCGTAGTTCTCGTAGAACGCCCCCTCGCGGTTGCCGCTCAGCTCGGCTATGGAGCGCTGTATGTAGTCGCGCGTGTCGCGGTATATCAGTCCGCCCTCGGCGTAGAGCGCGTGGCGGCCCGCCTTGAGCCTGTAGCTGAGGCTCAGGTTGACGTTGTGGCTGTTCTCGGGGCGTATCATGGTGCTGCCCGTCTCCAGGTCCTCGTCGCCGAACATCTCCTCGGTGGTGGGCAGGCGGTACGCTTTCTCGTAAGACAGCTTGGCCTGCAGCCCGGGCAGCAGCCGCAGCGAGGCCGCCGCGCCGTAGCCCCACGAGGAGAGCGTGCGGCTGCGGCTCACGAAGTCGGAGGCGTTCTCGTCGGTGGCCACCGGCCCTGCGGCGTAAAGGCGGTAGTATTTGGCAAAGGCCGCCACGTTCCAGCGGTCCGTGGGCATGAGCCGGTACGACAGCCCGGCTATGTTCTTGCGCGTCTGCTTGTCTATGGGGTTGGTCTCCTCGCGCCCGTAGAGCAGCGATGTGTTGGTGCGCTTCATGGCGTTGAACACGTTGCTGAAGGTCAGCGTATGGCCGTGCGCGGGCCTGTAGGTGAGCGTGAGCGTTGAGTTCCAGTTGTCGTTGTCGGCCCGCGAGTGGAGCAGCGACTGCTCGCCCTGCTCCGACTTGCGCCTGCGCTCGCCGCGCCAGTTGTAGTCGTAGCTCGCCGTGTCCACGTTGGTGGTGCTGCTGCGGTTGTAGTTCACCGTGGCCACGGCGTTCAGCCCCTTCACGAAGAGGTCGCGCTTGGAGTATTCGAGCGACGGCATGAGCGAGTGGCCGTGGCGGTGCTTCTCGCCGAATACGGTCTTCTGGCGCACGCCAGTCTGTATTTCCTTGTATACGTGCGAGTAGCCGAAGCCCAGCATGAGCCTGTCTGCCCACGGCTTGCCGGTCACGCCTACCTTGGCTATCACCGCCTCGTTGTGGTAGGTGTCGTTGAAGCGGCGCACGTTTTCCAGCTTCTTGGTGTTCATGGAGTTTGTCTCGAAGTTGTATACAGGCGCGTCTACGCGGTAGTCGTTGTCGGAGTAGTTCTGGAAGGCGTTCACCTCGTAGGTCAGCCCGTTGCTGAAGGCCTGGCCGAAGTTGACGTGCGACTTGTGGGTGTTGAACGAGCCGTAGGAGTAGGAGGCGTCGGCGTGCCAGCGGCGCGGGCGCTTGTCGGTAACGATGTTTATCACGCCGCCTATGGCGTCGGCCCCGAGGCCCACGGGCACCACGCCCTTGTACACATCTATCCGCTCGGCAAAGCTCACCGGGATGTTGCCAAGCCCGAACGAGCTGCCCACGCCCTCCTGCGGAACGCCGTCGATGAACACCTTTACGTGCTTGCCGCTGAAGCCGTCGATGGACACGTTCATGTCGGAACCCACGCCCCCGGCCTCGCGCAGCTTCAGCCCCGGGGCTTTCTGCAAGGCTTCGGCCAGGGTCTTGGTGGAGTTGTGCAGCGGGCGTGCGTCGATGGCCACGGCGTTGTAGGCAGAGCCTTTCACCCTGTCGATGCCCGACGACACCACCTGCACCCCGGCCAGCGCGATGGCCGACGGGGTGAGCCTTACGTCGACGGAGAGCCGCTTGCCCGGCCTTATGTCCACCTTGCGCAGGGCCTTGCGGTAGCCCATGGCCGACACTTCGAGCGTATATTGGCCTGCGGGGGCCTTTATGCTGTAGGTGCCGTCGGCGGCGGTGGGGCTGCCGTGGGGCGTGCCTTTGAGCACCACTGTGGCGTAGACGTCGCTTGCGTCGGCCGCCACCACCTTGCCGGCCACCTCGCCGTGGCTGTGGTGACGGTGGGCCTGGGCTGTGGCCAAGGCCGCCATGATGAGCACTGAAAGCACTGCTGAGATTCTGAAGTACTGTTGCATAATGTCACAAATGTTGGCGTTATGTTTGCAGGTGCAAAGGTAATGGCTTTCGTTTGCGCGCACAATAGCAAGATTTTGGTATTTTCCCATGTCGGAATGGTCTCGCGCCATGCGGTATTGTGGCTGCTGCAATAGCAATATTCGGGTATTTCCGCGGCTGCCGCCCGGCCCTTTTGCAAGTGGCTGGCTGCCAGCGGGTTGGGAAAACGGGCCGTCTTGGGTCGCGAAACAGGCCGTTTCAGCGTGCAAGACGGCCCGTTCTGGATGCCAAGACGGCCTCCCCCGCCGCGACCGCGCGCCCCGCCGCTGCCGCCACAGCCGTGGGTGAGGCGCGCCGTGACAGGCTGCCGTGGCGCAAAAAAAGGTAGGCTCACAAAAAAAGTGGGCGCGGCGTGTAACTTTTGCTGCCCACATCCGTCTTCATTATAGAGAGGATGAAAACCGTAAGTTTCCGGAACGACGTGCTGCCGTTGAAGAACGAACTCTTCCGGCTCGCCCTCCGCATCACTCTCAATGAGGCGGAGGCCGAGGATGTCGTGCAGGAAACGATGATAAAAGTGTGGAACCGCCGCGACGACTGGCAGCACATCGACTCGATCGAAGCCTTCTGCCTCACCGTCTGCCGCAACCTCGCGCTCGACAAGGCCAAGAAGATGGGCAACCGCAGCGAGGGCCTCGAGGGCAGCGGCGGCGACCCGTCGGACGAATCCTTCTCGGCCGACCCCGAGCGGGCCGCAGTGCTCAACGACACGATGGCCATACTGAGGCGGCTGATGGACTCGCTCCCCGAGAAACAGCGCAGCGTCATGCACCTGCGCGACATCGAGGGGAAAAGCTACAAGGAGATAGCCGTCGTCATGGGCATAAGCCAGGAGCAAGTAAAGGTGAACCTCTTCAGGGCCAGGCAGGCCATTAGGCATAAATACATACAAACAGAAAGATATGGACTATAAGTATATCGAGCAGTTGCTGGAACGCTATTGGCAGTGCGAAACATCGCTCGCCGAGGAAGAAATCCTGCGCGCCTTCTTCAGCCAGGACAACGTTCCGCAGCACCTCAGCCAGTATGCGCCGCTGTTTGCAGGCAGCCGCGCGCAGAGGCAGGTGGCGGCGCTGGGCGACGACTTTGACTCCAGGATACTGGCAATGACCGAGGAGAGGCCCGCGCCCGTGAAAGCGCGCACCGTGACGCTGCGCAGCAGGTTCATGCCGCTCTTCAAGGCCGCCGCCGCAGTGGCCATAGTGGTCACCATAGGCAACGCGGCCCGCTTCTCCATGGGCGGCAGCCGCGAGGCCAAGGACGAGATAAACTACGCCGGCTACAAGGACACATACACCGACCCCGCCGTGGCCTACGACGAGATTGAGAACGCCCTGCAGCTCGTGTCGGAGGGAATAAGCAGCGCAGCGGCAGCCGACACGGCAGCGGCGGCAGCCCCCGGCGGCAACAACCAAACCGACGCGCAATGACACGGCTCCTATGCACACTGGCACTCACGGCCGCCGCAGCCGTGGCAGCGGCGCAGACAAGCCTCGACTTCGCCTCGAAGTTCATGCAGCTCTGCACCGAGGACACCGCCGTGCATTGCGTCACCATAAGCCCCGCCATGATGGAACAGCTCACCAAGGAGCCGGGCGCAGCCAAGGGCGAGGGCATGGCCGAGGCCATAGACAAGCTGAAGAGCGCGCGCATAGTGACCGCGAGCGTGCGCGGGAGCGAATACTTCAAGAAGGCCGAGAGCCTGCTCAAGGACAACCCGCAGCGCTTCAGCCACACGCAAGACTACCGCAACGCCAACGCCTACGGCACGTTCTACGTGCGCCGCACCACCAGCGGGGAGACCGTCGAGCTGGTGATGCTCCACACAGACACCAAGGCCGGCAGCCTCGTCATCGTGAACCTGACGGGCGACATCGACGCCGACTTCGTGCGGAGCCTCATGAAGAACTTCGCCGGGCGCACGGCAAAGGCCCGGAAAAAAAGAAATTTCTATGCTTTCTCAAATAATAATCATGTTTAGTTAAAACAACCAAAGAAACTGTGAAGTTTCGATTCTCTCAAATTTTTCATAACATACTAACTGCGAAGCTGGGCCGCCGGGGGCAATCCACGGCGGCCCAAGCGTTTCCCAGCGCACGGCAGCACGCATGGCAGCGGCCCGCCGGCTTCCCACGCCGCGCCACGCCGCAGTACCGTGCGCGCCCCGTGGCCGCCTCCACCGCAAGGCAATGCCGCCGGCAAGGGCTGAATTCGGCCCTTTATTTGCCCGTAATCCGAATATTGTTTGTATATTTGCATACACAAAACGCCCGCCGCCATGCACATCGCAGCCGGGCAGGGCTGGCTGAGTGAGGCGGGCCGGGCCTGCGCACGGCCGCCGCAGCGGTGAAGAAAACCGATTTGATATGGCATCATTGAGCTTAACGATATTCGTCAACGGAGCCTCGACGGCCTACTTCGCCGTCGTCGGCAGCCAGCTGCTGGCCAAGCGCAGCCGCACACGCCTCGAAACGCTGCTCGGCGGCATCTTCGCCTACTGGGCGCTGGCCACGGCCAAGGACCTCATCTCGCTGCTCCCGGGCAGCTATACCGCCACCATGCTCGATGCAATACAGATGGCCGACGGCTGGAGTGTCATCACCCTGGCCTGCCTTCTCTTCGAGCTCACCATGCCGGGATGGGTGACCTGGAGGCGCGTGGGGCTGCTCGCGCTGCCCTTTGCGGCCTTCACGGCCGCATACGTCGCGCTGCCCAGCCACGCCATGGCCACCGCCTACCTGGCCTTCCTCGCCTTTTTCGGGGCCACGGTGATACGCATCGGCTACGCCAAGGCCGAGGTTTACACGCACTATCTTTACCAGAACTACTCCGACATCGACCACATGGACATATCGTGGCTGCGCAAGATATATGCCGCGGGCTTCGTCTACATGACGCTCTGGGTCGTTGTCTCCGTCGTGCGCCAGCCTGCCGTCGACTCGCTCCTTTACCTTGCGGGCATCGCTTTCTGGCAGATGACGCTCTACTATTGTTCGGGCCTGCAGCCCGTAAGGCCCGAGCCGGGCGGCGCAGACGCCGATGACGGTGACTTCGGCGGCAGGCGCTACTACCAGTTTGCCGGCATCGTGGAGTCTATAGTAGAGGGCGAGGCACTTTACCTTGACCCGAAACTGTCGCTCCTGCAGCTGGCCTCAAGGCTCGGCACTAACCGCACTTACCTCAGCAATTACTTCAACGCAGTGAAGAACACCACGTTCTACGACTACGTGAACGCCCTAAGGATAGAGAAGAAAAGCGTACCCATGATGCTGGAGCATCCTGAGTACGCCTTGGATTATGTCGCCCAGCAGAGCGGGTTCAACTCGCTTTCCACCTTCCGCAGGGCTTTCCGCAAGTATACCGGCACGACGCCGGGAGGCTTCCTCAGCTCGAGCGGTGCCGGCGAAGGCTCCTGCCCAGGTGAGTCTGCGCCCGATGGAACGGGCGAAAATAAGCCCTGATGCGCCGTTTCTTGCACAATCAAGCCCTGTCAAACGCCCCATTGCCGTTAGCGCGGAGCTGCCGCCATGGGCTGGCCGCCGTCATTGTGGGGCGACATCCCAGAGCACAGGCACGTCCTTGAACGTTATCATGCCCCTGTTGGCTGCGTTCACGTAGCAGCCGAGCTTTATTACCTGCATCACCTTGGCAGTCTTCTTTACGTCGGTGAACACGCCGTACTGGTCGTCGAGGGCCACCTTGACGGCTATTCCCTCGGTTACGTCTTTGAAATACTGGCCCATGGTGCCTGTAAGGTACGAGTTGCCGTCCTGGTCAACGGCCATGGTCTTCTCGCTGTTGATGCTTCCCCCGAAGCCTATGCGGCTCTTGTTGGCTTTCATCTTCACGCGCAGTACGAGGTAGACCGTGCCGTAGTTCTCCGACGTGCTTTTGCCATAAGCCCCCACAAGCTCTATGTCTGCCGCCTGTGCAAGCGGGTTTTGCATTGTGCCGCCCGATGGTATGGCTACCGTCGCGGCGCCCGCGGCAGCGTTGCCGGTGGTGGTCTGCTCGGTTCCGGTCACGGTTTCAAGCGCCTGTTTGGCTTTTTGAGTATGTTGCCCAGCTGTGCGTGGGCATTGGTGGCGCATAGGGAGGCCATGGCCAGGCATGCCAGCAGTGTCTTGAATGATTGTCTCATAAGCGTGTTTGTTTGTTGGTGAATAGCCTGCATGGCCTTTGCGGCCTTTCTTTTCCGGGTGCGGGGCTACTTGCCCGCGTCGATGCGCCAGTCGCCTGCGTCGTCGAGGCGCAGTTTCATGACGTCATTCTTCTCTTCGCCGTCGCCGTATACTATTTTCATCTCTACGTTGGCGGTCTTACCGTCCTCCGCTACAGTCTCGGAGATGATTTCGTAATCCTTTATGCCGCCCTTCTTGTCGAGCGTCGACTCGGCCTTTGAGCGCAGCATGTCGGCGACGGCTTTCTTCTGCTCTTCCACGTTTTCGCCTTCCTTGGCGTTGATTACCATGAGGTCTACGTAGCCCTCATAGTCCTTGTCCTGGATGCACTTCACGGCCTGCTTGGCCACGTCGCTGGGCGAGTTGCCTCCGCTGCAGGCAGCCATCACGAGCGCAACGGCTGCGATGGCGATGAAACCGATGATTTTCTTCATTACTTCTTCAATTTTTAAAGGTTTGCAATTATTGGTGATTATCATTTCCTATGCGTGCTCAGAACTCAGCTATCACCCTCAGCGCAGGCGAGCTGCGGAAGTCTGACGGCAGTATCACGCCCTCCAGCCTCAGTCCCGGCAGGCTCAGGTTGTGGCGTGGCAGTGTGGCTATCGGCATCCCCGCGCCGGCGTAAGCCATTTCAACCAGCTCGCAGCAGTACAGCCTCACGGTGTCGCTGCAGTCGTAGTCGTGGTCGAAGAGTGCGCCCCGCCGGTACGCCCCGAGCGCTTTTGCCGCTGCGCGCCGTGCCGTCAGGCTGTCGGCGCATCGCATCACGCATCCGCGGTCGGCCCTTCCCGCGTCGTAATACCTTTCCGGCGGCTCCAGCTTCACCCTGTCGGGGTCGCCCTCGTAGTCGGGTTCGCCCGGCACGGCGTGCGCCACCATCAGCACACCTGCCGAGTCTACCACTATGCCCACGTGCGAGTAGGCGCCTCCGCCGTCGGCCATGAGCACCGCCCGGCTGGCCATCCCGTTGCCGCGGCGCAGCACCACGTCGCCCGGTTTCAGCTCTATGCCCGTGGGCAGCAGCACCCGGTGGTCTCCGTTGCTGTCCGTGCAGGCCAGCGCCAATGTCGAGGCCAGTGCCACGGCTGCCGCCTTGAGGGCTGCGTTGAGTTTCCTTTGCACATTTGCAAAGATAGCGGTTATCTGCAAAAAACGGATGATTGTAAGCCGGTTATGGCAGTCAATACGTAAAATAACCGAAGTCAATGCGTAAAATGCCGGTCTGTTTGTAAACTTTTGTGTGTCTTTCGTGGCGGGTGTATGCCTTGCGCGCAACAGCCTGGCTTGCCGGCTGTTGCGCGCAGGTGACCGTTTCGCGTTGCCGAACGGCCCGTTTTGGCGTATGAAACGGCCCGTATCAGGTCGTGATACGGGCCGTTTTGTGCGGCAGCAATGCTTTTTTGCCCATTCCATCGGGCTTCTGTTTGTTTTTTTTCTGTGCGCCAGCACTGTCGGTGCTCGCCGTCATTCAGTCGGCAAACTTCCTTGCCTTTGCCGCCGCCTTGCGCATTTGCTTGGCGTCGGAGCTGGTGGCGAGCACCCGGCGCGCCCGGGCGAGCAGTTCGCTGCGCTCGTCGAGCTGGCTGAGCGTGAGCGTGGGTGCGGGCCGCATGGCCAGGTCGTGTATGGCTGTGGCCAGCTCCGACCATGCCTCAAGCCTCTCGCGCTCGGCGGCGGAGATGTGCATCACGGAGCCGTGGCGCGGGGTGAACGTGCCGCGCGTGGGCGTGTCATGCACGTAAGTGAACTCCTTCAGGTCCTTGCTGCGGCAGAACTGGTAGTAGCCCTGGGCGTAGCAGTCGTACATTAATATATATTCGTCGCTGCCAATCAGGGGGAACACGCTCGAACCCTCCACCGGGTACTGCCCCGGTTTCTGCAGGTGGCGGTACTCCACGGCGTAGGGCCCGGTCAGCGTCTTGGCCGTGGCGCGCATCACGCCCTGCCGCGTCTTGAAGCCGTTGTTGGTGGTCGGGAGGCCCTCGTCCTTGAAGAAGAGCACGTACTCCTTGTTCTTCGCGTCGTAAATGATGTCGCCGTCGATGGCCGCCGTGCCGAAGTCGAACAGCAGCTTAGGCTCTGTGATGTCGGTGAAGTCGTCGTTCACGTAGCTGTAGAAGAGCTTGAAGTGGGGCTGCCGCTTGCTTCCCACGGGGTATTCCCAGTCGTGGCGGCCTATGGAGTAGTATATCATGTACTTGCCCTCGGCCTCGTCCCATATCACCTGCGGCGCCCAAACGGCGTGCAGGTTCTTGCGGTCGAAGCCCTCAAGCTGGGGGAACCGCGTCGGGAAGTCGATGGCCGTGTGCTGCCAGTGCAGCAGGTCGGTGCTCTTCATCAGCACCAGCCCGTCGTTGCTCTGCCAGCCCTCGTCGGAGCGCATGTCCGTCATCACCATATAATAAGTCTTTCCGTCGCGCCCCCGGCAGATGTACGGGTCGCGTATGCTGTGCTTAAGCGCTATCGAGTCTGCCGCCACCACGGGCCTGCCGCCGTTGAGCGAGGTGTAGTTAAGCCCGTCGTCGCTCAGCGCATAGCGTACCTGCTCGCCCGATGGCGAGTTGTTCGAGAAGAAAGCGAAGAGGTAGCAGCTGTCCTGCGCCTCCGCCTGTGCCGCAGAGGCGGGCTGCGCGGCCAGCCCGAGCGCGAGGGCCGTGGCCGCCAGGAGTCTTGTCTTGCAGTGTGTCATGTCGGTTATGTATGGTTGGTTTCTGGCAGGCCATCCGCCGGGCGCAGCCCGTGGCGGCCATTCTCTGTCTGCAAAGATAATAAAAAAACGCAAAACCCGTTGTTTCTGCGGCGGCTTTGCTCGGCGCAGGCGGCCTGTGAGCATGGCCATGGGCATGAATCCGCCTGCCGCCCGGGCCTCACGCCAGCTGATTTAACATTTCACGATGCAGTATTTCCGGCCTTTCACAGACATTAATAGTGTTGCGCAGGCGCGCAAGCATGACTGTATGGCAATTGACCTGGAACTGATAGAGCGGTGCAGGCGGGGCGACCGCCGCGCTTTCGGCGAGCTTTACGAGGCTTGCCGCGAGCCGTTGCTGCGCGTGTGCGAAGCCATAACGGGCGACGCCGAGGACGCCGAGGACGTGCTCCACGACGGCTTCATCGTCATCATGGGCGGCATGGGGCAGCTCCGCGACAGCTCCAAGGCCTGGGGATGGATGCGCCGCATAATGACCAACCTGGCCCTGTGCTACCGCGACGAGGCCGCGCGCACGGTGAGGCTGGGCGCTGCCGACGGTGCCGCCGGGTCGCCCGAGGAGGGCCGGGCCTCCGTTCCCGCCATCGAGGAGCTGCTCTCCATGGTGGACAGCCTGCCCGAAGGCTATGGCCGGGTGTTCCGCCTTGCGGTGCTCGACGGGCTGTCGCACGGAGAGATAGCCGCCATGCTGGGCATCGCCCCCAAGTCTTCCTCGTCGCAGCTCCGCCGCGCCCGCCTCGCCCTTCGGCGCATGATAAGCGCCCGTATGGGGCGCATCGTGTTGCTGGCGGTGGCCGTGCTCTCGGCCACGGGGCTGTTGTTGCTGCGCCGGGCGGACAAGGCCATGCCCGGCACAGGGCAACCCGCCGTGGCGCACCGAGGCATAAAGCCTGCTGCCGGGTCGGCTCAGGCTGCGCCTGGCAGTGCATCTGGCGGGTCGCTCCGCGCTCCGTCGCCCGTTGGCGGCGGCAATGTTGCAGTGTCGGCGACGCGCGGTGACACCCCGGCGGAGGCTTTGCGGCCTGTCTGCGCGGTGGCACTGCCGCGCCCGGGCACCCCCGCCCTATGTGCAAGACCGCTCCCCTCTGGCTTCATCCCCACCGCCGCTTCGCTCCCGCCCCTGCCTGAAAGGCCGGCGCCGTGGCGCGCCAAGGTGCTGCCCTCGCTCGTCTCGGCAGGCGGCCTCTCGGCAGGCAGCATAGTGTCGCAGGCACTGCGGGCGGTCGGCGGAATCGGTTCCGGCACCCGGGGCGGCATAGAGACGTGGGAGGAACTGAACCATTACCTCACTTACGAGGTGGGCGACGGCATGGATCCCCTCATGAAGGACGCGCTGACAAGGATAAGCCTTGGCAACGAGGGGCGCATAACCACGCGCCGTAGCTTCGCCCCGCCGCTTGCCGTAGGCATCGGCCTGACCTGCCGCCTGGGCCGCAACTGGGAGATAGAGGCAGCCCTCCGCCTGACGATGCTGGCTGCGACGATGCAGACGGGCAGCTCCGACACGACGAACATCACCACCCGCCAGAGGGTGTGGTGCGCCGGTGTGCCGCTCGCCGTAAACTATACCGTGCTGTCGCGAGGCCGCTGGAGGATATACGCCACGGCGGGGCTGGCAGTCGACGTGCCGTTCAGGGCGACGTCGCACACGAGATTCAACGTTGACAACAAGGCTGTGCTCACACGCACGTCGCGCCCCGCGCTGCCCCCGGCGCAGCTGTCTGTCACGGCAGGGGCGGGCATAGGCTGCGAGCTGTGGCCCCACGTGGAGCTTTACGTCAGCCCCGGCGTGACGTGGCACGTGCCTGCCGGCCATGCCGCCACGCCTACGCTGTGGACCGAGCGGCCGCTGCAGCTGTCGCTCCCGGTGGGCATAAGGCTGAGGTATTGACAGCGGGGGAAGAAAAAACGACTGACGCCGCGCAGTAAAACGCCGTTGCCCCCATCTTATGGTATGACGACAAACATACTGTAAGATGCAGAAAAGACACAGCGACCGCCGAGCTTACTTCTACGAGCTGGCGCGGACTACACAACGGCACATCATGCCATACATAGACCGGTGGAAGCCCGCAGCCCCGGGCATGGACGTGCTTGAGCTGGGGTGCGGCGAGGGCGGTAACCTACTTCCCTACGCGCGGCGCGGCTGCAGGGTGACTGGCGTAGACCTCTGCGCCGGGCGCACGGAGCAGGCAAGGGCTTTCTTCGCCGAGGCTGGGGCCGAGGGGCGGTTTGTCTGTGCCGACATCACGGAGTGGGGCGACGGCGAGCATGGCTTCGACCTTATAATAATGCACGACGTGATAGAGCACGTGGCCGACAAGCGCGGTGCCATGGAGCGCGCCAGGCGGCTGCTGCGCCCGGGCGGGCGCGTGTTCGTGGCTTTCCCGTCGTGGCTGATGGCCTTCGGCGGACACCAGCAGATAGCCCGCAGCCGCCTTGTTTCGCACCTGCCGTTTGTCCACCTCCTGCCCCGCAGGTACTACCGCCAGCTGCTCTGTGCGTGCGGCGAGCGGCAGGATACCGTGGCCGAACTGATGGCCATACGCTCCACGCGCTGCACCATCGCGGCCTTTGCCGCCATTGCGCGGAGCGTGGGCTTCGCTGTAGAAGACGTGACGCCGTGGCTCGTCAACCCCCATTACGAGGCCAAGTTCGGCCTGCGCCCGCGCCGGCTCCCCACGCTGTTGTGCCGCCTGCCGGCAGTCCGCGACGTGCTCGCCAGCAGCTGTTTCTTCATGCTGCGGGCCTGACGCGCCGCCTGTCCGGGCGTGGCAGAGCATAGGATAGGCATCATTGAAGGGTTAAAAAAGCGTTGCGTTTGTTAAATCCGCGTGTTTGTGGCCTACCGTATTTCGCGAATTTGAAAATGATATGCATCTGGCCGCAAATTCGCGAAACACGGGTGCGCTCCGTAAGTGGCTGATTGTGCGGTGCTCATGGCGGCGCTGTGGTTTGGCGTGCAGCGAATGGAAGCACTGAAACGGCCGGAAACGCCACGTAAACGGCCGTTCCAGCTTTCAGGAATCGTCAGTTTTGCGCTGTAAAACGTCACATATTGCTGTATGAAACGGGCCGTTTGGGCTTCCGAAATGGCGCGTTTCGCGCGGAGAATCCTCGTTTTTCACCCATTTCATCGGCAGGTGCCGTTTCGTGACATCTCTTTCGCCAGAAAATGAAGTGTTAAATCCTGGAATCACAGCCCATGGGTCGCTGAGGTCTGTGGATGCCGATGTGAGCGCGGCTTTGTGTCCTGGCCCGGCGGCCTTTGCTCGTGACAGAGGCGTGGCCGTGATGTTCAGCCTGCTTCACGCGGCAGCTCCTGCGGGCGCCGTCGGGGCTTGGCGTGAGCCTTTTTCGGGCGTTTGTTTTGCCGTTTGCGCTAATTGTGCTATCTTTGCAGGGAATTATGCACATCCGATAATTCCACAATCAATGACAATTACACAAAGCAATGGAATACAACTTTAGGGAAATCGAGAAGAAATGGCAGCGCAGGTGGGTGGAGCAACATACCTACCGCGTGGCCGAGGACAAGCAGAAAGAGAAGTTCTACGTGCTCAACATGTTCCCCTATCCCTCGGGGGCGGGGCTTCATGTGGGCCACCCGCTGGGCTACATCGCCAGCGACATATACGCCCGCTACAAGCGGTTGAGGGGCTACAACGTGCTCAACCCCATGGGCTACGACGCTTACGGACTGCCCGCCGAGCAGTACGCCATACAGACCGGGCAGCACCCGGCCATCACCACCGAGGCGAACATCAACCACTACCGCGAGCAGTTGGACAAGATTGGCTTCTCGTTCGACTGGGAGCGCGAGGTGCGCACGTGCGACCCCAAGTACTACCACTGGACCCAGTGGGCCTTCCAGAAGATGTTCGAGAGCTACTACGACAACGCGCAGCAGAAGGCACGGCCCATAGAGGAGCTTGTGGCCGCGTTTGAAAATGGCGGCACCGAGGGCGTGAGCGCGGCCTGCTCGGAGGAGCTTTCGTTTACCGCTGCCGAGTGGCAGGCCATGGACGAGCGCCGCAAACAGGAGGTGCTGATGAACTACCGCATAGCCTACCTGGGCGAGACGATGGTGAACTGGTGCCCGCAACTGGGCACGGTGCTGGCCAACGACGAGGTGGTGGACGGTGTGTCGGAGCGCGGAGGCTATCCCGTGGTGCAGAAGAAGATGCGCCAGTGGTGCCTGCGCGTGTCGGCATACGCCCAGCGCCTGCTCGACGGACTGGACACGATAGACTGGACCGACTCGCTGAAGGAGACCCAGCGCAACTGGATTGGCCGCTCGGAAGGGGCGGAGGTGCGATTCCAAATAAAGGGAAGCGGTGATGAGTTCACCATCTTCACCACCCGCGCCGACACGATGTTCGGCGTCACCTTCATGGTGCTCGCGCCAGAGAGCGAGCTGGTGCAGAAGGTGACAACGCCTGGGCAGCAGGCCGAGGTGGACGCTTACCTTGAGCGGACAAAGAAGCGCACCGAGCGCGAGCGCATCGCCGACCGCAGCGTGAGCGGTGTGTTCTCCGGCTCTTACGCCATCAACCCGATGACGGGCGAGGAGGTGCCAATCTGGATAAGCGACTATGTTTTGGCCGGTTACGGCACGGGCGCCATCATGGCCGTGCCTGCCCACGACTCGCGCGACTACGCCTTCGCCAAGCACTTCGGCCTGGAGATACGCCCGCTGATAGAGGGCTGCGACGTGAGCGAGCAGAGCTTCGACGCCAAGGAGGGCATAGTGTGCAACTCGCCCAAGGCCGGAACGGAGAGCGCGTCGGGCCTGGTTCTGAACGGGCTTACCGTGAAGGAGGCCATAGCCAAGACCAAGAAGTACGTGGAGGAGCAGGGCCTTGGCCGCGTGAAGGTGAACTACCGCCTGCGCGACGCCATCTTCTCGCGCCAGCGTTACTGGGGAGAGCCGTTCCCGGTTTACTACAAAGACGGCATGCCGTACATGATTCCGGAGAGCTGCCTGCCGCTGGAGCTGCCCGAGGTGGACAAGTTCCTGCCCACGGAGACAGGCGAGCCGCCGCTGGGCCACGCCACGCGCTGGGCCTGGAACACCGAGGCCAACTGCGTGACCGACAACTCGCGCATTGACAACAAGGCCGTGTTCCCGCTCGAGCTGAACACCATGCCGGGCTTCGCCGGGTCGAGCGCATATTATTTAAGGTACATGGACCCGCACAACGACACTGCCCTCGTAAGCCCGGAGGCCGACGGCTACTGGCGCGAGGTGGACCTCTACGTGGGCGGCACGGAGCACGCCACGGGCCATTTGATATACTCCCGCTTCTGGAACAAGTTCCTGCACGACCTCGGGGTGTCAGCCGTCGAGGAACCGTTCAAGAAGCTTGTCAACCAAGGAATGATACAGGGGCGCAGCAACTTCGTCTACCGCATAAAGGACACGAACACGTTCGTCTCCCTCGGGCTGAAGGACCAGTACGACACGACGCCGCTCCACGTCGACGTGAACATAGTGCACGGCGACGTGCTCGACATCGAGGCGTTCCGCAACTGGCGCCCCGAGTACAAGGAAGCAGAGTTCTTGCTCGAAGGCGGCAAGTACGTTTGCGGCTGGGCCATAGAGAAAATGTCGAAGTCGATGTACAATGTCGTGAACCCCGACATGATCGTTGAGAAGTACGGTGCGGACACCCTGCGCCTCTACGAGATGTTCCTCGGCCCCGTGGAGCAGAGCAAGCCGTGGGACACCAACGGCATAGACGGCTGCCACCGCTTCCTGAAGAAGTTCTGGGCGCTGTTCTACGGCCGCGACGACAAGCTCATTGTTGACGACCGCGAGCCCTCGGCCGACGAGCTGAAGGCCGTGCACAAGCTCATAAAGAAGGTGACGCAGGACATAGAGCAGTTCAGCTACAACACCAGCATCTCGGCGTTCATGATATGCGTCAACGAGCTTGGGCAGCTGAAGTGCCACAACCGTGAGTTGCTCGCCGACCTCGTGGTGCTCATGGCCCCGTTCGCCCCCCACATAGCCGAGGAGCTGTGGCAGGCCATTGGCGGCGAGGGCAGCGTGTGCGACGCCCGCTGGCCGGAGTGGGACGAGCAGTACCTGGTGGAGAACACCGTGCAGCTCACCGTGTCGTTCAACGGCAAGGCCCGCTTCCAGATGCAGTTCGCGGCCGACGCCGACAACGCCACGATACAGGAGGCAGTGCTCGCCGACGAGCGTTCGCAGAAGTACATGGGCGGCAAGCAGGTGGTGAAGGTCATCATCGTGCCCAAGAAGATAGTCAACGTGGTGGTGAAGTGACACCGCCGCAGCCGCGAAAAAATCTTACGGCGGCCCGGCCCCGCGCCGGCGCGCCGCAACCAGGCGCTCAGGACAGGCCGTCTGGGCGGTCAAGGCGGGCCGTTCGGCAGGCTGTTCCAGCCCGTTTCGCAGCGCAATCCGGCCCCTGTTGCAACGGCCTGTCGCACAGGCTGTTGCGGCAGCAGGCCCGCCGGGCGAAACATCTTTACATTCCCCTCGGTGCAGGCCGGCAGCCACGCCCGGCGGCATGGCTCCGCCCGGCAGGCACCGCAGGGCAAGCGGTACATCAACCCCTTAACAAATACACAACCCTACAATGACAATAGACGGCAAGATGCTGCTCAACGAGGTGAAGGACTACGTGTTCATAACCTTCGGGCTAATGCTCTATACGTTTGGCTTCACGGTGTTCCTCCTGCCATACAAGATTGTGACGGGAGGCATCGCCGGCATCGGGGCCATCGTGTTCTACGCCACCCACTTCCCCGTGCAGTACACATTCTTCCTGATCAACGCCGTGCTCATAGTGGCCGCGCTGAAGATACTTGGCTGGCGCTTCCTGATGAAGACCATCTACGCCACGTTCGCGCTCACGTTCCTGCTCGAAGTGGCGCAGGAGGCCGTGATGCAGCCCGACGGCTCGTTCTACAAGCTCATGGGCGAGGGCAACGACTTCATGTCGCTCGTCATAGGCTGCATGCTCACCGGCACGGCCCTGGCCATAGTGTTCCTCAACAACGGCAGCACGGGCGGCACCGACATCGTGGCGGCCTCGGTCAACAAGTACCGCGACATATCGCTCGGCAGGGTGCTCATCATGGTAGACCTGTGCATCATAGGCAGCAGCCTGTTCATACCGTCGTTCGGCAGCGTGTTCCACCGCTGCCAGATGGTGGTCTTCGGCCTCTGCACCATGGTCATAGAGTGCCTCATGCTCGACTACGTGATGAGCGTGCAGCGGCAGTCGGTGCAGTTCCTCATCTTCTCGCGCCACTACGAGGAGATAGCCCGCGCCATCAGCCGCAAGACCGACCACAGCATGACGCTGCTCGACGGCCACGGCTGGTACAGCGGCAAGGAGATAAAGGTGATCTGCCTGCTGGCCAAGAAGCGCGAGAGCCTCACCATCTTCCGCCTCATAAAGATGATAGACCCGCGTGCCTTCGTGAGCCAAAGCTCCGTCATCGGGGTGTACGGCGAGGGCTTCGACCCCATAAAGGTGAAGGCAGACCCAAAGAAAATGAACGCAGAAAAGGATTTATTTGATGAGAATAGCATTCGCAACGAACAATGAGCACAAGCTCGCCGAGATACGCCAGATGCTCGGCGGCAGCATCGAGGTGCTGTCGCTGGCCGACATTGGCTGCCACGCCGACATCCCCGAGACCGGCTCCACGCTCGAGGAGAACGCCCTGCAGAAGGCGCGGTACGTATACGACAACTATGGGATTGGCGTCTTCGCCGACGACACCGGCCTCGAGGTCGACGCGCTCGGCGGCGCACCCGGCGTCTACAGCGCGCGCTACGCCGGCGGCCAAGGCCACGACAGCGAGGCCAACATGGCCAAGCTGCTGGCCGAATTAGGAGAAAATAACAATCGCCGCGCACGATTCCGCACCGTCATCGCGTTATTGGAAAAGACGGACGGAGACGCCGCTCCGCGCCTCTCGACGTTCGAGGGCGTGGTAGAGGGCGAGATAACGCGCACGCGCTCAGGCTCCGAGGGCTTCGGCTACGACCCGGTGTTCCGCCCCGACGGCTACGGGCAGACCTTCGCCGAGCTGGGCATGGAGGTGAAGAACGCCATCAGCCACCGCGCCCGCGCCGTAAAGAAGCTGGCCGACTACCTGCTCGGCGGGCAAGGAGACAAGGATTGACAGAGAAACTTCAATGATATAGGTTATGGAAGCAAGAAGAACGGGGCTCCTGGCAACGCTCGCCATGCTCGCGGCGTGCGCCATGGCGCAGATGCCCGTGGTGAGGCTCAACGGCGATTTCGGCGACGAATACTCTCAGGGAACGATGTCGCTGACGGACGCAGGCGGGGCGACGGCATCGTACAACGTGGAGGCTAAGTGGCGCGGACACACCGCTAAGCAATACGACAAGAAGGCTTTCGCAGTGAAACTGCTCGACGGCAACGGCGACGACCTCGACGCATCGCTGCTCGGGATGCGCGAGGACAACAGCTGGATACTCGACGCCATGGCCGCCGACAAGGCCAGGATGCGCAACAGGGTGTCGTTCGACCTGTGGAACGACTTCTCCTCGCCGACCTACATCAAGAGCGAGTACGAGCCGGAATCGGCCAACGGGACACACGGGCACTTCGTGGAGCTATACCTCAACGGCTCGTACCACGGCATATACTGCCTCACCGAGAAGATAGACCGCAAGCAGCTGAAACTCAAGAAATACAAGGACGGGGTGCGAGGGCTGCTCTACAAGGCCGATTCATGGGACGGCACAAACTTCTACTCCTACACCGACTTCGACAACTCGATGCCGACATGGATGGGATGGGAGTCGCAGTACCCCGAGGTGGAGGACGAGGGGACAACCGACTGGGAGCCGCTCCACGACGCGGTGAAGTTCGCCTTGGAGGCTACTGACGCAGAATTCGCCGGGCGCGCAGCCCTGCTTTACGACCTGCCCGTATGGACTGATTATTTCATTTTCATACGCCTCCTGCTCGCGATTGACAACCACGGCAAGAACACCTTCGCCTACCTATACGACAAGACGGCTGACAGCAGGCTCGGGATAGCCCCGTGGGACCTCGACGCAACATGGGGCAGGAACTACGACGGGAGCACACTCGCGCCTGACATCTTCAATGGCAGCCACAGGCTGCTTGACCGCCTGGCCGGGCAGGAAGGCTACATGGAATCCATGGCGGAAAGGTATTTCGAACTGCGCAAGGACGTATTCTCAGCCGACTCGCTCAAGGCCAGGTTCAGAAACTACTTTGACTACTTCGAGGAAAACGGCGCGTCACAGCGTGAGGAAGAGCGCTGGGGAGGAGTAAATGGCGTGGAGCTGGACTTTGCGGCGGAGCGGGCGTACATCGAGAACTGGATAGACGGCAGGCTCGCCGCAGTCGACGGATACTTCGGCGCATACACAACGCCGGTCGGCAAGGTTGAGGCCGAACAGCAAAGCGCCCCCTCGCGCATCTACGACCTGCAGGGCAGGCCTGTAGGGGAAAACGACCTGAAGGATGGCGAGGTGTACATCATGGACGGGAAAAAAGTGTTGCATAAATGCGTATGGTAAGTACAGGCGTTGCAAAGAATGCGGCTGCCATGCTAATGATGGCCTTGGCACTGGCGGCGGCAACGGCGCGGGCAGCCGTAGGCTCGTGGAGAGCCTACATGGCATACCACGACGTGCAGCAGATACGCGAGGCCGGCAGCCACCTGTTCGTGCTTGCCTCCAACGGGCTGTACCAGTACAACATGGCAGACCAGTCGATAACCACCTACGACAAGGTGAACGGGCTGAGCGACACCTACATGACCAACATTGAGTGGTGCAATGCGGCGCGCCGCCTCATAGCCGTATACAGCAACAGCAACATCGACCTCGTCGCCACTGACGGCACAGTCACAAACATCCCCGACCTTTACTCCAAGTCGATGACCGAGGACAAAACCGTGAACAGCATCACCGTGAGCGGCAACGACGCCTACCTCGCGACAAACTTCGGGGTGGTAAGGGTCGACATGGCGAACGCCGTGATCAGCGAGACCTACAACCTGGGCCTGCAGGTGAACCGCGTCGCCGTCAGCGGAGGCAGTGTGTATGTGCAGGCTGCCGGCGGCGATGTGCTGGCCGGGAGCCTTTCGTCAAACCTGCTCGACCGCGGCAACTGGTCGGAGGCGGCCGATATCCCGCCGGGATTGTTCGACGAGGACAACTCTGCATACGAGAAATACCACGAACTCGTGGAGACACTCGACCCGGGAGGGCCCGACTACAACTACATGGGGTTCGTCATGTTCAAGAACGGCAGGCTTTACACGGCCAACGGAATGAGCGAACTGGAGAACAAAGCCTGCCTCCAGGTGCTCCATGACGGCGACTGGACGGTGTATGAGAACGACATCGAGGGAGAGATAGGCCACAGGTTCGTCAACCTGATGGCGTGCGATGTCGACCCGGACGACCCGGAGCACGTCTTCGCAGGCGGCCAGACGGGGCTTTACGAATACCGCAGCGGCAGGTTCGTCAAGGAGTATTCGATAGGCAACAGCCCTCTCAAGGAGGCTGCCACCGTGAGCCAGGGCAACCGCAACTACGTCATCGTGTCGGCTGTCAGGTTCGACTCGTCGGGCAACCTGTGGCTCGCCAACAGCATAAGCCCCTCGACATCGCTGCTGGAGCTTACCCGGTCAGGCGAGTGGGTGGACCACCATGACAGCCAGCTCATGGTCGAAGGCTATGGGCGCTCTATGGAGGGAATGTCAGGGATGATGTTCGACAGCCGTGGCCTGATGTGGTTTGCCAACAATTACTACCGCAAGCCGGCCGTCATGCGCTACCAGCCGTCAGCCGACGCCCTGCTCGCTTACAGCTCGGGATTCACCAATCAGGACGGCGTGAGCCTCACCTTCAATTACTTAAGCGATGTTGCCGAAGACCGCGAAGGCAACATCTGGTTCGGTTCGAACATAGGCCCGTTCTACATTTCTGCCAGTGATGCGGCCCAGGGGGCGCCTGGCGCCGTGTTCAACCAGTTCAAGGTGCCGCGCAACGACGGCTCCAACCTGGCCGACTACCTGCTGAGCGGCATTGGGATTACAGCTGTGGCGGTTGACGGGGCCAACCGGAAATGGTTCGGCACAGCGGGAAACGGCGTGTACCTGATAAGCGCGGACAACACCGAGCAGGTATGCCATTTCACCGCAGAGAACAGCCCTTTGCTGTCCGACAACGTCATGGACATCGCCATAGACGGCACTACCGGCGAGGTGTTCTTTGGCACTGACAATGGCCTCTGCTCCTATATGAGTGACGCGACCGAGCCAGCCACGGAGATGGAAAAGGGCAATGTGTACGCTTACCCCAACCCCGTGGAGCCTGGCTATACAGGGCTGATAACCGTGGTGGGCCTTACTTTCGACGCCGACGTGAAAGTGACCACGGCTACAGGCTACCTCGTGGCCGAGGGGAGGAGCAGCGGAGGCACCTTCACATGGGACGGGCGCGACCGCCAGGGCAAGCGCGTCGCCTCGGGCGTGTACAACATTGTCACCGCCAAGAGCGACGGGAGCAAGGGAACCGTGTGCAAGTTGGCAATAGTTAACTGAAACGCTGACCGCTGATATGAAACGCCACGACGACCGCAGCTGGATGGAGCGCATCAACCCCCTGGTGCCCATATCGCTCCTTTCGCCCTTCCTGCTGTATGCAATCTCGCTGCTCCTGCCTACGTTTGACGATTGGACGTATTACACTGTGCCTTATTTCGGCGAGCTGTTCACGTACCGCCTGCTGCCCAACGCAAGCTACTGGCGCCCGTTCGACGCTCTCTTCGGCTCGCTACTCGGCCTTGACTACAGGCTTTTCCCCGCCCTCAACCATGTGTTCGTGTACGCGGCCCACCTGGGCAGCACCGTGCTCGTGTACAGGCTGGCCTCGATGCTTGGCTTCAACGCCACTGCGCGCAACGTCGCGACAGTGTTTTTCTTCATCTCCCCGGCCGCCCTTGGCACGGTGCTTGGCATCGACGCGCTGAACCAGGCATACTCGCAGTTCTGGGGCTTGCTCGGCCTCAAGGCTTACCTTGGCGGTTGCGGACGCCGCAACCGGGCAGCGTGGTTGGCCTGCGTCTGCGTGGCCACCTTGTCGAAGGAGAACGGTATCATGTTCTTCTTCATCCCCCCGCTGCTTGCTTACGGCTTTGGCAGGGCCGGCTCCGGCCGCCTGCGCCGCGACCTCCTGTACGGCCTGGCCGCCTCGGCTGCCTATTTCTGTGTAAGGCTGGCCCTTACCAACAGCCATGTCGACGTGCTCGACGACTACTTTGAGAGCACCTTGTCCAGCAAGCTGTCGGATATCGGCACGTTCATCGGGATGACATGGATTCCGCTCGACTACGTCTGCCTTGTCCATCCGCCCAGCCGCAACCTGTGGGTGCTGGCCCTCACGCTGGCCCTGCCCATGCCTTTCATACTCACATTGTTCATACGGGGGCGCAGGCTGCTGCTCGGGCGGCCGTTCCTTGCCCTTGCGTGCTGCATGTGCCTTGCTGCGTTGCCCCACCTGCTCACGCTCTTCACGACCATGCACGCATATTCGGGCCTTGCCATGTCGGCCCTCATCGTGGCACACCTCACCGACAAGTACGGTGACTACCGCCGCCTCGGCGTGCTTTTCGCCATGTTTGTGGCTTCATGCGCGTTTGTTGACTGGCACCATTGGCAAAAGTCCTACGAGTCGGGCCTCATGGGGCAGCGCATGGGCCGCCAGGCTATAGAGAAGACGGGCAAGCCCGTGAAGCGTGTTTACAGCATATCCATGCGCGACCACGTGCGCCGTTACTCGTCGTTCTGCGTCATCCCGGCCGATGCCTACGCCTGGGGCAACGCCGCCTTTGCCGCCACCGGCTACAAGTGGCCTGAGGAATGCCTGGACACGGGCATCGTCGTAGAAGACCGCTGGATGGTTGACAGCCTTGCCGACCGCGCCGTGAGGCTTGGCTACGAGAGGGTGTGGTTCGTGCATGGCGACACTGTCGAAGTAATACGCTGAGCCATGGAGCCCACGGCGCAACTCCCCCCGCAGCGCGACCGGCAGCTCGACGCACTCCGCGCCCTGGCCATGATTCACATCGTGTGTGTGGTCCACGTGCTCTATTGGTATGATGCCGGCGGCGAGCTGGCGCGTTCGGCCCTGCTCTTCGAGATGCCGTGCATCTTCGTCATAGCCGGGGCGGCGCAGTCGCTGGGCCGTGGCGTCCCGCGGCTGAAGCGCCTTGTGGCCTCAAGGGTGCGCCGCGTGCTGCTGCCGTTCTATGTATTCCTGCCGGCGCTGTATCTGTGGCTGGCCTTCATGACTTTCTTCGTGCCTCCCACGGTGGAGCACCACATCGACATCCGCCAGTTCGGCCTGGCCGACGTGGTGCGCACCGCCCTCACCTGCTGTTGCGACAAGATACCGAATTACGGTTACCCGTGGTTCATCTCCTGCTACCTTGCGGTCACGTGCTCGTTCCCCCTCCAGGCGAGGCTGCTGCGGCGTGTGCCCGGATGGGCCTGGCTGGCAGCCAATGCCGCCGTCGTGGGCTTGCTCACGCCGGTCAGGCTGCCGTTCCTTGAGAACGAGATTAAGAACCTTCCCGTATATAATTTCTTCTTCATTGCGGGCTACTTGTATTACCGCAACATCAAGAAGGAAGCCCTCTTGGCCGTCGGGGCCGTCTGCACAGCGCTTACCGTGTGGTGGTTCGTAGATGGCGTGGCCATGCCGATGCAGGGCCATAAGTTCCCGGCCGACATATATTTCCTGGTATTCGGCACGGCCTGGGTTTGCATGCTTGCGCTGGTATTCTCCCGCGTAAGCCTGCCTTACCCGCCGCTGCTCCGTGCATGGAACGAGCGCGGCTACAACATCTACCTATGGCAGATATTCAGCGCTTACGCCGTTTTCCGCATCACGCACTTGTGGATAGGCAGCGTAAGTTCAGCTGCGGCCAGGTTTGCGGTGTATTTCTTGCTCACGTTCGTGTTCAATACGCTTTTGAGCCGCTTCACATACGCTGCTGAGCGCAAGGTGCTTGCCCGCCTGGGGGTGTAGTGCCGCGCGTGTGAGGTAAGCCTGCGTGCCGGCTTGGCGTGGCAGCCGCGGCCTTGCTCGGGCTGGCGTGGCCCCGCCGGTTTGTCACAGTGCGCCTGTTGCCGATGAAATCGCCTTTATTCGGCGATGATTGGTGAAAATCGCCCGTTCCGCCGGGCTTTGCTGCAACGCGTTTGCGAACTTTTTGTAACTTCGTCATGTCACGGAAGCGTCTTGTCTGTGCGCCGCGGCTTTGCAGCCGTTTTCCCGTTGGAATCGGCCAAAATCGCGTTTTTTGCCGTGAAAACGCCCGCCCGAGGCCATCTGCTGGCATTGTGACGGCCTGCTTGGCGGCTGCTGCAGTCAGGCAGCAATGATTCGTCGGAGGTTTTTGTGTAAGAATATTTCAAGAAGCGCATCGTTCCGCGCAAAGCCTTGGTTAGCAGCAAGTTGCAAGAAGCCCCGTTTCGCTTGGCGAAACGGGGCTTCTTGCGTTGCCGTGCGGCCTGTTCTGGCGTGCCGTTCAGGCCGTTTTGCAAGCCTTGGCGCGCCTTGACGCTTAGCCTGCGCCGCTTTGTAAAGTTGTTTGTCAGTGTGCCTGCGGCCCTGCCCCGTCAGCCGTGCCGCCGTCTTGCGTCGCGGGCAGCAAGCCTTGGCGGCGCAGCTCGCCGGCCACGGAGAGCAGTTCGGCATACCAGCGTGTGCCGAAGCGCCGCGTCAGCGGCCCTTCCAGGAACCTGTAGAGCGGCAGGCCGAGCCGCCGCCCCTTCTCCACGGCCGGTCGGCAGATGTCCCACCGGTTGTAGTTCAGCCCCGTCAGCCCCCCGGCGAAAGCCTTCTCGCGCAGCGGGTAGAGCGCGCAGCTCATGGGTTTCATGAACCGCGTGCGCCCCTCGCGGCAGGCCCGCTCAAGCGCGCAGAGGCAGCAGCCGTCCTCGTGGAGCGTGAACACGCAGTCGCGCCCGCCCACGATGCTCGTCACCAGTTCCCCCTCGGGGTCGGTGGTGGCCACGCCCTGGCGGTCTATCACGGCCTGCGCCCCGGCCGCCAGGCTGCCCCACACGGTGTCGAGCGAATCCTCGATGGCCGCAATCTCGCCGGTAGTCACCGGCGCTCCCGCGTCGCCCTCCACGCAGCACGCCCCGTGGCAGGCGTCGAGGTCGCAGCAGAAGCACTCCGTGAATATGTCGGGCGACATCAGCACGTCGCCCACTTGTATTATGGGTGGCATTTCCGTCATCATGGTCATTGTTGTTACGGTCGGCAAAGTTACGGTTTTTTGGCCGTATGGCAAAACTGTGGCAAGGTGATTTGCTGGTTGCGGCGAACGGCGTAGCCTCCTTACCACCTTATAGGTTGCTCACCGTGCTCGGCGAGGTAGGCGTTGGCGCGCGAGAAATGGTGGTTCCCGAACCATCCGCCGCGGTTGGCCGAGAGTGGCGACGGGTGGACTGACTGCAGTATGAGGTGGCGTGAGGGGTCTATGAGCGCCGCCTTTGAGCGGGCGTAGCCGCCCCACAGTATGAACACGAGGTGCTCGCGGTCGGCGTTGAGGGCTCGTATGGCCGCGTCGGTGAATTCTTCCCAGCCCCGCCTTTGGTGGCTTGCGGCCTGGTGGGCGCGCACGGTCAGCGTGGCGTTGAGCAGCAGCACGCCCTGCTCGGCCCACCGTGTGAGGTCGCCGTTCGGCGGCATCGGCGTGCCTAGGTCAAGCTCTATCTCCTTGAATATGTTCACGAGCGAGGGTGGCAGCGCCACTCCCGGGCCCACCGAGAAGCTCAGCCCGTGGGCCTGGCCAGGCTCGTGGTATGGGTCCTGGCCTATTATCACCACCTTCACGCGGTCGAAAGGGCACAGGTTGAAGGCGTTGAATATGAGCCGTGCCGGCGGGTAGCACGTGCTGTGGGTGTACTCGCTGCGCACGAACTCGGCCAGGTCGGCGAAGTACTGCTTGTCGAACTCGGCGCCTATGTGCCTGCGCCAGGATTCCTCTATCTTTACGTTCATGGTCCGTTCTGTTTGTCTTTGCCGCCGCAAAAGTAACCATTTTCCGGCTAACGGCAAAGGGCGGCGGGCGCATTTCTTCCCTCCCGGCATGGCGCATGGCCCGTTTTCAGCAGCTTTTCCTGTAGCTGGCCACGGCCCAGGCGTTCAGCGCGGCGGCGAAGGCGGTCAGCGCGGCCAGGCACGGGGCCATGTCGGCGGGCGAGCTGCCCTTGAGGTAGGCCATGCGCATGGCCTTCGTGAAGTATGTCATGGGGTTTGCGGCCGTGACGGCCTGCGCCCACCGGGGCATGCTCTCCACCGGGGTGAACAGCCCGCAGGTCAGCATCATGATGATGATGAAGAAGAACATGACGAACATTGCCTGCTGCATGGTCTCCGAGTAGTTTGATATCACCATGCCCATGGCCGATGCCGCGAGTATGAAGATGGCCGAGGGGAGCAGCACCGTGGCCACCCCGGCGGCGGGCGTTATGCCGTGCACGGCCCAGGCGAAGGTCATGCCGAAGGCCAGGGCCACCAGCCCTATGGCCCAGTTGGGCATGAGCTTGGCCAGTATGAAGAGCCTGCGGGGCACCGGCGAGACGTTTATCTGCTCAATGGTGCCGGCTTCTTTCTCGCCGACTATGTTGAGGGCGGTGAGCGCGCAGCACAGCAGCGTGATGAGGACGGCTATCAGTCCAGGCACCATGAACACCTTGTACTCGAGCGCGGGGTTGTAGCGGTAGAGCAGGCTTGCCCCCGCCTGTGCTCCGGCGGGCGGCGGCAGGCCTGCCGAGGCGCGCGCCTCGGCGGCGAGCGCGCCCACTATGCTGCCCAGGTACTGCGCCCCGAGCGCGCCGCGCACGCCGTTTACAGTGTTGGCGGCCACCATCACGCGCGGCTGCAGGCCCTTGGCGGCGTCGCGGGCGAAGCCATGCGGTATTTCCATCACTATGTCGGCGTCGCCCCGTTCCACGCTCTGCAGGGCCTGCCTGTATGTGGGCTTGGCGGCGGCGAGGGCGAAGCAGCGCGACGCAGCCACCTTGCCTGCAAGGCGCGCCGATGCCTGCGAGCGGTCGTGGTCTACTATGCAGACTTTCACGCCGGTCACTTCCTGGCTCGTGACGTAGGGGAACACCACTATCATCATGAGCGGGAAGGCTACCAGCAACTTCGACAGGAACTTGTTGCGCAGTATCAGTTTGAACTCCTTTTCGAGCAGGTATCTAAGCATTGCTTGCTGTTTGTGTGGTCGTTACTTCCTCGCAGGCCCTGCGGCTGCCGCCTCGTGGGCGTGCCGTCAGAGCCTCACCTTGAATTTTTTCAGTGCGGCGGCCATGAGCACCGCTGCCATGAGGGCTATGACGGCCAGCTCCTTTGCGAAGCACTCCGGGCCTGCGCCCTCTATCATTATCTTGCGCACGGCCGATATGTACCACCGTGCGGGTATGAGCTCTGATATCCACCTGAGGGCGGCAGGCATGCTTTCGAGGGGGAATATCAGCCCCGAGAACACCAGCGTGGGCATCATCAGCCCTATGCCCGAGGCGAGCAGGGCCTCCATCTGCCTGCTTACGAGCGTGGATATGAGCAGGCCCAGGGCCAGGGCCACCACGATGAACAGCACCGACACCACTGCCAGCCACCAGATGCTGCCCCTCAGCGGCACGCCCATCACCTGCGTGGCCAGCAGCAGCACCGTGGCTATGTTGACCACCGAGAGCGTGAAGTAGGGCGCTATCTTCGATATTATGATCTGCATGGGCCTGAGCGGCGAGGCCAGCAGCACCTCCATGGTGCCGGTTTCCTTCTCGCGCACTATGGCCACCGAGGTCATCATGGCGCAGATGAGCATCAGCACGATGCCCATCACGCCCGGCACGAAGTTGTACGAGCTTTGCTGCTGCGGGTTGTAGAGCATCCGCGTCTCCACGGGCAGGGCCTCGGCGGCGCTGCCCCCGGCTGCCATCACGCCCTGGGCGTAGCCCGTCAGCAGTGCGGCCTGGTTGGGGTCGGTGCCGTCGGCTATGAGCTGCACGGCGGCCTCGCGCCCCGGCTGCCGCAGGCTTTCGGCAAAGTGGGGGGCGAAGACGAGCGCGAGGCTGATGTAGCCCCGGCGGAACAGCTCGTCGATGCGCGCGCGGCTCTCGGTATCCTCCACCACGGTGAAGTAGCGGCTGGCGCGGAACCGCTCCTTTATGCCCGCCGTCGCGGCGTCCTTCGAGGGGTCGAGCACGGCCATGCGGGCGTTGTTCAGCTCGGTCTTTATGGCGTAGCCGAGCATCAGCACTAGCATGAGCGGCATCACGAGCAGTATGAGCAGCGTGCGCCTGTCGCGGAAAATCTGCAGGAATTCCTTCCTTACGAACGAACGGAATTGTTTCATCCCAGTGACTGTTTTGTCGTTGTTGCCGCCTGTTCCTTGCCTGTCGTGTAACTGCCTGGTGGCCAGCTGTTTGCGGAAGTGGGCCGTTTTGGCCTGCCGGACGGCCTGTTTCGTCGCCCCGGACGGCCTGTTTCGCTGCCCCGGACGGCCTGTCTCGCGCGCGGGCCTTTGGCTTGGGCTTGCCGTCAGCCGTCGTTGCGCGTGGCCCGGCGGGCCAGTTGCTGGAACACTCCGTCCATCGTGCCGGCCCCGTAGCGCGCTTTCAGCTCGGTGGGCGAGCCGAGCGCCTCTATGCGCCCGTCGACCATGATGCTCACGCGGTCGCAGTATTCGGCCTCGTCCATGTAGTGCGTGGTGACGAACACGGTTATGCCTCGGTCGGCTGCGTCGTATATCAGCTCCCAGAAGCGCCGGCGTGTGGCCGGGTCCACGCCTCCGGTAGGCTCGTCGAGGAACACCACGCCAGGCTCGTGGAGCACGGCCACGGAGAAGGCCAGCTTCTGTTTCCACCCCAGCGGCAGCGACCTTACGTAGCTGCCCCGCTCGGAGGCGAAGCCCAGGCGCGCCAGCATCTCGTCGGCCTTGCGCTTGAGCTCGCCGCCGTGCAAGCCGTATATGCCTCCGAAGAGGCGCAGGTTCTCCCACACTTTCAGGTCGTCGTAGAGCGAGAACCGCTGGCTCATGTAGCCTATGCGCCGCTTCACCTGCTCCGGCTGCGCCGCCACGTCGAAGCCCGCCACGCTGGCCCGGCCCTCCGTGGGGCGGCTCAGCCCGCACAGCATGCGCATGGCCGTGGTCTTGCCCGCGCCGTTTGCGCCGAGGAAGCCGAATATCTCGCCCCGCCCTACGTCGAACGTTATGTGGTCGACGGCGGTGAACGTGCCGAAGCGCTTGGTCAGTCGGTCAGCCTGTATTACTGTCTCTGTCATGTGGAATGGTTGTTTTCTCCGGCCAGCAGCATGAAGTAGTCCTCCACGGAAGGCTCAATCCTGCTTACGCTCACGCCGCCGTGGCCCAGGCGGGAGAGTTGGCCCGGCAGCTCGCCGGGGTCGGCTCCGGGGTGCAGGGTGACGTGGTATGCCTCGCCGAACGAGAAGGCCGAGGCCACGCAGGGGCAGCGGCCGAGGTCGTGGCGCAGGCGGTGCATGCTGCCGGAGCGCACGGCGTAGAGGGCGGTGGGGTAGCGGTCAGTGATGCCCCGTGGCGTGTCCACGCCGAGGAAGCGGCCCTGCTGCATGAGCGCTATGCGGTCGCAGAGCGTGGCCTCGTCCATGTAGGGTGTCGACACGAGTACGGTGATGCCCTCGCGGCGCAGTTTCAGCAGCATGGCCCAGAACTCCTTGCGCGACACGGGGTCCACGCCGGTGGTCGGCTCGTCGAGCAGCAGCACCTCGGGCTTGTGTATCAGCGCGCAGCACAGGGCCAGCTTCTGCTTCATGCCGCCCGAGAGCTTGCCCGCCGGTCGGCTGCGGAACGGCTCTATCTGGCGGTAAATGTCGTCCACGAGGTGGCGGTTCTCGCCGATGGTCGTGCCGAACACGGTGGCGAAGAACTCCAGGTTCTCCTCCACGGTGAGGTCTTGGTATAGCGCGAACCGCCCGGGCATGTAGCCTATCAGGCGGCGTATGCCGCGGTAGCCGGCCACCACGTCGAGCCCGCAGAGTCTTGCCCGCCCCCTGTCGGGCAGCAGCAGCGTGGCCAGTATGCGCAGCAGCGTGGTCTTGCCCGCGCCGTCGGGGCCTATTATGCCGTACAGCTCGCCCCGCTCCACGGCCAGGCTCACGCCCCTGAGGGCCTCCACCTTGCCGTAGCTCTTGGCCAAATCCTCGGCCGATACAGCCGTGCCGTGGTTCATGGTTTTCACCTCCTGCTTCCCTGTCGTGATGCCATCAATTCTCGGTTACCTTCATTTCGCCGTACATGCCGCGCTTTATGAAGCCGTCGTTCCTCACCGCCACCTTTACGGCGTAGACAAGGTTGGCCCGCTCGTCGCGCGTCTGTATGGTCTTGGGGGTGAACTCCGCCTTGTCCGAAATCCACTCCACGGTTCCCCGGTACTTCCGCCTGCCGTCCTCGCCGTCGTCGGCGTACACCTCCACTTGCTGCCCTATCTTGAGCCGGGTGAGCTGTGGTGCGTCGACGTATGCCCTGAGGTGCATCCTCTGCAGGTCGCCCACGAGCAGCAGGCTGCGCCCCTCGGCGGCCAGCTCGCCCCTCTCGGCGTACTTGGCGAGCACGGTGCCGCTTACCGGGCTTACGATGGCGCACTTGCCGATGCGGTCTTCCACCTGTGCGAGCTGCGCCTGCAGCGCTTCCACCTGTGCGCTCACGCTGTGGTTTCCTTGCGTCAGCGTCTCTTGCTGCGCGTCAAGCTGCCTGTTGAGCGTGGCTATGGCGGCGTCTATGTCGTCGAGCTGCTTGCGGTTGGCCGCGTTGCTTTCCACAAGCTTCTCGTAGCGCCGGCGCTCGCGTCTCTGCGTTGCTATCTGCTGCCTCAGTGCCGCCACCTGCCTTGCCACGTCGTAGCGTCGGCTCCCCGTGGCCCGCAGCGTGGCCTGGAGCTCGGCTTTCTTGAGGCTCAGTTGCACGGTGTCAATCTGTCCTACGGCCTGCCCGGCCTTCACGGTGGTGCCTTCTTCCGCGTCGAGGCGCACTATCTCGCCCGTTCCGCGGGCCGACACGGTGACCTCGGTCGCCTCGAACACCCCCGAGGCGTCATGGCCGCCGTCGCCCCCTCCGCAGGCCGTGGCCACGGCGGCGAGGCAGAGTGTAAGTATGGTTGATGGTTTCATGTGGCTTGATGGTTAGTTGTTGGTGACGTATTTCAGGTCGTAGATTGCTTTGAGCAGTTCGGTCTCGTGCAGCAGCTTGTCCTTGATGGCCTGCTGCTCGGCGTCGATGTCGCGCGCCAGGTCGGTGCCGCTGATGGTCCCCCCGGCCATTTTCGCTTCAGAGGCCAGGCGCACGTTGCGCCTGAGGCGGATTATTTCGTCGTCGTACTCAAGCTGGCTTTCGAGGCGGCTTATGGCCTCGCGCTGCCCGGTGGCCTCCATCTGTGTGTTGAAGATGAACGTGTTGCGGCTGTTCTCCACCCGCTCCATGTCGGCCTCCACGCGCCTGCGGCTGTCGCGCCGTGTGTAGAGGCTGCCTATGTTCCACTGCAGCCGCAGCCCTGCGATGCCGAAAAGGCGCGCCTTGTCCTCCAGCATGTCGAGCCCTGGCCTGCCGTATCCGCCGCTGGCGAAGAGGCTCAGGCGCGGCATGATGGTGGCCGTGATGCCTGCGTCCTCGGCTTTCAGGCTGCCTATCTGCGCGTCGTAGAGTGCCAGTTCGGGGCGGTTGATGGCCGCTGTGGCCTCTGTCGGCGTGGCTTCGGGGCGCTCCAGGCGCGTGCTGTCGGCCAGGGTGATGCCTGTGAGCTGGCTGAGCATGGCGGCGTAGGCGCGCCGCGAGTGGATGAGCTGCGCCTCGTCCTGCCGCGCCCGCAGCAGTTCCACGCTTAGTGCGTCGAGGTCTGCGGCGTTGGCCACGCCTCCGTCGATGTATGCCTTTACGCGGTTGCAGTTGCGTTGCAGTTCGCCCTGCAGCAGTTGGCTTTGCTCTATCTGCGCCTCTATGAGCAGTATGCCGAAGAAGAGCTGGTTGACGCGGGCGCGGAGCGAGTAGAGGCTCACGTCGGCCTGGCGCCGCTCGGCCTCGGCCCCGGCGCGTATGGCTTTCTTCCTGGCCTTGATGCCGCCCCCGTCCCAGATGGCCTGGCTCATGTCGAGCGTCACTTTGTACTGGTCTTTGCCCAGCGTGGGGATGTCGATGCCCAGCGGGGCGAGCAGGCCCTCGTCGAATGGCAGCTTGGTGACGTCGCTCTGGTAGGTGGCCTGGGCCGACAGTGCGAGCTGCGGCAGGTAGCCCTTGGCCGCGTTGCTGATGTTGTATGCCTCCGTCTTGGCTATGAGCCCGTATTGTTTCACCTCCGGGTAGTTGTCGCGCGCCTTGGCGTAACACTCCTCGATGGTCAGTTGGGCAGCGCAGTGGCAGCAGGCCATCAGCGCGAGCAGGGTGTAGGCAAGTCTTGTTGCCATGGTGCTGAAGTTTTAGGTCTGTGGCTGCCGCGTTGGCGCAGCAGCTGCTTTGCGTGGTGTAAAGGTAATGATAAAATGCCTTGTTGCAATGGCTTTAACGCAGTTTAACCCGATACGCCGCTGCCTTTTGCCGCCGGCACTGTTCCTGGCAGGCTGAAAAGGCCGCCGTTTCTTGTCCGTATGGAAATTAATGCCTATCTTTGCAACCGGGAGAAACAATATAGAAAGGAAGAAGAATCATGAGCACAATCAGTCTGCAACAGAGCGTCATAAAGGAAGTGGCGTCGCTCTTCGACAACGAGGACGCGCTGCGCAAGGTGCTCACCTTCGTAAGGAAGGTGAAGCGCACGGGCAAGGCCGAGAGCCAGGAACTGACCCCAGCCGAGAAGAAAGAGGTTATGGACGACCTCAGGGAGGCGTTCAGGGAGTTGAAGTTGGTAAAGGAGGGCAAGCTGGAACTAAGCACATGGGAGGATTTCAAGCATGAGCTACATCGTTAAACTCACCACGAGCTTCAAGAAAGCGTATAAGAAGCTCAGCAAGAAATACCGTTCGCTTGAAAGTGATGTCGATGCCCTTGCGGCCCAGCTCAGTGAAAACCCATATACGGGTGCCGACCTCGGGGGCGGCGTCCGCAAGGTGCGCATGGCCATAAGCGACAAAGGCAAGGGCAAGAGCGGCGGCGCGCGCGTGATAACCTACACCGTGTAGGTGGACGAGGCGAGCGGCACGGTCACCCTGCTCACCATCTACGACAAGGGAGAACGCGAGTCGATAACCAGCCGCGAGATAGGTTTGCTGCTCGCCGAAGCCGGGCAGTGAGCAGCCGCATGGAGGCAATGGCTGTATGCAGCCGCGCCCCCGGCAGGGCAGGAGGCATCGTTCTGCGCTGCGGAACAGGCCGTCCGGCACGCCGTAACGGCCCGTTTGGGAACGCAAAACGGCCCATATTGCCAACTGCCTGGCTGCCAATGGATTAAGAACACGGAAAAACAGCCTTGGCGAAGGCTCGCAAAAGCATAAAAAACGATACTAACTAAAAACAATGCTGAAATGAAACACAACTTGGAAAAGATGCTTGCGGTGGCGGCCTTGGCCCTCGCCGCGACTCCATTGTGCGCGCAATACCCGCAGCTCACGCCCGAGGCGCAGCTTAAGGCCGACTCGCTGGAGGCGGCCTGGCAGGCGCGCTCCGACTCGGCATGGCGCGTGGCCCTGCCAACGGTGATGGCCGAGGCCCGGCAGGGCCGCCCATACGTGCCGTGGGCCTCGCGCCCATACGACCTGCCGCAGGCCGGCATACCGGCCTTCCCCGGGGCGGAGGGCGGCGGAATGTACACCCCCGGCGGGCGCGGAGGCCGCGTGCTCACCGTCACGACCCTGGCCGACAGCGGCCCCGGCTCGCTGCGATGGGCCTGCGAACAGGGCGGCGCACGCATAGTGGTGTTCAACGTCAGCGGCGTGATACGTCTCGCCTCGCCCATCAGCGTGCGCGCCCCTTACATCACCATAGCCGGGCAGACGGCCCCGGGCGACGGCGTGTGCGTGGCGGGCGAGTCGTTCCTCATCGACACGCACGACGTCATCATCCGCCACATGCGCTTCCGCCGGGGCTCCACCTCGCTGCTGCGGCGCGACGACGCGCTCGGGGGCAATCCCGTGGGCAACATCATCATCGACCACTGCTCGTGCCAGTGGGGGCTCGACGAGAACCTCTCCATCTACCGCCACACGTGGCCGCTCAGGGGCGAGAAGCGCGAGAAGCTGCCCACGGTCAACGTGACCGTGCAGGACTGCATATCGGCCAAGGCCCTCGACACGTGGAACCACGCCTTCGGCAGCACCCTCGGGGGCGAGAACTGCACCTTCGTGCGCAACCTCTGGGCTTGCAACACGGGGCGCAACCCGAGCATAGGATGGAACGGCGTGTTCAACTTCGTGAACAACGTGGTGTACAACTGGCGCCACCGCACTGCCGACGGCGGCGACTACCGGGCCATGTACAACATGGTGAACAACTACTACAAGCCCGGGCCGGCCACGCCGCGCAGCGGCTCGGTGGCCTGCCGCATACTGCGGGCCGACGCCTCTGCGCTGCCCGGAGGGCAGGCGTGCCACGGGCGGGTGTACGCCGCTGGCAACGTGGTTGAGGGCAACAGCCGCGTAACGGCCGACAACTGGGACGGAGGGGTGCAGGTGGAAGGCGGCGCAGCCGACTCGCTCATGGCCCTGGTGCGCGCCCGCGAGCCTTTCCCCATGCCTGAGGTCAGGGTGATGGAGGCCACCGAAGCGTATGCGTATGTGCTGGCCAACGCCGGCGCCACGCGCCCGCGGCGCGACCGCATAGACAGCATCGTGGTCGAGGAGGTGCGCACGGGCGTGGCATACGTTCCCGACGGCATCCCCGCCGGGGCGCAGGGCGACATGTGGGGGCTGGCACCCGAGTCGCAGGACAGCACGGGCCACTTCCGCCACCGCCGGCTCAAGGCCGACTCTTACCGCCAGGGCATCATCACCGACCCAGCGCAGATGGGCGGCCTGCCGAGCTACCAAGGGCAGCCGCGCACCGACACCGACGGCGACGGGATGCCCGACGACTGGGAGCGCGCCCACGGCCTGGACCCAGACGACCCTGCCGACAATGCGCTCGACGGCACCGGCGACGGCTACACCAACATAGAGAAATACATCAACGGACTGGCCGACGGCAAGTGGTGAGCGGGCCTCGAAGCAACGGGCTTCACGTGGCATGGAGCAAAACAAGGAAGCACGCAGCCGTGGCAGGTTCAGCCACGGCTGCATGCTTCCTTTGTTCTTGAGCTCTTGATTCTTGGTTCCTCATCACTCCGGCCAGCAGGGGGCGAGGTCTTTGGCCTCCCTGCCGTCCACGAACACGCGCAGGCCGGGGCGTTGCACCCAAGGCAGCTGCGAGCTTGCTTGCGCGGAGTCGTATACCTCGCGGAAAGCATGATATATGCAGGACCGGCAAAAGATAATTGCATCCAGATTGCAAAAAGTCAGCGGCTTGGACGGGCCGCTGACTTTTTGTCTTGAGTCCCTGGTGGCAGCCTTTTGCGTGCTGTCCATCCCTGTTTTTCTCATTCGATGTTATTTTCCCTGCGGTTTGCCTGGGTATTCATAAAGGCAAAACAATGTTAAATACAACGTCGCCTGCGCAAGTATTTCCCATTTCCCGGTTGTTATGGTTGAGTACTCACAAACAGAATTAACAAACAAACTGATTAAAAAGAAGTATGAAAATGTACGAAAAGAAAGTTTCTGGTGTGTTTATCGCAATGGCGTGCTGCCTGTTCAGCTTTGCGTTTGTTGCCTGTGATGACGATGATAATAACGGATACAATGGCAATCCTCTCTCAGTGACAGCCGTAAGGGGTGAGTATGCCGGTGCCACCATCAAGGCCGGCGACGCTGACACTACAGTGACAGTTAGCGTCAATGCCGACTCAGTCAAGATAGCCGACTTCCCCGTTGACGGCATAGTGGCTGCGGTTGTGCCTTCGGCCGACCTTTCCGAGGCGTTGTCTTCCGTTGGCAGTGTTCCGTTCGCTGCCGGATATGATGGCAGTGTCATAGGCACCAACATTGTAATGCCCATGGTTGCCGACTCGTTGCAGTTCACTGTCACTGCCGCCGGGCAGGAGCATAGCGTCAAGGTAGGCTTCGCTGCCGACGCTTCCGGTTTGTATTCAGGTTCTGACAGCACTTTCACTTTCACGGCAAGTGCCGAGACCGTAATCTTTGACGGCGATACAGTCAAGACATTCTCGCCCATAGAGTACGTATTGTCGCCCGCAAAGAAAGGCGTGGCAGGCGGTGACGGTGAAGCCGATGTGCCGTCTGACGGCGAGGGCGACGTTGCCGGCGAGTAATGTTCGGGCCGTGCGTCGGCCCATGCTCTGGTGATTTTTTACTGGCGTGGCTTTGTTATACACGTCATTTTCTCAATTTCAAACCAGGTTTTGCGGAGGGTGGCCTGCGTGAGCAGGCGAGACCTTCCGCTTTTTTTGTGCAGTTGCCGTTATGCCTTTGCCCATTTTCGCGGGCCTTTTCCTTCCTGTAACCGAATAATATTCTTATCTTTGCATAAGATAAGCTGCACTCGGGAAATTGAGAACAAGTTCTCTTTCCTCTCGTTTGCGGTATCTTTGCAGACAGATAAGCTGCGCCCGGCAGTCCATTCCCCATTGATTGCGCCTGCCGGTGCTGCCTTTCGTGACGACGAACCTATAAACAAAATCATAATGAAACTACAAAGAGAACTTGCAGCGATGGCCCTGGCCGCGCTGCTGTCGGTTGTGCCGGCCGTTGCCGGCGCGGCCAAGGGCGGCACGTTCGCTGCCGGCGACAAGACATTCCTGCTCAACGGAGAGCCTTTCGTGGTGAAGGCAGCCGAGCTGCATTACCCGCGCATACCCCGCCCATACTGGGAGCACCGCATCAAGATGTGCCGTGCGCTGGGCATGAACACCATCTGCATGTACGTGTTCTGGAACATCCACGAGCAGCGCGAGGGCGAATTCGACTTCACCGGGCAGAACGACATAGCCGAGTTCTGCCGCCTGGCGCAGAAGAACGGGATGTACGTCATAGTGCGCCCCGGCCCTTACGTGTGCGCAGAGTGGGAGATGGGCGGCCTGCCGTGGTGGCTGCTGAAGAAGAAAGACATACGCCTGCGCGAGCAAGACCCATACTTCATGGAGTGCGTGGGCCGCTTCATGCACAAGGTTGGCGAGCAGCTCGCGCCGCTGACGATACAGAACGGGGGCCCAATAATAATGGTGCAGGTGGAGAACGAGTACGGTTCTTACGGCCAGGACAAGGCTTACGTGTCGGCCATACGCGACTCCGTGCGTGCCGCTGGCTTCGGCGACGTGGCCCTGTTTCAGTGCGACTGGGCCAGCAACTTCACCAAGAACGGCCTTGACGACCTTGTGTGGACGATGAACTTCGGCACCGGCGCCAACATCGACGACCAGTTCAAGAAGCTCCGCGAGCTTCGCCCCGAGTCGCCGCTCATGTGCTCCGAGTATTGGAGCGGGTGGTTTGACAAGTGGGGGGCGCGCCACGAGACCCGCCCGGCGGAGCGCATGGTGAGGGGCATCGACGAGATGCTCTCCAAGGGAATCTCATTCTCGCTCTACATGACTCACGGCGGAACGTCGTTCGGCCACTGGGCCGGCGCAAACTCGCCCGGCTTCCAGCCCGACGTGACATCCTACGACTACGACGCGCCGATAAACGAGTATGGCCTGGCAACGGAGAAATACTACAAGCTGCGCGAGGTGATGCAGAAGTACAGCGACAAGAAGCTGCCCGCCGTGCCGAAGCCCGCCGCCGACATAATCACGGTGCCGCAGTTTGAGCTGGCCGACTTCGAGCCGCTGATGACCGCCGCCGACACCACCATCGCGAGCCGCGAGCCGCTCACCTTCGAGCAGATGGACATGGGGTGGGGCGTGGTGAACTACAGCACCATCCTGCCCGAGATAACGACCAAGAGCGTGCTCACCATCGACGAGGCGCACGACTACGCCCAGGTGTTCATCGACCGTAAGTACGTCGGGACGATAGACCGCGTGCAGCGCCAACGTTCGCTCACCCTGCCGCCAGTGAAGCGTGGGCAGACGCTCGCCGTGCTCGTGGAGGGCATGGGGCGCATCAACTTCGGCCGCGCCATCAACGACCCGAAGGGCATCACCGGCCCCGTGACGCTGAAGGCCGAGATTGACGGCGACGAGGTTACGTGGAACCTGAAGGACTGGGCCTGCGAGCGCATACCCGACACCTACGCCGCCGCTCGCGCCGCCGTGGACAACACTATCAGCAAGGACGTGGAGGTGATGTCCCATCCCGAAGGCCGCCGGGGCTACTACCGCGGCTGGTTCACGCTCAAGAAGACCGGCGACACGTTCCTTAACATGGAGGCTTTCGGCAAGGGGCTGGTCTACGTGAACGGCCACGCCATAGGCCGCTACTGGAGCATCGGCCCGCAGCAGACGCTCTACGTGCCGGGCTGCTGGCTCAAGAAGGGCAAGAACGAGGTGATAGTGCTCGACATCGTAGGCCCGAAGGCCACCCCGGTGTGCTTCGGCCAGGCCGAGCCGGAGATTAACAAGCTCAACGTAACACGCCCCGCCACCCACCGCAAGCCCGGCGAGACGCTCGACACCAAGTCGCTGCCGCTGGCCGCCGAAGGCTCGTTTGCGCCCGGCAACGGCTGGCAGACGGTGAAGCTCGCTTCGCCTAAGAAGGGCCGCTACGTGGCCATAGAGGGCCTCAATGCCCACGATGGCAAGCAGCTGGCCGCCATAGCCGAACTTTACGTGCTCGACGCTGCGGGCAAGCGGCTAAGCCGCGAGCCGTGGACGGTGAAGTACGCCGACAGCGAGGACGTCTCCGGCGGCAACTACATGGCCGACAAGGTGTTCGACCTGCAGGAGTCAACCTACTGGCAGACCGACCGCCGGGCGAAATATCCGCACGTGATAGTGATAGACCTCGGCTCCGAGCAGACCGTCACGGCGGTGGAATACTTGCCACGCGCCGAGCAGGGCGCGCCCGCCGGGCTGAAGGACTACCGCGTTTACGTTTACTGATTGTGGCCTGGCTTTAGCCGTATGACGTTTCTGCGGCTGCGGCTGTGGCCCCCGCGGCCCGCAATTCGCCGCGTGGCGTGTGTTTACAGTGTGTGTATGGCGTGTCCGCCATTCCGCCATGGCCATGGCGGAATGGCGGACACGCCTTTTATCATCCCAAATGGTATGATATTTTGCCTGACTCACGAAAATCCTTATCCCCGGCCCTGCGTGTTCCCTTGTTGCTTCGGGCTGTTTGCAATCGCCTTAAGCAACAGGGGAGGGCGTGACAGGACGATGTAAACCAAGGTGTTTGGCAAATTGCCGGCATCCATTTTTATGCCATCGGCGCAAATGAATCGCGGCCTTTGCTAACGACCTGGCATTCAGCGTATTGCGAAACGTGCCGTTTCGCAGTACGAGACGGCGCGTTTCGGCCCTTGAAACAGGCCATGTTGGAGTCCACAGCGTGCTGTTTGGCGGCATTGCAAGTCGTGTGTAGGAACAAGGAGCATGGCTTCAGGCTGATTAGCCTTAGCCTTGCACGGGGCTTCACTCGGGGTAAGTGGTGCTGTCAGCCGGCTTTCTCCCTGGGTTGCCAGCTGTGCTTTCGTCATGGCGGCAAGCCAGCCGGCTGCCGGCGCCACGGAATGCTGCCGGTGCCGGTGGTTATTGGGATGGTATGCAAAAAAAACGTCCACCCTATTCACATAGAGCGGACGCCACAGTTATATATGAATCGTATTAGTTATTCACTTTTTTTTCCGTCAAGCCTTAGCCTCGGCCACGGGGGCGTTGGCGTTGCGCAGCTTCTTGCCCATGGTGAAGTAGGCCACGGGGGCTGCGATGAAGATTGACGAGAACGTACCGAACACGATGCCGAGGATCATAGCCAGCGAGAAGCTGCGGATGCTCTCACCTCCGAAGAAGATGATTATGAGCAGCACGAGCAGCGTGGCCGAGCCGGTGTTGATGGTACGGGCCAGCGTCTGGTTGAGCGAGTCGTTGAACAATGCCCAGAGGTTGCGCTTGGTGTACAGGTGCATGTTCTCGCGTATTCGGTCGAATACCACCACCTTGTCGTTGATGGAGTAACCGATGACGGTCAAGATGGCTCCGATGAAAGTCTGGTCAATCTCCATCGACATGGGCAGCACGCCCCAGAGCAGCGAGTAGACGCCGAGCACGAAGAGCGTGTCGAGGGCCAGTGCCACCGTTGAGCCGAGCGAGAAGGCCACGTTGCGGAAGCGCAACAGGATGTAGAGGAAGATGGCGATGATGGCTATCACCACGCTGACGATGGCGCCGTAGGTGATGTCCTTGGCTACGGCCGGGCCTACCTTCGAGCTGCTGATGATGGAGCCGCCCGCGCGCACGTCGGGGTTCTTGAAGGCGTTGACGTCCTTCTGCGTGACGAGCCCTGCGGCGTGGAGCTTCTGGTAGAGAATGTTCTCAATCTCGTTGTCCACGTCGGGGTTGTTTGACTCTATCTTGTAGTTGGTGGTCACGCGGATGGTGTGCTTGTCGGTGCCGAGGGCTATGGCGCTGCACGTGGCCTCGCCGAAGGCTCCCTGGAGCACCTCGCGCACGCTCTCAGGCTCAACGGGCTGCTCGAACTGCAGCACGTAGTTGCGGCCGCCGGTGAAGTCGATGCCCTCGCTGAAGCCGCGCACGGCGAAGCTGCCGATGAACACTATCGAGATTATGGCCCATGTGGCGAACGAAGCCTTGTACTTGCCCATGAAGTTGATCTTGGTGTTCTGCAGCATGTTGCGCGATATGGCTGTGGTGAAGGTAAGGTTGAGCCACTTGTCGCGCTTGAGCTGGTGGTCGTACACCATGCGGGTCATGTATACGGCTGTGAAGAACGAGCAGCACAAGCCGATGATGAACGTGGTGGCGAAGCCGCGGATGGGGCCTGTGCCGAACACGAAGAGGATTACGCCGGTAATGATCGAAGTGAGGTTGGAGTCGAAGATGGCCGAGAAGGCGTTGGTGTAGCCTCGGTTGATGGCCTCCTTCACGCCGATGCCGTTGGCCAGCTCCTCCTTGGCGCGCTCATGTATGAGCACGTTGGCGTCTACGGCCATTCCCAGCGAGAGGAGCAGACCGGCTATGCCCGGCATGGTGAGCACCGACTGGAACGAGGTCATGATGCCGAGCGTGAAGAAGAGGTTGAACAGCAAGGCCATGTTGGCCACCATGCCCGGTATGAAGTTGTAGAGCACAATGAGGTATGCCATGAGCACGATGAAGGCGATGACGAACGACACGAAGCCTTGCTCGATTGACTCCATTCCGAGCGACGGGCCTACCACCTCTTCCTGCACGATGCGGGTCGGTGCGGGCATCTTTCCGGAGTTGAGCGTGTTGGCAAGGTCCTTGGTCTCCTCGATGGTGAAGTTTCCGGTTATCTCGGAGTTGCCGCCTGAGATTTCGCTGTTCACGCGCGGGGCGCTGTATACGGTGCCGTCGAGCACGATGGCTATGGCGCGGCCTATGTTGGCCTTGGTGAGCTGTGCCCAGCGGCGTGCGCCGTCGCTGTTCATCTGCATGGTAACGCAGGGCTGGCCCATCTGGGTGTAGCTGTCGCGGGCAGAGGTGATGACGTTGCCCTCAAGCGGGGCGCGGCCCGACGGCTCGGTGACCTTGATGGCGTGGAGCTCGAAGATGGTTGCGGTCTTGTCGAACTCTACGGCCTTTGCGCTCCAGAGCAGCTTCAGGTCGGCGGGCAGCACCTGGCGTGCGATGTCAGAGTAGATAATCTTGTTCACCTCGGCGGTGTCGCGGGCAGAGGCATAGCCCACCACGCTGAGGCTCTGGCCCTGCACGGGCTGGAACACGGCGAGGAGCGGGTTCTGCCTGCGCAGCTGCTCAGCCTCGGCCGATGCTCCCTTGGCGTCGGCTTTCTGGGCTGTCCCCTTTGAGGCGAGCGCGGCGGCGAGTGATGCCTTTGCTGTGTCGGCCGGGGCAGCCTCAGCCTTTGTCGTGTCGGCGGGGGCGGTGGCTGCTGCCGTGGTGTCGAGGGCTGCGTAACGCTGGTTGAGCTGCATCAGCGCAGGCAATACTTCCTGGCTGTTGTATGTCTCCCAGAACTCGAGGTTGGCGCTTCCCTGGAGGAGCTTGCGCACGCGCTCGGGCTCCTTGATGCCCGGCATCTCGACCATGATGCGGCCCGTCTGGCCCTCCATCTTCTGGATGTTTGGCTGCACGACGCCGAACTTGTCGATACGGTTGCGCACCACGTTGAACGAGTTGTCAACGGCCGACTGCACCTCGGCGCGCAGCGCGCGCTCCACCTCGGCGTCGGTGCTCTGGGTGCTCACCTTGCCCTTCATCTGCTGCGTGGCGAAGATTTCGGCCAGGCGGCGGCCCGGGGCGTTCTTGTGGAAGCTCTTCACGAAGAGGGAGATGAAGTCGTCCTGGCTTGTCTCTTCCTCCTGGCGGGCCTCAGCCATCGACTTGGTGAAGGCTGGGTCGGTCTTGTGGTCGGCCAGCACGGCAATGACGTCGGGCACCGACACTTCGAGCACTACGTTCATACCGCCCTTGAGGTCGAGTCCAAGGCCGATCTCCATCTCGCGGCACTGCTTCAGCGAGTAGATGCCGAGGTACACTTTCTCGTTCATGATCGAGTCAAGGTATTCTTGCCCTGCCTCTTCGCCCATGGCAGCAGCCTTGTTTTCATAGTGGCTGGTGACGAACGAGAAGGAGAGGTAGAATATGCACACGAGCACGAGCAGGAGTGTGATAAACTTTACAATTCCTTTGTTTTGCATTTCGTTGTTATGTTATTTTTAATTATTGTTTCCAGGTAATGCCATTTTTAGCTTGCAAATATAGCATTTTTTTTACATTGTTGAAAATTTATCGCCTTTTTTCACGCCATTTACTTCATTTTAAGCCAACAATAAATTGGATAGTGGTCTGAAGCGGTGATTTTGCTATCCACCTTGCAGCCAAGCGGTTTGAAGTCGTCGGAGCACATGATGTTGTCAATCCTTACGTAGAATCCTTTCTGATTATACGACAAACCGATGCCGCGCCCGGTGGCCACGTAGCAGTCAGTGAGAAGCTCGGCCACGGCGTGGTGGGCGTATGATATGGGCGTGTCGTTAAAGTCGCCGCAAAGTATGGTGGGGTAATGGCTGTGCCTGCGGAGGTAAGCGCACACCGAGTCTACCTGCGCGGAGCGCATCCTGGCTGCGTCGCCGAGCTTCTTGATGAGCTTCTTCGACTCCGCGCGCGCCGTGTCCTGGCTCATCTCGCCCTTGAGCATGTCCTTGTAGCGTTCGCGCTCGGCGGGCTCGAGGTGGTTGCTCTCAAAGTGGTTGTTGACCACCAGCACCGTGTCGCCCCCCACCTTGAGGTAGTATGCCACGCTGCCGTTGCCTGCCGAGGCATAGCGTATGCGCTCCTTGCGCAGTATTGGGAAGCGTGTGTATATGCCGAGGGCGTTGCCTCGCCTGCCGTCGTCGCCCACATACACGGTGTCGGTGTGCCGGAACATGCTGTCAAGGCGTGGGTGTGCCACGCCCCATTTGTCGACATCCTCTTGCAGGCAGACTATGTCGGCCCCGCTGCGCCCAAGGTATTCCACGATATCGTCGTATGGCTTGTGTTGGCCGGCCGACGCTCCGCCATAGTTCCTCACGTTGTACGACAGCACCTTGAGCGCGCCGTCGGGGATGTCGCTGCCGGGGTTTATCGGCATGTAGGTGCGTATCGGCACGAACGCCGCCGCGTATGCCGCCACGGATATCACGGCCATGCGCCACTTGAACACCAGCCAGAATACAAGGAACGCCATGTTGAGGGCGAGGAACAGTGGGAACACAAGCCCCACCGTGGCCACGTAGGGATGGGCCGCGGGATGCACGCGGTCGGAGAATCCCACAAGCAACATGGCAATGCCTGTGGCTACGTTCGCTCCGGCCACGGCCTTGATGGTAAAAGCCTTCAGCTGCCTGAACATAGCGCGCCGCTAATCGTTGTTGCTGCTCTCGAAGAGCTTTTCCTTCTCCTCCTTGGTGAGGCTGTCATAGCCGCTCTTGCGTATCTTGTCGAGTATGCGGTCTATCTCGTCCTGGTTTGCTTTCTTGCGGGCGTTGTACTCCCAGTCGGTCTCGTGGCGGGCCTGGCCGCCGCCTGCCTGTTCGCCGGGCTTCCCGTACTTGCTGCGGTAGCGGTCGAACGTGCTCTTAAGGTTGTCGAAGAACTGTGCCCCGTTGTTGCGGCTGTAGCCATCGCCGGGGTGGCGCTGCCAGTAGCGTATCATCAGGAAGCCGAAGAGCATTCCGCCCAGGTGGGCCATGTGCGCCACGCCGTCGGCCGACGAGCCGATGGCCGAGAACAGCTCGATGGCCGCGTAGAACAGCACGAACCACTTGGCCTTGATGGGCAGCGGCAGCGGGAAGATGAATATGCGCTCGTTGGGGAACGTCATGCCGAAGGCCAGCAGTATGGCGTATATCGCGCCCGACGCGCCGACGGTGGTGAACAGGTTGAGGTACTCCGGGAGCTGCCCGTGGGGGAACGGCATGCCGTTGACCACCAGCATCGGAGCGTCGCTGCTGATGAGCGGGTAGAACTGTATGAACTGCGCTATCTCCTGCATGATGCCTGCGCCGATGCCGCACGAGATGTAATAGAAGAGGAACTTCCTGCCTCCCCACACGCTTTCCATCACCCTGCCGAACATCCACAGGGCGAACATGTTGAAGAGTATGTGTGTCCAGCTGGCGTGCAGGAACATGTAGCTTACGAGCTGCAGCACGTTGAAGTCGCTCGCCATGAAGAAGTGCAGGCCGCCGATGTCGTTCAGTGCCGGATATACGAGCGTGGCAAGGAATGCCAGCGCGTTGATTATAAGCAGGTTCTTTGTGATTGTGGGTGTATTGAACATATTCCTGTTATGCTGTCGTTTGATGGTTGATATGTGCGTTGTCGGCAGGCAAAATTACTAAAAATATCCGTCAAAACGCACTGTGCACGGGCGTTTCGAGGTATTTTTCAGCAAAAAACTCACTTTTTTTTATTTTTTGTTTGTTTTCTGAATAGTTTGCCCTATATTTGTCTGGGCAAATCAGACTTTTCCAAATTTACAACCATATTATTCAATTAAAAACAAGTTTATGAACAAGACAGAATTAATCGAGAAGATCGCCGAAGGCTCTGGCCTGAGCAAAGCCGCTTGCAAGAAGGCTGTCGATGCTGCCATTGATGCCGTGAGAGACGCCCTCGTTGCCGGTGACAAGGTTGCCCTCGTTGGCTTCGGCACATTCAGCGTTGCCGAGCGTCCGGCACGCGAAGGCATCAACCCCGCCACCAAGGAGAAGATACAGATAGCCGCAAAGAAGCAGGTTAAGTTCAAGGCTGGTTCTGAGCTGGCCGACGCTCTCAACTGACCTTCGTCACTCAGGAAATAACGTCGGGCAGGCCCTCTTGCGAGAGCCTGCCCGATATGTTTCTGCCCGTTGGGCCTGGCTGGCTGTGTCAGGGCTGCTTGCCGATGTAGGCCAGTATTCCGCCGTCGACGTAGAGGATGTGTCCGTTTACGAAGTCGGATGCGTCGGATGCCAGGAATATGGCCGGGCCCATGAGGTCCTCGGGCGTTCCCCAGCGTGCGGCGGGTGTCTTCGAGACGATGAAGCTGTCGAACGGGTGGCGGCTGCCGTCGGCCTGGCGTTCGCGCAGCGGCGCTGTCTGCGGTGTGGCTATGTAGCCCGGGCCGATGCCGTTGCACTGTATGTTGTGCTCGCCGAACTCGGAGCAGATGTTGCGCGTGAGCATCTTCAGCCCGCCCTTGGCGGCTGCGTAGGCCGACACGGTCTCGCGGCCCAGCTCGCTCATCATCGAGCACACGTTGATTATCTTGCCGTGGCCTTTCTTTATCATGCCCGGTATTACTGCCTTCGACACGATGAACGGCGCGTTGAGGTCGATGTCAACGACCTGGCGGAACTCCTCGACCGACATCTCTGTCATGGGTATGCGCTTGATTATTCCGGCGTTGTTCACCAGGATGTCTATCACTCCCAGCTCTTTCTCGATGTCGGCCACCATGGCCTTCACCTCCTCCTCGTTCGTCACGTCGCAGATGTAGCCCTTGGCGTCGATGCCCTTGGCCTTGTAGTCGGCCAGGGCCTGGTCCATGTGCTTCTGGCTGCGGCAGTTGAATGCTATCTTCGCGCCGGCGTTTGCGTATGCCTCGGCTATGGCGAAGCCTATGCCGTAGGCCGCTCCCGTGACGAGGGCCACCTTGCCCTCGAGGGAGAACTTGCTAAGTATTGAATCCATTTGCTTGCTATCTATAAAAATGTGTCTGTACTGTGCCGCTTACTTCAGGTCGGTTATCTTGTAGAAGTCCTGGTCGCCGTAGTCGAGGTTCTCGCCGCCCATGCCCCAGATGAAGGTGTAGTTGTGTGTGGCGGCGGCGCTGTGTATGCTCCACTCGGGCGAGAGCACGGCCTGGTCGTTCTGCATCCAGATGTGGCGTGTCTCGTCTATCTCGCCCATGAAGTGGCACACGGCCTGCTCCTCTGGCACCTCGAAGTAGAAGTAGGCCTCCATGCGGCGGCTGTGCACGTGGGCGGGCATGGTGTTCCAGACGCTGCCCGGGGCAAGCTCGGTCATGCCCATCTGCAGCTGGCACGTGGGCAGCACTTGGCTCACGAGCATCTTGTTGATGTCGCGCTCGTTGCTCGTTTCGAGAGAACCCATGTGGGCCACCACGGCGTCGGCCTTGGTCACCTTCTTGCAGGGGTATGCCGTGTGGGCGGTCACGCTGTTGAAGTAGAACTTGGCGGGCTTCTGCGGGTCCTTGCTGGCGAACACCACGTCGCGGTCGCCGCGGCCTATGTAGAGGGCTTCCTTGTAGCCGAGGGTGAACGTCTCGTCGCCCACCTTCACCGTGCCTTCGCCCAGGCCTACATTGTATATGCCTATCTCGCGGCGCGTGGTGAAGTGCTCGGCCTTCAGCGGGTCGATGGCCTCGAGCTTCAGCTCCTCGTTCACGGGCATTGCGCCGCCCACTATCATGCGGTCGTACATGGAGTATACCATGTTCACCTCGTCGGCGGCAAACACGCGCTCGATGAGGAAGTCGCGGCGGATGCGCTTGGTGTCATAACTCTTTGCGTCCTCTGGGTGGGCCGCATAGCGAATCTCATAGTTTGTTTTCATAATGTGGTTGTTGTTTTTATGATTTGTCTGTATTGCTTGCGTTGCCGTGGTCGTGGCTGCGTGCTTTGGCGCGCGGCCACGCTTAGGCAAAGATACGCTTTTTCCGCCTACCTGCAAAATATATCGCTTACTTTTAGTATATGTTTTCATTTGGGGCGTTCGCGCCATGGCTCACTGCCGCATTCGGCCTGAAGCTCGCGGCTGCGGTGCGGGCGGTTCTCACACCAGCCAGAAGATGCCCTCGGGCCCCATGTTGAAGAGCAGGTCGAGCACGCTGAGGTTGGGGATGAAGCCGTGGCGCGCCTGGAACACCTGGTAGTATGGGCGTGGCTTGAAGTCGGGGTCGGGCAGCGGATGCTTAGGGTCAATGGCGTCGCGGAAGTCGGAAATGAATTTGGAATTTTGAGTTTGGTATGAGGAATTGCGAATTGCGAGCGAAGAGCCGCGTGCTGCCCCATCGCCGCCCTCAATGTTCCCGTTTCCCTGCGCTTGATGCACATATTCTTCATTCTTCATTCTTAATTCTTCATTCCCCGCGTAGTGCGTGGTGGGCCGCACGTCGGGGTGTATGTCGAGCAGTTCGCACAGCGTGGCGCGTATGGCCTCGTTGAAGTCATAGAGGAACTCCCACCGCCGCTCGAAGAACGGGCGCAGGTCGTCGGCGTAGTAGTCGAAGAAGGGCGACTCGCTGTAAGCCGACATGAGCGCGTGCCAGTGCTGGTGGCGCCAGTTGCCGTGGTCGCTTATGCGTACGTCGCGCGTCAGCAGCCGCTGGCCGCCGGCCTGCCGCTCCACCGGCACGGTGAGCGTCTGCGGCCCGTTGGCTGCGGCTATCACGCACCGGTTGCGGTATGTCTGCTTGCGGTAAGAGTCGTATCGCTCCACGAAAACGCGCTCATGGCGGCACAGCTTCTGGTACCACTGCACGGGGCCGAAATATGTAGATGACAGCAATGCTTGCATATTCTGCGGAGAATGTTGGCCGGGATTGATGGGATTGGGGTGCGGGGGCTGCCGTGAGGCATTTGTGGGCTGCCTGTAAGGGCCGGCCTTGCGCGGCCGGCGGGGCTGCGCCGCGGTGTCATTGCGGCACGGCCAGCGTGCGCCAGCGCCTGTAGCCCCGGTAGAATGGCTGGCTGTCGTCGTGGCTGTATACCACGAGGCACACGCGGCCCAGTATCAGGCTTTCGGCCACGGGGCCGAGCGTGCGGCTGTCGATGGAGTCGCCCGGGCCGAGGGCCTGCATCCAGTAGTGGTCCTCGGCGGCGCAGGTGGCAGCCTTGCCCGGCACTATGGCCTGCCCGCCGGGCGTGGCCACGGTGTCGCCCGGCAGGGCGGCGCAGCGGCACACGAGCACCCCGCCGGGGCCGCCGGCCGGGCTGTCGAAGGCCACGATGTCGCCCACGCGCACGCTGTCGGCGCATATGCGGCCGTAGCCGAACAGGCCGTTCATGCCGCCCGTGCGCAGGCCGTAGCTCCAGCGGTTCACGAGCACGCGGTCGCCGGCCATGAGCACGGGCTCGAGGCGCGTGCCGCTGACGGTGTACATGGCGAAGAACAGGGCGCGGAACAGCACCACGGCCACCGCCGCGGCTGCCAGCGCCGATATGGTCTTCAGCCATGCCTTCATCAGCCAGTGGTTTTTACTTTATGTTGTCTACAAGCTTGAACAGCCTGTGCCAGCGCACGCCTGCCAGGCCGCCGCGGTCGGGGTCGCTCGACCACCATATGAAGATGGGCTTGCCCACGATGTGGTCCTCGGGCACGAAGCCCCAGTAGCGCGAGTCGGCCGAGTTGTGGCGGTTGTCGCCCATCATCCAGTAGTAGTCCATCTTGAACGTGTAGCTCGTGGCCTCGCTGCCGTTGATGTATATCTTGCCGTTGCGCACCTCGAGGTCGTTGCCCTCGTATGCGCGTATGGGGCGTTCGTACACGGGCAGGTTGTCGAGCGTAAGCTCTATGCTCTTGCCCTTGGCCGGTATCCATACGGGGCCGTAGTTGTCGCGCGTCCAGTGCTTGTTGCCGTTGAGCGGGTATATGTCCATGTCGCTGGCCTCGGTGTTCAGCTCTATGCTCTCCACGAGGTCATGGCGCTGCGAGAGGGCGGCCACGGCGCGCTTGGTCAGTGGCATGTAGCCGAGCGTGTTGAGGCTCATCAGGTCCTCGTTGGATATGCCCAGCTCGCGCATGAGCTCCTCGGGCAGCCCCTGGAGCAGTTTCACGCGGTAGGAGTACTGCACGTTGTCGGGTTCCTTGTTGGGCTTGCCGTCGAGGTACACTATGCGGTTCTTTATCTCGAGTGTCTGCCCGGGCAGGCCCACGCAGCGCTTCACGTAGTTCTCGCGCCGGTCGGTGGGGCGGGTGATTATCTCGCCGTACTCGCCGGGGTTGGCGGCAATGTAGCTGCGTCCGGCGTCGTACACGGCCTGGAAGTACTCAAGCCTGCTGGCGGCGTCGAGCGAGTCGGGGTTGGCCGCGCCTCCCGCGATCTGGTAGCCCAGCCCGTAGCACATGCCGTAGAAGTCCATCGCCTGGTACTGCGGCGCGGAGCAGAGCGTGTCGCCCGAGGGGTAGTTGAACACCACGATGTCGTTGAGCTGCACCTTGCCCAGCCCTTTCACGCGGCGGTAGTCCCATTGCGGCCACTCTATGTACGACTTGCACTCCACCACGGGCAGCGTGTGCTGCGTCAGTGGCATGGTGAGCGGCGTCTGCGGTATGCGCGGGCCGTAGCTCACCTTGCTCACGAAGAGGTAGTCGCCCGTGAGGAGCGACTTCTCGAGCGAGCTTGACGGTATGACGTAGTTCTGGAAGAAGAACAGGTTGATGAAGTATACGGCCACGAGGGCGAACACTATCGCGTCGACCCACGACATCACGAACCTCACGGGCGGCTCGGCCTCGCGCCACCACTGCCAGCGTATCTTCTTGGTTATGTATACGTCGTAGATGAACGGCACCACTATGAGGCCCCACCAGCTCTCCACCCACAGGAGGAAGAGCAGGTAGAGGGCCGTCACCACGCCGAACTTGGCCCACTGCCGGCGCATGTCTCTCTTTTTTTCCATTGCCATTTCCGGTTGTCTTTTGTGTTAGCTGCCGCGTGTCAGAAGTTGAACATGTCGCCTATGGTGAGCAGGCCGCTGTGGTCGCGGGTGTATTCGGCGGCGAGCACTGCCCCGAGGGCGAAGCCGCGGCGCGAGTGCGCGTCGTGGGTTATGGTTATGCTGTCGGCCTCAGAGTCATATTCCACGGTGTGTATGCCAGCCACCTCGCCGCGCCTCACGGAGTCTATGCGCAGCTCGTCGGGGGCGCACTCCGCCGAGCCGCTCACTGTGCCGTCGGCAGCCGTGAGCGTGCCTTTCACCCACCGGCTCTTGCGGCCCAGTCCGCTTACTATGTCCTCGGCCAGGGTTATGGCCGTGCCGCTGGGGGCGTCGAGCTTGTGCACGTGGTGTGTCTCCTCCATGCGCACGTCATACCCGGGGAAGCGGTCCATGATGCGCGCCAGGTAGCGGTTCACCGCCGAGAAGATGGCCACGCCCACCGAGAAGTTGGAGGCCCAGAAGAGCGTCTGCCCGCCCTCGGCGCACATCCGCTCCACTTCGGCCTTGTGGCCGTCCAGCCAGCCCGTGGAGCCGCTCACCACCTTCACCCCCTTGTCGAAGGCCTTGAGGCAGTTGCCGTAGGCGGCCTGGGGGTTGGTGAATTCTATTGCCACGTCGGCCGAGGCGAACTCCGGCGAGTCGAAGTCCTGCTGGTTGCCCACGTCGATGATGCTTACGATTTCATGGCCGCGGCTGAGGGCCGTCTGCTCTATCATCTTGCCCATCTTGCCGTAGCCGATTAATGCTATTTTCATGTCAGTCTTATGTTTAACGTTGCAAAGTTAGCTATTTTTGCCCATACTCCGCTGGTTTTCAGCCAAAAAAATGAGCCGCGCGGCTGCGCTGCCGCCCGCCCGGGCGGCGTTTTTTGCATTGTTTCATGATTGTTAGCATGCTTTCAGCCCCGCGCCACGGCCGGCGGGGCTGGGGGCGCGGGCGGCCGGTGCCGTCGCTTTCCTTTACAAAAGCCTGCGCTGCCGGCCATGCGGCCCGCCCGGCAGCGCGAAACGGCCCGCGCCGCGCCGCAGAACGGGCCGTATGGCAGCGCGAGACGGCCCGTTCGGCAACGCAAGGCGATGCCAGCAGGCAATGCGCTGAGCCTCAGCGCATTGGCGCAGAGGCGCGGCGGTGGCGACAAATCTTTACACGGCGCACCGCGCCGCACGCCGGGCAAAACGCCGGGCCGGAGATGTTTTTCGCCTGCAAAACTGGCTGGCTCGCGGATTTTTCGTATCTTTGCACCTGCGTTAAGCTTAAAAGCGCAAAGGCATGGAGAAACTGCTGCACTACACATGGAAGCACCGCCTGCTGCCACTCGCGGGGCTGCGCACCGCCGACGGGCGCGAGGTCGAGGTAATCGACCCCGGGCTGCCCAACGGTGACGCCGGGCCCGACTTCTTCAACGCCAAGGTGCGCATAGGCGGCACGCTCTGGGTGGGCAACGTGGAGCTGCACGACCGCGCCTCCGACTGGCACGCGCACGGTCACGACCGCGACAGGGCATACGACAACGTGGTGCTCCACGTCGTCGGCGAGGCCGACGCCGTGGCCACCGACAGCAGCGGCCGGGCCGTGGCGCAGGTACAGGTGGCCGTGCCCGAGGCCGTGGCACGGGCATACGCCGAGTTGCAGGCCGCCGACAGCCTGCCGCCATGCCGCCACGCCGTGGCCACGCTGCCGCGCCTGGCGGTAAGCTCGTGGCTGGCAGCGCTGCAGGCGGAGCGCCTGCAGCAGAAGGCCGAGGCCATAAGCCGCAGGGCAGCCATGAAGGGCGGGGCGTGGGAAGAGGCTTACTTCGCCACGCTGGCGCGCAACTTCGGCTTCGGCATCAACAGCGACGCCTTCGAAGCCTGGGCCATGAGCGTGCCGCAAGGGCCCGCCGCCCACCACCGCGACGACCTCTTCCAGGTAGAGGCCATCTTCATGGGGCAGGCGGGGCTGCTGCAAGACGAGGCCATAAGCCCGCGCCACCGCGGCGAGGCCGCCGCCGACGGCTACCTGCAGCGGCTGCGGGCCGAGTATGCCTACCTGGCGAGGAAGTTCGGCCTCAGCCCGATGGACTGCAAGCTGTGGCGGTTCCTGCGCCTCAGGCCGCAGAACTTCCCGCACATACGCATAGCCCAGATGGCCACCCTCTACCACGAGGGGCGCACGCGCCTGGGCCTGCTGCTCGAATGCCGGGGCATCGATGACGTGAGGCAGCTGCTGGCCACTCATGTGTCGCCATACTGGGAGACGCACTACACGTTTGGCAAGGAGAGCCCGCTGAGCCCCAAGCGCCTCTCGGGGCAGTCGCTCGACCTGCTGGCCATCAACACCGCCATACCGGTGCTCTTCGCCTACGGCCGCCACACCATGGACGAGCCGCTGTGCCAGCGGGCATTCGAACTGCTCGACAGCCTGAAGCCCGAAGACAACGCCGTCATACGCACCTGGCGCGAGTGCGGGCTGAGCGCCAGGACCGCCGGCGACAGCCAGGCCCTCATGCAGCTCAAGCACGCATACTGCGACCGCCGCGACTGCCTGCGCTGCCGCTTCGGCTACGAGTACCTCAAGAGAGTGAAGGGCCAGGGATGAAAGGGCGGGAGCCTGGCCGCGCCATCCGGCGGGGCGGCCATCGCGGAAGGGCAGGCTTCACAGCGCCTCACGCCTTCACGCACCACCAGGCCTCCCAAATCTCCCAGGTCTCCCAAAACTCCCAGACCTCCCAAACCTCCCAAAAACAGCGAGAAAACAATGGAATATATCTTCGAGACCAAGATGCAGGTGCGCGACTACGAGTGCGACATCGAGGGCATAGTGAACAACGCCAACTACCTGCACTACACCGAGCACACGCGCCACCTCTTCCTCAAAGAGTGCGGGCTGAGCTTCGCCGAGATGCACCGGCGCGGCACCGACGCCGTAGTGGCGCGCATGAACCTGCAATACAAGGTGCCGCTGCGCTGCGACGACGAGTTCTTCTCGCGCCTCGCCCTCAGGAAAGAGGGCCTGCGCTACGTGTTCTTCCACGACATCTTCCGCGCCTCCGACGGCAAGCTCTGCTTCAAGAGCACCGTCGAGGTGGTGTGCCTCGTGGGCGGGCGGCTTGCCAACAGCCCCGACTACGACCGCGCGCTGGCCAAATACATTTAGCCGATGGACACGCAGGAAACGCTCTTCGCCATGGCGCTGACGCGCATAAGCAACTTCAACTTCGCCACGGCACTGGCACTTTACCGCGAGCTGGGCAGCGCGCGGGCAGTCTACGAGCACCGAGCCGACATACGCGACGTGGTGGAAGGCTGCCCGGCGAGGCTCGTCGGGGCGCTCGCCGACTGGCATGAGCCGCTGCGGCGGGCCGAGGCCGAGATGGAGTTCGCGGCCACCCACGGCATCAGCGTGCTCACCCCCGCCGACCCGCGCTACCCCCGCCGCCTCGCCGAATGCGCCGACGCGCCCATCACCCTCTACTACAGAGGCTCGGCAGACCTCAACCAGCCGAGGGTGGTCAGCGTCGTGGGGACACGCCACTCCACGCCTTACGGCCACGACCTCGTGCAGAAGCTCATGGCCGGCCTGCGCGAACTGTGCCCGCGGGTGCTCGTGGTGAGCGGCCTGGCCTACGGTATCGACATCTGTGCCCACCGCCAGGCGCTGGCCTGCGGCTACGAGACGGTGGCCGTGCTTGCCCACGGCCTGGACCGCATATACCCGCCGCGCCACCGCGACACGGCCCTGGCCATGCTCACACAGGGAGGGCTGCTCACCGAGTTCATGAGCGGGACGAACGCCGACAAGGCCAACTTCGTGCGCCGAAACAGGATTGTGGCCGGCATGGCCGACGCCACGGTGCTCGTTGAGAGCGCGGCCAAGGGCGGCGGGCTCATCACCGCCGGCATAGCGCGCAGCTACAACCGCGACGTGCTGGCGTTCCCCGGGGCGGTGGGCGCGCCTTGCTCCGAGGGCTGCAACCGCCTGATACGCGACAACGGGGCGGCTCTGATAACATCTGCCGACGACCTTGTGGACGCCCTGCGGTGGCGCGACGAGGCGCAGGCAGGGCGCGCACGACGCGAAGGGATAGAGCGGCAGCTCTTCCCCGAGCTTTCGGCTGAGGAGAGGATGGTGGCCGACCTGCTCGGCAAGACCAACGACTTGCAGCTCAACATCATCACCGTGAAGACGGGGCTGCCTGTGGCACGCCTCACGGCACTGCTCTTTCAGATGGAGATGAAGGGGGTGGTGAGGCCGCTGGCCGGCGGAACGTACCACTTGGTGAATTAAGAATTAAGAATTAAAAATTAAAAAAATATGCGTCGTGGCAGGGCGAGAAGAATTAAGAATTAAAAATTAAGAATTAAGAAAATATGCGTCATGGCAGGGGGTGACCCACATATTCACAGCCCTCCCAAAACTCCCAGCCCTCCCAAAACTCCCAGCCCTCCTAAGGCTCCCAGCCCTCCCCCCCAAAAAAACCAAAAGAACATGAAGATAGCAAACATAGACTTAGGCCCACGCCCGGTGCTGCTCGCACCGATGGAAGACGTGACCGACATAGGCTTCCGCCTGTTGTGCAAGCGGTTCGGGGCCTCGATGGTGTACACGGAGTTCGTAAGCGCCGAGGCGCTGGTGCGCTCGGTCAAGGCCACGGAGCGCAAGCTGGCCATCAGCGACGAGGAAAGGCCAGTGGGGATACAGATATATGGCCGCTCGGTGGAGGCCATGGTGGAGGCCGCCCGCATAGTGGAGCAGGCGCGGCCCGACGTGATTGACCTCAACTTTGGCTGCCCGGTGAAGAAGGTGGCGGCCAAGGGCGCGGGAGCGGGCCTGCTGCAGAACATACCGCTGATGCTCGACATAACGCGCGAGGTGGCCAGGGCGGTGAAGACTCCCGTCACGGTGAAGACGCGCCTGGGCTGGGACTCGCAGCACATAGTGATTGAGGACCTGGCCGAGCGGCTGCAGGATTGCGGCATAAGCGCGCTCACCATTCATGGCCGCACGCGGGCCCAGATGTACACGGGCGAGGCCGACTGGGAGCCGATAGCGGCCGTGAGGCGCAACCCGCGCATAAAGATACCCATCATAGGCAACGGCGACATAACCTCGGCCGAGCAGGCCGAGCAGGCGTTCAGCCGCTACGGGGTGGACGCGGTGATGGTGGGCCGCGCCACGTTCGGCCGCCCCTGGGTGTTCAAGGAGATGCGCGACCGCCTCGACCTCGGCCCCGGGGCAGGCACGCCCCTCACCACCGACGAGAAGGTTGGCGTGCTGCTGGAGCAGCTGCGCATCAACGTGGAGCGCATCGACGAGTACCGGGGCATACTGCACACGCGGCGGCACCTGGCCGCCACGCCGCTGTTCAAGGGCATACCCGACTTCCGCCAGACGCGCATCGCCATGCTCAGGGCCGAGACCGTAAGCGAGCTGACCGGGCTGGTGCTCCGCGCAGCCGCGATGGCAAAGGCCGCCGAGGCCGCCCGCCGGGAGTGAGGCCTGCCATCCCAGCCGCTCCCAATGCTCCCAGCCCTCCCAAAACTCCCATCTCTCCCGCAAACATCCAAAAATACACAATATGCATCCATTAGAGAAATTCGCTTACTGCCCCGTGTGCGGCAGCAAGCACTTCGCCGAACACAACGCGAAGAGCAAGAAGTGCGACAACTGCGGCTTCACCTATTACCAGAACCCCAGCGCGGCCACGGCCGCATTCATAGTCAACGGCCGCGGCGAGCTGCTCGTGGAGCGGCGGGGCAAGGAGCCGGCCAAGGGCACGCTCGACCTGCCAGGAGGCTTCATCGACAACGGCGAGACCGCCGAGGAGGGCGTGGCCCGCGAGATAATGGAGGAGACGGGGCTGCGCGTAACCCGCGCGGAGTACATGTTCAGCCTGCCCAACGTATACCTCTATTCGGGCATGAACATACAGACGCTCGACATATTCTTCCGCTGCGAGGTGGGCGAGGGCGAGCCCGTGGCGGCCGACGATGCCGCCGAGTGCTTCTGGCTGCCCATGGCCGACATCCACACCGAGCAGTTTGGCCTGCGTTCCATACGCCAGGCACTATATCTTTTCCTGAAAAATCGCCAAGAGCAGGGCGGCGGCGCAAGCCGCTGAGCCTCAGCGGGTTAGGCAGACGCCCCGTTTCGCCGCGCGAAACGGGGCGTCTTGCGCTGCGAAACGGGCTGTTTTGAGCTGCAAAACAGGCCCCGCCGGCAGCGCAGCCCCGCCGCGGCGCGTGCGCAGGGCTGCTTTTGTAAAGCAAATTCAAAACGCGCACGTGGCGCAAGGCTGGCACGGCAGCTGCGGCCTGCGCGGCAGGCAAAAAAGCCGAAACAATTAAAAAAACAGAAAAAAGGACTAATATATAATGTGATAGCCGACTTTTTGCTTACTTTTGCACCCCAAACAAACCATTAACGGAAGATGCTGAAGAATTTAGTCATAGTGGAGTCGCCTGCCAAGGCGAAGACCATAGAGAAGTTCCTGGGCAGCGACTACAAGGTAATGTCCAGCTACGGCCACATCCGAGACCTCAAGAAGAAGGAGCTGAGCATTGACACCGACACGCTCGAACCCCACTACGAGGTGCCCGACGACAAGGCGAAGGTCGTCGGCGAGCTGCGCCAGGCCGCCGAGAAGGCAGCCAAGGTATGGCTCGCCTCCGATGAGGACCGCGAGGGAGAGGCCATATCCTGGCACCTGTGCGAAGTGCTCGGCCTCGACGAGAAGAACACCAACCGCATCGTGTTCCACGAGATAACCAAGCCCGCCATACTCGAGGCGATAAAGCACCCGCGCCACCTGGACATGAACCTCGTCAACGCCCAGCAGGCCCGCCGCGTGCTCGACCGCCTCGTGGGCTTCAAGCTCTCGCCCGTGCTCTGGCGCAAGGTGAAGCCCGCCCTGTCGGCAGGCCGCGTGCAGAGCGTGGCCGTGAGGCTCATAGTAGAGCGCGAACGCGAGATACAGGCGTTCAAGAGCGAGCCATACTACCGCGTGACGGCGGTGTTCGGGCTGCAGAACGCCGACGGCTCCATGGCCGAAGTGAAGGCCGAACTTGACACCCGCTTCAAGGCACACGCCGAGGTGGAGGCCTTCCTGGCGCGCTGCAAGGGGGCCACATTCCGCGTAAGCTCGGTGGCGCGCAAGCCGCTCCGCCGCACGCCCGCGCCCCCCTTCACCACCTCCACACTGCAGCAGGAAGCCGCGCGCAAGCTCGGCTTCACCGTGGCGCAGACCATGCGCGTGGCACAGATGCTCTACGAGAGCGGGCGAATCACCTACATGCGTACCGACTCGGTGAACCTCTCGACGCTCTGCATAAACGCAAGCCGCGAGGAAATAACGAAGCTCTACGGCGGGAAGTACAGCAAGCCGCGCCAGTGGCACACACACGCAAAGGGCGCGCAAGAGGCGCACGAGGCCATACGCCCCACTTACATGGACGCCGCCACGATAGAAGGCACAGCGCAGGAAAAGCGCCTCTACGACCTGATATGGAAGCGCACCGCCGCCAGCCAGATGGCCGACGCCGAGATAGAGAAGACCACCGCCACAATAACGCTGTGCGACGAGGCGGGCAACGAGGCCGAAGGCACGCCGCGCTTCACGGCCACGGGCGAGGTGGTCACGTTCGACGGATTCCTCAAAGTGTACCGCGAGTCGCCCGACGACGACGAGCAACCCTCCGACGAGGCCGCCAACCAGCTGCCGCCCATGGCCGTGGGCCAGCGGCTGCAGCGGCGCGAGGTGACCGCCACCGAGCGCTTCAGCCAAGGCCCCGTGCGCTACACTGAGGCCAGTCTCGTGCACAAGCTCGAGGAACTGGGCATAGGCCGCCCGTCAACCTACGCCCCCACAATAAGCACCATACAGCAACGCGAATACGTACACAAAGGCGACCACAAGGGCGAAGAGCGGCACTACACCGTCGACACGCTCAAGGGCGACACCATCACGCAGGCCACCCGCACCGAGATGGCGGGCAGCGACAAGGGCAAGCTGCTGCCCACCGACATAGGCATCGTGGTCAACGACTTCCTCATGGACCACTTCCCAGGCATCATGGATTACAACTTCACGGCCAAGGTAGAGCAGAAGTTCGACGAGATAGCCGAGGGCCAGGAACAGTGGACGGACATGATGAAACACTTCTACCACGACTTCGAGCCGGTGGTGGAGCAGGCCATAAACACCCGCTCAGAGCACAAGGCCGGCGAGCGCGAGCTGGGTACCGACCCCAAGACGGGCAAGCCAGTCTTCGTGAAGATAGGGCGATACGGCCCAGTGGTGCAGATAGGCGCAGCCGACGACAACGACAAGCCACGCTTCGCGCAGCTGCCGGTCGACAAGAGCATGGAGGCCATCACGCTCGACGAGGCCCTCGAGCTCTTCAAGCTGCCACGCGAGCTGGGCGAGTTCGAAGGCAAGAAAGTCGTCATCGGCACAGGGCGCTTCGGCCCATACGTGCTCCACGACAGGAAATACGTCTCCCTGCCAAAGGACAACGACCCGCTCACCGTCACGCTCGGCACGGCCGTGGCCCTGATAGAGAAAAAACGGCTGCTCGAAAGGCAACGACACATAAAGACATTCCCCAGCACACCGCCGCTCGAAGTGCTCAACGGGCGCTACGGGCCGTACATAGCCTACGAGGGGAAGAACTACCGCCTGCCCAAGAACCTGCACGAACAGGCAGCCGACCTCACCTTCGGCGACTGCATGAAGGTCATCGAGGCCGCCGCGGCCAAGAAGAAATAACGCGGCGCAGCGCGCAGAGCCACAACGCAACGCACAATGGAAAGGATAATCATAATAGGCTACATGGGAGCCGGCAAGACCACCGTGGGCAAGGCGCTCGCCAAGGCGCTGGGCATGGAATTCTACGACCTCGACTGGTACATCGAGGCACGCATGCGCAAGACCGTGCCGCAGCTCTTCGCCGAGCGCGGCGAAGAAGGCTTCAGGAAGGTGGAGCGCAACATGCTGCACGAGGTAGCCGAGTTCGAGGGAGTGGTGCTCAGCTGCGGCGGAGGCACACCATGCTTCTTCGACAACATCGACTACATGAACAGCCGCGGCCCGGTGGTCTACCTCAAGGCAACGCCCGAGGTGCTCCGCAAGCACCTGCTCATGGGCAAGACCGAGCGGCCGCTCATCAAGGGCAAGACACCCTCGGAGCTCGCCGCGTTCATAACGGCCCAGCTGGAACAGCGCGAACCATTCTACGCAAAGGCCGCATACACATTCGACGTGAACCTGCTCGACACCTACGACAAGATAGGCATGTCAGTGGAAGGCATCAGGAAGATGCTCGGCGTATGACCAGCCAAACGCCGGGGAGCCGGCACGGCGCTACAAAACCAATCACCATAGCAACCCAACTACACGAAGAGAAATGAAAAAGTGGACCATTGAGGACTCCAAGGAGCTTTACAACATCAACGGATGGGGCACATCCTACTTCGGCGTGAACGACCGCGGGCACGTCTATGTCACGCCATGCAAGGACGAGACACAGATTGACTTGCGCGACGTGATGGACGAACTCGCCCTGCGCGACGTCACCCCGCCGGTGCTGCTCCGCTTCCCCGACATCCTCGACAACCGCATCGAGAAGACCAGCAGCTGCTTCCGCAAGGCCGCCGCCGAGTACGAATACAAGGGCGAGAACTTCATCATCTACCCCATAAAGGTAAACCAGATGCAGCCGGTGGTGGAGGAGATAATAAGCCACGGGCGCAAGTTCAACCTCGGGCTCGAGGCAGGCTCCAAGCCGGAACTGCACGCGGTGATAGCCGTGCAGTGCCAGAGCGACTCGCTCATCATCTGCAACGGCTACAAGGACCAGAGCTACATAGAGCTGGCCCTGCTCGCCCAGAAGATGGGCAAGCGCATATTCATCGTCGTGGAGAAGCTCAACGAGCTTGACACCATAGCCCGCGTGGCCAAGAAGCTCAACGTCCGCCCGAACCTCGGCATACGCATAAAGCTGGCCTCCTCGGGCAGTGGCAAGTGGGAGGACAGCGGCGGCGACGCCAGCAAGTTCGGCCTGACGAGCGCCGAGCTGCTCGACGCGCTCGAGCTGCTCGACAAGAAGAACATGCGCGACTGCCTGCGGCTGATACACTTCCACATAGGGAGCCAGATAACGAAGATACGCCGCATACAGGCTGCGCTGCGCGAAGCGTCGCAGTTTTACATACAGTTGCACAAGCTGGGCTACAACGTCGACTTCGTGGACTGCGGCGGAGGGCTCGGCGTAGACTACGACGGCACACGCTCGCCCAGCAGCGAAAGCTCGGTGAACTACTCCATACAGGAGTACGTCAACGACTGTATCTATACCTTTGTCGACGCGGCCAACCGCAACAGCCTGCCCCACCCGAACATCATAACCGAGAGCGGACGCTCGCTCACGGCGCACCACTCGGTGCTCGTCATCGACGTGCTCGAGACGGCGTCGCTGCCGGAGATGGAGGAGGAGTACGAACCCTCGGAGGGCAGCCACCAGCTCGTGCGCGACCTGTATGACATCTGGGACAACCTGAACCCGCGCACCATGCTTGAAGACTGGCACGACGCAGAGCAGATACGCGAGGAGTCGCTCGACCTGTTCAGCCACGGGATAGTGGACCTGCGCACCCGCGCCGAGATTGAAAGCATGTACTGGAGCGTTTGCCGCGAGATAAACATACTGGCCAAGCAGCTCAAGCACACGCCCGAGGAGCTGGTGAACCTCGACAAGCTGCTGGCCGACAAGTACTTCTGCAACTTCTCCCTCTTCCAGTCGCTGCCCGACTCCTGGGCCATCGACCAGCTTTTCCCAATCGTTCCCATACAGCGGCTTGACGAGCGGCCCACGCGCAGCGCGACGCTGCAGGACATCACCTGCGACAGCGACGGCAAGATAACCAACTTCGTTACCAACCGCAACAACTCGCACATACTGCCCGTGCACGCCCTGCGCAAGAGCGAGCCTTACTACCTGGGCGTGTTCCTCGTGGGAGCATACCAGGAGATACTGGGCGACATGCACAACCTTTTCGGCGACACCACCGCCGTGCACATCAGCGTGAAGGACGACCACTACCACATCGACCAGGTGATAGACGGCGAGACGGTGGCCGAGGTGCTCGACTACGTGCAGTACAACCCGCGCAAGCTCGTGCGCCAGCTGGAGATGTGGGTCACCAAGAGCGTGAAGGAGGGGCGCATCACCCTCGATGAGGGCAAGGAGTTCCTCAGCAACTACCGCTCGGGCCTCTACGGGTACACTTACCTCGAATAGGGGCGGGCCGCGTCCTGCCCGGCCTGTGGGGCCGGGCAAGCCTTTTGGGGCAAACCGGCAAACCTAAAGATAAAGTAACAATGAAGCAACAACTGACTATAGTCAAGGTGGGCGGCGCCGTGGTCGAGGACCCGGCGCAGCTCGACTGCCTGCTCACAGGCTTCTGCCGCCTCGGCGGGCGCAAGGCGCTCGTGCACGGCGGGGGCCGCCGCGCCACGCTGGTGGCCTCGCGGCTGGGCATCGAGAGCCGCATGGTGGGCGGGCGGCGTGTCACCGACGCGGATATGCTCGAAGTGGTGACGATGGTCTACGGCGGCCTTGTCAACAAGAACATCGTGGCGCAGCTCGTGGCGCGGGGTGTCAACGCGCTGGGCCTCACGGGGGCCGACATGGACGTGATGCGCTCGCGCCGCCGCCCGGTGACGGCGGACGGCGTGGACTTCGGCTTCGTGGGCGACGTGGAGCGCGCCGACGCCGAGCGGCTGGCCGCGCTCGTCGAGCAGGGAGCCGTGCCGGTGCTCGCACCGCTGACGCACGACGGCCACGGCCAGCTGCTCAACACCAACGCCGACACCATAGCCGCCGAGGCGGCCAAGGCCTTGGCCGCCAGCTATGACGTGACGCTGGCCTACTGCTTCGAGAAGCCAGGGGTGCTGGCCGACCCCGACGACCCGCGCTCGGTGATACCCAGCATCACGCGGCCCGACTTCGAGCGGCTCTGTGCCGACGGGACGGTGGCGGGCGGCATGGTGCCAAAGATAGAGAACGCCCTCGCAGCCGTGGAGGCAGGCGTGGGCCGCGTGCTCATCACTGAGGCGGCGGCCCTCGGCTCCGGCGGCGGCACGCTCATACACTGACCGGCCTGGCCACCGCCGGGGATGCCATTGAGGCCTGCCGCAAGCCCCTCAGCGCCACACGGGCAACCGCCTGGCTGCCAACTGATTACGGAGACGGCCTGTTTCGCAATGCGAAACAGGCCGTCTTGCGTTGTCAAACAGGCCGTCTTGCATTGCCAAACAGGCCGTCTTGCATTGCCTGGCATCCGCGCGACGCACGGATATGCCCCTGTTACGGCAGCCCCCTCACGGCGGAGCAATGCCTGCCGCGCTCCCGCTGCCTTTGCTTGCCGCCCGCAGGGCAGGATGACAGCCGCGCTTGTGCTTGCCGGCTCAGAACGTTATGCAGGCCGTGAGCGTGCATCCGCCATCCTGGTATGAGGGCAGTGCGACCACATCGGGGCCGTGCTCCCCCTTGTGCTTCGTGAAGATGCGTGGGTAGAGCCAGTATGCCAGCTTCGTGCTGGCTATGCCTATGGCCGCCCCGGCAACCACGTCGTTCACCCAGTGGCGGTTGTTGCAGACGCGGAGCACGCCCACCGCCGTGGCCACGGCGTAGCCTGAATAGGCGGCCACGGGCGAGCTGCCCTTGAACTCGCGGCGCATCAGCTCCGCGCCCATGAAGGCCGTGGCCGTGTGACCCGACGGGAACGAGTTGCGCGCCGGGCTGTCGGGCCGCCGTTCGCTGGCTGCCAGCTTGATGCCGTTGACGGCGAGGCCCATCGTGGCATAGGCCATGGCGAGGATGATGGTGCGGTCTTTGAAGTTGTGGGCGGCGTCTATCCCGCACAGGTCGAGCGCGTAGGTGGCCACCATCGGCGAGTATTGCAGGTAGTCGTCCACCTTTGTCTTACGCTGCCCGTCGCCGGCGAAGGCGCATTGCGCGTCCTTGCGCAGGCCGCCCAGCCAGCCGTCGCCGGCGAACAGGGCCGCCGCTCCAACCGTGGCGGCGGGGATTGCGAACTCGATTGCCTTCACTCTGTGCGTGTCGCAGGTAGCCGTCACGCTGTCGCGGCGTGCCTGTGCGGGCATGTACGCGACGGCAAGGGCCAGTGCCACCGGCACTGTCCTCGCAGCTTTGAGTCTGTTTCTCATTCTTGCGCTTGTGCTTTGCGTCGGCCATTCGCTCGGCGTGAGTGGGCTTCCGGCCCCTACGCTGTGGCAAGGGGCAATGCCCCCTTGCGGCGGAGAAAGGGAACGGGCCTCGGATTTGGGCATGAAAAATGCGCGGGTGCGCACTTACCAAATCCTGAGGCCCTAGGAAAGCCCACCTATACCGATAAGTTGCGTCCGCGCACAAGCGCAGACGTTCACTGACTTATCCATCGGTACAGGTTGAATCATGAAATTTCCTAGGTTTCAGGATTTACCGAATAAATAGTAAACGCTAATGATTTATAATGTCTGTTGTCTGTCTTTTCCTGCGGTTCCGTTTTTGTTTGTTGCGGCCTTGCAGCCTAGCTTTGCCTGCGGCTTGCGCCTCGGCGTGGCGCAGGGCCTGGCGTGCAGTGGCGCGGCCCGTGCGTTTATGCTTGCAAAGATAGTGAAAAAGCGCGACAAGATGCCCGCCTGCCGTGATTTTTTTTGTAGGTGGCGCCCTTTCCGGCAGCCCTACAGCCTCAGTCCGCCGAGCAGGCGGGCGTATGTGTCTATGGCTTCGGCTATCTCGCTGAGGCAGATGTACTCGTCGGCGGAGTGGGAGCGGGCCGAGTGGCCCGGCCCGAGCTTCAGCGAGGGGAAGGGCATGAGTGCCTGGTCCGACAGCGTGGGCGAGCCGAAAGGCTCCATGCCCAAGGCCAGGCAGCGTGCCGCCAGGGGGTGTGACGGGTCGATGCGCGACGAGCCGAGGCGGAAGGAGCGCGCCTTTAGCTGGCTCTTCATGTGGCTGCAGAGCAGGTCGAAGGCCTCTTGGTTGGTGTAAAGCTCGTTTGTCCGCACGTCGATGGTGAAGCGGCACACGTCGGGCACCACGTTGTGCTGCGTGCCGGCGCTTATCACGGTGGCCGTGGCCAGCGTGGGGCCGAGCAGCGGGCTCACCTTGGCGAAGCTGTAGGAGCGCAGCCAATCGAGGTCGTCGAGCGCCTCGTAGATGGCGTTCACCCCCTCGGCGCGGGCGGCGTGGCCCGAGCGTCCGTGGGCTGTGGCGTCGATGACCATCAGCCCCTTCTCGGCGAAGGCGGGCTGCATGGCCGTGGGCTCGCCCACCATGGCCACGTCTATGCGCGGCAGCAGGGGCAGGGCGCGGCTGATGCCGTCGGCTCCCGACACCTCCTCCTCGGCCGATGCGAGGTATATGAGGTTGTAGTTACGCTCGCTGCCGGCCATCAGGCGGAACGCCTGCAGCAGGCTTACGAGCCCGCCGCCGCAGTCGTTGCTGCCCAGTCCGTACAGGCGGTCGCCCTCTATGGTGGGGCAGAAGGGCTGGCGCGTCCACGAGGCCACGGGCTTCACCGTGTCGATGTGGGCGTTGAGCAGCAGCGTGGGGCGGCTGTCGTCGTGGCCCGGGGCCACGGCCCACACGTTGTTGGCCTCGCGGCGGGGCTGCAGGCCCCACTGTTCCATCTGCCCCTCAAGCAGGTCGGCGGCGGCCTTCTCGTCGCGGCTGGGCGACGGCGTGGCTATGAGCCGGCAGAGCAGCGCGGCGGCTTCGCGGGCAAGGGTGTCGTGGTTGGTTGTCATGTATGGTTGTTTTATCGAGGTATGGCGCGGCTTGTCGCCTGTTGGATGGTGAGGCGGGCGTAGCGCGATGGCACTCGTTTGTTGCCGTCAATTGATTTTGGGCATTTGCGTATTGTATGTTTGCGGCGGTGCTCCGGCTTGCGTGGCCCGCCGGACAGCACCCGTGGCAAAGTTACGCAATTTTCCCCGTGCCGCCAAGCGCGCCCGCCCGCCTTTAGGCCGATTTAACATTAGACGGGCTGCTGGGGGCTTTGAGGCCTTCACGCTACGCTGTTTTGTAAACAAAAATCCTCGTTTGCGAAGAGTCTTGCTCCATGTTGCTAAGTGACTGACGGCCAGCCGGTTGGCCGTGCGTGTCGTTTCGCCGCGCAGAGCGGCCACTTTTGCGCTCCCGGACGGCCCGTATGGCGTTGCGGGAGAGCCCGTATGGCGGCCCCGTTCGGCACTTGTGGCAGCGGGGCAGGCCTAAGGTAAACTTTATTTACCGCCGCCCGGTGCTGTTGTGCGGACGGCGCGGCTTGCCGGCTTGTGAGGCGCAGGCAGGCTGCGGGTCAAGAAAATTGGGGCAAAGGAGCAAAAAAGTGGGGGAAAGTGGGGCGTTGTGGTGGAAAATGTGTATCTTTGCCGCAGATAGTCTCCGGGCGTTCCGTGCATCAGCTTGCGGCGCACCGCGCCGCCGTCGGCCCGCCCGGAGCTTCATGCCAAGCAAAGCTCATGCGTTTTTTGGGAAACATAGAGGCAAAGCTCGACGCCAAGGGGCGCGTGTTCCTGCCTGCGGCGTTCCGCAAGGTGCTGCAGGGGGCGGGCGAGCAGGGCCTGGTGATGCGCAAGGACGTGTTCCAGCCATGCCTCGTGCTCTATCCCGAGAGCGTGTGGGGCGAGCAGATGGACTTGCTGCGCAGCCGCCTGAGCCGCTGGGACAAGGGCGAGCAGCAACTCTTCCGCCAGTTCGTCTCGGAGGTGGAGGCCGTGGCCCTCGATGCCAACGGCCGTTTCCTCATCCCCAAGCGTTGCCTGCGCCAGGCCGCCATGGGCCAGGCCGTGCGCTTCATCGGCATGGGCGACACCATAGAGATATGGGCCGCCGCGGGCGGCGACGCCCCGTTCGTGGAGCAGTCGGCCTTTGCCGACGCCCTGCAGGCGGCCATGGGCGGCGCCGCCCCGGCCGGTGACTGAGCCGCAGGGGCTGGGGGCGACGGCCCGCCCAAGGGCAGCCTCGGCCCGTACACATGGCAGCCGATGCGCAGCCCGCCAAGAATTATTAATTGTGAATTATGGATTGCTATCACGTACCGGTACTGCTCGCTGAGAGCGTGGACGGCCTCGGCCTCAAGCCCGGGGGCGTTTACGTCGACGCTACGTTCGGCGGCGGCGGCCACAGCCGCGAAATCATGCGGCGGCTCGGCCCCGGGGCGCGCCTGTACGGCTTCGACCAGGACGCCGACGCCGAGGCCAACGCCATCGAGGGCGAGGGCTTCACCTTCGTGCGCAGCAATTTCCGCTACCTCAGGAACTGGATGCGCTACTACGGCGAGGACCACATCGACGGCCTGCTGGCCGACCTCGGCGTGTCGAGCCACCACCTCGACGACGCAGCGCGCGGCTTCTCGTTCCGCTTCGACGCGCCCCTCGACATGCGCATGAACAAGCGCGCGGGGGCCACCGCCGCCGACGTGGTGAACACTTACGCCGAAGAGCGGCTGGCCGACGTGCTCTACCTCTACGGCGAACTGAAGAACTCGCGCCGACTGGCAGCCGCCATAGCCAAGGCGCGCCAGTCAGCCCCGATAGCCACCACGGCCGACCTCATGCGCGCCGTGGACGGCCTGCTGCCACCGCAGCGCGCAAAGAAAGACGCCGCGCGCCTCTTCCAGGCGCTGCGCATAGAGGTGAACCACGAGATGCAGGCCCTGGCAGAGATGCTCTCGGCAGCCGTGGCCCTGCTCGCCCCGGGCGGCAGGCTCGCCGTGATCACCTACCACTCGCTCGAAGACCGCATGGTGAAGAACCTCATGCGCGCCGGCAACGTGGAGGGGCGCGTGGAGCAAGACTTCTTCGGGCGCACCGCTGCACCGCTGCGCCAGCTGCCGGGAATGCCCGTGGTGCCGCCGGCCGCCGAGCAGGAAGCCAACCCCCGCAGCCGAAGCGCCAAGCTGCGCGTGGCCGAGAAGCTGGCCCGCACCGGCGGCGCAGAGCAGCCAGTATAGATAAATTACTTACATCAGCCCAACAACAATGGCAGACAAGGACAAAGAGCAACTGCAAGCCGGCGCCCAACCCACCGCGCCGGGCGAGGCCACACCCGCAGGAGGCGAGGCCCCGCAGCCCGATGCCGACGAGAAACTGGCCGAGGCCATAAGGGAAAGCGCGCGCGAGGACGACCCGAAGCCCTCGCCCACGCTCACGCTGCGCAAGATACTGGGCGGCGACATACTCAACGCGCAGCTCGTAAGGAGCCAGATATGGCTCGTGGTGCTCATAGTGCTGTTCACCATAGTCTACGTGGCCTTCCGCTACCAGTGCCAGCAAGACATGATAGCCATCGACAAGCTGGAGACCGAACTCAAGGACGCCAAGTACAAGGCGCTCTCAAGTTCGAGCGCGCTCACGGAGCGGTGCCGCGAAAGCCACATACTCGAGATGCTTAAAAACAACGCGGACAGCCTGCTGCACCCAGCCGAGCAGCCGCCTTACATAATCAATGTGCCGGAGGAAGAGCAATGAGCAAGTTTGACAGCGACAAGGTAATGCCACGCTACTTCGCCATCGCCGTGGTGCTGACACTCGTCGGGGTGGCCGTCATAGTGAAGGCCGGCTACATCATGACCGCCGAGAAAGACTACTGGACCGAGGTGGCCTCGCGCCTCAAGCGCGACAGCGTCAGCGTGAAGCCCAACCGCGGCAACATCCTCAGCTGCGACGGGCAGCTCATGGCCAGCAGCATACCAGAGTTCAAGATCTTCATGGACTTCCAGGCCGGAGGGGAGGAGAAAGACTCCGTCTGGCGCGACAGCATCGACCAGATCTGCGAGGGCCTGCACCGCATTTTCCCCGAAAAGTCGGCAAAGGAGTTCAAGCGCCACCTCGAGCGCGGCCACAAGAAGATGGCCAGGCACTGGCCCGTATGGCCCCGGCGCATAGACTACGGCACCTACACCGAGGTGAAAAAGCTGCCCGTGTTCAACATGTCGAAGTACAAGGGCGGCTTCCACGCCGAGGAATACAACTCGCGCCGCCGCCCGTTCGGCTCGCTCGCGAGCCGCACCGTGGGCGACCTCTACGGCTCGAAAGACACGGCCCGCTACGGGCTGGAGCTGTCGTATGACTCCATACTGCGCGGTACCGACGGGCTGACCCACCGGCGCAAGGTGCTCAACAAGTTCATGAACATACCCGTGACGCCACCTGTCAACGGCGCGGACATAATCACCACCATCGACGTGTCCATGCAAGACATAGCCGAAAGGGCACTCATCGACGAGCTGCGCAAGGTCAACGGCGACATGGGCGTGGCCATACTGATGGAGGTGAAGACCGGCGACGTGAAGGCAATGGTCAACATGACGCGCTGCGCCGACGGCGAATACCGCGAGATAATGAACAACGCCATCAGCTACCGCTGCGAGCCCGGCTCGGTGTTCAAGCCGGCATCCATCATGGTAGCGCTCGACGAAGGCGTCGTAGACACCAGTTTCGTCATCCACACCGGCAGCGGCGTGATGGAGATGCACGGCCGCTTCATGAAGGACCACAACTGGCGCAGGGGCGGATACCAGGACATCAACGTGGCCCGCGCGCTCGAAGTGAGCAGCAACATAGGCGTGAGCTATGTCATAGACCACTTCTTTTACGACCGGCCCGAGCAGTACGTGGAGGGCCTTTACCGCACCGGCATAGCCCAAGACCTTGGCATACCGCTCGTGGGATACGCCCCGCCGATAATCCGCATGCCCAAGAAGAACAAGCGCGGGCAGTGGCTCAACTGGAGCAAGACGGCCCTGGCGTGGATGAGCATAGGCTACGAGACGCAGGTGGCGCCCATAAACACCGTGGCGTTCTACAACGCCATAGCCAACGACGGCAAGCTGATGAGGCCCCGCTTCGTCACCAAGGTGGTGAAGAACGGGGAGACGGTAAGGGAGTTCCCGCCCGTGGTGCTGAAGGAACAGATATGCAAGCCGCAGACGCTGCGCACGCTCCAGACCGTGCTTGAGCACGTGGTGAGCCAGGGCCTGGGCAAGAAGGCCGGCTCGCACCTGTTCAAGGTGGCGGGAAAGACGGGCACCGCGCAGGTGTCGAAGGGCGCCGCGGGCTACCACAGCGGCACCGTGGACTACTGGCTGAGCTTCGCAGGCTACTTCCCGGCCGACGCTCCGCGCTACAGCTGCATCGTATGCATACGCAAGTCGGGGCTCCCGGCCTCGGGCGGAGGCATGAGCGGGCTTGTGTTCCACCACATCGCCGAGGGCGTGATGGCGCGCCACGTGAAGCTGAGCATCGAGGATGCGCGCGACACCACGGCCTCGCTGGTCCCCGATGTGAAGGCGGGCAACGTGCTGGCCGCCGACTATGTGCTGGCCAACCTCGGCATAAAGACGCGCCGCGACTGGGAGGGCAGCTATGCGCACGGCAACCCCGTGTGGGGCAAGGCCAAGCGCACGGGCGACGCCGTGGGCCTGGCTCGCGTGAAAACCGCCTCGGGCGTGGCCCCCGACGTGAGGGGCATGGGCGCCCGCGATGCCGTATACCTGCTTGAGAGCTGCGGGCTGAAGGTGCGCATCCGCGGGTGCGGCAAGGTGCATTCGCAGAGCTACGCCCCCGGGCGGCCCGTGCACAAGGGGCAGGAGTGCGTGCTCGAGCTGAAGTAGGGGCGGAAGAGTGGACGCCCCATCCAACCTTCCCCTCTGTGGGGAGGCTGCTGAGCGGCAGGCGCGGCGAATTTCCCCCAATGCGAGGCCGCTGCCGGGCTGGCTGGCGCAGCGTTCCCTCACCGCGGTGGAGGGCCTGGGGAGGAGATTCCCACATAAACAAGGCACAAACCGAAATAAAACGATATAGATATGAAACTTAGCGACTTGCTGAAGAACACCGCCCCGCTGCGCATAGTGGGCGACGCGGAGGTGGAGATTACCGGAGTGCAGATTGACTCGCGCCGCGTTGCGCCGGGCAATCTCTTCGTGGCCATGCGCGGCACGCAGGCCGACGGCCACGCCTTCATGCCCAAGGCCGTGGCCCAGGGGGCTGCCGCAGTGCTCTGCGAGGAGCTGCCCGGGGAGCCTGCCGAGGGCGTGACGTATGTCGTGGTGGCGTCGACCGAGGAGGCCGCAGGCCCCGTGGCGACGCTCTTCTACGGCGACCCGTCGCGCAAGCTGAAGCTTGTGGGCGTGACGGGCACCAACGGCAAGACCACCATAGCCACATTGCTGTACGAAATGTTCCGCCGCATGGGCCACAAGTGCGGCCTGCTGTCCACCGTGTGCAACTACATCGACGGCGAGAGGCTGGCGGCCACGCACACCACGCCCGACCCGATAGAGCTCAACAGCCTGCTGGCGCGCATGGCCGACGCGGGCTGCGAGTATGCCTTCATGGAGTGCTCGAGCCACGCCATAGCGCAGAGGCGCATAGGCGGGCTGGCCTTCGCCGGCGGCATATTCACCAACCTTACGCGCGACCACCTTGACTATCACAAGACGTTCGAGAACTACCGCGACGCCAAGAAGGCCTTCTTCGACGCGCTGCCCAAGGGAGCCTTCGCCCTCACCAACGCCGACGACAAGAACGGCATGGTGATGGTGCAGAACACGCGGGCCGCCGTCAAGACTTATTCCACGCGCACGATGGCCGACTTCAGGGCCAGGATCATCGAGTGCCACTTTGAGGGCATGTACCTCGAGGTGGACGGGCGCGAGGTCGGCGTGCAGTTCATCGGCAAGTTCAACGTCAGCAACCTGCTCGCCGTCTACGGCGCGGCGGTGCTGCTGGGCAAGCAGCCGGAGGACGTGCTCGTGGTGATGAGCACGCTGCACAGCGTCAGCGGCCGTCTGGAGCCGATACGCTCGCCGGAGGGCTTCACCGCCATCGTCGACTACGCCCACACGCCCGACGCGCTGGCCAACGTGCTCTCGGCCATCCACGAGGTGCTCGGCGGCAAGGGCCGCGTCATCACAGTGTGCGGCGCGGGGGGCAACCGCGACAAGGGCAAGCGCCCGCTCATGGCCCAGGAGGCCGTGCGCCGCAGCGACACGGTGATAATAACGAGCGACAACCCGCGCTTCGAGGAGCCGCAGGACATCATCGCCGACATGCTCGCCGGGCTTGACGCGCAGCAGATGAAGAAGGTGGTGAGCATCGTAGACCGCCGCGAGGCCATACGCGCGGCCTGCATGATGGCCCGCAAGGGCGATGTGGTGCTCGTGGCAGGCAAGGGCCACGAGGACTACCAGGAGGTGAAAGGGGTGAAGCACCACTTCGACGACAGGGAAGAAATAAGGAGAATTTTGAGTTTGGAATGAGGAGTTACGAATTGTCGCTTCGCGATTGTGAATTGATGAATTGCGAGTTGGCGGACACTGCTTTCGCCGCTCTCGCAGAGGGATTTGGCGCGACCCTTGTAACTGTCTGTGGCTCAATGTGTTGCGAAACGGGGCGTTTTGGCCTCCGAAACGGGGCGTTTTGGCCTCCGAAACGGGTCGTTTCGCACGATGAAACGGGTCGTTTTGCAGCCCGAAACGGCACGTTTCGCAAAACCATCCGCCACAAGGGGTGCCGAGGGGAGCGCGGAACACCATCACGCAATTAATAATTGCGCAACTCAAAATCGCGTAGCGACAACTCAAAACTCAACACTCACAACTCGTAATTAAAAAGAATATGCTGTACTATCTGTTCCGTTTCCTCGACCAGTTCGGCATCCCCGGGGCCCACGTCTGGTCCTACATATCGTTCCGCTCGCTCATGGCGCTGGTGCTGTCGCTCGTCATCTCGGCGTGGTTCGGCGAGAAGTTCATCAAGTACCTGCGCCGCAAGCAGATAAGCGAGACGCAGCGCGACGCCTCCATCGACCCGTTCGGGCTGAAGAAGGTGGGCGTGCCGTCGATGGGCGGCGTTATAATCATCGTGGCCATCCTCGTGCCTGTGCTCCTGCTGGGGCGCATGCGCAACATCTACGTCATACTGATGATAGTCACCACCGTGTGGCTCGGGCTGCTCGGCGGGCTCGACGACTACATCAAGATATTCCGCCACAACAAGGAAGGGCTGCAGGGCAAGTTCAAGATAGTGGGCCAGGTGGGCCTCGGGCTGATAGTGGGCCTGGTGCTGTACTTCAGCCCCGACGCCGTGGTGCGCGAGAACTTGGCCATCGAGAAGCAGCAGACCGAGGAGGTGGTGGTCAAGCACCGCAGCCAGGAGACGAAGTCGCTCAAGACCACCATACCCTTCGTCAAGGGCCACAACCTTGACTATGCGCAGCTGATGTCGTTCTGCGGCAAGTACAAGACCGCCGCCGGCTGGGCGCTCTTCGTGGTGATGACCATCCTCGTGGTGACGGCAGTGTCGAACGGCGCCAACCTCAACGACGGCATGGACGGCATGTGTGCGGGCAACTCCGCCATCATAGGAGTGGCCCTGGGCATCTTCGCCTACGTGTCGAGCCACATAGAATTCGCCGCCTACCTGAACATAATGTACATCCCCGGCAGCCAGGAGCTGGTGGTGTTCATGTGCGCCTTCGTCGGCGCGCTCATCGGCTTCCTGTGGTACAACGCCTACCCGGCGCAGATATTCATGGGCGACACCGGCTCGCTCACCATCGGCGGCATCATAGCCGTGTGCGCCATCATCATACACAAGGAGCTGATGCTGCCCATACTCTGCGGCATATTCTTCGTAGAGAGCCTCAGCGTGATGATGCAGGTGTGGTACTACAAGGCGGGCAAGCGGCGCGGGGTGAAGCAGCGGCTGATGAAGCGCGCGCCGATACACGACACGTTCCGCACCGAGGAGAGCCAGCTCGACCCCGGCTGCCGCTACCTGTGGCGCGGGCCCAAGGGCGTGTTCCACGAGTCGAAGATAACCATACGCTTCTGGATAGTGACCATCATCCTGGCCGCGCTGACCATCATCACGCTGAAGATAAGATAAACTTTAAAAGTAAAAAGGTAAAAAAGTAAAAAGGTAAAAGGGCCGGGGCAGCTGGCGCCAAGGCGGCACGCCAGCCACTGCGCGGCACGCCGGCCCCGAACCCTTAAAAGATAATAGGCAAGATGAAAAGAATAGTCGTTTTGGGAGCCGGCGAGAGCGGCGCAGGAGCCGCCGTGCTGGCAAAGAAAGAAGGCTTCGACGTGTTCGTGTCAGACACGTCGGCCATCAAGGACCACTACAAGCAGATGCTCGACGGCCACGGCATCGCCTGGGAAGAAGGGCGGCACACCGAGGAGAAAGTGCTCAGCGCCGACGAGATAATAAAGAGCCCCGGCATCCCGGCCGAGGCACCCATGGTGCGCAAGGCCACGGAGCGCGGCATCCATATCATCAGCGAGATAGAGTTCGCCGGGCGGTACACCGACTCGAAGATGATATGCATAACCGGCAGCAACGGCAAGACCACCACCACGTCGCTCATCTACCACATATTCCGGCAGGCGGGCTACGATGCCGGGCTGGCCGGGAACATAGGCCGCTCGCTCGCCCTGCAGGTGGCAGAGGACCCGCACGAGTACTACATCATTGAGCTAAGCTCCTTCCAGCTCGACAACATGTACGACTTCCGCGCCAACATCGCCATCCTGCTCAACATCACTCCCGACCACCTCGACCGCTACGGCAACTGCATGCAGAACTACGTGGACGCCAAGATGCGCATCATACGCAACCAGACCGAGGCCGACGCGTTCATATACTGGAACGACGACCCCGTGATAAGGCGCGAGCTGGAGAAGTACGACATCCGCGCCGTGCAGTGCCCGTTCTCCGAGCTGAAGGAGCGCGGCAGCATCGGCTACATAGAGGAGGGGCAGTACACGATAGAGTGGCCCACGCCGTTCAACATGGAGCAGGAGTCGCTGAGCCTCACGGGCAAGCACAACATATACAACAGCCTGGCCGCGGGCATAGCCTCTAACATAAGCGGCATAAAGAAGGAGGTGATACGCAAGAGCCTGAGCGACTTCCCGGGCGTGGAGCATCGCCTGGAGAAGGTGACCACGGTGCGCGGCGTGCTCTATGTGAACGACTCGAAGGCCACAAACGTGGACGCCTGCTGGTATGCGCTGGAGAGCATGAAGACCAAGGTGGTGCTCATACTCGGCGGCAAGGACAAGGGCAACGACTACACGCCCATCATCCCGCTGGTCAGGCAGAAGTGCTCGGCGCTCGTGTACCTCGGGGCCGACAACTCGAAGCTGCACTCCGTGTTCGACCAGCTGGGCCTGCCCGTGCGCGACACGCACTCGATGAAAGACTGCGTGGAGGCCTGCTACGAGCTGGCCCAGCCCGGCGAGACGGTGCTGCTCAGCCCCTGCTGCGCCAGCTTTGACCTGTTCAAGAACATGGAGGACCGCGGCGAGCAGTTCAAGGAGCTGGCCCGCGCACTCTGACGCCCCCGGCCCCTGCGGCTATCCCGGGCTCCCGGCCCTCATGCAACTCCCACAAAAACAACAACAGCCACTATGAACAAGAAGATAGGCAACATATTCAAGGGCGACAAGGTCATCTGGATGGTGTTCTTCCTGCTCTGCATGATAAGCGTGGTGGAGGTGTTCAGCGCGTCGAGCGGGCTCACCTACAAGAGCAACAACTTCATCATGCCCATCGTGAAGCACTCGGGCACGATACTGATGGGCGTGGTGGTGGCCGTGCTAACGGTCAACGTGCCTTGCCGCTACTTCAAGATAATGACCCCGTTTGTGCTCCTGGCGGCCTTCATTACGCTGCTGGCCGTGCTCATGGCGGGCGAGAGCATCAACGGCGCGCAGCGCGTGCTGACGGTGTTGGGCTTCTCGTTCCAGCCCTCCGAGATAGCCAAGGGGGCGGTGATACTGGCCGTGGCCCAGATACTGAGCGCCATGCAGGGCGAGCGGGGCGCCGACCGCAAGGCCTTCGGCTACATACTTTTCATCGTGCTGCCGCTCGCTTTCCTCATCATGCTCGAGAACCTGTCGACGGCGGTGCTGCTCTGCGGCGTGGTGCTGCTGATGATGATAGTGGGCCGCGTGCCGATGGTGCAGATAGGCAAGCTGCTCGGCGTGGTGGCCATCATAGCCGTGCTGGGCCTGACGCTCATCATGGCCGTGGGCCACGACGAGCGCCGCGAGAAGCCGCAGCTGGCCAAGACAGAGGTGGCCCAGGCCGCGTCGGCCGATAAGCAGGAGGAGTCGGCCCTGGAGAAGCTGTTCCACCGCGCCGACACGTGGAAGGCCCGCATCGACGACTTCCTCGACGACAGCGAGGTGCCGCCCGAGGAGTACGACCTCGACCGCGACGCGCAGGTGGCCCACGCCAACATTGCCATCGTGTCGAGCAACGGCATCGGCAAGGGGCCGGGCAACTCCGTGGAGCGCGACTTCCTCGCGCAGGCCTTCTCAGACTTCATCTTCGCCATCATAATCGAGGAGATGGGCATAGCCGGGGCCGCCAGCGTGGTGTTCCTGTACATAGTGCTGCTGTTCCGCACGGCGCGCATAGCGAGCCGCTGCGAGAACAACTTCCCGGCCTTCCTGGCCATGGGGCTGGCGCTGATGCTCGTCGTGCAGGCATCGTTCAACATGCTCGTGGCCGTGGGCTTCGTGCCTGTGACGGGGCAGCCGCTGCCGCTGATAAGCAAGGGCGGCACGTCGACCATCATCAACTGCGCATACATCGGGGCCATACTCAGCGTGAGCCGCTCGGCCAAGCGCGCCGCGAAGGCCGGCGGCGAGCCCGCCGGGGAAAGCGCGGTGCGGGCAGCGTGAGCCCCGGGGCGGCTCCGTGGGGGCGGCCAGGGGGCGCTGCGCGGCAAAGCGGCCCGTTCCGGCTTGCAGAACGGCCAGTCTTGCGGGCTGAAACAGGCCGTTTGGCAGCCCTAAACGGCGTCCGGCCGCAACCCGCTGTGCGCCAGTCGGTTACGGCGCGGCGCGCCATCCGCCCCAAGCCCGGCTGAGAGCCAGGCCCTCCCCGCCGCCGCAGGCGGGGCCGCCGCGGCGGGGCGCGCGCCGTCAAGCTTTGCGCCACTTCGCCAAAAATGTGCGGCCAAAATTCGCGCAAACAAGATAAAATTATTAATTTTGCAGAAATTACACATCCAGTGACAGGCATATGGACGAAGAACTGAGGATAATCATCAGCGGCGGCGGCACCGGCGGGCACATCTTCCCCGCAGTGTCGATAGCCAACGCCATCAAGGCGCGCCACCCGGAGGCCAAGATTCTCTTCGTGGGCGCGCAGGGGCGCATGGAGATGCAGCGCGTGCCGCAGGCGGGCTACGAGATAAAGGGCCTGCCTATCTGCGGCTTCGACCGCAAGAACCTGCTGAAGAACGTAAAGGTGCTCTTCCGCATATGGCAGAGCCAGCGCATGGCGCGCCGCATACTGCGCGAGTTCAGGCCCATGGCGGCCGTGGGCGTGGGCGGCTACGCCAGCGGCCCCACGCTCAACGAGGCCGCCCGCATGGGCATACCCTGCCTGCTGCAGGAGCAGAACTCATACGCCGGCGTCACCAACAAGCTCCTGGCCCGCAAGGCGGCGCGCATCTGCGTGGCCTACGAGGGCATGGAGCGCTTCTTCCCAGAAGACAAGATAATGCTCACGGGCAACCCCGTGCGCCAGTCGCTGCTCAGCCCCGGCCTTACCCGCGCCGAGGCGCTCGCCTCCTTCGGGCTTGAGCAAGGCCCGAAGACCATACTCATCGTAGGCGGCAGCCTCGGGGCGCGCACCATGAACGAGTGCGTGCTGGGCCACCTCGGCGAGATAGCCGCCTCGGGCGCGCAGTTCATCTGGCAGACGGGCAGGTATTACTCCGCCCACATCGCCTCGGAGCTGCAGCGGCTCGGCAAGCCGGGCAACCTCTGCGTGACCGACTTCATAGCCGACATGGGGGCGGCCTACCGCGCCTCCGACCTCGCCATCAGCCGCGCAGGCGCAGGCAGCATATCGGAGCTGTGCCTCGTGGGGATGCCGGCCATACTCGTGCCGTCGCCCAACGTGGCCGAAGACCACCAGACGAAGAACGCCATGGCCCTCGCGGCAAAGGGCGCGGCCATCTGCCTGAGCGACGCCGACGCCCCGGCCAAGGCCATCGGCCTGGCACTGCAGACCGTGGCCGACCCCGCGCGCCTGGCCTCGCTCTCGGCCAACGCCAAGGCGCTGGCCAAGCCCGGCGCCGCCGACGCCATAGCCGCCGAAGTGGTGAGGCTGGCGCGCCAAGGCAGGGAATAGCCAACATTCAAGCAAGCATCAAGACAAGGAAATGGAACAGAAAGACATAAAGGCAGTCTACTTCATAGGCGCCGGGGGAATAGGCATGAGCGCCCTGGCGCGATACTTCATGGCGCGCGGCCTCGTCGTGGCAGGCTACGACCGCACGCCCACGCCGCTCACGCGCCAGCTCGAGCACGAGGGGATGCTGCTGCACTACGAGGAGGACACCGACGAGATACCCCACGTGTGCAAGAACCCCAAGGCCTGCCTCGTGGTGTACACACCGGCCATACCCGCCGGCAACAAGGAGCTGCAGTTCTTCCGCAGCGGAGGCTTCTGCATAGAGAAGCGCGCACAGGTGCTCGGCGAGCTGACACGCTCGCACCGCGGGCTCTGCGTGGCCGGCACCCACGGCAAGACGACGACGTCGGCCATGTGCGCCCACATCATGCACCAGGGCCACCTCGACTGCAACGCCTTCCTGGGCGGCATAGCCAAGAACTACGGCACAAACTACATACTGAGCAAGAGCGACTACGTGGTCGTCGAGGCCGACGAGTTCGACCGCTCCTTCCACTGGCTCAGCCCGTGGGTGAGCGTGGTCACCGCGACCGACCCCGACCACCTCGACATCTACGGCACCAAGGAAGCCTACCTAGAGAGCTTCCGCAAGTACACGTCGCTCATACAGCCCGGCGGCGCGCTCATCGTGCACACGGGCCTCGAGCTGCAGCCCGACCTGCAGGAGGGCGTAAGGCTCTACACCTACGGCCGCGACGGGGGTGACTTCCACGCCGAGAACGTGAGGATAGGCGGGGGTGAGATAACGTTCGACTTCGTGTCGCCCGCAGGCCGCGTCGACGGCGTGCGCCTCGGCCAGCCCATACCCATCAACATAGAGAACGGCGTGGCCGCCATGGCCATGGCGCAGATGGCCGGCTGCACGGCCGACGAGCTGCGCTACGGCATGGCATCGTACGGCGGGGTGGACCGGCGCTTCGACTTCAAGATACGCACGCCGAGGCTGGTGCTGCTCAGCGACTACGCGCACCACCCCAAGGAGATAGACCAAAGCGCGCGCAGCCTGCGCGAACTCTACGCCGACCGCCGCATAACGGCCATCTTCCAGCCCCACCTCTACAGCCGCACGCGCGACTTCTACAAAGACTTCGCCCGCAGCCTGAGCCTGCTCGACGAGGTCGTGCTCTGCGACATCTACCCCGCCAGGGAGCAGCCCCTGCCCGGAGTGACGTCGCGGCTGATATACGACAACCTGGCCCCGGGCGTGCAGAAGGCACTCATAGCCAAGGAGGACGTGCTGGACTACGTGCGCACACACGACTTCGACGTGCTCGTGGTGCTGGGCGCAGGCGACATAGACGGCTACGTGCCGCAGATGGCGAAGATACTTCAAGAAAGGGCCAACGGCTGAAATCGGAGGCCAAGGGGCACGACAAGCAATCTTGACAATGACTTTCAACTGGAAGAAAATCCTCGTAAGGACGCTCAGCGTGGCCACTGCGGCCTACCTGCTGCTGGCCGTCACCGCCTTCAACAAGCCCGAAGGCAAGCCCAAGGTGTGCACCCAGGTGAAGATAGACATCGCCGACACTGCCGTCGACGGATTCCTCGACGCCGACGAGATAAAGCGCATGCTACAGCAAAAAGGCGTGTACCCGCTCGGCAAGGACATGGATGCGGTCAACGTGCGCCTCATAGAGGAGACTCTGCGCAGGAGCCCCTTCGTGGCCGGGGCCGAGGTGTGCAAGACCGAGGGCGGCTTCGTCCGCATCAGCCTCAGGCAGCGTATGCCCGTGATGCGCGTCATGGCAGACAGTGGCGACGACTATTACGTGGACAACAACGGCGGCATCATGCAGAAGTCGCGCTACGTCAGCGACATCATAGTGGCCACAGGCCACATCAGCCGCGACTACGCCCGCCGCGTGCTCACCAAGGTTGGCAACACCATCGTGGCCGACAAGTTCTGGAGGAGCCAGGTCGTGCAGCTCAACGTCCTGCCCGACGGCACCGTCGAAATGGTGCCGCGCGTGGGCGACAACATCGTTTACCTGGGCCGGCCCGACGGGCTCCGGCGCAAGCTCGACCGCCTGCGCAAGTTCTACAAGTACGGCCTCAGCCGCGTAGGGTGGGACCGCTACTCGTACATAAGCGTGGAGTTCGACAACCAGATAATCTGCAAGAAGCGCAAGCACGCGGCCGGCCAGCAGGCAATACAACAATGACATGACAACAAGCATATAGATTAAGGAGACATAAGATGGCAGCAAAGGATTTCATAGTGGCAATAGAGCTGGGGTCGTCGAAGATGACCGGCATAGCGGGAAGGAAAAACCTCGACGGCAGCATCAACGTGCTCGCCGTGGTGAAGGAAGACTCCTCCTCGTTCATACGCAAGGGCGTGGTTTACAACATCGACAAGACCGCGCTCTGCCTCACCAACATCATCAGCAAGCTAACGTCGCTCCTGAAGACAGAGATAACGCAGGTGTACGTCGGCGTGGGCGGGCAGTCGATAAGGGGCGTGCGCAACGTCATTTCGCGCGACCTCCCCGCCGACACGAAAGTGACGCAGGAGATGGTCATCGACCTCATGGACGCCAACCGCAACATGAAGTATCCCGACATGGAGATACTCGACGCCGCAGCCCAGGAGTACCGCGTGGACTCCCAGCTGCAGGTAGACCCGGTCGGCATACAGTGCTCGCGGCTCGAAGGCAACTACCTTAACATACTTGAGCGCAAGGCGTTCTACAAGAACCTCAACAAGTGTTTCGAGACCGCCGGCATCAATGTCGCCGAGATGTTCCTCGCCCCCCTCGCCCTTGCCGACAGCGTGCTGACCGAGGGCGAGCGCCGCTCGGGCTGCGCGCTCATCGACATCGGCGCCGACACCACCACCGTCTCCGTGTTCACCAAGAACATATTGCGCCACCTGGCCGTCATCCCCCTCGGCTCCGCCAACATCACCAAGGACATCGCCTCGCTCCAGATGGAGGAGGAAGAGGCCGAGAAGATGAAGCTGAAGTACGGCTGCGCATACACCGACAACGCCGAGATTGACAACTCGCTGATGCTGCCCATCGACTCTGAGCGCAGCGTGGAGAGCCGCAAGTTCATCGAGATAGTGGAAGGAAGGCTCGAGGAAATCATCGAGAACGCCTGGTACCAGGTGCCTGCCGAGTACAACGACAAGCTCCTCGGCGGCATCATCCTCACCGGAGGCGGCTCGAACATGAAGAACATTGAGCGCGCCTTCATGAACCATACGCACGTTGAGAAGATACGCGTGGCCAAGACCGTGACCCACACGATACACTTCCCTAACCCTGATGCGGGCGCGAAGAACGGCACGATGAACACCGTGCTGGGCCTGCTGGCCAAGGGAGACATCAACTGCGCAGGCGGAGACGTGGCCGAGGGGGGCGACCTCTTCGGCGGCACCAAGGCCACGCAGACCCCCGGCGAGCAGCGTGTCAAGGCGCGCCAGCCCCACGAGATACCGCCAGGGACGGTGCCTACCGAGGCCGAGAAGCAGCAGGCCGAGGAGGCGGCGCGCCTGAAGCGCGAGGAGGAAGAGCGCCTGGAGCTTGAGCGCAAGGCCGAGGAGGAGCGCAAGGCCGAGGAGGAGCGCAAGCGCAACAGCCCGCTCAACAAGGGCCTGCGCTGGCTCAAGGACTTCGGCAAGAAGCTCGTCGCCGAGGAGTGAGGCGCAAACAGCAAACCATAACCCGTAATTCTTCATTCATAAAGATATGGCAGACAACAGCAATTACCCAAACAGCATAGTTGACTTCGGCCTCCCCGAGAAGGAGCACAGCATCATAAAGGTGATCGGAGTGGGCGGCGGCGGAGGCAACGCCGTGAACCACATGTACCGCGAAGGCATTCACGACGTGACCTTCGTGCTCTGCAACACCGACAACCAGGCACTCAACGACTCGCCCGTACCCGTGCACCTGCAGCTCGGCAAGGAGGGCCTCGGGGCCGGGAACAAGCCCGAGAAGGCACGCCAGGCGGCGGAAGAGAGCCTCGACGACATCAAGGCCATGCTCAACGACGGCACGAAGATGGCCTTCATCACGGCCGGCATGGGCGGCGGCACGGGCACTGGCGCCGCCCCGGTCATAGCCCGCGTGAGCAAGGAGATGGGCATACTGACGGTGGGCATCGTCACCATACCCTTCCGCTTCGAGGGGCCGCGCAAGATAGACCAGGCCCTCGACGGCGTCGAGGAGATGTCGAAGCACGTCGACGCGCTGCTGGTCATCAACAACGAGCGGCTCCGCGAGATATACCCCGAGCTCACCGTGCTCGACGCCTTCGGCAAGGCCGACGACACGCTCAGCGTCGCCGCGCGCAGCATTGCCGAGATAATAACCGTGCACGGGCTGATAAACCTCGACTTCAACGACGTGAAGACGGTGCTCAAGGACGGTGGCGTGGCCATCATGAGCACGGGCTACGGCGAGGGCGACGGCCGCGTGAAGAAGGCCATCGACGACGCGCTCAACTCCCCGCTGCTCAACGACAACGATGTGTTCAACTCAAAGAAGATACTGCTCAGCATATCTTTCTGCGGCGAGGGCGACGGCAAGGACAGCCTCAAGATGGAGGAGATGAACGACGTAAACGACTTCATGGCCAAGTTCGGCCGCGACTTCGAGATAAAGTGGGGCCTGGCCACGGACCCCGAGCTGGGCAAGAAGGTCAAGGTGACCATACTCGCCACCGGCTTCGGCATCGACGACGTGGACGGCATGGACAGCCACATGAAGCGCCACACGCAGGAGGAGGCCAACCGCATGGCCGAGGAGCAGGAGAAGGCCGCCGAGCGGCAGGACCGCCGCAACCGCTACTACGGCAGCGAGGGCGTGTGCATGAAGTACAAGCGCCGCCCGCACATCTACCTCTTCCGCCCGGAGGACCTCGACAACGACGACGTGATATCGGCCGTGGAGCAGACGCCTACCTACAAGCGCACGCGCGAGATACTCGACAACATACACAACCAGGCCGGCGGCAGCTTCGACGACGCTCCCCGCCCCGCCGACACCCAGCAGGCCGAGCCTGTGCAGGGAACGATAAAGTTTGCATGAAGGCGACAACCAAATAACACAACAACGACATAAGGACATGGCACTATTCGAACAAGTAAGCAAAGACATCGTGGCAGCGATGAAAGCCAAGGACAAGGTGCGCCTTGAAGCCTTGCGCAACATAAAGAAAGTGTTCCTCGAGGCAAAGACTGCGCCCGGCGCGGGCGACACCCTCGACGACGCCGACGCAATGAAGATACTGCAGAAGCTGGCCAAGCAGGGCCACGACTCTGCCGACCTTTACGCCGGGCAGGGCCGCCAGGACCTGGCCGACGCCGAGCTGGCGCAGGTCGAGGTGATAGAGAGCTACCTGCCGCAGCCCCTCTCTGCCGAGGAGATAGAGGCCGCCGTGAAGGACATCATCGCCCAGACCGGCGCGCAGACCATCAAGGACATGGGCCGCGTTATGGGCGTGGCCTCCAAGCAGCTGGCAGGCCGCGCCGACGGCAAGGCCATCAGCGAGGCCGTGAAGCGGCTGCTGGCTTGAGCCGCGCGGCAAGGGTGGCGGTGCGCCTATAGCCTCTTGCCAATACGCACGAATCCCCGCCGGGCTTTCCGGCGGGGATTCGTGCGTATTGGCGTCTGTCGCTTGGCCGTGGCGGGCCTACTCCACGAGCACTTTCTGCGCGCTCCCCCCTGCTTTTACTATGTAAGCACCGGCCGGCAGCATCACCCTGCCGCCCTTGCCGCTGTATGCCAGCGTGCCGCCGGCGGTGTACACCTGCACTTGCGCGCCGGCCTCGGCAGTGGTTATCTCCATGCCGCCCTCTATGCAGCGCACCGTAGCCTCCGTGCATGGTGCGGCTTCGATGGCCGTGGGGTCTATCTCAACTATGTTGTCAAACACACCCCATCCCGGTGCCATCCAGTAGGCCGAGTAAGAGCCTTCGGGTACGTAGAGCACGCAGGTTTCGGTGGATGCTTTATAGAACAGCTCGCTTTCGGTCGTCGGGGGAACGGGGTTGTAGCTTGTCACGCTCAGTAAATGGTTGCAACATTCAAATGCGCTTGCGCCAATTTCCTCCAAAGACTCTGGAAGCGATATTTCCAGCAAGTCTGTACACCAGCTGAACGCCCTTGCCCTTATGGATGTGACACCTTCCGGCACTGAATATGTCTTTGCTTTCTTGTTCGGATAGAATAGCAGTGTGCTCATGTCTTTGCTGTAGAGTACACCGTCTACGGCACAGAAATTCTTGTTTTTCTCCGATACAGTGAACTCCTTTAGGTTTGCCCTTGTGCGTGTAGAGTGGCCGTAAAGGCTTGGTGGATTGACCAGGGCTTGATCTGATATGCTTATGAGGTTGTCTCCTATCCTTATGCTTTCAAGGTCGGGGGCATAGTCGAAAGCGTTGTTCTCAATGTACAGCAGTGTGTTGGGAAGCATCAACGTGCGCATTTCGCAATTGGCGAAATAATTTTTCCCGATGGTGTTATTCTCCCCAGAGGTTCCTGTTGCAAGGATTGTCGCATCAGTTAGGTCGAGCACTTCGAGATAATCCATGTTGCTTATTTCGTTGATGTCTATGGTGTTGACATATCCCGATACGGTCAGTTTCTTTATCTGGTCGTACCTGGAGCGTTCTATCTTCGATTCCAGCGTGCCGGCTTCGTCGAGGTGTACTTTCACGTCCTGCGCAAAGGCAGTCGCAGTGGCGCATAGCAGTATGCACGGGCATACCATTGCCTTGATGATGTTTGCCATTTGTATGAGTCTTTTTGTTTGAGTTGCAGGCTGTTTTAGCCTTTGTGCAAATTTAAGTATAGAATCCCGTATTGCAGCCGTCGGCCATTCGGAAAGCGGATGTTTTTCGTCTTTTTTAACCTTTGCGCCCGACCTTGGCGGCGAGACAGGCCGTTTGGCATTCCCTAACGTGCCGTTCCGCACACAGAAAGAGGCCGTTTTGCACTGCAAAACAGCCTCTGTTGTCAACTTACTGAAAGTCAAGCGATTACTGGCGCGCTGCTTTCAGCCTTTCCCCATGGCCATTGCGGCCTGCACTATCATGTCCGCCGCGCCGTCGATGCCCAGCCGGTCGGTGTTGAGCGTGAGGTCGTAGGCCGAGGGCGATGCCCACTGCTGGCCCGTGTAGCGGCGGCAGTGGTTGGCGCGGCCCGTGTCCACGCGGGCCTGCTTGCGGGCGGCTTCCTCCACACTTATGCCCAGGCGGTCGGCAATGCGGCGCGCCGCCGACTGGCGGCCCGAGGTGATGAACACGCGCAGCACGTGAGGGTCGTCGCGCAGCGTCCAGCCCGCCAGTCGGCCCACTATCACGCAGTCGCCGCCGTGAGCCAGCTCGCGTATGGTGCGGCTCTGGCTCACGAAGATGGCATCGTCGCGCGACGGGTTCATCGACGCCGGTATGCCGCTGTCTTCCATCACCAGCTCCCACAGCCGCACCGTCGGTATGTTCTGCTCGCTGCGCTCCACGAGCTGCGGCGAGTATCCCAGCCTCTGTGCCGTGAGGTCTATCAGCTGCCGGTCGTAGCACGGCCAGCCCAGCCTCTGTGCCACGGCCAGGGCCACGTCGTTGCCCCCGCTGCCGTAGGTGCGGGCTATGGTCACCACGCGGTGGCCGCCCCAGCGGTCGGGCCCGGCGGCTGCCTTGGCCATGTGGGCCTTGGGGATGAGCAGGCGGTCGAGCCATGCTATGTGGGGCGCGATGACGCGCACCATCATGCCCACGTAGAACATCGATATGAGCGTGCCGGGGCCTATCATGCCCCAGTTCCACAGGCCGAAGTTGGCGAGCATGAACGCCGCGCCTACGCCGACGAGCAGCGTGTCGGTGCATATCTTCACCTTGCCGAAGTCGCGCCCGGTGAACTTTGCTATGGCCAGCGGGAAACCCTCGCCCGCGAGCATGAGCGAGTCGCAGCGCACCTCCATGGCTATGCCGAAGGCCAGCACCGCGCCGCCCAGCAGCAGCTCGGCCAGGCGCAGCGGAAGGCCGATGGCGGGATTCATGTCCTGCGGCACTTGGAGGAAGCCCGTGAGCCACATCGTCAGGTCGGTGTAGAAGCCGAAGAGCAGCGAGACGGCTATCTGCAGCCACTGCCGCCGCTCGAAGTCGCGGCGCAGCAGGGCTACCTGCGCAGCTATGAAGAACACGTGCATCAGTATGGTGAGCTGGCCCATCGTAAGCCCCACGCCCGGCACGAGCGACAGCACGTAGGGCGGCGCCGATATGGGCGACGACCCGAGGTTGGCCCTGATGGACAGCGACGTGCCGAAAGCTATCACGAACAGTATCACCACGAACGCGGCGTAACGCCGCGCCCACTCCTCCTTGCTCCTCTTCCTTGTTTCCATTTCTACAATCTTTCTTCCAGTGTTGTCGTTTCGTGCTGCCGCTTTCTGTTGTCGGCGGTGTGTGTTGGTCGGGTGGCCGTTTTACAGTCCGCCTGCTTCCAACTCTTTTTCTATCTCCTCTATGGTGGGCAGGCTGCCTTTTATGTCTTTGGGTAGTGCCTGCCCCAGTTCGTAGTCTGATATTCCGATGGGCTTGCTGATGTCGCGCAGTGCGTATTCGGCTTTTATGCGGTCTTTGGTCTTGCAGAGCAGCAGACCAATGGTGCGGTGGTCGCCCTCGTGGCATAAGGTGTCGTCGACGGCGGAGCAGTAGAAGTTGAGTTTCCCGATGTACTCTGGCTTGAACTCGGTGTCTTTGAGTTCTATCACCAAGTATCTGTGCATGAATGCGTTGTACATGAGCAGGTCTATGTAGTAGTCGTCGCCCGACACCTCGATGTGGTATTGCCTACCCATGAAGGCGAAGCCTGCCCCCATCTCCAGCAGGAACTTCTCGACGTGGCGCACAAGCCCGATTTCGACGTCGCGCTCGTTGTACTGGTCGGTGAACGTGAGCATATCAAATATGTATGGGTCTTTGAGCATCGACGTTACCTCGCTGGCTTCGGGTGCAGGTAGCGTCTCGCCGAAGTTGTTTGCCAGTGCGCCGTGTTTGCCGTAGTGGTCGAGGCGTATGGCTTCTTGCAGGTAGCGTGTTGTCCAGTGTCCGGTTATGGCCTTCATCATATACCAGTAGCGGGCGCGTATGTCCTTGACATATTTCATTATGATGAGGTTGTGAGACCAGCTTAGGTGCTTGATAGGCAGGGTGAAGTTGTATTCCGGCAATTGCGAAATCGCTGATTTCGCAATTGGGCGATTGCCGCTTTTCGTCATTGTCAGCTCTTGGTTGTACTCTTTGAAGAATTGCATCATGTGCTGCATATTGCGCACGGTGAATCCTTTTATGGCCGAATGCTCGTTCTTCAAGTCGTCTGCCAGCCTTTGTAGGGTCTTCTTTCCCCAGCCGTCGGCTTCGATGCGGCGTTGCAGCAGTCCGCCGATGTCCCAATACATCCGCAGTGTCTCTTCGTTGGCGGTGTAGATTGCCCGTTGCTGGGCAAGCCTCACCCGTTGCCTTATCTGCCGCAGTAGCCCGGCGTAGTCGCCGAAAGCTTCTGCCGCAATGTTCGGGCTATATGTGTTGATGGTTCCTTTGGCCATGGAGTATGCTCGTTTTCTGCCGCAAAAGTACACTTTTTCCGCGAAACGGCGTAAGGGGCGGCCCACAATTTTGGCTCCTTGCGAGTCAGTTTCCGCGTTCCTCGCGCCCGGCATCTATGCTGCCCGCACAGGCCCCGCGGCCCGGCGTTAACCGCTTTTATACGTTGGCATTTGGCCACGTGGCGCGAATTTATTAACTTTGCGGCCAAAAAGAACGTTATATTTAATAAGGTAACACAACTATGGCAAAGAAAGCACTGCTGATGATCCTCGACGGATGGGGCATCGGCAAACACGGCGCGGGCGACGTGATTTACAACACCCCGACTCCTTACCTCGACTATCTCACGGCCGTGAGCGCACACTCGCAGCTGCAGGCCTCGGGCGAAGACGTCGGCCTGCCCGACGGACAGATGGGCAACTCGGAGGTGGGACACCTCAACATCGGCGCGGGCCGCATCGTCTACCAGGACCTCGTGAAGATAAACCGCGCCTGCAAGGACGGCTCCATCATGCAGAACCCCGAGATTGTAAGCGCATACACATACGCCAAGGAGCAGGGCAAGAAGCTCCACCTGATGGGCCTCACCTCAAACGGAGGCGTGCACTCGTCGCTCGATCACCTGTACAAGCTCATTGAGATAGCCAAGGAGTACGGCCTCAAGGAGACCTACGTGCACTGCTTCATGGACGGCCGCGACACCGACCCGAAGAGCGGCGTGGGCTTCATACGCGACCTCGGGGAGCACTGCCGGGCCAACGGCGCCCACATAGCAGGCATAGTGGGCCGCTTCTACGCCATGGACCGCGACAAGCGCTGGGCCCGCGTAAAGGAGGCTTATGACCTGCTCACCGAGGGCAAGGGCAAGCAGGCAGCCGACATGGTGAAAGCCATGGAGGAGAGCTACGCCGAGGGCGTGACCGACGAGTTCATCAAGCCGATATGCAACTCCACCGTCGACGGCACGATACAGGAGGGCGACGTGGTGATATTCTTCAACTTCCGCAACGACCGCGCTAAGGAACTCACCCAGGTGCTCACCCAGCAGGACATGCCGGAGGAGGGCATGCACACCATCAAGGGGCTGCAATACTACTGCATGACGCCCTACGACGCGTCGTTCACCGGCGTGCACATCCTCTTCCCCAAGGAGAACGTGGAGGACACTCTGGGCGAATACCTGAGCAAGCAGGGCAAGAAGCAGCTCCACACGGCCGAGACAGAGAAGTACGCCCACGTGACGTTCTTCTTCAACGGAGGCCGCGAGAAGCCTTTCGAAGGCGAGGACCGAATACTCGTGCCGTCGCCCAAGGTGGCCACGTATGACCTCAAGCCGGAGATGAGCGCATACGAGGTGAAGGACAAACTCGTGGGAGCAATCAACACACAGGAGTACGACTTCATCGTGGTGAACTTCGCCAACGGCGACATGGTGGGCCACACCGGCGTCTACAACGCCATAGCCAAGGCCGTGTGGGCAGTGGACAACTGCGTGCGCGAGGTCATCGAGGCCGCCAAGGCCAACGGCTACGAGGCCATCATCATAGCCGACCACGGCAACGCCGACAACGCCATCAACGCCGACGGCACGCCCAACACGGCACACTCGCTCAACCCCGTGCCGTTCATCTACGTCACCGACAACAACAGCGCCACCGTGCGAGACGGACGCCTGGCCGACGTGGCCCCGTCCATACTCCACATCATGGGCCTGGAGCAGCCCGCCGACATGACTGGCGAGAACCTTATCTCGGACAACATTCAGGCGTAAACTCATTTATGCCACTTTATTTCCCATTCCGGGGCGAAGCCGTTTCCATGGCGTGATGTCATGGCGCGGAGCCGCCCCGGTTTCCTTTTACTTGCCGGGTACGTGGATTTCACACCTTTGCCGGGAGGGCGTTTCCCCCGTGCTTTTGCCTCCGCTGGGGCGGCATCGGCCTACGCTTGGGTGTACGGCCCGCTGTTTTTGCGCATTTCCCTTTACATTGTCGTCCAAAAGTGTTATCTTTGCATTTGGATGAGCCGTGCCAGGGAAAACCACGTGCTGAGAGCCAATGACTGAACCATGCGCCACAACCAACTGGAAAGAGAGCTGGAGCTGATGCTCCTGATGGCAGAGAACCGCCGCTACACCGTCGACCAGCTGTGCGAGCGGGTGGGCATATCGCGCCGCAACCTGTATTACTACCTCGACTTCTTCCGCCAGGCGGGCTTCGTGGTCGAGAAGCGCGGCGCGGCCTACAGCCTCGACAAGTCGTCGCCGTTCTTCGCGCGCCTCTTCCCCGCCATCCACTTCACCGAGGACGAGGCCATAGCCTTGCGCCGGCTGATAGACCGCTCGGGCGGCGACAGCCTGCAGGTGCGCCACATACGCCAGAAGCTCGACCGCCTTTACGACCTGCGCATACTCGACGACGTGGAGCTGCGCGAGCAGGCCGGGCGCAACGTCAGCGTGCTCTACGAGGCCATAAAGCTCAAGAACAAGGTGGTGCTCCACAACTACTCCTCGCCCCACAGCAACACGGTGGCGAGCCGTGTGGTGGAGCCGTTCATGTTCCTGGCCGGCAACGACGAGGTGCGCTGCTACGAGATATCCACTGCCATGAACAAGACGTTCAAGGTGGCGCGCATGGAGAGCGTGGAGATGCTGCTCGACCCGTGGGAGCACGAGGCCGCCCACAGGCAGATGTACACAGACATCTTCATGTTCAGCTCCGAGGAACTGCTGCCCGTGGAGCTGCGGCTCGACCGCCTGGCCTACAGCCTCCTCACGGAGGAATACCCACGCTCGGCCGCCCACATCACGCCCGACGGCGACCGCCACTGGCTCTTGCGCCTCGACGTGTGCAGCTACATGGGCATAGGCCGCTTTGTCCTCGGGCTGTTCGAGAACGTGGAGGTGCTCGGCGGCGAGGGCTTCTGCAGTTACATCGAGGGCAAGCGGCGCAGGATGGCTGCCGGTGGAGGAGGCGGACCACAGCCCGGCGGCATATAGGGAAATGCCCCGCGTGGCCGTATTATATAAAAAGGTGGGATTCCCCGCATGGCATACTGACTAAAACAAAATTCATATATGAAAAGATTAGCATTATCATTAGCCGCCGCTGCGCTTGCCGTTGCCGGCGTTGCGGCACAAGGACACAAGCTGTGGTACGACCGCCCCGCCATGACATGGACGCAGGCCCTGCCCGTGGGCAACGGCCGCCTGGGCGGCATGGTGTTTGGCAACCCCGCAGTGGAGCGCGTGCAGCTCAACGAAGAGACCATCTGGGCCGGCCAGCCCAACTTCACGCTCAACCCACGCGCCAAGGCAGCCCTGCCCCGCGTTCGCAAGCTCATAGCCGAGGGCAAGTACCGCGAGGCGCAGAACCTGGCCGACGCAGACATCATGCCGGGGGCAAACCGCAACCACGGAATGCCTTACCAGACCTTCGGCGACCTCTACATAGCCATGCCCGGCCACGGCGAGTACTCCGGTTACCGCCGCGAGCTGAGCCTCGACTCAGCCCTGTCGGTGGTCACTTACACCGTAGGCGGCGTGCAGTACCGCCGCGAGACGATAGCCACGCTCGGCCAGGGCGACAACGTCGTGGCCGTGAGGCTCACGGCGTCGAAGCCCGGAATGATTACTTTCACGGCCAACCTTACCTCGCCCCACCACGACGTGATAACCCGCTCCGACGGCGGCGATGTCACCTTGAGCGGCGTCACGTCGCGCCATGAGAGCCTCAAGAGCCTCGTCAAGTTCCATGGGCGCATGACGGCCACGCTGCGCGGAGGCACGATGACCACCGCCGGGGGCGTGCTCTCTGTCACCGGGGCCGACGAGGCCGTGGTCTATGTCAGCATCGCCACCAACGTGGTAAACTACCACGACGTGAGCGGCGACGAAGTGGCAAAGGCCCGCACCGCCCTCCATGCCGCAGTGCAGAAGGGCTACAAGGCACTGCGCTCGGCTCACACTGTGGTATTTACCGGCTACATGGGCCGCGTTAAGCTCGACCTCGGGCCCGACCGCTTCCCCACCGTGCCTACCGACCGCCGCATCATCGACTTCGCAAAGACCGGCGACCCGTGGCTCGTCTCCACCTACTTCCAGTTTGGCCGCTACCTGCTCATCTGCTCGTCGCAGCCCGGCACACAGCCCGCCACGCTCCAGGGGATATGGAACGACAAGATGCTGCCCTCCTGGGACAGCAAGTACACCACCAACATCAACCTCGAAATGAACTACTGGCCGGCCGAGCCTACCAACCTCACCGAGCTTAACGGCCCGCTCTTCGACCTCATCGACGACCTCACCGTCACCGGCGCCCGCACGGCAAAGGAAATGTACGGGGCCGACGGCTGGGTGCTCCACCACAACACCGACCTGTGGCGAGCCACGTGGCCCATCGACCGCGCCTCGGCCGGTATGTGGATGATGGGCGGCGCCTGGCTCTCGCGCCACATCTGGGAACACTACCTCTATACCGCCGATGCCGACTTCCTGCGCCGCTACTGGCCGGCAATGCTGGGCGCGGCAACGTTCTTTGAGCAGACCATGGTGCGCGAGCCTAAGCACGGCTGGCTCGTGGTAAGCCCGTCGGTGTCGCCTGAGAACTCGCCGCGCAAGGGCGTGCCGCTCAACTGGGGCGTGACGATGGACAACCAGCTGCTCTTTGAGCTGTTCCACTCCGTGGCCGCTGCGGGCGAGGCTTTGGATGCCGACCCCGGGCAGTGGAGACGCTTCGGCGCGCTTGCCGACTCGCTCGCACCCATGCAGATAGGGTCGTGGGGCCAGCTGCAGGAGTGGATGGAAGACTGGGATAACCCCAACGACCACCATCGCCACGTATCCCACCTCTACGGACTTTACCCAGGCAGCCAGATATCGCCCTACCGCACTCCCGAACTCTTTGCCGCCGCGCGCACTTCGCTTGAGCACCGCGGCGACGTGAGCACGGGCTGGTCGATGGGCTGGAAGGTGTGCTTCTGGGCGCGCCTGCTCGACGGCGACCACGCCATGAAGCTCATCACCGACCAGCTTACGCTCTCGCCCGACACCTTCCTCGTGGTGGGCGACGTGCGCCAGCGCGGCGGCACATACCCCAATATGTTCGACGCGCACCCGCCGTTCCAGATAGACGGCAACTTCGGCTGCACCGCCGGCATCGCCGAGATGCTGCTCCAGAGCCACGACGGCTTTGTCTACCTGCTGCCCGCCCTGCCCTCCGTGTGGAAGGAAGGCAGCGTGAGCGGTATCGTGGCGCGCGGCGGTTTCGAGGTGAGCATGGAGTGGAAGCAGGGCCGCATCGTCCGCGCCACCGTCCACTCGCGCCTCGGCGGCAACCTCAGGCTGCGCTCCGCCGTGCCGCTAAGGTGCAAGGGCATGGGCAAGGCGCGCGGCGACAACCCCAACCCGCTCTTCTCCTTGCCGGCCACTGCTGCCCCGCTGATAAACGAAAAGTCCGAGGTGGCCGCCACGGAGCTGCCCAAGACGTACCTCTATGACCTGCCCACGGAGGCCGGCAAGACCTACACCATAATGGCAAGGTGACCGCAGCTGCTGGCACAGGCAATGATTATGTTCAACAAATACTTAAGGATGAAGCGCAGGACAATCCTCATTTCGTTTCTCATCCTCGCATCACTGATGGCAGTGGCGGCAGGGAAAAAGGCCGACCCTGTGGGGCGGCTTGCAGTATCGGCCGACGGCCGCTTCCTGCAGTACGCCGACGGGCGGCCTTTCTTCTGGCTCGGCGACACGGGCTGGCTGCTGCCCGAGCGGCTCGACCGCGACGAGGCGGCTTATTATCTCGACCGCCTGGCCGCCGCCGGCTACAACGTGGTGCAGGTGCAGGTGATAAACGCCATACCCGCCTTCAACGCCTACGGGCAGATGTCGATGCCCCGGGGCTTCGACTTCGAGGGCATCGACCGCCCCGGGGTGTACGGCTACTGGGACCACATGGACTACATCATCGACCAGGCAGCCCGCCGCGGCATCTACGTGGGCATGGTCTGCATCTGGGGAGGCATGGTCAAGGCGGGGCTGATGGACGCCGACGAGGCCCGCGCCTACGGCCGCTTCCTGACCGGGCGCTACAAGGACAAGAAGAACATAGTGTGGATAATGGGTGGCGACATACAGGGCGACATACACCCCGAGGTGTGGGACGCGCTGGCCACCACCATAAAGCAGATAGACAAGAACCACCTCATGACCTTCCACCCGCGTGGCCGCTACACCTCGGCGCGGTGGTTCAACAACCGCCAGTGGCTCGACTTCAACATGTTCCAGAGCGGCCACCGGCGCTACGGCCAGCGCATGGGCAACAAGGATTACCCCATACCCGACGGCACGGAGGAGGACAACTGGATGTACGTTGACTCCACGTGGAAGCACAAGCCGCTGAAGCCTGTGCTCGATGCCGAGCCGAGCTACGAGGACATACCGCAGGGGCTGCACGACGGGGATGAGCCTCGCTGGCAGGCCGCCGACGTGCGCCGTTACGCCTACTGGTCGGTGTTCGCCGGCTCGTGCGGCCACACTTACGGCCACAACTCCATAATGCAGTTCGTGCGCCCGGGCGTGGCCGGGGCCTACTTTGCCGACGGGGAACGGAAACCGTGGTACAAGGCTCTTGACGACCCCGGCTTCAACCAGATGAAATACCTGAAGCAGCTGATGCTCACCATGCCTTACTTCAGCCGCCGGCCCGACCAGGGCATCGTACTCGACAACGGCACGCGCTACGACCGCCTGGCCGCCACCCGCGGCGACGGCTACCTGATGGTGTACAACTGCACGGGCCGCGAGATGCGCATAGACCTCTCGAAGACCGGCGCCGCGCGCAACCGCGTTTGGTGGATGGACGCCGCCACGGGCCGGCTTACATACCTCGGCGAGCACGGCGGCGGCGTGCGCACCTTCCGTTACCACGGCCAGGGCGACGGCGTGCTCATAGCCGTGGATGCCGCCAAGGACTACATCAGGCAGGGGCAAGCATCCATCATGTCTGCCGAGGCAGCCGAGGAGAAAGACCGCAAGGAATAGGGCAAGGCCCGGCTGAATGCCGCAAACCATAAAACAGACTGAACCATGAAACTTAGACTACTGCTCCTGGCCGTGCTCCTGCCCCTCGTGTCGGCGGCCAAGGTAAGTGTGACGGGGCTGCTCACCGAGGGCCTCGACAGTCCGCTTGCCCTCGACACCGACCGCCCGCGATTCTCGTGGAAAACCGTTTCCGACGAGCAAGGCATCATGCAGACTGCCTACGAGATAGAGGTGGCCACCTCTGTAGGGCGGCTCGAAAGCGGCCAGGCCGACCTGTGGCGCTCGGGCCGGGTGGAGTCTGCCCGCCAGCTGTGGGTGGCCTACGGCGGCAAGCAGCTGCGCAGCGGCACCCGTGCCTGCTGGCGCGTAAGGGTGACTACAAACCGCGGTACCACCGGGTGGAGCCGCCCGCAGGAGTTTGGCGTGGGCCTGATGGGCGAGACCGACTGGCGTGGCCGCTGGATAGGCCTCGAACAGCTCATGCCCGGCGAGCGCCGCGGCCTGCGCACACGCCTGGCCGCCCGCTACCTAAGGCGCGAGTTCCGCCTTCAGGGCAAGCCCGTAAGGTGCGCCACGGCCTACGTGGCAGGGCTGGGCCTTTACCGCCTGTTCGTCAACGGGAGCGAGGTGGGAGCGGCAGACGTGCTCAAGCCCGTGCCGAGCGACTACCGCCGCACAGTATATTACAACGCCTACGACATCACGCCCATGCTCGACACGCTCACGGCCGTGGGCATAGTGCTGGGCAACGGGCGCTACTTCCCCATGCGGCAGAACAAGCCTTGGAAGACGCCCGTGTTCGGCCTGCCTGCCTGCCGCATCAACATAATGGTAGAATATGCCGACGGCAGCAAGCAGAGGCTGGTCACCGACGAGTCGTGGCGCGTCACGGCCGCCGGCCCCATCCGCGCCAACAACGAGTACGACGGCGAGGAGTACGATGCCCGCATGGAGCTTGATGGCTGGGCGCGGCCCGGCTACGACGACTCGGCCTGGCTCCCCGCCGTGCGCGCCGCCATACCCTACGGCACGCTGCGCGGCCAGATGACGCCCGCCATCGAGGCCCGCCCCGTGGGCAAGGCCCGCTCGGCCGTGCGCCGCGGCGATGCCCTCGTGCTCGACTTCGGGCAGAACATGGCAGGGTGGGTGGCCTTCACGCCGCGAGGCCGCGAGGGCGACACCATCCGCCTGCGCTACGCCGAGCGGCTTAACCCCGACGGGTCGCTCTACACTGAGAACCTGCGCGATGCCCTCTCGGCCGACGTCTACGTGTGCTCGGGGCGCGAGGCCGGGGCGTGGCAGCCGTCGTTCGTCTACCACGGTTTCCGCTATGTTGAGGTTACGGGCATGGAGGATGCCCGCGCCGCCGACTTCACGGCCATGCTCGTGGCCGACAGGATGGAGCGCGCCGGCGAGTTCAGCTGCTCCGACAGCACGCTGACGCAGCTCGTAGAGGCCGCCCGCTGGGGTCTGGCCAGCAACTACAAGGGCATGCCCGTTGACTGCCCGCAGCGCAACGAGCGCCAGCCATGGCTCGGCGACCGCACTGCCGGGGTGATGGGCGAGCCGTGGCTCTTCGGCTGCGGCAGGCTCTACGCCAAGTGGGTGCGCGACATCTGCGAGGCGCAGCGCGAGGACGGGTGCATCCCCGACGTGGCCCCCGCCTTCTGGAACTACTACACCGACGACGTCACCTGGCCCGCCGCGCTGCCCATGGCCTGCGACATGCTGCTCACGCGCTACGCCGACACGCTGCCCGTGCGCCGCGCCTACCCCGCCATGGCGCGCTGGATGCGCCACATCACGGCCACCTACAGCCGCGACGGGCTGATAACCAAGGATAAGTATGGCGACTGGTGCCTGCCGCCGGAGTCGCCGAAGCTCATCCACAGCCAGGACCCCGCCCGCAAGACCGACGGCACCCTCATAGCCACTGCTTACACCGTGCGCTGCCTTGCGCTGCTGGAGAAGTTTGCATCGCTGCTGGGCCGGGGGGCCGACGCTGCTGAGTGGCGCAGCCGCCGCGAGGCTATGGCCGCGGCGTTCAACCGCCGCTTCCTCACCGTAAGGCGCGGCACGTCGCCCGCGCCGGGCCACACGCTCTATCCCGACAGCGTGTTCTACGGCAACAACACGGCCACGGCCAACATCCTGCCGCTGGCTTTCGGCATAGCGCCCGACAGCCTACGCCCGGAGATAGCCAAGAACCTGGTGGAAAACATCATAGTGAAGAACGGCGGGCACGTGTCGAGCGGCGTGATAGGCACGTCGTGGCTGCTCGGCACGCTGACCGACAACGGCTTTGCCGACGTGGCCTGCCTGCTCGCCACCAACCGCTCGTACCCCTCGTGGGGCTACATGCTCGACCACGGGGCCACCACCATCTGGGAACTGTGGAACGGCGACACGGCCAGCCCGAAGATGAACAGCGGCAACCACGTGATGCTGCTCGGCGACCTGCTGCAGTGGTGCTTCAGCCGCCTGGCGGGGATAAACGTTACCTTTGGCCGCGCCAGCCGGGATGGCAAGGAGGGCATCCTGGCATCGGATGGGGCTGATTTCATGTTCAAGATGCTCGATTCACAGCTGATAGACAGTGTGTCGGCCAGCTACGAGTCGCCTTACGGGCGAGTGGCGAGCCGCTGGCGCAAGACCCTGCAGCGGCTCGACTGGACGGTTGAGGTGCCTTGCAACACCGTGGCCGACGTGTGCCTGCCCGGCGGCGAGGTGAGGCGCGTAGGCTCGGGCCGCCACCATTTCAGCCTCAGCCTGCCCACGGCCCATCCCGCCATGGTGAAGGACGAGTTCCTGTACACCTCGGCCCCGTTCCCGCAGTGCCACGCATCGACCATCGTCGAGACCAGTGACGGCGACCTCGTGGCGGCGTATTTCGGCGGTAAGCACGAGCGCAACCCCGACGTGTGCATATGGGTGAGCCGCAAGGAGCGAGGCTCCGACACATGGAGCGAGCCGGTGCTGGCGGGCGACGGCGTGTTTGCCCTCGGCACCGCCGACGCCCTCCTGGCCGGCATAAACGACTCCACGACCGACGCCTCGGCCGGCCCCGTGCTGCCCTACCACCGCGGCGGCCGGCTCAAGCGCAAGGCTTGCTGGAACCCCGTGCTCTTCGAGATGCCCGGCGGCGAGCTTTGGCTCTTCTACAAGATAGGCCTGCGCGTGGCCGACTGGACGGGTTGGGTGGTCAAGTCGCGCGACGGCGGGCGCACGTGGGGCCGCCGCGAGCCCCTGCCCAAGGGCTTCCTCGGCCCGGTGAAGAACAAGCCCGAGATGGTGGGCGGGCGGCTCGTATGCCCATCGAGCACCGAGACGGGCGGCTGGAAGCTCCACTTTGAGCTTTACGACCCTGAGAGCGGCGAGTGGACTTACGTAGGCCCGATAGACGCCGCGCGCGCGCCGCGCACCGAGGACACCACCGACGTGAAGCCCATCGACTGCATACAGCCTTCAATCCTGCGGCTCAAGGACGGGCGGCTCAAGGTGCTCTGCCGCACGCGCAACGGCCGGCTGGCCACCTCGGAGAGCCGCGACGGCGGGCTGACGTGGAGCCGCGTGGAGCTTACTGACCTGCCAAACAACCAGTCGGGCACCGATGCCGTGACGCTCGCCGACGGCAGCCACGCGCTCGTCTACAACGATTTCGCCACCCTGCCCGGCACTAAGAAAGGGCCGCGCACGCCGCTCAGCCTCGCCGTGAGCGACGACGGGGAGCACTGGCGCCGCGTGCTCACGCTCGAAGACAGCCCCGTGAGCCAGTATTCTTACCCCGCCATAATACAAGGGCGCGACGGGATGCTGCACTGCGTCTACACTTGGCGACGCCAGCGCGTGGCATACAAGTGCATCGACCCAGCCAAGCTGGGGCGCGGCGTGGATGCCGCCGTGGGCGGGCGGTGACGCCTTGTGCCGTGCGACAGCGCAACGAAGACTTGACGCGAGCCGGCTTTCAGTCGGCTCGCGTTAAAAATGTATAAATACCGGGAGATTTTATGGCTTTGTAACACTTCTCAGGCGTTTTATTACTTAAATTTGCAAATGGCATTGCCTGATGCTTACTCTATAGTGGAAGTGATAAATGGAACTGCTCTCCATGAATATTGTTGTGCATGATAAATATAAACTAAGATACAAATGAAGAAAACCGGTTTACTGACCTTGCTGTCCACGGCGGTAGTCGTGGCTGCCATCGCAAACGGGCCATACCTGTTTGCCACCCAGCAATCAACAGATTACAACCCGCAGGCCGTGCTCCTGGCCGACTCCATGGGCATCGCTCCCGGCGACACGCCTGCCGACTCGCTGGCCGCCATCGTGACGGAAAGCTCGGTGGAACTTACGTTCACAAACGACGGCAACCATCCCTGGACCGTGGAGGATGGGTACATCATGAGTGCGTCAATGGAAAAATATACGGCATCTACCATGTCGTTCTCATTCCAGACTGACGAGACCGTGGAACTGTCGTTCATAGGTATTAACATCAACGGCGATAACCATCGCAGTGAAATATATGTAGACGGAGCGTTCTACAAATCAATCACAAGCGGCTCGGAGAATAATGTGCGAATGTTCTTGAAGCCAGGCTCACATATTGTCATGTTCCGCGATTCCATTAGCGGGTGGTTTTATGACAATCAACAGACCACGCTTCGCAACCTCCGCATACGCGACATCGTCCCGCTGGAGACGCTTCCCTTGATGGAAGGCTCGCTTCCGCTGACGTTCACCAACGACGTGTCGGGGTATCCATGGACCGTTGAGGACGGCTACTTGCAGAACGGAAACCATACGTTCGCCAACTCCGTGTCGCGCTTCTCTACCACGTTCACCATCGACACCGTGTCGTGGTTCCGCTTTGAGCGGCAGGTGACACCCTACAACACCTATTGGGGGAACAACACCAACTTGAGCTACCAGTACCTTTACACGAGGATAAACGGCGAGCTGGCCATGACCGACTGGGATAACAGCGGCTTCGATATGTTTGAGACCGTGCTCGAACCGGGGACATATACCGTGGAGTGGACGGACACCATAGCCAACACCACATCGCCATACTATGCGCGCATACGCAACATCGGCGTGCTCAACGGCTGGGAGAGCGTTGAGCTGGCCTCGGCAGGCACGCTCGGCGTGGAGGTGCTCTACAAGTTCGACGTGCTCGACGATGTGAGGATGCTCCGGGTGAAAGGCACGCTCAACTCCACCGACTGGACCACCATCAAGAACATGAAGAACATCGTGGCCCTCGACCTTGCGGAGGCCAAGTTCGACGCAGTGCCTAACAACGCCTTCGACGGGCTGGGCCGCCTACAATACCTCACCCTGCCCGAGGGCATGAAGTCGATAGGCGAGTATGCCTTCCGTGGCACCAATCTCATCAAGCTCAACATCCCGGCCACGGTCACTTCGATAGGGCAGTACGCCTTTGCCAGCACGCCGATTAAGAACGTCACCTTCACCGAAGGCTCGCAGCTGAAGAACATCGACAACCATGCATTTTACAGATGTACGTCTTTGGAAGAGTTCATCATGCCGAACACGGTGACGGAACTTGGGACTGAACAAAACAACCCAAATTACGATAGCAACATATTCAGGGAATGTACATCACTGAAGAAATTGCATTTCTCTGACGCGCTTTCGGTGATACCAAGAGCTATTTGTTATGAATGCACAAGTCTGCAAGACCTGCATTTGCCAGAGGGTCTGACAACAATAAAGCAGTATGGCTTTTACAGAACTTCGGGTCTGCGCAAGGTTGACTTCCCCGAAGGGTTGAGGACGATTGAAGAATATGCGTTTCAGTATTGCGCTTTGGACTCAGCCAAGCTGCCTATAGGTCTGACATCTTTAGGTGAAAACGCTTTTGGGGAATGCAAGAATCTGAAATATATCGAACTGCCGTCTTACATCGGCAATTACAACCGTAACTTTAGGGGATGCACTGCTGTCGACAAGGTGGTCTGCCGCTCTGCCACTCCTCCGGGGATAACGCAAGACCCGTTCTACCAAGGTGCGGCCAAGAGCGACATAACCCTCGTGGTTCCGTCGTTCGCCGTGGTCAACTACAAGCTCGACTCCTACTGGTACCAGTTCGGTTCGATAATCGAGGGCGACGACATAGGCTACTGGAAGATAACCGGCGCGCTCGCCTTGACCAACAACCGCCGCATGGACGGCAAGCCCGACATTGACCTCTACTTCGGAGGGCAGTTCACCGTGGGCGGCAACGCGCCCATGGAGACGGGCCAGCTCAACTTCTACCTTAACGAGTCGAACCCGGGCCGCCTGCTCAACGACTGCCCCGACTTCACCGCCGACAGCATCAACACGTACTTCTCTGTCGACGCCAACAGGTGGTACTTCCTCACCCCGCTGCACGACGTAGACCTCACCAAGGTGACCCACAGCTCCGGGGCTTCGTTCGTGTTCCGCTACTATGACGCCGCCAGCCGCGCCGCCAACGGCACGGGCAACAGCTGGAAGAACGTGGACACGGGCCGCCTGCTGGCAGGGCAGGGCTACATCTTCCAGTGCAACGCCGCCGGGACGCTCACGCTGCCCGCCCCGGCCGAGGCCCATGCGCAGGTGCTCGGCATCGACGACGTGACCACGCAGCTGCAGGCCCACGAGGCCGCCGCCTCGGCCAACAAGGGCTGGAACTACGTTGGCAACCCGTACCCGGCGTATTACGACATATATTACATGGACTTCACCGCGCCCGTCACAGTGTGGGACGGCAGCACATACCGCGCCTACTCAATAGTCGACGACAACCTCGTGCTGCGCCCCATGCAGTCGTTCTTCGTGCAGAAGCCCGATGCCGTAGACAACATCATCTTCCACAAGGAAGGCCGCCAGCTCGGCTCGGCTGTGGAGCGGCCATCGTATGCCAAGCGTTACGCTCCCGCCTCTGGCAGCCGCTCGCTGTTCGACGTAAGCATTTCGGGTGATGCCGGCACCGACCGCACCCGCGTGGTGGTCAACGCCGACGCCTCGGCGGGCTATGAGCTGCAGTGCGACGCGGCCAAGTTCATGAGCATGGACGGCGGCGTTCCGCAGGTATTCACCCGCGATGCCAAGGGCAACGCGTATGCCATCAACGAGCGCCCGCTGGCCGACGGCATCGTGACCCTGGGTTACAGTGCCACTGAGGCGGGCTTCTACACCATCAGCGCGCTGCGCGCCGACGGCGAGGCCCTGCTGCTCTTCGACGGCAAGGAGAACAAGACCGTCGACCTGCTCACGCAGGATTACACCTTCCACTCGGAGGCCACTGACGGTGCCGACACAGGCCGCTTCTCGTTGAAGCTCGTGCTTGGCGAGCAGACACCCACCGGTATTGACGCAGCCGATGGCGCCGCCGGCGTGGCCGTGGCCGGAGGCGATGGCTGCATTCGCGTCAGCGCGCCTGCCGGCTCGTCGGTTTCGGTTTACTCTCTCGACGGACGTTGCGTGTATGAAGGCCGCTGCGCCGCAGCCCAGGCCGTGATTCCCGTCGCCCCCGGCGCCTATGCCGTGGCAGTGGATGGCCGTTCGTTCAAGGCCACAGTGCGTTAACCACCAAACCGTCTGAGACATGAAAGGTTACAGAATCCTGCTCTTCATGCTGGCGCTGCTGGCCAGTGCCGGCATGAAAGGGCAATACAACCCCACCAACCCGGCCGAGCCTGGCGCGAGCTACACGCTTACGCTCCAGGCCACCCCGGACGGTGCGGGCAGCTTCAACGTCAGTTCCGGCGCGGCATACTCCGAGGGAACGAACATAAGCCTGCGTGCCTACAACCGCGGCGACTTCGTCTTCACGGGGTGGGAGGAGGACGGCGAGGTCGTTTCCACGTCCAGCTCGTTCACCTATACAATGCCTGCGCGCAGCGTGAAGCTCGTCGCCCATTTCAAGTACGACCCCGACAGCCCCGCCGAGCCGCCGGAGCCAGACATCCCCGTGTACTCCACGCTCTACCTCTCGGCTTCGCCATCGGGCTCAGGCTCGTTCAACATATCCAGCGGTAACAGGTACGAGGTTGGCTCGTCGGTCAACCTCAGGGCATACAACCGCAGCGACTTCACGTTTGTCAGCTGGACCGAGAACGGCGAAGTCATATCCACGTCAAGCTCGTTCAACTACGTAGTGAAGGAGGGTGACGCCAACCTCGTGGCAAACTTCGACTATACGCCCGACAGCCCGGGCGAGCCTTCCGAGCCGAGGCTGTACCACAAGCTCTTCGTGCAGGCCAACCCTGCGGGCGGAGGTTACTTCAACGTGCAGAGCGGAAACTCTTACCAGGAAGGCTCTGAGGTGAACCTTTGGGCCTATTCCAACCAGTGGTACACGTTCGTAAACTGGACCCGCGGCGGCGAAGTGGTCTCAACATCAAGCAATTACCGCTTCACCATGCCCGACGAAGACCTCTCGCTCGTGGCCAATTACACTTATAATTACGACCCCGACAATCCTGCCGACCCCTCTGAACCGTCGGCTGACAATGTCAACATCTACGGGATGACCGAGAACGGCGTGTGCGGGCAGACGATAACCTATCCTGTTTACCTTGAGAATCCTGTCGCCGTCACCGGCATGGTCGTCGACCTGCAGTTCCCCGCAGGCTTCACCGTCGATGCCGGGGGCGTGGCCTTGGCAGGCAGGGCCTCGGGCCATGAGCTGGAGATAACGCCTCTCGGCGACAACAACTATCGCTTCTCGCTGCTCGGTGCCGACGCTTTCGACGGCAGCAACGGCAAGGTGTTCGACGTGCCTGTGACCATCCCCGACACCGCCACCATGGGCCGTAGCTACCCGGTGGCGCTCACCCACGGCGTGATGCACGCCGCCGACGGGTCGCAGGCGCCCATCGCCGTGCGCAGTGGGGCCATCTACGTGGAGAAAACCATCGAGGACGGCCTTTACGCCAAGTTCTCGTATGACAAGCTGCAGGGCCGCGTCAAGTTCACAAACCTTTCGTCGGGCAACGCCACTGGCTACCTCTGGGACTTCGGCGACGGGCAGACAAGCACCGAGCGGTCGCCGCTCCATGTCTACGCCGAGGCCGGATATTACAATGTAAAGCTCACCGTGCAGGGCGATGTGGACAGCGACGTGGCCGAGATGACCGTTGTCGTCAACGACAAGGCTTCGTGGAAAGTCGACGGCACGTTCTACCTTTCCGACGAGGAGTCGGGTGTAAGGTACTTCACCACGGCCGATGCCCTCTTCAGCTTCATCGGCAGCGCGTCCATATCGGGCGATGTCAAGGTCGGTGTGAAGGCCGGCGGCTCGTTCGACTACCCCATGGACGCCGCCCACACGCAGACGCTTGTCTCCATCTTCACCTCGCTCGCTTCCGGCGGCCACAAGTTCTCGTTCTACAAGTGGGGCGAAGGCAGCAACCCGTCGCTCAACGTAGGCGACCCTGGCGGGCAGTACGACCCTGCCGTGGTCAACGCTTTCGTGGCCAACGGCAGCCTCCTGTCGTGCGACGGCGTTGAGCTTAGGCTGTGGGGCATAGGCTTCAATCCCTCGCTTCTTTACCAATTGCAGGACCAGGCGATACATTCCGGCGAGAAGACCTCCGAGATAGACTTCTCGGCAATCAGCGCCGACCTCACTTTCGAGTGGTCGCTGGCCGAGGTCCCAGCCGGGGTCACGGGCTGCGTGGCCCAAGGCACGCGCTCCATCCCCGCCATGACGATAGTCAACGAGGGCGAAGGCACGTGCCGGTTGGTATATGATGTGAAAGGCGTCCGCGGCGGCGACGTGTTCTGCCAGTTCACGGTAGGCATCAGCGTTACGCCCGCCTTGGTGGGCCTTTTCACCAGCCTCTCGCCTGCCGACGGCACTGTCTCGGAGTCTACCACCGTCACGCTGACATGGAACAGCATCACCAACGCCGTCTACGATGTGTACCTGTGGAACGCGGCCAACGCCCGCCCGGCGCGCCCCGTGGCCGAAGGCTTGCAGGAACTGCGCTTCACCTCGCAGGGCTTCTGCCAGAACGGCAACACCTACAAGTGGCAGGTGGTGGCTCGCGGCGAGGCCCAGCAGCTGGCCAGCGACACCTTGTCGTTCTCCGTGTCCAGCCTGCCCGACCTCCATGTCTACGCCCTCGACTGCTCCGAGGCTGTGGCCGGCGAGAAGATGACCGTGCAGTGGACCGTGCGCAACGACGGCGCAGGCACCACGGGCGACGTGCAGTGGAACGACTACGTGTGGCTTGTCACCGATGTTTACGGCGGCACCCAGCCCTCCAACGACGGCCTGTCTACCAACAACGCCACCCTCCTCGCCACGGTAAAGAACGTCAAGTCGCTTGCCCCGGGCGAGTCATACGAGAGCAGCGTCGACGTTACGCTGGCCGAGCGCGTGTATGGCAACCACTACATCATCGTGGCTTCCGATATGTATAACGTCACCGACATAGGCTGGAGCGCCGTCGGCGGGTCGGTCATCAATCCGTATAACCCATCGCAGGACGGCTCCACGGGCTACAAGCACCTCTTCGCCACCACCTCGGCCTCTTACAACAAGGTTTACGAGCAGGGCGAGACAACCACCAGCAGCGACAACTTCTTCTACAAGAAGATTGACATCGCCGTGCCAGACCTTGCCGACCTGCAGGTGCCGGCAATCACGGCCATTGTAATGCCTACCGAGGACCCTGAGCCTTCCGCTGCATCCGCGCCAATGGCCGCCGCTACCCGCAGCCAGGAGCTTACCGTGCCGTGGAAAGAGGCATACGTGCCTTCGCCCATCACCGCCGCCGGACTGCGCCATACCACCAGCTTCTATTCGGGCAAGAAGGTCGCCGTGAGCGTCACCGTGGCCAACAAGGGAGGCATGGACACCGGCGAGCCGTTCAGCGTGGTGCTCTATATGTCGCACTCTGCCGACAGGGATGCCGAGCCGCTCACTACCATCGCCTCCTTGAATTGTCCTACCAACATCGCCGCCGGGCGCGACACCACGCTGGTGTTCGCCTTCTACCTGCCTTACGAGTGGCATGGCGACACTTACTTCCATGCCATCGCCGACCCGTCAGACGCCGTGTATGAGCTGGCCAACAAGATCAACAACTGGGGCGTGGGCGAGCGCATCGACGTGCTGCTCTGCCCGGGTGCCGACTTCGTGCCGTCGGGGCTTACCGTGCCTAAGGCCATATCGTCGTCGGCCCAGTTCAACGTGTCGTACAAGGTGGAGAACCGTGGCAGCGGCGTTCCGTTCGTGAATGCCTGGACCGACAAGATATTCATATCCAAGAAGAACACCGGGCTTGACGACACCGCCGTGGAGCTGGCCGCGATAGACCAGGCGGGCTACTTCCAGTACACCGTCATGGGCGAGGGAGCCGGGGGCAACGTCCTTGTGGAGCCAGAGAAGTACACCTACGTCGGCGACGATTACGAAAAGACCGTTACCGTCACTCCCAAGGGCATAACCTCCGGAACGTACTATATCTACGTGCAGGCCAATGCCGGAGGCCGCGTCTACGAGTACGACGGCGAGGCCAACAACGTGGTCTGCTCCGGCGCGCTCACCTTCGTTCAGCCCGACCTCACGGCCGAGCTTGTCTCCATCTCCGACGACACGCTGGCCACTGGCCGTGAAGTCGCCTTCACGTGGAAACTCAAGAACACCGGCACGGGCGACATAAGCAACGCCAAGGTGACCGACGCCTTCTATGCCTCGGTCAACCAGGACGGCTCCAGCCCCGTGCTCATAGGCCGCGCCGAGAACACCGTCTGGATTGCCGCCGGGCAGGAAAAGACCCTCCGCGCCAACATCACCGTGCCTTCCGACAGCCGCCTCAATGGCCTGCGCTACATCTTCGTGAAGGCCAACGACGACGGCGCGCTGCAGGAGGAGAGCACCGGCAACAACGCCTCGCCGCTGCTCCGCTCGTGGTGCAAGTACTACACCGAGCCGCAGCCGCCCGTGGTCCCCGGCGTCAACCTCTATATCGACCGCTTCGACGCACCGGCCTCGTGCAAGCCCGGCGTGGCCTCTACCCTTACTTACACGCTGCGCAACACGGGCGATGCCGACCTCGGCGACGTTGAGGCCACCCACGAGGTGTTCATCAGCGACAGCCGCTCGTTCTCCGCAGCCACGGCCACGCCCTGCGAGGTCACCGTCAAGGGCGGCTCCACCCGCAACCTCAAGGCCGGCCACAGCGTAGATTTCACCCTCAGCTTCACCGTGCCGGTAACGCAGCAGGGCGGCGACAAGTTTGTCTACGTCGTCGTCGACCGGGCCAACGCCATAGGCGAGCGCGAGGTGGGCGACAACCGGGCCTACTCCGCCATACGCATTGACGGCAACCTGCCCGACCTCGGCGTCGAGGCCATTTCCGTTCCCGACACCATCATGACCTCCGTGGCCACGCCCGTGTCGTTTGCCGTGGCCAACAGCGGCCAGTGGCGGGCATCGGCGTTCACGCTCTCGGTGTATCTCTCTGCCGACAACGCCTACGACCGCAGCGACCTCCTGCTGGCCACCATACCCGTCAACGGACTTCACCGCGGCGCAAGCGTTGACTGCCCGGCTGAGGTGTCCGTGGCCGACGACAAGCCCGGCAAGTGGTACCTGGTAGCCGTTGCCGAGGGCCGCGACGATGATCTTGACCGCGCCAACAACACCGTGGCCGTGCCGGTGACCGTCGAGCAGTCCGTCCTGCCCGACCTCCGTGTTGAGGCCCTGAGCCTGGGCGGCACGCTCACCGCAGGGCAGAAAGCCACCGTGCGCGCCACCGTGGCCAACGCAGGCCTTCACGCCACGCGCACCGACAAGTGGGCCGACACCTACTACCTCTCTACCAGCGCGGTGCTCAACACAGCCACTGCCACACAGGTGGGCAGCAAGGCCCACGTGGGCACGCTGGCCGAGGGCGGCAGCTACGACTCTGAGGTGACGCTCAACATACCGCCGACAATGCAGGGCAACTATATGCTCTTCGCCGTTACCGACGCCGCCGACGGCGTGACCGAGGCCGACGAGAACAACAACGCGCGCAGCCTGGCCGTCTACGTGAACGGCGCCGCCGACACTCCTGCCGAGCTTACCGTGACCGACGTGCAGGCTCCCGCCACAATCACCGCCGGGGCCGACGTGACGCTGTCGTACACCCTGCGCAACGGCGGCGCGTTTGCCGCCGAGGGCGAGGTGAGCGACGTCATTTACCTCTCGGCCGACGGCAAGTGGGATGTCTCCGACCAGATGGTGGGCGTGGCCCGCACCGAGGTGAACATCGAGCCGGGCGGCGCGCTCACGCGCACCGTCACCGGGCGCATAACCAATATGCCCGAGGGCGACTATTACCTCATCGTGAAGGCCAACTCTACGCGCTCCGTGGCCGAGACCGACTACGACGACAACACAGCCGTGGCCGCCGCGCCCTGCCGCCTGGCCTTCGAGCCGATAAGCCTCGGCCAGACGGTGGCCGTCAACACCTCGGGCTACTACAAGCTCGATGTCACCGCCGGCTACGAGGGCAAGGCCATAGGCCTGGCGCTCACCCATCCCGAGGAGGCCGCGGCGGGTGTCTACGCTGCCTACGGCGCCGTGCCGTCAACGGCGCGCTACGACCACGCCTCAACCAGCCTGCTTGCCGAGGGCCAGGAGCTGCTCCTGCCCGACGTGAAGGCCGGCACGTACTACATACTGGCGCAAGACAACTCGGCCCTGGCCGGGGCCGACGCCAACATCTTCACTGAGGCGGGCGAGGGCAGTGCCAGCCCCACGCCCATGACGCTCGCCGCCCGCGAGGTGCCGTTTGGCGCCACCTCGCTGAGCATTGCCGAGGGCGGCAACGGCGGCTGGGTGTCCACCGACGTGCGCGGCGCGCTCTTCGACTCCATCATGGACTTCCGCTTGAAGCTGGCCGAGAAGGTAATCCCGGCCGAGGCCGTGACATACGACGGCATGACCAGCTCGCGCGTCACGTTCAACCTCAACGATGCCGACGCAGGCACTTACGACGTGGTTTCCGAGCTGCCCTCGGGCGAGCAGGCCACGCTGCCCGCAGGCTTCCGCGTGGTGCCGGGAACGTCGGTGGCGCTCGGCGCCAAGATCGACGTGCCTAGCCTCGTGCGCGTGGGCAACTACGCCCCGCTCTCCATATCGTATGCCAACGGCGGCAACACCGACTGCGTTATCTACCGCCTCATGCTCGTGATAGACAACGGCTACCTTGGCACGTCGATACAAGACCTCGACCGCCACCAGTCGGTGCTCTACCTCGACCTCGGCACCAAGGGCGACAGCCGCGGCTACACGTCGATACCGCCGGGCGAGCAGCGCACGCTCAACCTCTTCATGTACCAGACGGCGGCCTCGAGCACGCTCACCGTCTACGTGGTGCAGTAAGTGCGCGCCGGCCTGCCCGGGCTGCGACTTTTTCACGGCAAAGAGCGCCGTGGCTGTCGCGCCCGGGGCGGGCGGCAGGGCGGAACGGGCCGTTTGACACCGCCGAACGGGCCGTTTGGCTCAGCCGAACGGGCCGTTTTGGAACCTGAAACGGGCCGTATCGCAACGCGCTGGCCGCCAGGCGGTTGCGCAGCGGGGCGCAAGCCGGCGAACAATGTTTACACCAGCGCGCCGCCTGCCGCCGGCAAGGCTCATCACAACGATATAAAACAACAACATCATGGACATAAAGCACAACATGAAAACCCTCGCCTGCACGTGCCTGCTGGCCGCAGCCGCCACAGTGCAGGCACAAAACATAATCCGCCCGAAGATAGCCGGGCCGTCGGACCTGTGGGTGAACAGCTACAACGGCGTGCTCTTCTTCGGCATCACCGACTTGGAGACGCAGAACTCGCAGATGCCCATGCAGCTGCGCTTCTACTACAACAGCTCCGCAGCCGACACCGACTACGGCTACGGCCTGGGCTTCTCGCTCGGGCAGGAGATGCGCTACCGCATCAACGAGATAGGCGGGGTGGTGATAGAGACGGGCGACGGCCGCTCTGACACCTACGCCCGCTACGGTTCAGACTACGAGGCGCCGGCAGGCGTTTTCAGCACCGTCAGCGAGTATGAGTTCAACAAGTTCGTGCTCACCGAGAAGACAGGCGAGCGCTATTACTTCGACGACCCCACGCACCGCCGCCTCACCTCCATCGTAGACCGCTACGGCAACAAGACAACGCTCACCTACCGCGACTCGCTGCTCGTGGGCGTGGCCGACGACGCCGGCCACACCATCACCCTCACTTACGCCGACGGGCTACTCACCTCGGCCCGCGCCTCGTTCCACGAGGGCAGCATCACCTACGAGTACGACGGCCTGCGACGCCTCAAGAAGCGCACCGACGCCATGGGCTTCAGCACCCTCTACGCCTACGACCGCTCCAACCGCATAAGCGAGATAACCGACCCCGAGGGCCACAAGACGCTCATTGCCTACAACAACGCCGGCATGGTGAGCCGCCTCAAGACCGACGGCACCGACAAGTCGATACGCTACGACGGCGACAAGACCGTGTTCGTTGACTACACCGCGCCGCGCAACCAGTACTCATACTACCGCTGGGACGAGCGCGGGCGCGCCGTGGAGAAGGTGGGGCTGTGCTGCGGAATGCAGTCCACGCTCGAATACGACGACGATGACAACGTGGTGAAGCGCACCGACGCGCTGGGCCGCGTTACCACCTACACCTACGACGACCGCGGCAACCTGCTCTCCATGACCGACGCGCTGGGCAACACCGAGCGTTACACCTACGACGGGAGGTACAACCAGGTGGCGTCGTTCCAGGACAAGAACGGGCAGAGCTACCGCTTCGGCTACGACGACCACGGCAACCTGCTCTCAATCGCTGGCCCCGAGGGCTTCAGCAACTCGTTCACCTACGACTCTAACGGCTGGCCGCTCACCGCTACCGACGCCAACGGCAACGTGACCGCCACCACTTACAACGCCGACGGCACAACGGCCACCGTCATGGATGCTGCCGGCAATACCACGCGCTACGCCTACGACGGCTGTGGCAACGTGACCTCGGCCACCGACGGGCGCGGCAACACCACGCGCTACGACTACGACGCCAACAACCGGCTGACCTCGCAGACCGACGCGCTGGGCCACACCACCACCGTGGGCTACGACAAGCGCGGCAACATCACCCGCGTGCGCGACGCGCAGGGCCGCGTCACGGCCTATGCCTACGATGCCGACAGCCGCCTCGCCTCAGTCACCGACGCCGCCGGGGGCAAGTATGCCTATACATACGACGGGCGCGGAAACCTCACCTCGGCCACCGACCCGGAGGGAATCACACAAAGGTTTGAATGGAATGAGCTGGGCAAGATGCTCAGCCAGACCAACGGAGAGGGCGAGACGACATCATTCGACTACGATGCAAAGGGCAACCTCACGGCGGTGTTCCAGCCCAACGGCAACACGCTCAACTACTTTTACAACAAGCTCGACCGCATAGAGCAGCTTACCGACAACATGGGCCTCGTGGCCAAGTACACTTACGACGCCAACGGCAACACGCTCTCCGTGACCGACGGCGAGGGGCGCACGGTGGCCTACACCTACGACGCGCTCAACCGACGCACGGCTGAGCGGCTGCCATCGGGCGCAACCACGGCCTATGCCTACGACGGCAACTCCAACCTGCTCTCCGTGACCGACGCACTGGGCAACGCCACCACCTACACTTACAGCTCGCTCAACCAGCAGCTCACGCACACCGACGCCCTCGGCGCGACGACGAAGTTTGAGTACGATGCCGCCGGAAACCTCAGCAAGGCCACCGACGGGCGCGGCAACGCCACCTCTTACGCCTACGACGCGCTCAACCGCAACACCGTCATCACCTTTGCCAACGGCCTCTCGCTCGGCTATACCTACGACGAGGTGGGCAACGTCACGGCATCGCGCGACCGCGCCGGGCGCGAGTTCCGCTACGCCTACAGCCCGCTGGGCGACCTGCTCTCCAAGACTTACCCCGACGGCTCTGCCGACACGTATGAGTACGACCGCGTGAGCCGCATGCTGCGGGCCGTCAACAAGGATGCCACGGTGGAGTTTGAATATGACCGCGCGGGCCGCCTGCTCTCCGAGACGCTCAACGGGCAGACCACGGCCTACGCCTACGACGTGGCCGCCGGCCGCCGCACCATGACTTACCCCAGCGGCATGAAGGTGGAGGAGCGGCTCAACGCACGCAACCTCATAGCCACCATAATGAAGGATGGCAACCAGGTGGTAGCCATGCACTACAACGCCGCCGGGCAGAAAACGCGGCAGGAGTATGCCAACGGCATAGCCACCGACTACGGTTACGACGAGAACGGATGGCTCGCCTCCATCAGCGGCGGCATCGTGAGCCTCGCCATGACCTACGACGCGGCCGGCAACATGACCGAGCGCAAGGATTTGCTCGACGCCGGACGCACGGAGACCTACGGCTACGACGCGCTGTCGCAGCTCACGTCGTTCGCGCGCGGCGCAAAGGCCACGGCCTCGTTTGAGTTCGACCAGCTCGGCAACCGCCTGCGCTCCGTCACCGACGGCGTGGCCACCACTTACCGCGCCGACAACGTGAACGCTTACACCTCGCTCACGGGCGGGCTGCAGTTCACCCCGCGCTACGACGACAACGGCAACCTGCTCAACGACGATGCCCACGAGTATGCCTACGACATGAACAACAAGCTCGCCGCCGTAGACGGCTCGGCCATCACTTACAAGTACGACGCGCTGGGCCGCCGCATAGCCGCCGGGGAGACGCTCTACTACTACGCCGGCGACCAGATGGTGGAGAGCGTGGCCGGGGGCGTGACGACCTCGTTCGTCTATGGCAACAACATCGACGAGGCACTGCTCATGGCGCGCGGCGGCGACAGGTATTTCTACCACGCCAACCACCTCGGCTCCACGCTCGCCCTCACCGACGGCTCCGGGCAGCTGAGGGAGCGCGTGGACTACTCGCCATACGGCGCGCCGTCGTTCACCGATGCCGCCGGCAACGCCATCGCCGCCTCTTCCGTGGGTAACAACATCCTCTTCACGGGCCGCGAGTACGACGCACTCACCGGCACATACTACTTCCGCGCCCGCACGCAGCACCCCGCCCTCGGCCGCTTCATGCAGAAGGACCCGCTGATGTACGTCGACGGGATAAATGATTATAGTTACGTGCTGAATGATGTTGTAAATTCAATTGATACCTATGGCTTAAGTATTATAAATATTATTGGTAAAGTGGCTGTTAAATTGTGGGATAATATTGCTCTTGCACGAAAAGTTAATACTGATCAAAATGTAATAGCTGCAGCAGGATCATATCATAAAGGGGAGAAAATACAAAAGATTAATAGCGTTTTTGAAGAAGCTAAACATCAAAAAACCAATGGAGGATGGAAAAAAGATGGGTATGTAAGTGGAGAAGTATTAATGGGGGCTTCTGTCTTGGGAATGACTGGGGCCGCTGCATATCCTGTTTTTGATAGATTAGATTTGCCTTCTCTTCCTGATATAGATTGGACACCAACATTAGATGCCATTAGAAAATTAGTAGATATGTATAATCGATATGACCAATGGGGAATAGATACATATCGTTATAGTGCAAATTGGTGGTTTAGGCTTTTCCATGATGGAGAAGATTATAATGGTTGTAATGGATTGTTTGACCCAGATAATGTTGCTGACATTCTTTGGATGTTTACTGCACCAATTTAAAATAATGGCTGATATGAAACGAATATTGTTATTTATAGGATGCATATGTTGTTTGTCTTGGTTGATGGCTGATGACAATGTTAATTGTCACCAAGGCGACCAGAACCCGCAGGCGGACAGCACACATCAGCAAGACCCCCTTGCCGGGGCTTCGACCATCGGCACTGTCTCTGTTGACCCGAACGAGATAGTGGGGCCGACGGGTTACGACTCGGTGAGGTGGGTGAGCATCGACGATGTGCTCAACTACACTATCTTCTTCGAGAACGACCCGGAGTTCGCCACGGCCAACGCGCAGAAGGTTGATGTGCGCTTCGACTTCGAGGACAAGGAGCAGATAAAGGGATTCCGCCTGGGGCAGTATGGCTTCGCCAATATGTCGTGGAACATGAAGGAAGACGCCGCTGCCTACGACGGGCGCATGGACCTGACCGACTCGATGCACATATACGTTGACCTCAGGGCGGGCATCGACGTGGTGAGGCGCCAGGCGTTCTGGACGTTCAGCTCCGTCGACCCGGAGACGGGCTTCGCCCCGTGGCAGCACGACCGCGGCATGCTGCCCGTTAACGACTCGACCCACGTGGGCGAGGGCTTCGTGAAGTTCAGCCTCACGCCGCCGTCTGGGCTGGAGACGGGCGACACGATAAGCATCATGGCCAACATTGTGTTCGACCAGAACGACACCATAGCCACCAACCGCTGGCGCGTCACCGTAGACGCGGGCAAGCCCGAGAGCCGCGTGAGGGGGCGCGCCGACTCGAAGAACGAGAACCTGTTCCACCTCACCATCGAGGCTGCCGACGACAAGGGCGGCTCGGGCCTGAAGCGGGTGGTGCTCTACGAGGCCAACGCCTTCGGCATATACGAGGAGATGTGCGTCTGCCCGCTCGACACGGTGATAGACTTCGAGGCCGAGCCGGGGCGGCAGTACCGCTTCTTCACGCTGGCCGAGGACAACGTGGGCAACCGCGAGGAGCTGAAGGAGAAGCCCGACTTCGAGGTGAACGTCAACGCCGCGCCGACCGACATCGCGCTCTCCGACTCGGTGTTCCGCGACGACATTGAGGCCGGGGGCTTCATTGCCGAGCTCTCGTCGGTCGACGTGGAGCAGGGCGGGGCGTTCACCTACGCCCTGGCCGAGGGCGAGGGGGCGGCGGACAACGACCTCTTCGCCGTAGAAGGCTCGCAGCTGCTGGCCAAGGGGGCGTTTGCCTGCGCCGAGGACACGCTGTACAGCATACGGCTCAGCACCACCGACGAGGGCGGCATGACGTTTGCCAAGGCTTTCCGCCTGCACCTGCGCCACGTGCTTGAGCGGCCCGAGCCCGACACGCTGGCCGTGAGCATCTGCGAGGGCGACGTCTACACCTTCCACGGCACCGACTACGACGAGGCCGGCACGTACCGCTTCACTAAGGGCAACGACTTCATGTGCGACAGCGTTTTCGTGCTGCATCTCAGCGTGCTGCCCCAGCCCGAGCCTCCCACGGTGACGGTAGAGGGCGTGGCCACGCTCGTGTCGTCGGCAGCCAAGGGCAACCAGTGGTTCCGCCAGGACGGCACGCCCGTGGAGGGAGCCACCGGGCAACGCTTCACGCCGACGGAGGACGGCACGTACTACGTGGCGGCGGGCAACGGGGCCTGCTACTCGGAGCCGTCGGAGGCCTACCGCGTGCAGCTCACCGACCGCAGCGAGCTGGCGCTCGACCTTGCCGAGGGCTGGAACTGGCTCTCGTCAAACATCGCCGACGCGCAGTACCGCCAGGCCAAGGACTTCCTCGCGCCGATAGCGGCCAGTGTGGAGCGCATGGAGGGCGACGGGGGCGAGCTTGCTGCCGACGGCCAGGGCGGCCTCGACGGCTCGCTCGGGGCCTTGCAGCCCACGGCGGCCTACCTGCTGCTGGCCAACGCCGGCGTGGCCCACACGTGGAGCGGCACGGCCTACGCGCCGGAGAGCACGCCCGTGGCCCTGCATGAGGGCTGGAACTCCATGGGCTACCTGCCCACGGGGGCTTACCCCGTGGCCGAGGCCCTGAAGAACCTCGCGCCGCAGGAGGGCGACGTGGTGAAAGACTACTTCGACTTCGCCATCTACAGCGGCGGCCAGTGGACGGGAACGCTCTCCGAGATGGCCCCCGGCCGTGGGTATATGTACCTGGCGGCCCGTGACGCGTCGTTCACTTATCCCGTCACCCGCGTGTTCCCCGCCGGCGGCGCGGCCCGCTCGCAGGCCCCGGCCGACGCTACGGCAGCCCCGTGGCAGGCTGCGGTGCACAAGTATCCGCACAACATGACCATGGTGGCCGACGTGGTCCGCGACGGCGTAGCCCCGGCAGGGCTCTACACCGTGGGCGCCTTTGTGGGCGATGAGTGCCGCGGCGTGGGCCGCTACGTGGGCGACAAGCTCTTCATTACCATCTACGGCGACGCCGACGCACAGGCCTCTGTGACATTCCGCGCCGTGGACAACACCACGCAGGAACTGTTGCCGATAAGGGAGACAACCACGTTTGCCAACGCCATGCTCGGCTCGCCGGCAGCGCCCTTCCGCCTTACAGTCGACGACGGCACCGGCATCGGCGCAGCCAAGGCCGCCGGGGCGTACAGCATATACCCCAACCCCGTGAGGACGACGCTCTTCGTGAGCGGCGACACCGACCGCCTGCGCATGGTGACGGTGCTCTCGGCCAACGGTTCGGTGGTGGCGCGCACCGACAGCTACACTCCTGAGGGCATCGATGTCACCGCCCTGCTGGCCGGGACATACATCGTGGTGCTCGACAGCGACACGGGCCGCACGGTGAAGAAGATGCTGAAGGTGGACTGACGGCAACGCTCCATTCCACGCCCGGCAGTGCCCGGGCATCCTGCAGGCATGGCATGGTTGACCCGGAAATGGCCGCAAAGGCCGTTTCCGGGCCAATTTTTTTTGAACATCCGCATACTGCGCGTGCGCCCCGAGCCGCCTATCTACACGCACCGCCATCGCCATTTTTATGTTGAAGTAACCCGTAAGGGCAGCCTTCGCTAATCGCCAGGCTGTCAGCGAGTTGCGAAACGTGCCGTTTTGCTTTCCGAAATGGGCCGTCTTGGCGGCTGAGACGGGCCGCATGGCAGCGCTAAACGGGCTGTTGCGTGGCAAGGTATGCCAATGCCTGAAGTCCGGGGAAACGGCGGCCGGCTTTAGCTGCGCATTTGCAGGCACGGGCAGATAGCGGGTGTACACATTGCTTTAGACGCTATCTTGCTTGCATTTGCAGTAACCATAAGGCAGGCATGCCATGCCCCAATGGGCATACAGGGCTTCGTGAAGCCGCGCGGCGGCGGTTTGTGCGACAGTATGTAGCCTGCCTGCCGTTAGTCGAGCGGCGCAATATATCTGCGCAGATGAAATTTCCGTGCAATTTTTTGCCCGTCGGCTCTTTATTTCGTAACTTTGCAGTCCGTATCATGCCTTTCCCAATGGCGTGTGCGGATAGTATCGAACACAGATGGAGACAACAGACATAAAGCAGAACGAGTTTGTGCGCCGTGTGGCCGAGCAGAAATACGAGTACGGCTTCACCACCGACGTGCATACTGAAATCATAGACACGGGGCTTGACGAGGACGTGGTGCGCCTCATATCCCGCAAGAAGGGCGAGCCCGAGTGGATGCTCGACTTCCGCCTCAAGGCCTTCCGCCACTGGCAGGGCATGGAGCAGCCCGCGTGGGGCCACGTCCACCTGCCCGCCATCGACTACCAGGCCATCTCCTACTACGCCGACCCCATGGCGCAGAAGCAGAAGGAGGGCAAGAAAGAGATCGACCCCGAGCTGATGAAGACGTTCGACAAGCTCGGCATACCGCTCGAAGAGCGGCTCGCGCTGAGCGGCGTGGCCGTCGACGCCATAATGGACTCCGTGTCGGTAAAGACCACCTTCAAGGACAAGCTGGCCGAGCTTGGCATAATCTTCTGCTCCATCGGCGACGCCATAAAGCTCCACCCCGACCTCGTGCGCGAGTATCTCGGCACGGTAGTCCCCTACCGCGACAACTTCTTCGCCGCGCTCAACAGCGCCGTGTTCAGCGACGGCTCGTTCGTATACATCCCCAAGGGAGTGCGCTGCCCCATGGAGCTTAGCTCCTACTTCCGCATCAACGCGCGCAACACAGGCCAGTTCGAGCGCACGCTCATCGTGGCCGACGATGACTCCTACGTCTCCTACCTCGAGGGATGCACCGCGCCCATGCGCGACGAGAACCAGCTCCACGCCGCCATCGTGGAAATCGTGGTGAAAGACCGCGCCGAGGTGAAGTACTCCACCGTGCAGAACTGGTACCCCGGCGACGAGCAGGGGCGCGGCGGCGTGCTCAACCTCGTCACCAAGCGCGGCGAACTGCGCGGCCAGGGCAGCAAGCTCTCGTGGACGCAGGTGGAGACAGGCTCGGCCATCACGTGGAAATACCCCTCGTGCGTGCTGCGCGGCGACAACTCGGTGGCCGAGTTCTACAGCGTAGCCGTCACCAACCACCACCAGGAGGCCGACACCGGCACCAAGATGATACACCTCGGGCGCAACACCAAGAGCACCATCATCAGCAAGGGCATCTCCGCCGGCAAGAGCCAGAACTCCTACCGCGGACTGGTGCGCGTGGCCCCCGGCGCCGACGGGGCGCGCAACTACTCCTCGTGCGACTCGCTCCTGCTCGGCAGCGACTGCGGCGCGCACACCTTCCCATACATGGACATCCACAACGACACTGCCGTAGTGGAGCACGAGGCCACTACGAGCAAGATAAGCGAAGACCAGCTCTTCTACTGCAACCAGCGCGGCATACCCACCGAGCAGGCAGTGGGGCTCATCGTCAACGGCTACGCCAAGGAGGTGCTCCAGAAGCTCCCCATGGAGTTCGCCGTCGAGGCGCAGAAGCTCCTGAGCGTCTCGCTCGAAGGCACCGTGGGATGAGGGTAGTTGAAAGTTAAAAACTAAAAGTTAAAAGAAATAGCATAAGTGCAACGGGATTTTGAGTGCGGAACATGAGAGAGCCACTTGGCATACTTTCTTAATTCTTAACTCTTAATTCTTACCTCTTGATCCTTAATTCAGTCAGTGTTATGTTAGAAGTAAAAGACCTTCACGCCAGGATAGGCGACAAAGAGATACTCCGCGGCATCAACCTCACCATCCGCGACGGCGAGACCCACGCCATCATGGGCCCCAACGGCTCAGGCAAGTCCACGCTCAGCGCGGTGCTCGTGGGCAACCCGCTCTACGAGGTGACGGCAGGCTCCGTCACGTTCAACGGCAAGGACCTGCTGGCCATGAAGCCCGAGGACAGGGCGCACGAGGGACTGTTCCTCTCGTTCCAGTACCCCGTTGAAATCCCCGGCGTGTCGATGACGAACTTCATGCGCACCGCCGTCAACGAGAAACGCAAGTACCTCGGCCTCGAACCGCTCAGCGCGGCCGACTTCATGAAGCTCTCGCGCGAGAAGCGCAAGGTCGTTGAGCTTGACAGCAAGCTCGCAGGCCGCTCCGTCAACGAGGGCTTCAGCGGCGGCGAGAAGAAGCGCAACGAAATCTTCCAGATGGCCATGCTCGAGCCAAAGCTCTCCATCCTCGACGAGACCGACTCCGGCCTCGACGTCGATGCGCTGCGCATCGTGGCCGAGGGGGTCAACAAGCTCAAGACGCCCGATACGAGCTGCATCGTTATCACCCACTACCAGCGCCTGCTCGACATACTCAAGCCCGATGTCGTACACGTGCTTTACCATGGGCGCATCGTCAAGACGGCCGGCCCGGAGCTGGCCAGCGAGATTGAGGAGCGGGGCTTCGACTGGATAAAAGCTGAGGTGGGGGAGGACTGACATGGCTGCCAACGACATCAACTCCGTTTCCGTCAAGGATGCCGCCCGCCAGTATGTTGACCTTTACAACGACTGCCGAGGCATGATTTCCGCCCACAGTGCCGGTGTGATGAACGCCGTGCGCGACGCCGCCTTTGCCGACTTCTGCCGACTGGGCTTCCCCTCACGCCGTGTCGAGCGTTACAAGTACACCGACATCGCCGCGCTCTTCGCCCCCGACTACGGGCTCAACCTCAACCGCCTCGACATACCCGTCGACCCCTACGAGGCTTTCCGCTGCGACGTTCCCAACCTCAGCACGTCGCTCTACTTCGTCGTCAACGACGCTTTCTACTCCAAATTGCAGCCCAAGGGCCATCTGCCCGAGGGGGTCATCATCGGCTCTTTGGCCGAAGAAGCTGCAAAAAATCCCCATTTCATCGAGAAATACTATGCCCGCATGGCCCGCACGGCCGACGACGCCGTCACCGCCCTCAACACGATGCTGGCGCAAGACGGACTGCTCGTCTACGTGCCGCGTGGCGTAAAGGTCGACCGCGCCGTGCAGGTAATCAACATCCTGCGCTCCGATGTCGACCTGATGGCCAACCGCCGCGTGCTCATCGTCGTCGAGCCGGGCGCGGAGATAAAGCTCCTCTTCTGCGACCATGCAGCCGACGACCGCCGCTTCCTCACCACCCAGGTGATTGAGGCATACGTAGGCGAGGGCGCAAGCCTCGACCTCTACTGCCTCGAGGAGACCCACGCCCGCAACACCCGCGTGAGCAACCTCTACATAGAGCAGCAGGCTTCCAGCCGCGTGAACCACAACATCATAACGCTCCACAACGGCGTGACGCGCAACAAGACCGACCTGGCCTTCTGCGGCGAGGGCGCCGAGTGCAACCTCTGCGGCTGTGTCATCGCCGACAAGCAGCAGCACGTGGACAACAACACGCTGATAGACCACCGCGTGGCTCATTGCACGAGCAATGAACTATATAAATATGTGCTCGACGGACGGGCCACGGGTGCCTTCGCTGGCCGCGTGCTCGTGCGCCACGGCGCGCAGAAGACGGTTTCGCAGGAGACCAACCAGAACCTTTGCGCCACGCGCGAGGCGCGTATGTACACCCAGCCCATGCTTGAGATTTACGCCGACGACGTGAAATGTTCCCACGGCTCCACCGTGGGCCAGCTCAACGATGCCGCCCTCTTCTATATGCGCCAGCGCGGCATACCGCTGAAGGAGGCCAAGCTCCTGCTTGAGTTCGCCTTCATCAACGAGGTCATCGACCATATGCAGCTCTCCCCGCTGCGCGACCGCCTCCACTACCTCGTGGAGAAGCGTTTCCGCGGCGAGCTGAGCAAGTGCGAGGGCTGCCGGCTCTGCAAGTGAGGGGGCGGCCCCTTTCCGGCCCAGTTATCCCGGCCCTCCCGGCCCTCCCGGCCCCCTCAGCTCTCCCAGTTCTCCCAGTTCTCCCAGTCCTCCCAGTTCTCCCATTAATCTTAAAGATTATGTTCAATCTTGATAAAGTCCGCGCCGATTTCCCCATCCTCTCGCGCACCGTCTATGGCCGCCCGCTTGTCTACCTCGACAACGCCGCCACGACCCAGAAGCCCCTTTGCGTGCTCGACGCCATGCGCGACGAGTACCTCAACGCCAATGCCAACGTGCATCGCGGCGTGCACTACCTCTCGCAGCAGGCCACCGACCTCCACGAGGCCGCCCGCGAGGCCGTGCGCCGCTTCATTGGCGCCGGCAGCACCTCCGAGATAGTATTCACCCGCGGCACCACCGAGAGCATCAACCTCGTGGCCTCCTCGTTCTGCGAGGCGTTCATGCAGACCGGCGATGAGGTCATCGTCTCAGTAATGGAGCACCACTCCAACATCGTGCCGTGGCAGTTGCAGGCCGCCCGCCGCGGCATCACCATCAGGGTGGCGCCCATGTCCGACAGCGGCGAGCTGCTTCTCGATGAAATGGAGCGTTTGTTCACCGAAAGGACCAAAATCGTTAGCATCGCCCACGTGAGCAACGTCCTCGGCACGGTCAATCCCGTCGATGAAATCGTGCGTATGGCCCACGCCCACGGCGTGCCGGTGCTCGTCGACGGGGCGCAGAGCGCACCCCACTTCAAGGTCGACGTGCGCTCGATGGATTGCGACTTTTTCGTGCTTAGTGGCCATAAAATGTACGGTCCCACCGGCATCGGCGTGCTCTACGGCAAGGAGTCGTGGCTCGACCGCCTGCCGCCATACCAGGGTGGGGGTGAGATGATAGAGAGCGTAAGCTTCGAGAAGACCGTCTTCGAGCGGCTGCCCTTCAAGTTTGAGGCCGGCACGCCCGACTACATTGCCACCCACGGCCTTGCCAAGGCCATCGAGTACATCGAGGCACTGGGGCTCGACGACATTGCAGCCCACGAGCGCGAGCTTACGCGCTACTGCATGGAGCGGCTGCGCACCGTCGATGGAATCAGGCTTTTTGGCGAGTCTGAGCGTAAAGACGCCGTCGTGTCGTTCCTCGTGGGCGATATCCACCACCTCGACATGGGTACGCTGCTTGACCGCCTCGGCATCGCCGTGCGCACAGGCCACCACTGCGCCCAGCCGCTCATGGACCGCCTCGGCATACTCGGCACCGTGCGTGCCTCCTTCGCCCTATATAATAATAAGGAGGAGGTCGATGCCCTCGTCGAGGGCGTGCGCCGCGTCAGCACGATGTTCTGAGACCGCTGCGGCGGCACAGCAGCAAGGCGTGGGCCAGCCAGGCCACGCACACCGCGCGCCCCGCCAGGGGGCCGTCGGCCGGAAGCACCGCCATCACAAACGCCGCCTGGGCGTTGAGCAGCAGCAGCGTCTGCCTCGTGCTCACCTTCTCGCCGAGCACCCGCGAGTAGTATCTGGCCACCGGCGCTACCAGCCTCGCCGCAGCCTTGGCGGCCATCCTCCCCACAGCCTTGGCGGCCCGGGTGGCCGGTTGCGCCCCGTGCATGGTGCCGGCTGTGATGTGTCCGCAGCCGTTGGGGCAGTTGGTTAGTACAGCTTTCATACTCTCGTTGTCATACAGGGCATTGCCTGCCAGGGTCAGTTCCTCTTTCATGTCCGCATTGTTTTGGTTAATTCTTTCCTGCTGCAAAGTAACAACCATTCTGCGCACAAACAGTTCACTCCCCAAGCATTCTTGGTTAACAATCCATAAATTCCCATCCACCCCGCATATTTTCTTAATTCTTAATTCTTAATTCTTAACTTCCATGCTTTCCCCCATATTCCACTCCGGCCTCATTGAAGCCGGCTGCGACGAAGCCGGTCGCGGTTGCCTTGCTGGCAGCGTGTACGCAGCGGCGGTCATCCTGCCGCCCGACTACCACAACGACCAGCTCAACGACTCCAAGCAGCTCACGGCCCGCAGGCGTTACGCCCTGCGCAGCGTCATCGAAGCCGACGCCGTAGCTTGGGCCTTGGGCGTGGTGACGCCCGAGGAGATAGACAGCCTGAACATACTCAACGCCAGCATACTCGCCATGCACCGCGCCCTCGATGCCCTCGCCGTGCGCCCCGAGGCCGTCATTGTCGACGGCAACCGCTTCAAGCCCTACCGCGGCCTGCCCTTCGCCACCATCGTCAAGGGCGACGGCAAGTACCTCTCCATAGCCGCAGCCAGCATACTCGCCAAGACCTACCGCGACGACTACATGGACGAGCTTGCCGGCCGCTACCCCCAGTACGGCTGGGCGGTAAACAAAGGCTACCCCACGCCTGCCCACCGCGAGGCAATACGCACCTACGGCCCTTCGCCCTACCACCGCCGCACCTTCCGCCTGCTCCCCGACACCCAGCTCACCCTCTGGTGACACCCCGGTTGCTCGCGCGCTGTTTGCAATCTGCGAAACTAAGAAGCTGTTTTGATAAATTCAAAACAGCTTCTTAGTCAGTATAAACACGGAGTACGCGATTAAGATGCCCTGTTCATGGCACCGCTCGATATTGAGACGTTCCTCGATGCCAACGCTGAAACCTTGGAGAAGGTATATTGGGGAGAAACCGAGCACGGTCCTGTAGTTGGAACAGGCTCGTGGAACTCGGACATGATAACCGGCACGGGGTATTCGATAGAGCCATATGGGGCGTTCTTCGTTAAAAAGAAGTCTGCCGATGCTTCTAACGAAGTGACATTCTCCGCCGATATGCAAAAGCTTATTGATGCCGGTGTGTCGCAAGGCGCTGAGACCAACGCCCTCGTGATAACCGCCAGCGGCACCACGAAGCGCAGCACGGCCATGCTGGCCTACGACGACGCTGCCGCCGATGCCTTCAGCGCAGGCGAGGACGCTCAGCTCATCACCGACCTCACGGGCAACGGCACCGTGGCTCCGCTGGCTTACACCGTGGCCGGCACTACGGCAGCCTCCATCAACGTGGTTAGCACCACGCGCCGCATACCCATGGGCGTGTTTGCCGCCGACGATGAGGTGACCACGCTCACCTTCAGCGGCACCGCCACGCTGCGCAACCCGCGCCTCTACGACGCCGAGCTGCAGACGGAGACCCCGCTCACCGACGCTACCACCCTTAGCGTGAGCGGCGCCAGCCATGGCCGCTACTTCATCATCAGCGACGGGGCTGCCCCCACGGGCATCAGCGGCGTGGATGGCGACGGCGCCACCGAGCTTAGCGTCTACTCCGTTACCTCTGGCGAGGTGATTGTGGCAGCCTCGGCTCCCATCGGCCTCGTGAATGTTTACTCCGCAGGCGGCGCGCTGCTCAAGAGCGTCGATGCCGCCGGTGCCAAGGTGTGTACCGTGAGCGGCCTGCCCGCCGACGTGGTGGTAGTTCGCGTGGCACTGCCCGGAGGCATGGAGGCACGGAAATTAAAGGTAAAAAAGTAAAAAGGTAAAAAAGCAATCTAAAGGTAAAAAGGTAAAAAGGTAAAAAAGTAAAAAGCTGCGCGATGGTGCGTGGTTGAATGAAGACAATCAGTTTTTCATACATATAGAGCATATAAATATCGGATTTCTTTTATAGAAATGGACAGGATGTTCGCTGTGAAGCGCGCATCCTGTTTTTTTACCTTTATGAATGGCGTAGCCTTTTTACCTTTTTACTTTTTTACCTTTACGGAATGGCGTAGCTTGTTTTACTTTTTTACCTTTTTACTTTTATACCTTTAAATTGCTTTTTTACTTTTCAACGTTTTCCCCGAGGTAGAACGAAGGCACGGGTGCTTGCGGGTAGCCCATGCTCGAGTGGGCTATGTAGCTGCGGTAGAGCGGGTCCTGCATGAGCGTTGTGCGGCGGTCGGCAGCCGGTATGTTGGTGTGGTATATGCGCAGTTCGCCCGGCAGTGCCGTTATCAGCTCCTCGCGCCAGTCGCCCTCAATGTCGGCCACGGCCACTATGCCACCCTGTATGCCGTCGGTGAGCGTATCGCCCTTCCACTTCCATACACACAGCTCCATGGTGCGGCGTCGCGGCCCCGGTGCGTTCACCGCCTTAGGAGTGTAGCGCATGGTCTCGCGCAGCAGGTCGGCGTCCCACCATATCCAGTTGCTGCATCCCGGTATGTCGGCCTGGTCGGCGTCGATGCGCTTGCCGTCGGCCGTGAGCAGGTACTTGTCGGTGCTGCCCCCCTTGCGGTCTTCAGATGCGAAGCACTCCAGTCCCGGGTGCTCAGGGTCGAAGTCGGCCACCATGCCGTTGCCCACGTGGTAAGTGGTCTGGCCTATGGCCCACTGCAGTCGGCCCGTGGCGGCGTCAACCACCGACACACCACGTCCGTCCTCCTTCTTAGGCTCGCTCACCATGAACACCTGCAGAGGCAGGTCGGGGCGCAGTCTGCAGAGGTACGCCTTGTCGCTGTGGCCCAGTCCTGTGGACCATAGTGCCGTGCCGTCGTCGTCGAGCATACAGGAGCCGAGCAAGATCTCGTCGCGCCCGTCGCCGTCAACGTCGCCCGTCACCATGCTGTGCGCCCCCATGCTACGTATCACGGGGTTCTCCTCGTCGCCGTCCCAGCGCCACTCGCGGTGCAGCCTGCCGTCGCGCAGCGTCCACGCGTCTACCACCATCAGCTTGTACGTGCCACGTGCGGCGAGCAGGCAGGGCGTCTTGCCGTCGAGGTAAGCCACCCCCATCTGGTTGCGGTTCTGCCTCACCAGGTTGCCGTAGCGGTCGTTGCGCTCCGGCCAGTCGGCGCGGTCAATAACCCTGCCCGTCATGCCGTCTACCACGGTAAGGTACTCGCTGCCGCCGCATACGCGCCCCTGCGCGTTCTTCACGTAGTCGTCGCCCGCGCTCTTGAAGGCCACCTCGGCGCGGCCGTCGCCGTTGAAGTCGAAGGCCACGAATGGCGAGTACCACACGCCCGGCTCGATGCCCGGCCCGAGGTCGATGGTCCAGAGGTGGCGGCCCGTGCTTAGGTAAGCCGAGAGGCGGTAAGTCGTGCCGGCCTTGTCGCCCGGCATCCCCGGGTCGACGTTAGAGCTGGGCGTGCGCACTATGAAGTCATACGAGCCGTCGCCGTCGAGGTCGGCCAGCGCCACCTTGCCCGGCGTCTCACCCCCGGCAATGGGTATTGAGGTGTAAGGCTTCAGGCTGTCCAGGCACACGCGTAGCCCCTGCCCGGCCTGCCCGTCGGCTTCCCCGGCGTACTTGCCTGCCGGCTCCACCCAGTAGGTGGCCTCGGCGGCAGGGTCGGTGTCGGTGAAGTCGCATGTCTTTGTCAGCGGCTTGCGCGTGAGCCTCTTGTCTTTTCCGCCCGAGCGTCGGAACACGTGGAAGGCCGCGTCGGGCCCGTCGGCCTCGAGCAGTCGCCAGCTGAGGTACACCCCCTTGCCGTCGGCGGCCGGCACGGCTGCCAGCCCACGGTTGAGCCTCTCGGCCACGCGCTGCGCGGCGAAGCCCTCCACCTTAGGCTTGGGCTCGTGGCGCGGGTCGAGCACTTCGTAGTAATAATGGCTTTCGCGCGGGTCTTGCGCGAGTGCTGCGCAAGCCACGCCGCCCAGCACGAAGAGAGAAAAGAACCTTTTGTCCATGATTGCTTTATGGTTTTAAGTTTGTCAGTTTTAGTTAGCGGCCATGGCGCGGTCGTGCCGCCGCCCCGCCGTAAGGCAGGGCGGGGCGCCTTCCGTGGGCGGCCGTCCGCCTGCAAAGTTACAAATATTTCAGATGAAAGCCAGTCCCAGGCCCTACATTTTCTTGCCGGCGGCCGGTAGCGCCACGAGGCCCGGCTGTACGGGGCGACGAAACAGGCCGTTCGGGGCGGCAAAACGGCCTGTTTCGCGCCGCAAAACGGGCCGTATGCGCAACTGCCTGGCACAGAGACAGTTAGCTGGGGCGCGCCGGGGCGCCATCGCGGGGCGCGGGCAAAAAGACCAGCCGCGATGCGCTCCGTTTGGAAAATGATTAGTAACTTTGCGGCAGGGTTGCGCCGCTGCGCTGCCCAAGGACCAAACTAAAACCTCAAGACAATGAAAGCAAGACAGACACTCTGCGCACTGCTGTGCGCCATCATGCTGCTGCCCGCGCGGGCGCAGACCGTACTGACCCACCCGTGGCAGGGCAAGCGCGTGGCCTACTTCGGCGACTCGATCACCGACCCGAGGAACAAGGCCTCGAAGAAGAAGTACTGGGGATTCCTTGAAGACTGGCTGGGCATAACGCCCTACGTGTACGCCGTGAGCGGGCGGCAGTGGAACGACATACCGCGGCAGGCGCGGCAGTTGCACGAGGAGCACGGCGACAGCGTGGACGCGATAATAATCTTCATAGGCACGAACGACTACAACGCCGGTGTGCCGATAGGGCAGTGGTACACCGAGACCGACGAGCAGGTGATGGCCGGCATACACGAGCCTAAGCACCTCGTGAGCCGCAAGCAGCAGCACCTCTGCATGGACAAGGCCACCTACCGCGGCCGCATAAACATAGCGTTGAGCACGGTGAAAAAGATGTACCCCACGAAGCAGATAGTGCTGCTCACGCCCATACACCGCGCGGGCTTCTACGCCAACGACAAGAACTGGCAGCCCACGGAGGACTACCGCAACCTGTGCGGCGAGTACCTGGAGAGCTACGTAAACGCGGTGAAGGAGGCAGCCAACATTTGGGCGGTGCCTGTGATAGACCTCAACGCCCTCTCGGGGCTTTACCCCATGATGGACGAGTATGCGCGCTTCTTCAACAAGGCCGACACCGACCGGCTGCACCCCAACGACGCGGGCCACGAGCGCATGGCCAAGACACTCATGCAACAACTGCTCGCACTGCCGGTATTTTAAAAGGTAAAAAAGTAAAAAGGTAAAACAAGCTACGCCATGGCACTGGGCTTCCAAAGTTCTCTGTTCTCTCAGCCCTCCCAAAACAAAAAGGCTGCGCACACCCACCGGGATTGCGTAGCCTTTTACTTTTTTACCTTTTTACCTTTTTACTTTTATACGATTGGCAGGGCCATGTTAAAAGGTAAAAAAGTAAAAAGGTAAAACAAGCTACGCCATGGCACTGGGCTTCCAAAGTTCTCTGTTCTCTCAGCCCTCCCAAAACAAAAAGGCTGCGCACACCCACCGGGATTGCGTAGCCTTTTACTTTTTTACCTTTTTACTTTTATACGATTGGCAGGGCCATGCCCATCATCTTCTGGTAGACATCGAGGGCGTAAACGTCGGTCATGCCGCTGATGTAGTCGATGACGGCCATGAGGCGCGTCTCGAGGTCGGGCGAGGCAATGTCATATTGGCTGCTTACGCGGCCTATGAGCTGGCGCGAGTAGTAGCGCGTGGGGTGGAGGGCTGCGTCGACCATCTGCTCCATGAGCGTGGCCATGACCTTGTAGCCCGACAGCTCGACGTCGAGCACCGGCTTGCTGCAGTATATGCGGCTGCGCGACACGTCGGCGCAACGGCGGTAGGCCTCGCGCACGCCCGGCGACATCGCCCCTATGAGGCTCCCCTCGAAGCAGCCCTCAAGAATGGCCTGCTCGCCGTCGACAAAGGCGCGCACGCACTCGGCCTCCAGCCGCCCTATGGCGCAGGCACGCAGGTAAACCACCCGCTCGTTTGGGTCGCCGACCTGCTCCTCCTCCATGCGGCGGCGTATGCGCCCCTGCACATCGGCATCGAAGAAGCCGAGCAGCAGTCGCTCGGTCTCGTCGTATGACAGCAGGCGCAGCTTGTAGGCATCCTCAATGTCCATTATCTCATAGCATATGTCGTCGGCGGCCTCCACGAGGTACACCAGCGGGTGGCGGGCGCAGCGCAGCGGCTCGCCCGGCGCGGAGAGGCGCACGAGGCCCAGGTCGGCTGCTATGCGCTCGTAGGCCTGCTGCTCGGTGGCGAAGAAGCCAAACTTGCCCTTGGCTCCCGCCAGCAGCGATGAGTGGGGGTACTTAACGATGGCGGCAAGGGTGGTGTACGTCATCACGAACCCGCCCGGGCGGCGTCCGCAGAAGCGGTGGGTGAGCAGGCGGAAGGCGTTGGCGTTGCCCTCAAAGTGGGTGATGTCGCTCCAGAAAACGGGGCTGAGGCGTTCGCGCAGCGCGCTGCCCGCCCCCTCGGTGAAGAAGGTCTGCATGGCCTTCTCGCCCGCATGGCCGAACGGGGGGTTGCCCATGTCGTGGGCAAGGCAGGCCGCCGCCACTATCTGCCCTATGTCGGCGATGCGCGTCGAGGCCAGCTCCGGCCTGCGGCGCAGCAGCTCGCAGGCCACGTCGGTGCCGAGCGACATGCCCACGCTGGCCACTTCGAGGCTGTGGGTGAGGCGGTTGTGCACGAAGACGCTGCCCGGCAGCGGGAACACCTGTGTCTTGTTCTGCAGGCGGCGGAACGGGGCCGAGAAGATAAGGCGGTCGTAGTCGCGCTTGAACTCGGAGCGGTCGTCGTGGCGCGGGCTGTGGCGGTGCTCCTGGCCCAGGCGCTTGTCGGTAATGAGTTGTTGCCAGTACATCATTTATTTAAAGGGTTATGGGAGAGCTGGGAGAGCTGGGAGAGCTGGGAGAGCTGGGAGAGCTGGGAGGGCTGGGAGGACTGGGAGGACTGGGAGATCTGGGAGGGCTGGGTGTTGTGGGAGGGCTGGGAGCCCCCCTTCATCGCCAATCCTTTACCATGCCGGTTCTTTCCCATGCCGCAAAATTAGTGCTTTTTTCCGTTAAAACATTACTTTTAGGCGCAAAAGCATTGCATTTTCGGATATTATTGGCTAATTTTGCGCCTTAGCAACAATCAGGAAACACAGATGGTAGAAATAAAGGTAATAAACAAGGGGCACCACCCGCTGCCCGCATATGCCACGGGGCAGAGCGCCGGCATGGACCTGCGGGCCTGCACCGACGGCCCCGTGACGCTGCGACCCATGGAGCGGCGCCTCATAGGCACGGGCCTGTACATATCGCTGCCCGAGGGCTGTGAGGCGCAGATACGCCCGCGCAGCGGCCTGGCCCTGCGCCACGGCATCACCGTGCTCAACTCGCCCGGCACGGTGGACGCCGACTACCGGGGCGAGATAATGGTGCTGCTGGTGAACCTCTCGGCCGAGGACTTCACGCTCAACGACGGCGAGCGCATAGCGCAGATGGTGATAGCGCGCCACGAACAGGCCACATTCACACTCGTGGGCGAGCTTGACGCAACGGAGCGCGGCGACGGGGGATACGGCCACACGGGGGTGGAATGAGAGCCATGGGGACAGCAACTGGAACCATCAGGCGCGCCTTGGGCGCCCTGTACGCCATGGCCTTGGCTCTGGCCGCCGGGTGGGCTGGCCACGCAACGGCGCAGACAGCCGCCGAGGCGAGCCGCCGCTACGACTACTTCTTCCTCGAGGCGATGATGCAACGGCAGAAAGGCAACAGCGACGCGGCCTACGACCTGCTGCGCCACTGCATAAGCATCGACCCCGGCGCGCCCGAGGCATACTTCTACCTGGCGCAGTACTACCTGGCGCTCAAGGACAATGACAGGGCCGCCGAGTGCTTCAAGAAGGCCGCCGAGCTAGACCCCGGCAACGCAACATACCTGGAAACGCTGGCGCAGGCTTACGTCACGGACGGCAAGGACTCGCTGGCCATAGGCGTGCTCGAACGGCTTGTGGCCAAGGAGACGGGCCGCATAGACGTGCTGGAGATGCTCGTGCAGCTGTACCAGCAGCAGGGCGACTACGACAACACAATAAAAACGCTCGACAGGCTCGAGACCCTGGAGGGCAAGAACGAACGCCTGGCCTACGCCAAGAGCGAGATATACTCGCAGATGGGCGACAGGAAGGCCGCCATAAACGAGATGAAAAGCCTGGCCGAGCAGTACCCCAACGACCTCATGTACCGCGGGATGTACGCCGACGCGCTGCTGACCAACGGCAGCGAAAAGGAGGCCTTGGGCATATACAACGACATACTCAGGGCCGAGCCGGGCAACTACCGCGCGCAGCTGTCGCTCAGGGCGTACTACAAGCAGAGGCACATGGAGCACGAGGCCGACTCGCTCACCATGCAGCTGCTGCTCAACAAGAACACCGGCGACGACGCACGGGTGTACATAATGCGGCAGGAGATAGCCGAAAGCGAAAACAGCGGGGGCGACAGCACGAAGATACTGCGCCTCTTCGACAGCGTGATGGGCTCGCCGCAGGCCAGCGCCGACATGGCCATACTCTACGCCACGTACATGAACCTTAAGCGGATGCCGCAGCAGGGGATAGAGCGCGTGCTCGAAAGGGTGCTCGAAATGGCACCCGACAACGCCGCCGCGCGCCTGCAGCTCGTGGCCTACGCATGGCAGGGAAACAAGCTCGACCGCGTCATTTCGCTCTGCCGCGCCGCGCGCAACTACAACCCCGAGGAGATGGCCTTCTACTATTACGAGGGCATGGCGCACTACCGCAAGGACGACAACGACAGCGCGCTCAACGCATTCCAGCGCGGGATAAGCGCCATCGGCAGCCAGAGCGACCCCGACATCGTGTCGGACTTCTACGCCGTAATGGGCGACCTGCTCTACGAGAAAGGCCGCCCGGCCGAGGCCTACGCCGCATACGACTCGTGCCTGCAGTGGAAAGCCGACAACATAGGCTGCATGAACAACTACGCATATTACCTAAGCATCAACGGCGACAGCCTGGAAAAGGCCGAGAGGATGAGCTACATGACGGTGAAGGCCGAGCCGAAGAACGCCACTTACCTCGACACTTACGCCTGGATACTGTTCATGCAGGAACGCTACGCCGAGGCAAAGATATACATAGACCAGGCCGTGCAGAACGACAGCGACAGCAGCGCCGTCATCCTTGAGCACGCCGGCGACATACACGCCAAGGCCGGCGACACGGACGGGGCCGTGGAGCTGTGGCGCCGCGCCGCCGCCAAGGACCCGGGCAACAAGCTGCTCGCAAGGAAGATAAGACAACGGAAATACATCAAGGAATGAGAATCACGACCATAATGAAGACGCTGCTGCCGGCCCTGGCGATTGCCCTGGCCTCGTGCCGCTCGGCGAAGACGGTGGAGACAGGCTCTGAGGCGGCAGGGCAGGGCAAGTCCACGACGGAGCAAACCGTGCGCAAGGTGGCCGCCGTGAACCACAGGGAGACGCAGTATGTCACCTCGAAGATAAAGGTGGAACTGTCGGTCGGCGGCAAGGACCTGTCGCTCTCGGGCAACCTCCGCATGAAGCGCGACGGCATGATACGCCTGCAGCTCGTGGCCTTCGGGCTGATAGAGGCCGGCCGCATAGAGTTCACGCCCGACTACGTGCTGCTCATGGACCGCATCAACAGGCAGTACATAAAGGTAAACTACGGCGACGTGGCGTTCCTGCGCGAGAGCGGTCTCAACTTCAACTCGCTGCAGTCGCTGTTCTGGGGCGAGCTCTTCGTGCCTGGAGAGGCCGCGCCCGGTGCGCGCTCGCTGGCCGGCTTCAACGCATACGAGGCCGGCACCGACATGGCCCTCATGCTTGAGCGCAGCCCGCTGACATACCGCTGGGTGGCCGACAAGGGCAGCGGGCAGGTGAAGACGGCCAACGTGACCTACAAGGACGCCGCGCGCGGCAACACGCAGCTGACGTGGCACTACGGCGGCTTCGAGCAGATGGGCCGCCACAAGTTCCCGACCACCAACGACATAACCGTAGCCACGCACAAGCACACAGTGAGGCTGAGCTACTCGCTGGGCGGCGTAGGCCACGACAGCGGGTGGGAAAAGCTGACCGAGGTCACCTCCAGGTACAGGCAGGTGAAGCTCGACGACATACTGCGCAAACTCTCCTCACTCTGAAACCACCGCCGATGCCCATGGTAAAGCTATACACACTGCTGCTCGCGCTGGCCCTGGCCGCGGCACCTTGCCACGCACAGACGCGCAAGGCCACAGCCAAGAAGAAGGCCCAGGCGACGCGCACCACCAAGAAAAAGGCCGCACAGAAGAAGCCCAAGACAATATCGGGCCTGCGCAGCGAGCGCGCCCAGGTGAAGAAGCAGATACAGACACAGCAGCGGAAGCTGCGCAGCAATGAGCGCGACGTGAAGCAACGGCTGCAGAACCTCATGCTGATCAACACCGAGATTGCCGACAAGCGCAAGAGCATAGACTCCATACGCCGCGACATAGCCGCTCTCAACGCCGACATAACCAGCCTCGGCAAGCAGATAGCCACGCTCAACGCCGAGCTGGAGGACAGGAAGGAGAAGTTCGTGAAGTCGATGCGCTACATGCACCGCAACCGCTCCATACAGAACCAGCTCATGTTCATCTTCAGCGCCGAGAGCTTCAGCCAGATGTACCGCCGCCTGCGCTTCACCCGCGAGTATGCCACCTACCAGCGGGCGCAGGGCGAGGCCGTGAAGGCCAAGCAGGAGCAGGTGGGGCGCAAGCAGGCACAGCTGCTGGCCGCCCGGAGGCAGAAGGGCGAGCTGCTGAGCAGGGGCGAGCAGGAGCGGCGCGCCCTTGAGGGCAAGCAGCAGGAGCAGGAGAAGGTGGTGGCCACGCTGAAACGCCAGCAGAAGACCATCCAGTCGGTGATAGCGCAGCAGCAGAAGCGCGACGCCGCCCTCAACGCCGAGATTGACCGCCTCGTGGCCATCGAGGTGGAAAAGGCGCGCCAGCGCGCCATAGCCGAGGCCAAGCGCAAGGCCGCCGAGGAAGCCGAGCGCAAGCGGCAGGCCGAGATAGCCCGCAAGAAAGCCGCCGCCGAGGCCGCCGCCCGCGCCAATGCGCAGCGCATAGCCGAGGCGAAGCGGCGCGAGGAGCAGCTGAAGGAGGCCGCCCGCAAGGCGTCGGCCGACAAGCGCAAGGCTGCCGAGCAGGCCGCCCTCCGCGCCGAGGAAGCGCGCAAGGAGGCCGAGCGCAAGGCCAAGGCCGACGCCAAGAGCCGCGCCCGCGAGCTGGCCGAGGCCAAGAAGGAGGGCGAGGCCGCCTTCAGGCTCGACAGCGAAGACCGCCGCATCAGCGGCAACTTCGAGAGCAACCGCGGCCGCCTGCCCATGCCCATCACCGGCCCTTACCGCATAGTGAGCCATTTCGGGCAGTACAACGTGGACGGGCTTAAGAACGTGAGGCTCAACAACAACGGCATAAGCATACTGGGGCAGCAGGGCGCCGAGGCCCGCAGCGTGTTCGACGGCGAGGTGAGCGCGGTGTTCAGCATACCCGGCTCGGGCTGCAGCGGGGTGATGGTGCGCCACGGGCAGTACATCTCGGTGTACTTCAACCTTGCCTCCGTGAGGGTGCGCAAGGGGCAGCACGTTAGCACGCGGCAGCCGCTCGGCTCCGTGGCGGGCAACCACGTGCTTGAGTTCCAGCTGCGCCGCGAGAAAGCCAAGCTCAACCCCGAGTCGTGGCTTGGCAGGTGAGACCGCCGCAGCCCACAGGCGGGGCGGCGCCGCAGCCGGCAACGCAACCGGCTGAGGCACAGCAAGTTGGCAATACGGCCTGTTCCGCGCCGCGGAACAGGCCGTATTGCGTTGCGATTCAGGCCGTTCCGCGCTGCGGAACGGCCTGTTTCCTTGCTGCCGCCGCCCCGCTCATGCGAACAGCTCGCGCAGCACGGCGAGCGAGCGCGGCTCGGGGAAGCCGGGCAGGTGTATGCGGTAGTACCTGATGATGACCTCCACCATGCGGTTGCGCTCCCCGCGCGAGAGGCGGAAGAGGTGCATCGTGGCGTAGTCCATGCGCATCATCAGCCCCACGAGGGCCGCGTCGGCCTGTCCGAGGCAGTCGGTGTGGAGCGGCTGGCTGTGGCAGAATCCCCCCGAGCGCAGGTCGAAGAAGTCGCCCGGCGCATACCCCCCGAGGTTGGGGTAGAAGCCCAGGAAGCGCGTGAGGCGCATGAGGAAGGCCAGGTGGAAGTTGGCGTAGCCCTCCGCCGCGCCGTCGAGCCACTGCAGGCTGTCGGCCACGTAGTCGAAGAGCGGCCCGCCCTGCTGCTCGCCGCGCAGGGCGTGGCACAGACACTCGGCCACGAACATGGCCACGGCCAGCTTGCGGCAGTCGGCCGTGAGCGTGGCGTAGGGGTAGGACGGCGCCACCTCCTTGATGCGCTGCAGCTGCAGCCGCGGGCGCACGTCGCTCACCACGGTGAGCTGGGCCAGCGGCTGGAAGTACTGCTTCTTGAGCCGCCCGCGCCCCGTGGCCGCCACGGCGGCCAGGAACTGCAGCCTGCCGCACTCGCGGGTGAACATGTCCACCACCATCTTGCTGTCGCCGTACTTCACCGTGCGCAGCACTATAGCCTCGGTCTTAGTCATCATAACGGGCACAAAGTTAGCCATAAAAGCCGAGACGGCGGCACTGCCGCACCTGAAATCTTTCGCGCGGGCCCCTGCCGCGCCGCGGCAAATCCATGCCCTTGTGCGCGTGTCAGCACCAAAAAACGCTGCAAAATCAAACTTTTAGGCAAAAAAATTTTGCCAGTTGGAACAAAAGCAGTACCTTTGCACCCGCAAAAACAACATCACGGTCCCTTCGTCTATCGGTTAGGACGAGAGATTTTCATTCTCTAAAGAGGAGTTCGACTCTCCTAGGGACTACAATTAAAAACTGTTTAGCGAAGATATTAAAAGATGGCAAATCACAAATCAGCATTGAAGAGAATCCGCCAGAACAAGAAGCGGGCACTTCACAACAAATATTACGCAAAGACCATGCGCAACGCAGTGCGCAAGTTCCGCGCCTTGACCGACAGGGATGAGGCCGTGAAGTTGTACCCCGGCATGCAGAAGATGCTGGACAAGCTGGCCAAGGTCAACATCATCCACAAGAACAAGGCCGCCAACCTCAAGTCGAGCCTTGCCCTGCACATGAACAAGCTCTAACGAGAGGCACAGGCACAAACGTCAGATACACAACGCCGCAACCACGACAAGGGGTTGTGGCGTTTGCTATTCGGGGCAGGCGGCATGGCCGTGCGCCATCCCGCTTTTTACCCCCGAAATATTTCGCCGCCTCGCTTTTTTTTAGTAACTTTGCGCCGACAATACTGAGACATACCTATGGCAGAAGACATAACCAAGGAAAGCAACTATTCCGCGAGTAACATACAGGTGCTCGAAGGACTGGAGGCCGTACGCAAGCGCCCGGCCATGTACATCGGCGACACCGGCGAGAAAGGCCTGCACCACCTCGTCAACGAGACCGTGGACAACTCCATCGACGAGGCCATGGCCGGCTACTGCACCCACATAGAGGTGACAATCAACGAGGACGGCTCCATCACCGTGCAGGACAACGGCCGCGGCATCCCCGTAGACGAGCACAAGAAGCTGCACAAGTCGGCGCTCGAGGTGGTCATGACCGTGCTCCACGCCGGCGGAAAGTTCGACAAAGGGTCGTACAAAGTCAGCGGCGGACTCCACGGAGTGGGCGTGAGCTGCGTCAACGCCCTGTCCACGCGGATGCTCTCCCAAGTGTACCGCGACGGCAAGATTTACCAGCAGGAGTACGAGAAAGGCAAGGCCCTCTACCCCGTCAAGGTGGTTGGCGAGACCCAGCTGCGCGGCACTCGCCAGCAGTTCTGGCCCGACCCGGCAATCTTCACCGCCACCACCGAGTACAAGTACGACATCATAGCCAAGCGCATGCGCGAGCTGGCATACCTCAACGCCGGCATAACCATAACGCTGACCGACCTGCGCCCCGACGAGGAAGGCAAGACCCGGCAGGAGGTGTTCCACGCCAAGGACGGCCTGAAGGAGTTCGTGCGCTACATAGACCGCCACCGCACGCACCTCTTCGACGACGTCATCTACCTCAAGACCGAGAAGCAAGGCATACCCATCGAGGTGGCCGTGATGTACAACACCGACTACAACGAGAACATACACTCATACGTAAACAACATAAACACCATCGAGGGCGGCACCCACCTCACCGGCTTCCGCATCGCGCTCACGCGCACCCTCAAGGCATACGCCGACAATGAGCCCACCATATCGAAGCAAATCGAGAAGGCAAAGATAGAGATTGCCGGCGAGGACTTCCGCGAAGGGCTCACCGCAGTGATTTCAATCAAGGTGGCAGAGCCGCAGTTCGAAGGCCAGACAAAGACCAAGCTCGGCAACACCGAGGTCACCGGGGCCGTGCAGCAGGCCGTGGGCGAGGCGCTCAACAACTACCTCGAGGAGCACCCCAAGGAAGCCAAGCTCATCTGCGACAAGGTGATACTCGCCGCCACGGCCCGCATCGCGGCCCGCAAGGCCCGCGAGAGCGTGCAGCGCAAGAACCCCATGACCGGCGGCGGGCTGCCCGGCAAGCTGGCCGACTGCTCCAACCGCGACCCCAAGGAGTGCGAGATATTCCTCGTGGAGGGCGACTCCGCCGGCGGCACGGCCAAGCAAGGGCGCGACCGCCACACCCAGGCCATACTGCCCCTGCGCGGAAAGATACTCAACGTGGAGAAGGTGATGTGGCACAAGGTGTTCGAGAGCGAGTCAGTGATGAACATCATACAGAGCATCGGCGTGCGCTTCGGCGTCGACGGCGAGGACGACAAGGAGGCCAACATCGACAAGCTGCGCTACGACAAGATAATAATCATGACCGATGCTGACGTCGATGGCTCACACATCGACACGCTCATAATGACGCTCTTCTACCGCTTCATGCCGAAAATCATACAGGAAGGCCACCTCTACATAGCCACGCCGCCCCTTTACCTCTGCTCATACAAGAACCAGGTCAAGGAGTACTGCTACACCGACCAGCAGCGGCAGGCCTTCCTCGACAAGTATGGCGGCGGCCACGAAGACGGGAAGAACATCCACACACAGCGCTACAAAGGCCTCGGGGAGATGAACGCCGAGCAGCTGTGGGAGACGACCATGAACCCCGCCACGCGCCTGCTGAAGCAAGTGACAATCGAGAACGCTGCCGAGGCCGACGACATCTTCTCCATGCTCATGGGCGACGACGTCGAGCCGCGCCGCGAGTTCATCGAGAAGAACGCCACCTACGCCAACATAGACGCATAGCGCCGCAACGCGCCAAGAAAGGGATGAAGCCGCCGAGACAGCCATGACGCCACGCCGAATGACTGCCCCGGCGGCTTCTGCGTAAGCCCCGGCCCACGGCAACCGCGGCCCCGCCGCAACCCCCGGCCCCGCCGAGGCTGCCACTGCTGCCAACTTGCCCAAAACACTGCACAGCCATGACCATAAAGAGAATCATCATCACAGCCGCAATGGCAGCCGCCGCGTTGCAGTTGCCTGCATCCGGGTTCGCGCCGCTGCGCCTTTGGTACGACGCACCGGCCCGCTGCTTCGAGGAGTCGCTCCCTATCGGCAACGGCACCATGGGCGCGCTCATCTACGGAGGAGACCGCGAGAACGTCATTTTCCTCAACGACATCACCTTCTGGACGGGCCGACCGGTGGACCAGGGCGAAGGCGCGGGCGCCTCGCGCTGGATTCCCGCGATACGCGAGGCGCTCTTCCGCGAGGACTACGAGGCCGCCGACAAGCTCCAGCTCAACGTGCAGGGCCACAACTCCGAGTACTACCAGCCGCTGGCCACGCTCACCATGACCGACCTCAACGGCGGCGAGGCCTCTGCATACAGCCGCCGGCTCGACATCGACAGCGCCCTGTGCAGCGACACTTACACCCGCGGCGGGGTTACCTACACCCGCGAGTACTTCGCCTCATGCCCCGACAGCCTCATAGCCATGCGCCTGACGGCCTCGCAGCCCGGGCGGCTCAACTGCGCCATCAAGCTCTCAGCGCAGGTGCCACACAGGGTGAAGGCCCTCGGCGGCGGCCAGCTCACCATGACTGGCCACGCCACCGGCGACCCCATGGAGAGCGTGCACTTCTGCACCATCGTGCGCGCCACGTCGGCCGGCGGCACCACCCGCGCCACCGACTCGACCATAACCATCACCGGTGCTACCCAAGCCACCGTCTACATAGTCAACGCCACGAGCTTCAACGGAGCGAGGCGGCACCCCGTCAGGGAGGCCGCGCCATACCTTGAGCGCGCCGCCGACCGTGCATGGCACACGGTGAACCTCGCATACGGCGACTTCCGCCGCCGCCACGTGGCCGACTACCAGGCCCTCTTCGGGCGATTCAGAATGCGGCTGGGCAGCAGCGCCGCCGCCGACGGGCGCACCACCGACCGGCTGCTGCGCGACTACGGCTCGCACCACGAAGCCGACCGCTACCTCGAGACGCTCTACGCGCAGTATGGGCGCTACCTGCTAATAAGTTGCTCGCGCACGCCCGGCGTGCCTGCCAACCTGCAAGGGCTCTGGGCCAACAAGCTCCGCTCGCCCTGGCGCGGCAACTACACGGTGAACATCAACCTCGAGGAGAACTACTGGCCGGCAGAGGTGGCCAACCTGCCCGAGCTGGCCATGCCGCTCGACGGCTTCATTGCCGCCCTGGCCGACAACGGGAGCCACGTGGCACGCAACTACTACGGCATAGCGCGGGGATGGTGCTCAAGCCACAACAGCGACCTCTGGGCCATGGCCAACCCCGTGGGAGAGAAGCGCGAGAAGCCCGAGTGGGCCAACTGGAATCTGGGGGGAGCGTGGCTCGTGAACACTCTCTACGAGCGCTTCCGCTTCGGCTGCGACACCGCTTACCTCAGCCGAGTGGCTTATCCGCTCATGAAAGGGGCGGCGGAGTTCTGCGCAGAATGGCTGATTGAGAACCCAAAGAAGCCCGGGGAGCTGATAACCGCACCCAGCACGTCGCCGGAGAACGAGTACATAACTGACAAGGGCTATCACGGCATGACCTGCTACGGCGGCACGGCCGACCTGGCCATCATCCGCGAGCTGCTGGCCAACACCGCCGCGGCGGCACGCACGCTCGGCACCGACGCCGCCTTCGCCGACAGCCTCGACGCTGCTGTGGCACGGCTGCATCCATATGCCATAGGCGAACAGGGCAACTTGCAGGAATGGTACTATGACTGGAAAGACTATGACCCGCAGCACCGCCACCAGTCGCACCTCATAGGGTTGTACCCGGGCTGCCATGTCACCGACCCGGCCCTGATGAAAGCCTGCGCAAGGACGTTGGAGATAAAGGGCGACGAGAGCACCGGCTGGAGCACCGGCTGGCGCATCAACCTTTGGGCCAGGCTGCACGACGGTGAACGTGCCTACCGCATCTACCGCCGGCTGCTCAGATATGTCAGCCCAACGTCGCGCTCCGGCCAGAAGGGCGGCACTTACCCAAACCTCTTCGATGCCCACCCGCCGTTCCAGATTGACGGCAACTTCGGCGGCACAGCGGGCGTTTGCGAGATGCTCGTGCAGAGCCACGGGAATGCCATTGAGCTGCTGCCCGCCCTGCCCGCGGCCTGGGCCGATGGCGAGGTGAGGGGCCTGCGCGCCCGCGGCGGCTTCGAGGTAGGCATGGAGTGGGCCGGCGGGCGTGTCACCGAGGCCACCGTCTACTCCGCGAGGGGCGGCTCGGCCACCGTGGCCTACAACGGCAAGCGCGTCAGGCTGAGCCTCAAGCCCGGCCAGAGCGCCACGCTGAGGTGACCAGCGCGCCATGCACAGGCCTGCATGACATAAAACCCAATGCCTTGACAACAGCCATGCCGATGCGTACCTTCATTGCCATTGCCACGCTCGCGGCAGCCCTCGGCGCAGCCGCGCAGGACTGGGGGCTGCGCTGGATAGCCTGCCCCGGGGCCGGGCCGTGCTCGCAGGTGTGGTTCCGCCGGGCGTTCACCGTGGCCCGCCCGCCCCTGTCGGCGCGCGTAACCATAGCCAGTGCGGGCCGCTACGAGCTGTTCGTAAACGGATACAACGTCACCACCGACGTGCTCGCGCCCTCGGCAGGGCCGCCGGGCGACACCATCCGCGTGATGACCTACGAGGTGGGCCGCTTCCTCCGCCCCGACACCAACGTCGTGGCCGTGTGGTACTCGCCGCTCGCCCCCACCCGCAAGCAGCTCTCACTGAGCCTCTGCGCGCCCGCCCGCGGCGGCGACGCCATAGCCTTGCATGCCGACGGGGCGTGGCTCTGCCGCCCTGCAGGGGCAGAGACCGCCCTGCCCTGCCCGGGAGGGATGGCGCAGCCGTCGCCATACTTCCAGCTGTCGGCCGAGACCGTTGACGACAACCTCTCACTGCCGGGCTGGAACCTGCCCGGCGCGCCCGTCGTGGGCTGGCTACACGCAGCCGAGCAGTACGGCCTGCCGCCGCAGCCGCTCGCCGTGGTGCAGCCCCCGTACGCGGCGAGGCGCATAGCCTCAATACGCAGTTACACCTTCCTCGACGACCATGGGAGCACTCTCGTTTACCACTTCGGCCGGCGTTTCGACGGCTGGGTGCGCCTGACGCTGCGCGGGATGCACCGGGGCGACACGCTCCGCGTGAACGGCCTGACTTACATCTGCTCGGGGCGCACCGACGAGCAGGCCTGCCGCCGCTTCACGTCTGCCGCCTCTTCCATCGCTGTGGTGAGCGGGCCGGAGCACTTCTCGCGCGAGAATGTCATGTCTGTCGAGGCCATCGACATAGAGACTTACACCCACCGCAGCCTGCTCTATTAGCCCGCTGCACCGCCGCAGACTGCAGCATGGAAAGCAAGACGCGCCGTTCCGCCATCCGGAACGGCGCGTCTTGCGTTGTGAAACAGGCAGTCTTGCAGGGCGAAACGGGCCATTTCGCAAAGCGAAACAGCCCGCTATGCGGAATGGCCTGACAGTCAGCGCGTTGCGGGCCTTGGCGCGTTGGGCTGCATTTGCGCCCTCTCCGCTGCAAATGCGCCACGGCAATTGTGCAAATCCCAACTAAAATAACTCCCAATCGCCCGGCGGCAATCCAAAATTCGCAACCCAAGCCCCGCAATTCAAAATATCTGGAACTTCAGTCCGAGCGAGAGGCCGAATATGTCGGTGAGCCTCACGTGGCTGTCCTGCACGAGCGCGCGTATGTAAAGGTCGCAGGTGCTCAGCTCGTAGAACGCCGTTATGCTCTTGACGAACTTGCGGCGGTTGCTGGGCAGCGTCAGTTCCACGCGCTGGCCTACGAACACGTTGACCCGCATCTTTGTTGAGAGGAATGGGTAGTAGCTGTCGGGGTAGCGCGCGGGCTGCTTCTGCCAGAACTCGGGGCCGAACACCGTGTTGAGGTACAGGCCCACGGTGAGCGGCTCCACGGCCCATCCGTTGTTTATGTACAGGCTCCAGGGTATGTAGTTCTCCTTGAGCGTCATCGTGGTCTTCGCGCGGTCGCTCTGCGCCTTGGGCAGGAAGCCGAAGAGCAGGTGGGTCTCCCACTGCTTGCGCCGCCCGTACTCCCAGCCCACGCCGACTGAGAGCAGGCCCATGTTGCCGGCGAACTGCACCACGCTCTGCGTGGGGATGAGGCTCTGCCAGCGGCGGCGGTAGCGGTGCACGCGGCGGTCGTAGCGCGTGAGCACCGAGCCGCCGTGCGCGGTGTCGGCACTGGCCTGCACAGCGGCGGCGGGCAGCGCCTGGCGGCAGGAAAGGCACGTGTCGGCCTGTGCGGCGGCCTTTGCCGTGAAGGCAGCCAGCGCGATGCTAATAACTGACAGTCTCATGGTCATATCCGTCGGGTGTTATGGTGAAGAGCATATAGTTGCGGTGGTCGGCGCAGTCCACCCCGTAGTACATCACGCCGTCGCCGAACGGGTCTGACGCCGCCTGGCGGTGGTCGTGGCCGTAGATGCAGAAGAGCAGCCCCGGGAACGCGCGCACGTAGAGCTGGAAGGGCTTGGCCACGTTGTTGTTGAACTGGTCGCTGTACGGTGCGGCGTGCATGCAGACTATGGTGCGGTCGAAGTGCGCTGAGTCGGCCGTCATCTCCGCCTCCATGTAGTCGAAGTCGGGGTTGGCCGCCACATAGTCATACTCGGTGGCGTTGGTGTTGAGGCAGACGAACTTCACCCGCCCGGCGATGAAGCTGAAGTTAGGCTCGCCGTACACCCTGCGGAACAGCTCCTCGCCCGTGCCGAGGCAGTCGTGGTTGCCTATCAGCGCCACGTAAGGCGGTCGCAGCCCCGAGAGGATGTCGCGCTGCCATGTGTATTCCTTCACCGTGGCGCAGTCGGTGAGGTCGCCCAGGTGCACCACGAAGTCCACGCCGCCCCGTGCGTTGATGTCGGCCACCATGTCGTCGGTGGCCGAGTACCACCCGTGGCTGTCTGACACGAAGGCCACGCGCAGCGTGTCGCGCCCGGCGGTCGCGGCCTCTATCCGCTCGATGGCGCGGCGGTTGATGTCGGTCTCGCCGCTTATGCGCACGTCGTATGGGTGGTAGTCGAACACGCCGTCGCACCCGGCAAGGGCCAGGCAGGCGGCAAGCGCGGCTGCGCGCAGCGGCTTCGGGAAGGCAGTCTTAGTCATGTCCATGGCCTGCAAAGTTAAGAACATTCGGCCATAAACCACAGTAAGCCGGGCAGTTTTTCTTGTTCTAATTCTCCTTTTTTCAGTCGTATGTGAAAATAAATGCGTACCTTTGTGAAAATTTAGCCACGGCGGCGGCATACGTGTGTGCCTGCTGCGCACCCAAAGCCCCGCCCGGCCTAACCTAAAACATTGAGGGAATGGAAAAAATCATTGATTCAAGCCTGTCTGTGGCAAAGGAAGAACTGAGCAGCACCGACTTCATCGAGGACGACATACTGCTTTTCGACGACATGCGGAAGACCCCGATACCCGTGGGGCCGAGGCGCATGACGTTCATCTTCGTGGCCCTTTGCACGGCCGGCTCTACCCGCTACACCATCGACGGCCGCGAGATGGAGGTGAAGAAGAACGACCTTATGTTCGTCTCCGAGCGCCACGTGGTCGAGAACCTGTCAATGAGCGACGACATACAGGGCATCAGCATGGTCATGTCGATGAACTTCTACTACGAGACGGTGCGTAACGTGGGCGGGATGCTGTCGATGCTCATCTTCGCGAAAGACCATCCCGTGGTCAGCCTCACCGACCGCGAGACGCGGGTGTTCACAGGCTACTTCCGGCTGCTCAAGGCCAAGACCGCCGAGACGGAGAACCCGTTCCGCCGCAACGTGGTGCAGGCGCTCGTGCTCGCCATGTTCTACGACCTCTGCGGCGTGACGAGCCGGCTGCAGACCGGCAGCGACGGGCCGAAGCTGCGCGCCGAAGTCATCTTCTCCACGTTCATAAAGCTCGTCGAGGCCAACTTCTGCCGCGAGCGGCGGGTGGCGTGGTATGCCGAGAAGATGTGCATAACGCCGAAGTACCTGGCCGAGACGGTGAGGCAGGTGAGCAAGAGCACGCCCAACGAGTGGATTGACAAATACGTCACCTTCGAGCTGCGCCTGCGCCTGAAGAACTCGACCAAGAGCATAAAGGAGATTGCCGCCGACATGAACTTCCCCAACCAGTCGTTCCTCGGCAAGTACTTCAAGGAGCACGTAGGCCAGTCGCCATCGGCATACCGCCGCACGCACGCCATGTGAGCACTGCCGCTGCGGGCGACGGCAGCCCCGCCGGCGGCAAAAAAGGCAGGCTGCGCCATCCCGCGTGGGGCATGGCGCAGCCTGTGTTGCCATTGGTCCTGTTGCCTTATTGCCTCTTTGCGAACCGCTCAGCCTGCGAGCGGATCAGCTCCTCGTCGTCGAAATAGTTTATGCGCATGGCGCGGCGCACCTCGTCCATGGTCTCTGCGGCCACGGCGCGGGCTTTCTCGGTGCCGGCCTTGAGCATGGCATAGATGCCGGGGATGTCCTGCTCGAACTCATGGCGGCGCTGGCGCATGGGGGCGAGCGTCTTTTCGAGCACGGCATAGAGGAACTTCTTGCACTTCATGTCGCCCAGCCCGCCGCGGCGGTAGTGCTCTTTCAGCTCGTCGAGGTTGGCGTATTCGGGCCAGTGCTCGGCGAAGTCGGCGTCAGTGCAGAAGGCGTCGAGGTATGTGAACACGGCGTTGCCCTCCACGGTGCCGGGGTCGCTGACGTTGAGGTGGCCAGGGTCGGTGTACATGGAGCGCACCTTCTGCCACACCTCGTCGGCCGAGTCGCTGAGGTATATGCAGTTGCCAAGGCTCTTGCTCATCTTCTCCTTGCCGTCGGTGCCGGGCAGGCGGCGCGCCGTCGCGTTCTCGGGCAGCATTATCTCCGGCTCTACCAGCACCGGGCCGTAGGTCTGGTTGAAGCGGCGCACAAGCTCGCGCGTCACCTCAAGCATCGGCTCCTGGTCCTCGCCCGCAGGCACGGTGGTGGCCTTGAACAGCGTTATGTCGGCGGCCTGGCTTACGGGGTAGCAGAAGAAGCCGAGGGGTATGTTTGCCTCGAAGTTGCGCATCTTTATCTCCGTCTTCACCGTTGGGTTGCGCTGCACGCGCGACACGGTGATCAGGTTCATGAGATATGTGGTCAGCTCGGCCAGTTCGGTTATTTGGCTTTGCACGAAGAGCGTGCATTTCTCCGGGTCGAGCCCGGCGGCGAGGTAGTCGAGGGCCACCTCGATGATGTTCTGGCGGATTTTCTCGGGGTTGTCGGCATTGTCAGTCAGGGCCTGCACGTCGGCCATGAAGACGAACATCCTGTCGTAAGCCCCTTCTTCCTGCAACTGCACACGGCGGCGCAGCGAGCCTACATAGTGCCCAAGGTGGAGCTTTCCCGTCGGGCGGTCGCCCGTAAGTATGACTTTTCCCATATAGATAACAGTTACGTTTGTGTTGTTTTTGTCGCGGTGGTGGTTGCGCCGGGCAAGGGCGGAATTCGTTTCCGGTGCCTGTGTGCCGGCCATCTCCTGTGCAAAGGTAGCATAATTTATCCGAACGCGGACCGCTCGCATACTTTTTTTGAGCTTGCGGCCTGTTTTTGCCGCCCGCTTTCGCGCATGGGCCAATCCCGCGTGGGCGGCGTGGGCGTTGTCCGCATCCGTTCCGGGCGCAGGCTCGTTGCGCCCCGTTGCCTGGCTGCCGCGCTCGGTTGCCCCGGTTTGCGCGCAAAAAAGGCTGCGCAGCGTCGTGGCGGGCGTTGCGCAGCCTTTTTTGCTCCTTTGCTTTTTACTCTTTTGCTTTCAATGACAGGTGCTTCATCGGGTGACCTCCCCAGTTGTTTGTGCCGTCGGGGGTGAAGCCTACGCTGAGGTAGAGCCTCTCGGCGTTCGGGTTGTTGTTGTCTACGAGCAGCCCCAGCGGGCCGCAGCCCAGTCGCTCTGCCCTCTCGGCCGTTGCCTTGAGCAGGGCCTTGGCTATGCCTTTGCCCCTGTGGGCCGGCTCCACGGCCAGCGAGTCGAGGTATAGTTCCCCGGCAGAGGTCTCCTCGGGCATTCCAGAGAAGTCGCGGCCGAATGTTTCCCTCACCGCGTCGATGAAAGGCTGGCGCAGGCGGCGCAGCTCGCCGCCGTCGTAGCTCACGCTCACGCCGATTACATGGTCGTCGCCATCCACGGCGCAGAGGGCGTTCAGGTAGCTGTACTGCGTGTCCTGCCTGCCGGAGAGCGCGGTCATGAGCTTGTGGAAGTCATCGGCCGTATGTTCGTCGCCGTAGAAATAGCGGCAGCATTCTTCCGACATTGCCTGCATTATCAGCGAGGCAATTTGCGGGGCGTCGGAAGGGCGCCCCTCTCTTATCGTTGTCTTGCAGTGCATAATCCTTGCGCGCCGAGGCTCTTATGCCGCGGTGCGCAATGCAAAATTACGCTTAACTTCCTTAACGGCAAAGCCTTTTATTCTTTTTTATGAAAACAATTGGCGTCCGACGCCCATTTTTGCGTACCTTTGCCGCGTGTTCCCCTGGCGGGACATCGGCGCGGTGCGCGCCGTGAAAGAAACGTCAAGTAACAAATTATGAACTACAACGATTTTGAAATCAAGGAAACGGTGCGCGACCGTGAGCTGCTCCTCTCGCGTGCCTTCCCTGCGCTCATGCGCAAGGTGTATGTATGGATGACGCTCGCGCTCATCATAACCGGCATCACGGCTTACGGCGTGGCCACAAGCCCAGGCCTGCTCATGGCCATCATGACCAACAAGATGCTGCTCCTGGGCATCATCGTGGCCGAGTTCGCCCTGGTCATCGGCCTGTCGGCGGCCATCCACAAGATGTCGCTCGCCACGGCCACGCTCATGTTCGTGGTCTACTCCGTGCTCAACGGCTTGATGCTGTCGAGCATCTTTGTCGTCTTCACCATGTCGTCAATAGCCCAGGTGTTCTTCATCACGGCCGGAACGTTCGCCGTGATGGCCTTCGTGGGCTACACCACTAAGAAAGACCTCACCTCGATGGGCAAGATGCTCTTCATGGCGCTCATCGGGCTGATCATCGCTACGGTGGTCAACATGTTCATGCGCAGCTCCGGGCTCGACTTGATAATAAGCTACGTGGGCGTGCTCGTGTTCGTGGGGCTGACTGCCTACGACTCGCAGAAGATAAAGCAGATGCTCATCGACGCTGAGGACACCGGCGAGACCACCCAGAAGCTGGCCCTGCTCGGCTCGCTCACGCTCTATCTCGACTTCATCAACCTCTTCCTCTACCTGCTCCGCATCTTCGGGAAGCGCGAGTAAGAGGGCAATACGTAGCCACAAGATGGGCATAATAAGGACACTGGGGCTGTGCGCGGCCATGCTCGCCGCCACGGCCCAGCCGCAAGCCGCCACCCTTTCGCCGGCCTCAGTCATGGAGACCGCCGAGGGGGTGGCGGCCTATTTCATGCGCACCTGCCCCGATGTGGGGGCCGACAGCTACGTGGGCGGCAAGCGGCGCAACAGCCGGATATGGACCCGCGGGGTGTTCTACGAGGGCCTGCTCAACCTGTACCGCGAGCAGCAACGCCCCGAGTGGCTCGACTATGCCGTCGAGTGGGGCCAGTTCCACGAATGGTACACCTGCACCGACAGCCAGCGCCGCCACGCCGACTTCCAGTGCTGCGGGCAGGCTTACCTGCAGATGTACATGCTCGACCCGGAGCGCACGGAGCGCATGGAGCACATCAAGATGCGCATTGACGACATGATGGCCACCGACAAGGTGGACGACTGGTACTGGGTGGACGCCATACAGATGGCCATGCCCATCTTCGCCATGCTTGGAGACATCACCGCCGACGAGGCTTACTGGGAGCGTATGTATGATATGTACGCCTACACGCGCAACCGTCACGGCGGCGACCGAAAGGGTGGGGGAAAGCCTCTCTTCAACGAAGACACCGGGCTGTGGTACCGCGACTACCAGTTTGACCCGCCATACAAGGATAAGGTGGAGACCGACAAGGACTGCTACTGGAGCCGGGGCAACGGCTGGGTGTACATGGCCTTGGCACGCGTCATGCAGTTCACGCCCGCCACCGAGGCCCACCGAGCCGACTACGAGGCCGACTTCCGCGCCATGAGCCGAGCACTGCTCGACTGCCAGCGCGCCGACGGCTCCTGGAGCGTAAGCCTGGCCGCACCATCCAACTACGGGGCGGCAGGCAGCGAGGGCCCCGAGATGACAGGCACGTCACTCTTCGTTGGCGGGATGGCCTACGGCATACGCACCGGCCTGCTCGACAGCGCAACCTATATGCCCGCAGTTGAGCGGGGATGGGAGGCCATGCGCCGCGCCGTCCACCCGGCCACGGGCTTCGTAGGCTACATGCAAGGCACCGGCTCCAAGCCCGAGGACGGCGGACCGATAACCTACGACTCCACCCCCGACTTCGAGGACTTCGGCATAGGCTGCTGGCTCTGGGGAGCCGCCGAGGTGCACGCCTTGGCCAAGCAGATAGAGAAAGACGAAGCCACCGGCATCAACGGCACGCTCACCGGCAACGCGGCCGAGGCCCCGCTGTACGACCTGCAGGGGCGGCGCGTCTTGCGCCCGCAGCCGGGCCGGCCATACATCCGCAGCGGCAAAGTGGCCATATACTGACCGTCCGCTTTCTTTACAGCGGCCTTGTGCATTTGCGGCGCAGGCCGTCCGGCGTCACCAAACGGCACGTATTGGAACGCCGGACGGCCTGTTTCGCTCTCTGATATGCCCTGTTTCGCGGCTGCCCCTTGCCGCCGGTCGCAACCCGCTGGAGGCCAGCGGGTTGCAGATGGCCTGACTATATGTCGTTTTTTGTAATAAAAAACGATATTGAAATAGGAATATATTAAAAATAAGCTACTTATAAGCATTTCTCAAAAAACGAGGTAATGACT
>CALUGQ010000005.1 GCA_944320235.1 uncultured Prevotella sp.
GTGGTACCACCAGGAATCGAACCGGGGACACAAGGATTTTCAGTCCTTTGCTCTACCAACTGAGCTATGGCACCATTTGTTTCTTGTTTGCGGGTGCAAAGGTAGGCAATAATTCCGTAATGCGCAAGCGTTTTGCAAATAAAATGCTTTTGTTTAATTGTCTTTAACATATAACACTCAGATGTGTTTCTTTTTGTTGTTATTTTCGTTGTTTTTCGTTACATCTGCACATTACAATAATGTCGCATTGGCTTTTGGCGCTTTCGCGATTATTTATTAACTTTGCCTCTTGTTATGGAACAGCGAGTTAAAGCCCTGCCGGGCATCATGTTAATGTTTTTCTTGGCTGTTATGGTTTCCGTCTGTGGGCCGGAACGCCATCCGGTGTCACTCGTTGAGGTCGACAGCCTTGCCGAAACCAACCCTCGGCGAGCCATGTCTTTGCTTTCGGCCACGGCAGGCGAGGCTGCCTCCATGCCCGAGGACCACCTCATGTATTACAGGCTCTTGCAACTCAAGGCGGCCGACAAGGCATACATAGGGCACACATCGGACAGCATTGCCATGCTCCTTGTGGACTATTACGAAGGCCGTGGCGACAGCCGCCTGCTTCCGCAGGCATACTATTATGCCGCCAGCGTATACCGCGACCTGCACGATGCCCCGCAGGCTCTCAACTATTTTCAAAAGGCCGCCAACACCATGCCTGCCGGTGGAGGCTCGCGGCTGAAGGGTCATGCGTACAACCAGATGGGCAAGCTCTTCATGTTGCAAGACTTGGACTCCGTGGCATTGCATTATTACCAGGAGGCTTATAAAATAGAGTCGGACAGGAAAGACACGTTAGACATGATTGCTTCTTTGTGCGATATGTCGGTCTCTTATCAACGTCTGGGCGATTTGGAAAATTGTATCCGTTCTTTGGAAGCCGCAGAAAACTTGAATGCGCTTGCTGGATTAAATAAAGAATACTTGATATTGTATAGGTTAAGTGAGGTGTTCCTGGAGCGCGGACAGTCTGATTCTGCTTGGGCTTGCATTCAACTGCCACTCGTTGAAGCCCCGGATTTTGACAAAAGTGCTGTTCTGAGCGTTGCGTCAAAGGCAAGTTTGGCAACCGGCAGGTTGGATTCTGCGTATGTTATAAGCAAGGAGTTGCTGAAAGTCGGTAGCATATATGCAAAGCAGACCGCTGCAAGAGTTTTGGCTGAGGTGTGCTTGAGGCAAGGGCGTTTGGCTGACGTGGTGCATTATATTAATATGTATAAGTCTTTTTCTGATTCGGTTTCTGTGCTGGATGCAAGGCGTGCGATGGCTAATGCCAATGCCCTTTATGATTCCAGGTTCGTGAGAAGCAGAATTTGCAGCTTAAGATTGAAAAACGCAATTACCTCATAGTGTTTTTTGCAGTCGCAATCTTCTTTTCCATTATTGTCACAGTGCTTGTAGTGCGTAATGTTAAGTCGCTGACTGAGCGGCAACGGCTTAAGCTGCAGATTTTTGTTGTGCAGAGATTGGAAGAGGAATACAGGGAAAAAAGCGACAATAAGATAAGCAAGATGGTGGAGGAGTTGGGCGATGTAAGGCATGAACTGCGCGATGTTACCCGGTCCAAGTCTGAATTGGAGAAGGAACTATGTGAGCAAAAAGAGAAATTGAGGGCTGCCATTGAGGGCAACCGGCAGCAGGCCGAGTTGCGGAAAGAACGTGATGCCACCTTGCTGAAGTCTGTTTCTTATTCTTTGTTGCACGAAAAAGTGTGTGAGTCAAAGCCAATATCCATTTCGGAATGGAAGCAGATAGAGGCTGAGGTAGACACAGTTTTGCCCGATTTTAAATCCATATTATACCAAGCATACGAGTTGAGCGAGTTGGAATACCATATCTGTTTGCTCATAAAGATGGGCTTCAAGAACAACGAGATAAGCTCACTTGTCAGCCGTACACCCAATGCTGTGTCGCAAGCACGCAAGAGGTTGTACGCAAAAATCACGGGGAAAGATGGCTGCCCGTCTGACTTGGATAATTTCGTTAAGTCGCTGTGATATAGCGACTTATGCGTATAAGTGAACTTTCTGTGTATAATTGACGTGCAAATGTGAACATTTTGTGAATACGATTTTGCCTTAAAAATGCAGATTGTTGCTAATTTTGCGTTTGTAAAATCGAATTAAATAAATGTGGCGCACATGACACGAAATCCATTAATAGAGTTTCTCCGAATGGGTGTTTGGCGAGTCTGCGGTTGAAGATGATGCAGTGGGCGAGTGTTTCTTAAGCCTTTTATTGTAATTTTAAGATATGACAAAAACAGAAAACTTTCCACATTGGGCTGTCATGGCCCTTGTGTGCCTGCTCTCGGCTTTGGGGCAATGGCTTGGCGGCGTGGTTTGCGTTACGGCCGGCTTTGCGTTGGGTGCCGTGGTGTTGGCTTTTGCTGCGTGGCGCGGCTGGCTCGCCAGACTTCCGCAGCAGACGTTGATGCTCGACGGAGCGTTTGTATACCTTTTCCTGTCGGCCTTTTGCATAGAAGGTGTGCCTGAGGCATTGGCTTACCGCGTGCTGTGTGCCGTGGTGCTCATGTTCCTGCTTGCAGATGTCTTTGCTTGGGCGTGCTGTCGGCCTGCCGGTGCCGGTGCGGTTGATGCGCCATGTAAGCCGACGCCATTGTTCCGCCTGCACCTTGGCATGGTAGGCTTGGTGATGGTATCGACCATGGTTTATGCGCTTGTTTACGGTCTCTCGTGGTGTAAATGGGTGCTTGTTGCGTTTGCCGTGGCCATGCTGGCCATGGCGCTCCGCCTGTTGTTCAGCCGGGCAGTTTCGGCGGGGGCGTTGCGCGAGACCCGCGTAGGCTGTCTCATGGACATTGTGTTCGTCTTGTGGCTGGTGTACTACGAGCTTGAGGGCGGTATGCCGTTGCCGGTGTGGGGAGCTGCGCTTTTTGCCCTGCCTTTCTTGGCCGATGCGGCTCGCCGCCTGGTAGGCGGCGAAAGGCTTTATTGACGCTTAGCCCAAATCGTCGGTGGAACGCCATTCACACTAATAAGGCCGCTTGTTGGCTCTCCACCCATCTTACGCACTGCTGTCGTCATCTTGCTTCCCGCTTTTTCTTGAGGTAGCCCGCTATATCTTCGACAAAAGCGGAAAGCAATCTGCCTGGCGGCAGCACGAAATCTGCGTGAAGTCCAACGACCGGTTTGGGCTTGCCGCGACATTTGGCTTGGCCACCGACATTGCCAAAATTGTTTACAAAGGCTTGATGCCGGGTGTGTCTGTGTCGCCACGGCTTGCAAAACGGTATGTATCGTGAGCCAAGACGGCCCGTTCCGCAGCGCGGAACGGGCCGCCTTGCATTGTCGTTTTGCCGGTTTTGCAATGCGCTGTGTACCAGTGCGTTGCACCGATGTGCCTGTCTCATGAAATGGCTTTACAGCCATCGGCTGCCTGCAGGCGCAGGGCAGCCGCCTCGGCTCACTCCTTGAGCGGGTTCCAGCCCTGCGCCTTCAGCTCAAACTCGCCGCCGTCGCGCGCCACGAGCACGCGCCCCAGGCTCTCCTTGGTAATGTGGCCTATGAGTTTCACGTCGTCCATGTCCTTGATCTTGTCGAGGTCGCCTATCGGCACGGTGAAGAGCAGTTCGTAGTCCTCGCCGCCGTTCAGCGCGCAGGTGGTCACGTTCATGTTCAGCTCCTCGGCCATCACCGCCGTCTGGTAGTCTATCGGCAGGTTCTTCTCGTATATGCGGCAGCCCACGTGGCTCTGTGTGCAGATGTGGGCCAGCTCGCTCGACAGTCCGTCGCTTATGTCCATCATGGCCGTGGGGCGCACCCCCGCCTCGCGCAGGCGGGCGATGATGTCGCCCCTGGCCATGCCTTCGAGCTGGCGTTGCAGCAGGTATTCGCGCCCCGCGAAGTCGGGCTGGAAGTGTGCCAGCTGCTCAAGGGCGCGTTTGTCGCCGCGCTTCTTGGCCTCGTCTACCTGCTGGTAGTACACCGATTTCTCGCGTTCGAGCAACTGCAGGCCCATGTATGCCGCCCCCAGGTCGCCCGAGACGCAAACGAGGTCGGTGTCCATTGCCCCGTCGCGGTATACGATGTCTTCCTTGTTTGCCTCCCCGATGCAGGTTATGCTGATGGCCAGGCCCGTGAACGATGACGTGGTGTCGCCGCCCACGATGTCCACTCCCCAGCGGTCGCAGGCCGCGCGCAGCCCGGCGTACAGCTCTTCCATGTCTTCCACCGTGAACCGCTTGCCCAGTGCAAGGCTCACGGTCAGCTGGCGTGGCGTGCCGTTCATGGCGAACACATCGCTGATGTTCACCTGCGCGGCCTTGTACCCGAGGTGGCGCAGGTCGGTGTAAGTGAGGTCGAAGTGTACGCCCTCCATGAGCAGGTCGGTCGTGACGAGCACCTCGCGGTCGGGGTAGTGCATCACGGCGCAGTCGTCGCCCACGCCGCGCAGCGTCGAGGTGTTCTTGGGCTTTATGTCTTTTGTGAGGTGGCGTATGAGGCCGAACTCCCCCAGCTTGGCTATTTCAGTCATGTTTCCTCCCCGTCAGGCCCTGCTTATCATCTCGCGCATTATCTCGGTCATGAGCGGCTGTGCCTTGTTGGCAGCCAGCTGCACCTCCTCGTGGCTCACCTCCACGGGCGTGTCCTCCAGCCCCAGGTCGGTGATGATGCTCATGCCGAAGGTGCGTATGCCGCAGTGGTGGGCCACGATAACCTCAGGCACGGTGCTCATGCCCACGGCGTCGCCCCCGAGGCGGTGGTACATCTTGTATTCGGCCGGCGTCTCGAACGTTGGCCCCTGCACTCCCACATACACGCCGTGCACCACTCGGATGCCCTTTTCGGCGGCTATGGCGTCGGCTTGGGCTATGAGCTGGCGGTCGTATGTCTCGTGCATGTCGGGGAAACGCGGCCCGGTGGGCAGGTTCTTGCCCCGCAGCGGGTGCTCGGGGAAGAAGTTTATGTGGTCGGTGATTATCATCAGGTCGCCTATCCTGAACTCAGGGTTCATGCCGCCCGAGGCGTTGCTTACGAAGAGCGTGCCGATGCCCAGCTCGTACATCACGCGGATGGGGAACGTAACCTCCTTCATTGAGTAGCCCTCGTAGTAGTGGAAGCGGCCTTCCATGGCCATGATGTCCTTGCCGCCGAGCTTGCCGAAGATGAGCTTCCCGGCGTGCCCTTCGACGGTAGACACCGGGAAGTTGGGTATGTCCTTGTATGCGAACTCGTAAGAGTCAGTTATTTCTGAAGCTAATTGTCCCAGGCCGGTGCCTAGTATTATCGCCGTCTTTGGGCTTGTGGTCATCCTTTGCTTTAGCCAGGATGCTGTTTCTTGAATTCTTTCGTACATATCCTATTATGTTTTCGTTGAAGTTTTCTTCCTGTTCGAGCATGAACTTCACGCTTACCGGCAGCACATACATGGCGCGCCGTGTCTCGTCGGCCAGCCCCTCGAGCGTCAGCAGCCGCGCTGCGTCCTTTTCAGTGGTCACTATCATGCGCGGTTCGGGCATGGCAGCCAGCCGGCTGTTTATCAGCTCGGCGTCGGCCGGGGTGAAGGCGTGGTGGTCTGCGAAGGCCAGGGGGGTTATGTTGGGGCAGTGGGGGGCCAGGTCGAGCATCATCTGCCGCGGCGACGCTATGCCCGTAAGCAGCAGTATGTGCTGCTCCTTGCCCAGTGTCTCGATGGCGCGCGGTTTCCCGGCGAAGAGCGGGCGCAGCGGCTTGTAGTCGAGCCTGGTGAAGTACAGGTGCTGGTAAGGGTAAAGGTTCATGGCCTTGGTTATCACGCGGAACTCCATCGGCTTCAGGTCGGCGGGGCATTTCGTCACGATCACGATATCGGCGCGGTCCTTGCCAGAGAGCTGTTCGCGCAGGCGGCCTGCCGGCAACAGCTTGTCGTAGATTATGAGGCGGTGGTAGTCTACGAGCAGTATGTTGATGCCCGGCTTCACGTAGCGGTGCTGGAATGCGTCGTCGAGCAGCACCACGTCGATGCCCGAGGCCGACTTGTCTTCCGTCAGCCGGCGTATGCCGTGGCGTCGGTCGCGGTCTACGGCCACAGTCACGTCCGGGTACTTCTGCTTCATCTGCCACGGCTCGTCGCCTATCGTCCTTGCTGTTGAGCCTGCGTCGGCCACTATGTATCCTCGGCTCTTGCGTTTGTACCCCCGGCTGAGCACGGCCACGCGCCATTTGTGGCGCAGCAGTTCGACCAGGTATTCCACGTGTGGCGTCTTGCCTGTGCCGCCCACGGTGATGTTGCCTACGGAAATGACTGGCACGTCGAAGCTCTCAGACTTGAGCAAGCCCACGTCGAAGAGCGCGTTGCGCACCCTCACGGCCAGTCCGTAGAGCCAGCTGAGCGGCAGCAGCCACTTGTTTACCTTTATGAAATCGCCTTCCATTTACTTTATTATGAGCGTGAACGGCACGCGGGCCTGTACGTTGTTGAGCTTGCCGATGCCTTTCATCAATGCCAGTGGGGCGTAGTATTCGCCCAGAGCCTGGCGTAGCTGTCCGTCGAGGTAGCTGCCGTTGCCGGCCGATGCGGCCATGAGCTGGTCCATCCACGACGGCGGTGCGGGGTAGGAGTGGGTGTGGTAGGCGTCGAGCTTGGCCAGTGCAGCGGCTTTTTTCACGGCGTCGCCGAGGCTGCCGAGGCCGTCGATGAGCTTTATGTCGAGCGCGTCGGTGCCGAGCCATACACGCCCTTGGGCAATGCTGTCAACCTGTGCCACGGTCATCCTGCGCCCCTCGGCAACCCGGTTCAGGAAGAGCCGGTAGCCGCGGTCAATGTAAGCTTCGAGGTATCCCATTTCTTCGGCGTTGAAGGGGCGCGCGGGCGTGCCGAAAGCGCTGTGGCGGTTGGTTTTCACCTCGTCGAACTTGATGCCGAGCTTGTCGGTGAGCAGGCCGCTGATATCGGGGAACATGCCGAAGATGCCTATCGAGCCGGTGAGCGTTGTCGGCTCGGCGTAGATGTAGTTTGCGGCGCAGCTGAGGTAGTAGCCGCCCGAGGCAGCCATGCCTCCCATTGACACGACGACGGGCTTGCGCTCGCGCAGCTGTTTCACGGCGTGCCAAATCTGTTCGGAGGCGTACGCGCTGCCGCCGCCGGAGTTGACGCGCAGCACCACTGCCTTCACGCCGTCGTCGTCGGCCAGGCGCTCCAGGTCGCGGCAGACGTCATCGCCTGCTATGCAGGCATCGGCGTTCAAGCCCCCCGGGTTGGTGTCCACCACGTCACCGTAGGCATAATATACGGCCACCTCGCCGCCCTCTTCCTTGGCGTTGTCGGGCAGATTCTTCATGTCGGCCAGCGTCAGCTGGTTGATGCGGTCGTCTTTGCCTATGCCGAGCAGTCGCCTTACCTCGTCCTTTACCTCGCCGGTGTATACGAGCTTGTCAACGAGCCGCATCCTTATGTAGCTCTCGGCTGGGGCCAGCGCGGGCATGCTGTCGGCATAACTGTCAAGCTGCCGCTCGCTCACCTTGCGGCTCTTGGCCACGTCGGCGAGCATTGTCTGCCAGATGCCGCCTATGTAGCGGGCCACCTGCTCGCGGTTTGGCGCGCTCATGCTGTCGGCGGCGAAAGTCTCGGGTGCGCTCTTGTACTTGCCCACCTTGGCCAGCTGCATCTTCACGCCCACCTTGGCCAACAGGTCTTTGAAGAACAGCGGCTGGGCCGAGAGCCCGTGCCAGTCGAGCATTCCCTGCGGGTTGATGAGCACGCGGTCGGCCACCGAGCATACGTAGTAGGCCGTCTGTGTGTATGCATCGGCGTAGGCCACTATCCACTTGCCGCTCTCCTTGAAGTCCTGGAGCTGCTTGCGTATGGCCTGTGCCGAGGCCGGCGAGTCGGGGGCGAACATCCCCGCCTCGATGTATATGCCTTTCACCTTGTCGTTGTCTTTGGCCTTGCGTATTGCGTTGAGCACGTCTTCGAGGCCGATGTATGGCGATGCGCTGCCCGTGAGCTGGCCTATCATGTCGTCCTTGGCGCGCTCCTGCATCACGCCCGAGAGCGAGAGGACGAACACCGAGTTGTCTTTTACCGTCGGTGTGGCCTGCGTAGAGGCTATCATGCCTATGAGCGACACTATGCCGAGAAACATCATGATGGCCGTAACGGCTATGATGCCGGTCACGGTGGCCAGGGTGTACTTGAGGAAATCTTTCATGACTTATGTCTGTTTTGCTTGTTTGTTTTGCCGGGCCGCCCCCTGTGGGCGCGGGAGCAGGCTTGCCTGCCTGTCGGGGCGTGGGTTATATTGTATGCAAAGATAGGAAAAAAAAGTCGTTCCGGCTAAGAATGCCATTGAAAATGTATGAATTTGGATTTTCTTCTCTATTTTTGCGGCTCTTGCGTCGTTTTGTTTTGCCGGAATATCTCTTCGTGCGGTGAGTGGGCTGGATGGGATAAAATCCTTACAAATGGCCGTTGGCGGTGCCGATGCTGGCGTTTTGCTGCACCGAACAGGCTGTTCCGACCGGCAAAACGCCCCGTTTGGCCCGACGAAACGGCCAGTTTTGCAGCCCGCTCCGCCGCTGTGTGCAATTGGCTGTGTCCCAGATGGTTGCGCGAGGCGGCAATGCCGCTGAACTGTTTTTACAAAATATGATTTGCCCACGGATGGGAACAGCGTTCCCAGGCGGGGCTGCTGTAGGGCTTCGGGCAGCCTCGCTGACTGCGCCTCCTTGCGGCGGGCGAGGGCGGTGCGGCGCGTGTTGCGGTGAGGTTTTTGCCCCTTGAAAAGGCCGAAATATTCAAAAAACATTGTTAATTGTATAAAATACACGCAAAAATAATTGCCAATGATGCATCGTTATTGGAGAAAGTGTTGTATCTTTGCAAGCGGATACACGAAGTGACGGCTGCCATGGGCAGTAGGGAAGCACCCTGCGGGGTGGCTGTGGCGCTTCGGAGAGAATGTAGCTCATGTTTTTCAGAATAGTTAATAATATAGTTTTAGTTAGTAATTTTTTATGGTAAAGTAGGAAGCGGGCTGTGAAGTTCGCTTCTTTTTTTGCCCAGTTCGCGATTATTGTGTACCTTTGTGGCGGCAAAGGCCCTGCGGCACCATGCCAGGCGGGTGGCCATTGCCTGTCATGCAAAATCGGAAACCAATAAAAAACCTATGAGATTAAGATTCACATTGACACTGGCGCTGGCATTGGTATGCGCGGCGGCCAACGCAAAGAAGAAAGCCGGGCAGCTCTTCCCCGACGGAACGCCCATACCGGCATGGTTCAGCGACACCACCAAGGTGGACGTCGACAAGCTCGGGCAGAAGTATGTCATCACCGACCACGGCGTGAAGAACGACTCTACCGTCATCCAGACGGAGCAGATACAGGCCGTGATCGACAAGGCGGCTGCCGCGGGCGGGGGCGTGATAGTAATCCCGCAAGGCACGTTCCTCAGCGGCTCGCTCTTCTTCAAGCAGGGAACCCACCTCTACCTCGAGCGCGGGGCGACGCTCAAGGGCAGCGACCGCATACGCAACTTCAAGCTCTTGAAGACCCGCATGGAGGGCCAGACGCTCAACTACTTTGCCGCCCTGGTCAACGCCGACGGCGTGGACGGGTTCACGATAGCAGGCCACGGCACCATCAACGGCAACGGGTACAACTACTGGGAGGAGTTCTGGATACGCCGGCGCTACAACCGCCAGTGCACAAACCTGGAGGCCATGCGCCCAAGGCTGGTGTACATATCGAACTCGAAGAACATCACCGTGCAGGACGTGCGCCTCATCAACAGCCCATTCTGGACCAACCACCTCTACAAGAGCGAGAACATACGCTACCTTGACTGTTACATCTACGCGCCGACGAGCGGGGTGAAGGCTCCCAGCAGCGACGCCATCGACCTCGACGTGTGCAAGAACGTGCTGATACGCGGCTGCTACATGAACGTGAACGATGACGCTGTGGTGCTCAAGGGCGGCAAGGGCACATGGGCAGACAAGAACCCCGACAACGGCCCATGCTCCAACATAATCATCGAGGACTGCACTTACGGCAAAGTGCACGGCTGCCTCACGCTCGGCAGCGAGTCGCTCCACGACCGCAATGTCATACTGCGCCGCTGCAAAGTCACTGACGCCAACCGTGTGCTTTGGCTGAAGATGCGCCCCGACACGCCGCAACATTATGAGTATGTCACCGTGGAAGACGTGACGGGAAACTGCTCCAGCTTCCTCGTGGTGCGCCCCTGGACCCAGTTCTTCAAGCCCGAGAAGCGCGACGACATGCCGCTCTCAACCTGCAACAACATCACAATAAGGAACATAAAGATGGACTGCAAGAACTTCTTCGACGTGGGCAAGTCTGACAAGTACCGCCTGACGGACTTCACGTTTGAGGACTGCGATGTCAAAGACCAGAAGAACGCCTTCGACAAGACGCTCATTGAGAACTGCAAGGTGGACAACCTCAAGATCAATGGCGAGGAGGTGAAGTAAGCTGCCTGCACCGTCACAGCTACGCGAAGCAAGCCCATGCATGGCACATACCGGCCGTGCATGGGCTTGCTTCGCTTGATTAGGGGCGGCAGCGATGCCATGGCAAGCCTGCCTTGTCGGCAGTTGCCTTTGCCTGCCTGCCGCCTATGCTTGGCCAGCTGGCAGCGGGCTTTCTTTTGCCTGCCCGTTTTCGTGCCTGCGTACGAACGTCACCATTGCAGCCAGGCCCAGGGCTACCATCGGTGCGCCCACGAGTGCGGCGTAGCGGTAGGGCAGTCCGTGGTCAATGGGCAGCCCGCCGAGATACGCCCCGAGCGCGTTGCCGAGGTTGAAGGCCACCTGTATGGCCGCGCCGCCGAGCATCTCGCCGCCCGGGGCGTATTTCAATATGAGGAACTGCTGCGGACTGCTGACGGCGAAGAGGCCTGCCGTGCACACCACCATCAGCCCTGCCGATAGCCAGCCGTGGGTGGAGAGGGCGAAGATGAGCAGCAGCGCGCATACTACAACGGCCTGTGTCGTGGCCGCCACGCGCCCCGGCGAGTAGCGGTCAGACAGGCGCCCACTCGTCAGGTTGCCCACCACCATGCCGAAGCCTGCCGCAACCATGAGCAGGGCTACGGTCTCCGGCGGGAAGCCACCCTCCGTTGTCATGAGCGGCGAGACGTAGCTGTACCAGCAGAATATGCCACCGTTGCCGAACATAGTGGCGGCGAGGATGAGCCACGGCGCGCCGTTCTTCAGGAAACGGAACTGCCCTTTGTATCCGTTGTCGGGCAGCGACTCTATCGGCGGCACCCATTTCCATATGTAGTAAAGCACGAGCAGGCTCAGCAGGGCCACGAGCACGAACGGCACACGCCACGATACGCTCTCGCTGAGGGCTGTGCTCAGCGGCACTCCGAAGAGGTTGGCGACAGTCATCCCGGCAATCATTATTGACACGGCGCCCGTTTTGTGGCGCTCGTCGGCCAGCTTTACTGCCGCTATCGAGGCCACGCCGAAGTAGGCCCCGTGCGGAAGTCCGGCAATGAACCGCGCCGCCAGCATCATGCCGTAGCTCGGCGAGACGGCGCAGAGCGCCGCCCCGAGCAGCATCATCGCCGCCAGCGCAAGCAGTATGCGCTTGGGGCTGTATTTGTGGACTACCGTAAGCAGGGGCGCGCCGCAGCACACTCCCACGGCGTAAGCCGAGATAAGGTGGCCCGCCTGCGTTATGGTTATGCCCAGTCCGCGGGCAACATCGGGCAGTATGCCCATCATGACAAACTCCGTCATGCCCAGGGCAAGCGTGCCGAAGGCCAGTGCTATAAGTGCTTTTTTCATAATCTCTGTGTTGGCCGTGCCTGCCACCGCACTTGTGACACCCGGTGCGGCGTGGCTTGGCGGCCACGTTTGCACCTGTGCTTTTTGTATGGTGCGCCGGCGTTCGGCTTCGTTTTACTTTTTATGCTGTTGTTTCCTGAATGCAATTTATTATCCCGTAGCTCCTTGTGCGCGGTGATGAGTTTGGCAGGGTGGGGCGGAGGATGGCTTTTTCGCGCTGCAAAATTAAGTCATTTTCCCTTATTACGGAATGTCATGGCAGGTTAAATGGAGTTAAAGTGTCTTTTTTCGGGAATGTAATGCCTGTATTTTGTTACCTTTGTATAAGTCGGGCTGCACTCGGGAACGGCAGTATGCGATGTCAATCCGTGCAGTGCTGTTTTGCGAAACGTGCCGTATGGCATTGCGAAGCGGGTCGTTTCACCGCCTGGAATGGGCTGTTTTGCGTGCTAAAACGGGCTGTTTTGCAACGTGCTGAGTATCAGATGGTTGCGCAGAGTGAAAGGAATCGGGTAAAAAAGCGTTAGGAAATGGAACTGAGCAAGATAAAGAGAGCGTTGGCGCACGGTGCGCCGGTCATTGTGTTTATGGTTCTCGTCGGGTCGTCGGCCGTGGCAAGCGTGGGCAGCTATTGCGCTGCGGAGAGCCGCATAGAGGGCGACTTGCGGCAGGCTTTGGCAGACACCATTGCCGCCAAGGGCAGCTATTATGCCGCAGCGGATACCATAAAGTCGTTCAGCAGGATGCAGGCCGTGGCTGGCGGAAGCGTGGCCCTGCGCGTGGCCGATGCCGCCTTTCGCCGCAACATAGGCAATGAGCGGTTGCGGGATGACGCATATTTGGAGGTGAGAGTGCCCGGCGGAGCCACCGTGAGCGGATGTATTGCGGCCGACAGAGGCGGAAGGCTGGCCACAGAGGCCGTGGTGCTGCGCTCGGCCGACGGCGCGCCGGCTGTCGTCTTGCGCGGTTGCGCGGGCTGTTCGCGCGCGTCGGTGCTGTCCATGTCCGACCAGCGGCTGTCCTTGTTGCTCTTCGCCTCGGCCCTGTTGTGGGCGGCAGGGTGCGTGGCGCGCCGCAGGAGAGTGGGCGTGGCGCAGCCGTTGGCGCCGGCTTTCGGCGGGCTCAGGCTTTCGGCCGGCGGCACTGTTTTTCTCGACACGGCGGGCGAGCCGCTCCGCCTCACGCCCATGCAGCACAGGCTTCTGGCCATGTTCTTCGCCGCCGAGGGCCACAGGCTGTCGCACGGCGAGATATGCGACGCGCTGTGGCCAAAGAAACCCGACGCCTCCGCCACGCTCTACACGCTCATAAAGCGGTTGCGCGCCGTGATAGAACAGCGCAGCAGCCTGCGCATAGAGAGCGACCGCGGACAGGCTTACAGGCTGACAGACAGGTAGTTGGCCGCTGTGTCAGACTTCTGTCAGACGCGTGCCGGCCTGTTGTCAGTCAGATGTCAGCCGCCGTTTTCGTCTTTTGTGTAAACCGATATTATCTTTGCGCCTGATAATCAGCGTAAAGATATGAGAACAATAGCAGTCATTGTTTTTGTCGTTGTGGCCACCGCATCGTGCGTTGACATAGTGAGTCCGCGCACGGAGCTGAGGCCGTTTGCCGATGTTTTGTGCGAAGAGATCTACCGGGCCGACCTGCTCACCTACACCGACGGGCTGTTCGGCTACTCAGCGAGCTATCCCGCCTGCTTCAGGCGCGACCGCAACGAGCCTTCGTTCGGTCGCGGCCGTGCCCGCTTCTGCCATGACAGTTGGACTAACATAGCCCTTGAGTGCTACGTGACGCGGGCCGTTGGCCCCGACAATGCCGCCGTGTGCGACATACGGCGCATGGGGCGTATGCTCCGCGCAAGGCCAAAGCCTGTGGGCGGCGGGGCTTATATACTGAGCGGACCACTCTATGAAGGCGGCACGAGGATAGACGGTTACGGCCACTATACTAAGTGTGTGCGCACGGGCAAGCTGTGGTTCTGCTATGCTCTTAGCTACCCCGAGGAGTACCGCGACAGCCTCGGGCGGCTCTTTGCGCTTATAGACCACTGGCAGCCGTGGGCCAAACCGGCGCAGATAAGGAGGCGCACGGCATGAGGGCGTGGCTGGCTGTGGCCTTGGCTTTGTGGCTGGCCACGGGCGTATGCGCCCAGACGGCCGACTCGCTCGGCCTGAAAGAAGTCGTGGTGGAGGGTGCGCGGGTGGTCAGCAAGGCCGACGGGCAGGTGATATATCCCACGGACGGGCAGAAAGAAGCGTCGGCAACGGTCTACGGAGTGCTGGCCAAGGTGGGCTTGCAAGGGTTGCGCGTGGACGAGGTGATGCACACATTGACGCCGCTCGACGACCGTGGTAGCGTGGAGGTGCGGCTGAACGGCATCCCGGCCACGGCCCAAGACCTGCTCAGGGTGGCTCCCGCAGACCTGTTGCGCATAGAGTATTCCGACTTGCCGGGCGTGCGCCACGGGCGCGATGTGGGCAGGGTGGTCAATCTCGTGGTGCGCGTCGCCGTGTCGGGATATGCCGTCGGGGCGCACCTCTCTAACGCCGTCACAGCAGCCGTGGGCCGTGACAATGTTTATGTGCGGGCCAACCGCGGCAAGGGCGAGGTGGGGCTGGACTATGGTGTGGCTTATCACAGGTTTGGCGACGTGCGCCGGGAGGAGACAGCCCGCTACCTCATGCCCGATAACACCGTGCGCACCGTGGCCCGGCGCGATGTGGACGGGCTGCGGTCTGCCGTCTCGCACAGTGTCGGCCTTACCTACAGCCTGCGTCCGGACAGCACTTTGGCCTTGCAGGCGCGGCTCCGTGCCGATATAGGCCGCACGCCGCACGATGACAGTCGCCGCCTTGTGGCGGGCGGCAGTGGGGCGGTCGTGGCGCAGCTACGGCAGGCCGGGCGCAGTGCTGCGCCCGTGGCCGACGTGTTTCTCGACGCGCGTCTCGGCCTGCGCAGTCGCCTTACGGTGAGCATGGCGGCCGCGCTCGACGACCGCCGGAGCGACTATTTTTATGATGAAGGCTCGCCATATGCTTACCATCTGCATGGGCGCAGCTATCGGTTTGACGGCGAGGCGGTGCTGGAGAGCCGCTTCCGGCCGTTCACCGCGTCGCTTGGCCTGCTTTGTTCGCAGCGTTATGATGCCGCGGATTACGGCGGCGATGTTGCCGCAAGCGACCGTTCGCGCACGTCGGACGTATATGCTTTCGCTCAGCTGAAGGGGAGGTTGTGGCGCATCGACTACGTTGCGGGGCTCGGCATGAGCACATATTACTTTCGCCGCAACGCCTCTTCCCACCGCTTCACGCTGCTAAGGCCGAAGCTGACCGTGCAGTATCCCTTGGCCCGGAGGCTGAAGCTGCGCTACGACATAGAGCTTTCGGAGTATATGTCGCGCATGGCCGCCACGGGCAGTGCGGCGATAATGGTGAACAGTATGGAGGTGGACGAGGGCAATCCCGGCCTGCGCCCGTACCGCAGGGTGGAGCAGTCGTTGCGCCTTTCTTACGACGCGGCGCGGCTGTCGGCATCGTTGCAGGCCACTTACAGGGTGAACCGCGACTGCAACATGGAGCGTTACTCGCGCCGGACGGACGCGGCAGGAAACACGGTTTTCGTAAAGACGCAGGCCAATGGCGGCGATTGCAGTATGTTCTACGCCACGGGCTACTGCCGCGCCGACATCGTTGCGCGCCGCCTTTCGCTGACAGCCGGCGGCGGACTGTACCGTTTCATCAACATCGGGGCCGACTACCGCCATTTCTATACGGCGTTCAACGGCAGTATGTCTGTGGCCGCCTACTTCGGGAAACTGACCCTCACGGCCGCCGCCGACAACGGTTGGCGGTTCATGGAGGGCGAAAGCCGTGGGCGGCAGGGCGGCGCCGTGTACATGACGGTGGCCTACCGGCTCGGCCGTTTCTCGCTTGCCGCCTATTGGCAGCATCCGTTTCGCAGCACGATAACCTCCGCAAGCACCGAACTGATGAACCGTTTCGTAAGCAAAAGCACCACCGAGCGCAACGGCAATCTCGGCAACCTGCTTGGCATAAGCGTAAGCTGGACGATGGAGAAAGGGCGGAAATACGAGGCGATAAGCAGGCAGTGAGAGAGTTAAAAGGTTAAAAGGAAAAGGTAAGAAGCTGTTTTGATTTTATAAAAGCTGCCTTTTACCCCTGCCGTCTTGAGTGTCTTTCCGGTCATATTCGCCAGGTTGCTTCGTCACATAGCCCGCTATGCTCCTCGGCAACCAGGCAAATATGCCTCGAAAATACATCTCAATTCGGCAGTTTATAAAATCAAAACAGCTTCTAAAAAACGGGCTGCGCGGATTGTAAAAGGCCGGGTTAAAGGTAAAAAGGTAAGGAGGTAAAAAGGTGAAAGTGGGCTGCGCGATGGTTAGGGTGCCGATAATCAATGAAGCAGGCGGCACGGGTAGTCTTAGCTTCCCATGCCGCCTGTAATATCCTGCGCCCCATTGCGCAGCCCGTTTATTAACTTTCCCCTTTTAATTTTTAACTTTCAATACGCCTCCTTGTCGCCTTTCACGGCGTTGGCCACGGTCTTGTAGATGATGTAAATGTCGAGCCAGATGCTCCAGTGCTCCATGTAATAGATGTCGCCCTTGATGCGTCCTTCCATCTGCGAGAGCTCCTTTGTCTCGCCGCGGAAGCCTGTCACCTGGCTCCAGCCCGTGATGCCGGGCTTCACGAAGTGGCGCATCATGTACTTGTCTATGAGCTTTGAGTACTCCTCGGTGTGCTTCACCATGTGCGGGCGCGGCCCCACTATGCTCATGTCGCCAAGGAGTACGTTGATGAACTGGGGCAGCTCGTCGATGTTTGTCTTGCGCATTATGTTGCCCCACTTGGTCTTGCGCGGGTCGTCCTTTGTGGCCTGGAGCGTGTCGGCCTCGGCGTTGACCTTCATTGAGCGGAACTTTATGCAGTAGAACTCCTCGCCGTTGATGCCGTTGCGCTTCTGGCGGAAGAACACCGGGCCTGGCATCGTCAGCTTGGTGATGATGGTTACGAGCACAAGGATTATCGGGAAGAGCGTGCAGAGGAACGCCAGCGAGAAGAGAACGTCGAACAGGCGCTTGAGCAGGCGGTTCTCCACGCGCTCCAGCGGGTCGCGCATAAGGCTGAGGTATGGCACGTTGCCCATCATGTTGAGGTACATCCGGTGGTGGAGGTAGTTGCTCACGTTAGGCACACTGTAGAAATGCACGAGGTTGTTCTGGCAATAGTGGATGATCGGCACGATGTCTGCCTCGTGGCGAGACGACAGGCAGCAGAACAGCTCGTGCACCTCGCTGTGGTTGCGAAGGTATTGTTCCACGTCGGCAGGGGTGCCAAGGTAGGGGCAGTTCTCGGGGAAATTGGGGCTCGGCTGGTAGTCGAAGTACCCCATGACCGCATAGCCGAAGTACGGCACACTTGCCATTTCGTCGTACAAGGCGCGTATGTTGTCCTTGCTGCCTACGAAGACTGCGTGGCGCTTATGGCTGTCGTAGGTGCGGTAAGCCTTTACCATCTGGCGTATGCCAAGGCGGAATGTCGATGCCAGTATGAGCTGTGATAGCAGGAATGCGGTGAAAGCCAGCGGGCTCAACATCACGAACCCGCCCGTGTTGAGCAGCAGCACGCTGGCCACGGTGAACAGGAGTATGTTGCGGAGCACCAGCAGCAGCACCTGGAAATCCCTCACATTGCGCTTGTAGAGAATCACTCCTCCGGTGATGACGCAGATGAAGTATGTGCCGGTGACGACGACAGCGCTTTGCCTGAAGCCAGCTGTCGTGAGGTCGTCGCTGGCTTTCCAGAACAGGGTATAGAGCAGCACGCAAATCAATACATCGCCTACGACTGTCAGTGCAGACAATATCAGGTTATGGTGGGTATTACGTCCGTTGTCATTCATTATTCTCTTCCGTTGTCATTCATTATAGAGTAATTTCTTATGTTTCCCGTTTGGCAAAGGTAACAATCTTTATTCTTATAAAAGAATTTTACGTATTGAAAATGGAAATAGTGGAAAAATATTCTAAAAAATGTACACCGCGGCGTTCATGGCCGACAGTTGGCCATGGTTTGCTGGCTGCGGGCAATGATGCATTCAAGGCACCACGGAGCCCGTTAGGCTTCCGCCGTGGGCCGTGGTGCCTTGAATAAGCTTTGCTTGCTTCCGCGGTGCAGGCTTTCAGCCCCGTCCGCGTGTCACGGAGAACGATTGACGGTGGAAGATGAAGATGGGTATGATGCACCCTACGACCATCCCGAACATTACGAGCACGGTGAGCGAGCCGTTGTGGAAGAAGCGTGCCACATACTCGGCAGTGTATTCGCCGGGCAGGCGCACGATGTTTATCAGGTCGCGTATGGCCTTGTAGGCAAACATTCCGGGTACCATGGGCAGCAGCGACGGGAAGGCGAAGCACTCGGCGGGGCAGTGTATGCGCATGGCGAAAGGCACGGCGAGCAGCCCGATGCAGAAGCCAGCCACGGTGGAGGCGGCCACCAGGTCGAGCGGCATGGCCGTGTTGTGCATGAGGAAGTAGCGCACGGCGTGGCCCACGCAGGCCAGCAGGGCGCAGATGGCCAGCGCCTTGCGCGGCGGGTTGCTGATGATGGCAAAGCCGATGGCGGCCACTGCGGCGAAGAGCCCGTCGGCAATGGTGGCCGTGAAGAGGTCGGGGCGCGTCACCGAGGTGAACGTGGTGGGGTCTATGCCGAATATTATCACCGTGCCTGAGAGGCCTATGGCTATGCAGATGATGAGCAGCAGCGCGCCTGTGAGCCTTGATATGCCGTCGAGCACGTGGTTGTCAACGATGTCCATCACGCCGTTTATCAGCGGCACGCCGGGCACGAGGTAGAGCATCGACGTGCCGAGCGACATATCCTCCGTGCCGCCGTGGAAGAAGAGGTAGTCCGTGACGCCTATCATTGTCGACACGAAGGCGCAGAGGGTGAACACGGCCAGGTGGTTTACGCCGCGGCGGGTGAGCTGCTGGCGCAGCAGGAAGCCGATGAGCGTGGCCACGAACACGATGGCCATCGACGTGAGGTTGCCGTCGAACAGGCGGCAGAAGCAGGCGTTGGCCACCGAGGCCAGCAGCAGCACGAACCACGGGCTCTCGCGCCGTTCGGTCACGATGGCCTTCAGGCGGGCCCACAGTTCGCTGAGCGGCAGCCGCTCGTCAAAGGCGTTCCATGACAGTTGCGACAGTTTCATGTTGGCCTTGAAGTTAAGGGGCAGGCCCGGTGTCTTCTTGATGTAGGTGTACGAGTGGTTCAGCGAGCCGTCTTGCAGGGTGATGCTGAGCGTCTTGGGGAAGATGAGCAGGTTCACGTGGTAGCCCATGGAGCGCGCCATGCGCACGGTGTTGAGCTGTATGCGTGATGTCTGTGCGCCCACGGCCATTAGCGTCGAAGCGTATTCGGCGAGGAAGAGCGTGGCCTCCTTCAGCTTTTGGTGGATGTCCTGGTCTGTTTTCTCTTGCATTGTCTTGGTGTGGTTTGATAGTTATCCTGTATTGTGTCGTTGCGTCTTGGCGCGCCTTGCTTGTAAAGTTTTGTTGCAGCGCGGACTGCTTGGCGCAACGGGCTGTGGCACAAGTGTTTGCGCGGGCAGCCATTCAGCCGTGCCAAACGGCCCGTCTTGCGATGCCAAACAGGCCGTCTTGGCGTTCGGTACGGCCCGTCTTGGCGTTCATTGCGGCCTTGTGCGCCCAGCAGCCCTGCCTTTGTCATGAAGTTTCGCACGCCGGTGGCGGGCGGCAGCCGCGTGGCTTGGCAAGGGCGGCAGTGAGGACTGCCTGCGGGAGCGGCTGCAAAATTATGCAATTCCGCGGAAACTGCAAAATGTAGGGGCCGGTATTTTCTGCCAAGCCAGCAGGCTGCCCCGGCCCGGCCATGGCCTCCGGTATATTATTAATGTATGGCTTCGCTTGCGCCCGGCGGCTGTCAGTCGTGTCATGCCGCTGCCGCAGCGATGCTGACAATATGTCAGCCAGGTGGCTTTGGCACGGTTTTGGCAACTACAAGGTTGACCGCAGCCGCCGCAGGTGGTAGCGGCGCACAACAGAAACAACAATTTAAAAATAAAAGAACTATGAACATTAGACCATTGGCAGACCGAGTACTCGTACTCCCTGCACCAGCTGAAGAGAAGATTGGCGGTATCATCATCCCCGATACGGCCAAGGAGAAACCGCTGCACGGCACCATCGTTGCCGCAGGCAAGGGAACAAAGGACGAGGAGATGGTACTGAAGGAGGGCGACGAAGTGCTCTACGGCAAGTATTCAGGCACCGAGCTGGAGTATGACGGCACCAAGTACCTGATGATGCGCCAGAGCGACGTGCTCGCAGTCATAGAGAAATAACACAAGGATTAACTACATTTTAAAAAGCAGAATATCATGGCAAAAGAGATAAAATTCGACGTAGAAGCACGCGAGATGCTGAAAGAGGGCGTTGACCAGTTGGCAAACGCAGTGAAGGTGACACTTGGCCCGAAAGGCCGCAACGTCATCATCGAGAAGAAGTTTGGCGCCCCGCAGATAACCAAGGACGGCGTGACCGTGGCCAAGGAGGTGGAGCTTGAGGACCGCTTCGCCAACACCGGCGCACAGCTCGTAAAGAGCGTGGCCAGCAAGACCGGCGACGACGCCGGCGACGGAACCACCACCGCAACCATCCTTGCACAGAGCATAGTAAACGTAGGCTTGAAGAACGTCACCGCCGGTGCCAACCCGATGGACCTGAAGCGCGGCATCGACAAGGCCGTGGCTGCCGTTGTGGACTACATCAAGGCTCACGCCGAGAAGGTTGACGACAACTATGACAAGATAGAGCAGGTGGCCACCGTGTCGGCCAACAACGACCCGGAAATAGGCAAGCTCGTGGCCGACGCCATGCGCAAGGTGAGCAAGGACGGCGTCATCACCATCGAGGAGAGCAAGAGCCGCGACACTTACATCAACGTGGTTGAAGGAATGCAGTTCGACCGCGGCTACCTGAGCGGCTACTTCGTCACCGATGCCGACAAGATGGAGTGCGTGATGGAGAACCCCTACATCCTCATCTACGACAAGAAGATAAGCAACATCAAGGACTTCCTGCCCATACTGCAGCCTGCAGCCGAGAGCGGACGCCCGCTCTTGGTCATCGCCGAGGACGTTGACTCCGAGGCACTGACCACCCTCGTGGTAAACCGCCTGCGCGGCGGGCTCAAGATCTGCGCTGTGAAGGCCCCGGGCTTCGGTGACCGCCGCAAGGCCATGCTCGAAGACATCGCCATACTGACGGGCGGAGTCGTGATCAGCGAGGAGAAGGGCCTCAAGCTCGACCAGGCCACACTGGAGATGCTCGGCACCTGTGACAAGGTTACCGTGACCAAAGACAACACGACCATCGTCAACGGAGCCGGCGACAAGCAGTGCATTGCTGACCGCGTGGCACAGATAAAGAACGAGATTGCCAACACCACAAGCTCTTACGACAAGGAGAAGCTGCAGGAGCGCCTGGCCAAGATTTCGGGCGGCGTGGCAGTGCTCTATGTCGGCGCAAACAGCGAGGTGGAGATGAAGGAGAAGAAGGACCGTGTGGACGACGCTCTCTGCGCCACCCGTGCTGCCATAGAGGAAGGCGTTGTTGCCGGCGGCGGCACCACATACATCCGCGCACTCGACTCCGTGAAGGCTCTCAAGGGCGACAATGCCGACGAGCAGACCGGCATCAACATCGTGGAGCGCGCCATCGAGGAGCCTCTGCGCCAGATTGTGGCAAACGCCGGCGGCGAGGGAGCCGTTGTAGTGCAGAAAGTTCGCGAGGGCGAAGGCGACTACGGTTACAATGCCCGCACAGGCGAGTATGAGGATATGCGCAAGGCAGGCGTCATAGACCCGGCAAAGGTTGCGCGTGTCGCACTGGAGAACGCTGCCTCGATAGCAGGTATGTTCCTCACCACCGAGTGCCTCATCGTCGACAAGCCCGAGGAGAAGCCCGCAATGCCGATGGGCGGCGGTGCCGGAATGGGCGGAATGATGTAATATTTGCAAACTGCACATATCAAAGTGGAGGGGCTTTCGGCAGAAAAGCCCCTCCATTTCTTTTTTGCGGGTATGCCTGGCTGCATTTCCCATGATTTTATTTTGGCGTATATGATAAAGTGACTATCTTTGCACCCGATGCGGTGAGCGCGGGAAAGCGGTATCATTGTTCCCGGTCATTCCCGGCGTTAGGTCCGTCAGCCGGGCACCAGGCATCCTGCCAGGCAAGGGGAGAAGCCTGCCGGCAGCGCAGCAACAGTGAGGGCAAGCATGATTTTTAGGTTTAAGGATATTTTTTGATTTGTTTTAGTAGATTAGTTTTTAAGTAGTTTGTTTTTTGAAATCGGCTGTCGGGATGACAGCCGATTTCTTTTTTACGGATTCGCTTGCATTTTCCGCATTTATTGTTTAATTTTGCAGACTACGTACAACGAACTTACAGTAAAATGAGTGCTAATAACAAAAATCTCAGAAAACTTACACTGGCCATGGCATTCATGGCAGCCATCGGGGGCTCGGCGCAGAAACGCATAGGCGATTTCATAGAGTCGCGTACCTACAATGGCGACAAGCGTGGCGTCGAGCGCACGCTGAATTACCGCCCCGAGGGGCGCGACTTCGTGTGTGTCAACGGCTCCAACGAGTATACGCGCGCCCTTTATGGCGGCTATACCGAGTATCGCATAGAGACCAGCGACCGCCCCATTTTCGCCGTTTTCAAGAAACGGGGCCATCGCAACGTGCGCTTCCGTGCAATATACCGTGGCAACGAATATGCGCTTGAAGCCACAGACTGGTGTGAAGCTCGCTATTCAGACGCTTCGCGGCGCTATGTGGTTAAGCACAATGCTTGGGGCGATGCCGCCATATATATAAATGTGGTGGCACTGGCAGACACCGAGGGAGCCGTTTGGCAGTTCCGTGCAGAGGGCTTTGACGAGCCGCTGAAACTTAAGGCCATGGTTTGCAACATTGCCAACACGAAGATACGCCGCAACGGCGACATGGGGGCCGACCCGCCAGGGTGCTTCGGCCCCGCAGCCGGTGACGCCGGCCTCGCCGCTACGGAGTGGGATGGCTCGGGCGAGAGCTATTTCACCATGGAAGGCTCGGAGATAGGCACCGTAGGGCAGGACGAGGCTGCCAGGCTCTTCAATGCCACCGTAGAACGCAACAAGGCTCTTGCCTCGCGCATAGAGTTCAACACGCCCGACCCCTTCATCAACACCCTCGGAGGCGCGCTCGTGATTGCGGCCGACGGCGACTGGGACGGCAAGACGTGGCTCCACGGCTGCGTGGGCTGGCGCATGCCGCTGGCCGGATGGCGCGCCGGATTCCTCGGCGACGTGCTTGGCTGGAACGACAGGGCTGTGTCGCACTTCGACGCTTACGCCAAGAGCCAGGTTACAAACGTGCCTCCCACAATCCCGCATCCGTCGCAAGACCCTAAGATGAACCTTGCCCGCGCAGAGAAGAAGTGGGGAACGCAGATGTACAGCAACGGCTATATATGCCGCAACCCGGAGCGGAACAACCAGATGCACCACTATGACATGAACCTCAACTACATCGACGAGCTGCTCTGGCACTTCGCTTACGATGCCGACACTGCGTACATACGCAAGATGTGGCCCGTGGTAAAGCTGCACCTTGAGTGGGAAAAGCGCAACTTCGACCCCGACAACGACGGCCTCTACGATGCCTACTGCTGCATCTGGGCGAGCGACGCGCTCTATTACAACGGCGGCTCGGTCACACACTCTTCGGCCTACAACTACCGCGGCAACCTGCTCGCGGCCCGCATAGCCGAGATAATAGGCGAGGACCCCGCGCCCTACCGGGCTGAGGCCAGCCGCATACTCAAGGCCATGGACGAGCGCCTATGGCTCGACGACAAGGGCCACTGGGCCGAGTACGAGGACTGCATGGGCCTCGGCCGCAAGCACGAGAGCGCCGCCGTGTGGTCGATATACACGCCCATCGACTGCGGTGCAGGCACGCCAGAGCAGTTCTACCGTGCCACGCGCTACGTTGACCGGGAGATACCCCACATACCTGTGGTGGCCGACGGCAAGCTCTACGGCGCGACGATAGCCACGTCTAACTGGATGCCATACGCCTGGAGCATAAACAATGTGGCCCCGGCCGAGGTGATGCACACGGCCCTGGCCTACTTCGAGGCGGGCCGCAGCGAGGCGGCATTCATGCTGATGAGGGCCAACATAATGGACCAGATGTACATTGGCGACAGCCCCGCCAACTTCGGCCAGCTGAGCTTCTACGACGCGGCCCGGGGCGAGTGCTACCGCGACTTCGGCGACTGCATAGGCATATCGGCGCGCACGCTGCTGCAAGGGTTGTTCGGCATCGTTCCCGATGCGCTCAACGGGCAGTGCTACCTGCGCCCTGGCTTCCCGCAGTCGTGGGACAGTGCATCGGTGCGCACGCCTTACATGGAGTACAGTTTCAAGCGCGTGGGCGACTCGCTCGTGTATGACATCACGCAGAACTTCACCCGCCCGTTGCGCATCATCGTGCGCCAGAACATCGGTAACGGCCAGTACAAGGAGATAAAAGGCACAGCTGGGAAGCACCAAGTGATAAAGACGCCTATCCCGGCGATGCTCATCGAGGCTGCCGTTGACGAGCCTGTACAGCACATGGTGGACCCGGTGGAATATGGATTGGCCGAGCCAGTCACCAACGGCAAGTTCACACGTGTGAAGATTGACAAGTATTTCAACTCTGAGGTGGACGACATCTACAAGAACAAGTATTTGAGCCCGCGCCCGCCCTATACCTCGCTTGAAATCCCGCAGCAAGGAATAGGCGAGTGGTGCCATCCCGACATGACTGCCGACGTGAACGACTCGGTTTTCCGTACGCTCATCGATGACGGCGAGTTTGTTGTGGCCGGCGTTCCCTTCCGCACTCCGGCTGATGGCAACAACATAGTATACACATCGCTTTGGGACAACTATCCCGACAGCATCGTTATACCGCTCAAAGGCAAGGCTGCCTCGGCCTACTTACTCATGGCAGGGTCCACGAACCACATGCAGTGCCGCATAGCCAACGCTTTGGTCATTGCCACATACAAAGACGGCTCGACCGACACGCTTGAACTGGTGAACCCAGACAACTGGTGCCCAATAGAGCAAGACTACTACGTGGACGGCAAGGCGTTCTATACCACCATGCCGCGTCCCTACCGCGTTGCCCTTGGCACAGGGCAGGTGAGCCGCGACCTCGGCCGCGACCTGGGCTTGACCGATGTTTACATCCGCCCCATACCCGGTGGCGCGGCGCAGATGCTGCGAATGCCGCTCGACGGGCAGAAGAAACTGCAGTCGCTGACCTTGCGCACGCTCTCAAACGATGTCGTGATAGGCTTGATGGCCGTTACGTTGCAGTAGTTCAAGCATATTTATAATGTATTCTGGCCGTGCCGCACCTTGGCTTGCAGGGTGCGGCACGACTTGTTTCTTTTATCAGAAAAATCGCGTTATGTACTTGCTTTTTCTGTCTTTTTGCATTAACTTTGCAGAAGCCAAGCTGCGCCCTGACGGCACGGCCATGGTAAAAAACGGCATTAAGAGATGGAGAAACTGATAGAGCTATATAAGAGATGGGCTGGCGAGGCACCTGCAAACGTGCAGAAGCTGCCGGCGGCAGGCAGCAACCGTGAGTACTACCGCATGGCCGATGCTGACGGGGCCACGGTGATTGGGGCCATTGGCACAAGCCGCGACGAGGACCACGCATTCGTATACTTGAGCAACCATTTTGCCAAGCGCCGCCTGCCTGTGCCGCGTGTGCTGGCAGTGAGCGACGACGAGCTCCGCTATTTGCAGACCGACCTTGGCTCGGTGTCGCTCTTCGATGCCATCGCCGGGGGGAGGCAGGCCGGCGGCCGCTATAATGTCACGGAGCGGCAGCTGCTGGTGAAGACCATCCGCGAGCTGCCGAACATACAGATCCGCGGGGCGCGCGGGCTCGACTTCGGCCACTGCTATCCACAGCCGGAGTTCAACGCAGACAGTGTGCTCTTCGACCTCAATTACTTCAAGTACTGCTTCCTCAAGCCCACTGAACTTGATTTCCACGAGCTGAAGCTTGAAGCTGATTTCCGGCTCTTTGCCAAAGACCTTACAGCAGAACGCTTTGACAGTTTTATGTACCGCGACTTCCAAGCGCGCAACGTGATGCTCGACGGGGGCGGCAACCCTTACTTCATCGATTTCCAGGGCGGGCGCCGCGGGCCGTACTACTACGACGTGGCATCGTTCCTGTGGCAGGCGTCCGCCCGATACCCGCACAAGCTGCGCCGCGAGCTGGTATATGAATACTACGAGTCGCTGAAGAACTACACCGAAGTGCCGTCAGTAAGGCATTTCGTCGGGCAGCTTAGCCGCTTCGTGCTCTTCCGCACGCTGCAAGTGCTCGGTGCGTATGGTTTCCGCGGATACTTCGAGCAGAAGCGCCACTTCATAGAGTCAATACCCCCGGCCATACAGAACCTGAGGGAAATGCTCGGCCTTAAGTGCTTTACTTACCCGTATATGATGGACCTCCTGCGCCGTCTCACCGAGCTGCCGCAGTTCGCCCAGATAGAGCAGCCTGCGCTCAACCGGGCCGACGGATTCCGCACAGCCGAGAGCAATGTGTACAAGGCCCACCCGCAAGACGGCCCAGCCACGTTCTCGAAGTACGACGGCTGTGGCCCCCTGGTTGTGCGCGTGTTCAGCTTCGCTTACAAGAACGGTATCCCCGAGGACGAGTCGGGCAACGGCGGCGGCTACGTGTTCGACTGCCGCAGCACCCACAACCCGGGCCGCTATGAGCCTTACAAGAAGCTTACCGGCCTTGACGAGCCAGTCATACGTTTCCTCGAGGACGACGGCGAGATACTTGTCTTCCTCGAAAGCGTATACAAGTTGGCCGACGCTCATGTGCGCCGGTACATCCAGCGCGGCTTCACCGACCTCATGTTTGCGTTTGGCTGCACCGGCGGCCAGCACCGCAGCGTGTACAGTGCGCAGCGCCTGGCCGAGCACCTCAACCGCAAGTTTGGCATCGAAGTGCGCATACAGCACCGCGAACAGGGCATATCGGAAGTGCTTGAGGCACGTAACCAGAGCAAGGAGGGATGACATCAATGCACACAGACATCAAGATGCAGGCCATGGTGTTTGCCGCCGGGCTCGGCACGCGGCTGAAACCTCTCACCGACACCATGCCAAAGGCGATGGTGAGCGTGGGCGGTGAGCCTCTTATCAGGCGCGTGCTGCAAGGCCTGAGCCAAGCCGGGGCAGGGCGGGTGGTGGTCAACGTACACCACTTCGCCTCGCAGATAACCGGCTATCTTGCCGCCAACGCCAACTTTGGCATGGACATACGCATATCCGACGAGACCGACCGCCTGCTCGACACCGGTGGCGGATTGCGCAAGGCGGCGCCGCTTTTCTGTCAAGACTCGCCGATACTTATACACAACGTCGACATAATGAGCAACGTCAGCCTGGCCGGCTTCTACGCCGAAAGCCTCGCTGCCGATGCCACGCTGCTCGTGAGCGAGCGGCAGACAAAGCGCTATCTGCTCTTCTCCGACGACATGAGGCTGGTAGGCTGGACAAACGTGGAGACGGGTGAAGTGCGCAGCCCCTATGCAGGGATAGACCCGCAGTCATGCCGGATGTACGCCTTTTCAGGCATACACGTGTTTTCGCCGCGCCTGTTCCCGCTCATGCAGCCTTTCCCCGAGAAGTTTGGCATCATCGACTTTTACCTCGATGTGTGTGCCAAAGCCGACATTCGGGGCTGCCTGAAGCCCGACTTGAGGCTGCTCGACGTAGGCAAGCTCTCCTCGTTGGCAGAGGCCGAGCGGTTCGCCAGCGGCCTGGTCTGACCTGCAGCGCGCCCTTTTCATGCTGACAGGCAATTAAATCACCCATACAACACGGATGTTTGGAAAATAAATCGTAACTTTGCGGGCAGATATCCGCGCAGTTACATTCAGACACATTTATTCATACTATATGCAACAGAAGATCATTATCCTCGACTTCGGCTCGCAGACCACGCAGCTCATTGGCCGCCGTGTGCGCGAGCTCGACACCTTCTGCGAAATCATTCCCTACAACAAGTTCCCAACGGACGACCCATCCGTCATCGGCGTCATACTCAGCGGGTCGCCCTATTCGGTGCACGACCCAGAGGCGTTCAGGGCAGATCTGGGCCAGTTCGTGGGCCGTGTGCCGGTGCTGGGCATCTGTTACGGGGCGCAGTTCATAGCCAACGCCGGAGGCGGGCGGGTGGAAAAGACCGACACCCGCGAGTATGGCCGCGCCAACCTCCAGTGGTTCGATGCCGCCAACCCGCTCTTCCAGGGCTTCGATGAAGGCTCGCAAGTGTGGATGAGCCATGGCGACACAATCACCGCGCTGCCCGCCGACTGCCACGTCGTAGCCTCGACAGGGAGCGTGAAGTTCGCCGCCTATGCCAGCGACAAGGCCCCGCTCTGGGCCGTGCAGTTCCATCCCGAAGTGTTCCACACCACGCAGGGCAAGCTGCTCCTGCGCAACTTCGTGGTCAACATCTGCGGCAGCCGCCAGGAGTGGAGCGCAGCCTCGTTTGTAGACAGCACCGTGGCGGAGCTGAAGGAGCAGCTGGGCGACGACCGCGTCATCCTCGGCCTGTCGGGCGGGGTAGACTCGTCGGTGTGCGCCGTGCTCCTCAACAAGGCCATAGGCCACAACCTCACCTGCATCTTCGTTGACCACGGGATGCTCCGCAAGAACGAGTTCACGAAGGTGATGGAGGCATACCAGGGCCTGGGGCTCAACGTCATCGGCGTAGATGCGGGCGCGAAGTTCTTCTCGGACCTTGAGGGCGTCACCGACCCCGAGCAGAAGCGCAAGATCATAGGGCGCGACTTCGTGGAGGTGTTCAACGCCGAGGCCAAGAAGATAACCGACGCCAAGTGGCTCGCCCAGGGCACCATCTACCCCGACCGCATAGAGAGCCTCAGCATAACGGGCATGGTGATAAAGAGCCACCACAACGTGGGCGGCCTGCCTAAGGACATGCACCTCAAGCTCTGCGAGCCGCTCAAGTGGCTCTTCAAGGACGAGGTGCGCCGCGTGGGCTACCAGCTCGATATGCCCGAGCGCCTCATAAAGCGCCACCCCTTCCCCGGACCGGGCCTCGCCGTGCGCATACTCGGCGACATAACGCGCGAGAAAGTGCGCATCCTGCAGGACGCCGACGACATCTACATTGAGAACATGCACAACTACATCTGCCCCGACGGCCAGCCCCTCTACGACAAGGTGTGGCAGGCAGGCACCGTGCTCCTCTCCACCATCCGCAGCGTAGGCGTGATGGGCGACGAGCGCACCTACGAGCACCCCGTGGCCCTGCGCGCCGTGACCAGCACCGACGCCATGACCGCCGACTGGGCGCACCTGCCCTACGACTTCATGGCCAAGGTGTCTAACGAGATAATCAACAAGGTGAAGGGCGTCAACCGCGTTTGCTACGACATCTCCTCAAAGCCCCCTTCGACGATAGAGTGGGAGTGACCGCGGTGCATCCCCGCCAGAGAGCAAGCCGCAGGCTGACAGCGGGTGGTGAAGCCACAAAATGGCGACGTGCCGGCGTAACCATGGAGCCAGCGCCGGCACGTCGTCGTCTCTCTCTCCCGAGTGCCGGCAGGCATTGCCGTCAGTAGGCAAGCACCGGCCACAGCTCGCGTATGCGCTTCTCGGGGTCCCACTTGCCGCCGAACGTCCAGCGGGCAGTCACGGCGTGGAACGCCGGGGAGCCCGGCGCGCTGTCGAGATTGTCCGTGAGCCACCCCGCCTGCCCCCCTTCGCGCGAGCATCCGTAGTAGTAAGTGCGCTGGCCCCAGGGGCAGGGGTCGAGCACCTTGTCGGTGTATGCGTAGGCAATGTTGGAGTCGATAATCATGTCAGACAGGCGGCAGTTCAGCAGGAAGAACTGCGCGTCGTGGTGGTAGCGGCCCAGCGGGGTGGGGCGTTTGGCGTCGAATGTTGAGTTGGTGATGACGAGCTTCTTCGACTTGTCGCCGCGCCCATCGTGCCAGATGATGGCCCGCCCGTCGCCGTAGAATGTACAGCGCGTGGCGTAGCACCACCCGCGGGGGCATAGGAAGTCTACCCCCGGGCATCGCAGCGCGAGGTCGGCGTGGTAATACATCCCGCCTTCGCCGCGCGCCCAGAGCGCGAGCGCGTCGTTGCCGTCGGCCCATACGTTGCAGTTTGTCACGATGGTGCGCGTGGCCCGTCCGAAGATGGCCATCTGGTGTGTGGTGGTGTTCTCCACAGTGGTGCCGTAGTTGTTGTACACCGTGAGCCCGCTTATCACGCAATCATCCGCCCCCTCCAGCAGCACTATCACGCCGTTGCCTACTTCCTTGCCGTTGTGTTCCTTTACCTTGCGCGTCTTGGCCGTCTCGGCGAGCACGATGACGGTGCTGTCGCGCTGCTCGCCCACGAGCACTATGTTAGGCCTGTCGATGATTACCTTTTGGTTATACGTTCCTTTCCTTACCAGAATCTTGTACGGCTCTGTGGGTTGGGCAGGTGCTTTCTCGATGGCGGCCTGTATGCTCTGCCCCGGGTTCACCACGGCGTTGAAGTCGGCCACGTCTTTGGCCGGCTGGCAGAAGGGCCGCATCAGCCCCGTCTCGTTGGCCCCCTTTGTATGCAGGCTGATGTGTAGCTTGCGGTCGGGGTCGTGCTTCGATGCCCATGCGTCGTACAGCGGGTAGAGCCGCGCGGGCCTGTCGCTGTACCATGAGTAGCCGTTGCGCCGCTCGGAGCCTATGTCCTCGAGGCGGCGGCGCGGCAGCCCGTCGCGGTCGCAGACGTAAGGCTGGCAGTGCTTCAGGTCGTAGAAGCGGCCCCACAGCGGCCCGGCTGCCGAGTCGGCCACGAGGCGCGTGTCGCGTGAGCCGCTGCGGCGGCTGCCCGTGCGCACCACCTTGAGCCCCGTGAGCTTGTGATTGTCAAACCATGCCATGGCTCCGTGCACAGCCCGCTTCACCCGCTCGTCGGGATGCGGCAGGCCCATCAGCAGCTCCACGATGCCTGCGCTCTCAATAGGGCAGTACGACGGCAGCTCGTAGGCCCTGGCCGAAGCCGGTGCGAACGTCTCGGGGTCGTGCTGCTGGCACCAGATGGAGGGCTGCCCGTCGGTAGCGATCTGCGTCTTCAGTATGCAGTCCACGCCACGGTCGAAGGCCTCCTTGGCCCTGGCCCTCAGTTCCCCGTCGGCTATGTCGCCGCCGTAAGGCTCCTCGCCGCGCGCTATCCTGTCGAGCAGGCGCATGGTGTTCACCATGGCGTCATCGTTGAAGGTGATGTTCACCTGGTAGCCCCGCGGTGACGGCCAGAACTGAGGCCAGCCGCCGCTGGCGTACTGCCCGGCGAGCAGGAAGGCGGCTGCGCTGCTGAAGGCGTCGCGGTAGCGCTCGTCGCCCGTGGCTCGGTAGAGGCGGGCCAGGTAGCCCATTTGCGTCGTCGTGGCCCCGTTGTCTATGGTGGAGTCGTCGCGCCGCCCCTTGTCTGCGGCCACCTTGGCGCGCTCCCCGTCGTCCATGGGCCGCGCCATGTCTATGTTCTTGGGCCAGCCGCCCGTGGTGCGCTGGTAGAGCAGAATCTGGTCGCCCACGCGGCGAGCCTCCTCTGTCTTGAAAAACTCGGCCCGTGTCTGTTTCATGACGTTTGGCTTGCGCTGTGCGCAGGCCGTAGCCGCGGCCATCATGGCGCATGCGGCGATGGTTAAGAGTCTTGCTTTCATGCTGTCAGTAATTTTATTGGTAGTTGTTGCGCGTCAATGCCCTTTGTGAGTAAGACGCATGGCGGCGCGTATGGTTTAATCCATATCGCATCAGAGACCAAAATGATTCCGTACTGCCCGCATGCAGGCCCTGCAATTTGCCAAACATCTTGTTTGTATTGCCTGGCCATGCTTTCCCGGTTGTTTCGGGCAATGACTTCATCTTAGGCAAATTGCGGGCATTCATTTGTAAAAACAAATCGGATTTCCGCCCGGTTTGCGCAAAGCCCTGGCTGCCAGTGCGTTGCGAGCCGGCTCGTTTTGCGCTCTGAAACTGCCAGTCTTGCATCCTGAAACAGGCCGTTACGCACAATGAAATAGCCTGTTCCATTGTGCGTAACGGCTGCCTCGGTTTCTTGGAAAGGATTTTGTAAACATAGCCGAATGGCGTTTATTGATGCTCCTTTTGAGCCTTTAGTGGCAGCGCCCTGCGCGAAATGGAGTTTGTGAAGAAAACATATGCGGCACCATTTGGCATATTGCGTAGTGCCAAGGCCGTGTGCCAGTCATTTAACCCAAATCGGTTGTTTGAACGCCTGTCACACTTATAACGCCGCTTGTTGGCTCTGCGCCCATCTTCCGCACTGCTTACGTCGTCTTGTTTCACGCTTTTTCTCGGTGTAGCCCGCTACATCTTCGGCAATAGCTGGATGCAACCTGCCTGGCAGCAGCACGAAACCTGAGTGAAGCCTGCGGCCGATTTTGGTTTGATAACAAAATCTTCATCGTGCCGTGCGCGGCAAGTCAAGACTCCAGCTTCTTGATTCATGTTCGGTTTCAGTATTCGTCAAGCTCAGCCCCGGTGCGCTCCATGATGTTGGCCGCTATGTTGTCGGCGCACTGTATGATGCCCACGAGCGGGTATTGCTTGTTGGCCACGTCGTATGACCGCGTGTCCTCGAAGCTGTTCAGGTTTATGCCCCACGCCCCCATGTGCCAGCGTATGGCCAGCATCTCGTCGTCGTACATCTCCAGCCCGGCGCACAGGAGCAGCACCACCGACTTCTCGCCGTGGCCCATGGGGAAGTTCTTGTAGCTCACCTTGTAGCCTTCGCTTTCCTCCCACATTCCCATCACCTTGCGTTTCTTCACGGCCCGCTTGTATATGTCGGCCTTGCAAACGTCGTGCAGCAGGCTGGCCAGTATCACGCTCTCGCGCTTCACCTCGCCGTGGAGCGTAGGCTCAATCTCGGCCAGGTGCTCCCAGAGCAGCAGAGCTGCCCGGCAAGTGTTGAGTGAGTGGCGCGCCAGCCCGCCCTCAACGCACAGGTGCTTGGATGCCGAGGCCGGGGCCTCGAAGAAGCCCGACTCCTCAAGGAAGCCTATCACATCGTCCACCCCGTCGCGCCCGGTCGACTTCAGCAGTTCTATTATCTCCTCCTTCACTTCAGCATTGCTCTTGTTCTCTGCCATTTTGTTTCCTTTCTTTTCTCTTGTATGGTTCTTCTTGTGTCTGTTTGTCCGCTTTGCCGGCCCAGGCTGCTCCCACCTTGGCAGGCAGCAGCTCGATTCCTGATACGACATTATTTGCTCTAACGCCCGTTTTGGGTTTTATGCCGTGGCTAAAGACGGTCTTGGCAAGTGCAAATATAGCAACTTTTTTCGCCATGCGCAACGCCATTGCTGATTTTATTTGCCTGCTGCCATGCCAACCATGCGGAATCATGCACGAGACAAGCAAAGGGGCAGGGGGAGAAGTGGCAAAGGAAAGTGGCGTAAATCGCCGCGAGCAAGACATTTGTAAATGCAACACAAACCAATAAACCAACAAACCATATTTTAGTAAGTAGGAGAAAATGATGCATGAAATATTTTGCTGGACAAAACAAAAGCATCATCTTTGCTGCCAAACAAGTCATAAGATGATTACGATATTGGACATAGGGCAATACAACGTGAAACTGAAGGCAACGATACAGCAAACAGGCCGCCTCGGGTTTACGGCAGACACGGCGGACAGGCTGCACCTCTCTGAAGAAACATACGTGCAGTTTGCCCGCGATGACGAAGGTGAGCGCACCCTCTATATGGTGCTCCACCGCGAGCCCACAGGCAACAGCTTCCGCGTGATGAAGTCTGGTAAATACTTCTACCTGCCCACAAAGCAGATGTTCGATGCCTTTGGCGAGGACTACGAGAGATATAATATAATGTTCGACCTTGTGCGCACAGAAAGCCTCGACGCGCAGTTGGGAGGGCAAGTTTACAAGATGTCGAGGCGCATGAAAGAGAGGCCGGCATGACGAAATGACACATGAAGAGACGGAAAAGCCCGCGCAATGTGCGAGATTGTGCGGGCGGGCAGGGTCGAGTTGTTCCCACGGCGAGACCCGAGGTCTCATTTCGCGGCATGGGGAACGGCAACGACGTTTGCGCTGCAAAGTTAATGAAATTTTGCGGAATGTCCGCCGTTTCTCTTGCCGGAGTGGGAAAGTAAACTTATTTTTAACGTAAAACCATTTCCCAAATGGCAAAAGAACTTTTACTTTTTGACGATTACCCATGTTCAACGGGCGTGGTTGATTACGTCTCAAGGCACGAGACACAGGTCAAGAGAAGCAAGTGCAACTATCGGAAGCGCATAGACAATGCTTTGCAGCGGGTTTGCAAGTTTGACTTGATGCAGGCAAACGCCGCCATGCCAACGCTCCGTCCATATGAGATTGAGAGCGCACCAAAGGCGCTCGTGCCTTACAATGTTTGGCGGAGCGGCAGCGCCAAGGGCGATTGCGTACACTTTTTCGTCAGCGATTATATGTTCATCGGCTTGCTTAATGCTTCTGACGATGAGCTGCGCGAGCTTGCCGAAGCCCGCTTTGTGATAAGTCCCGACTTCTCGCAATACGCCGACATGACCCCGGGGCAGCGTCGGCACAACTGTCTGCTCAACCGCTTGGTGGCGGCGCGGATGCAAAGCCTCGGCGTGAACATCATCGTCAACGCCACTTGGTCAACGCCCGACAGCTTCGCGTATTGCTTCGACGGCATCCCCACCGGTTGCGCAATAGCCATAAACAGCATGGGAGTGAACAAGCATGATGTGTCAAAATATCTTTGGCGGCAAGGCTATGCCGAGGCCATCAGGAGGCTCAATCCATGCCGGATACTACGCTACGGACCGAAGATGGGTGGGGAACTTGAGGGCATATCAACGTATTACGAAAACAACCACTTAAACAGAATGCGCAATGGGAGGTAATGGGAGCTTTTTGAAAAGAGCCGCATATAAATGGCGCACGGAGGTGATGGACGACTGGGGCGAGCGCTGGGGATGGCTGAAGTGAATAAAAAAATAAGGGTTAAGAAGCTGTTTTTCCTTGATTCTTAACCCTTGATCATTGTCTTTTCTCGTGCTCAATTGCGTGCGCATGGCGCATGGTGCTGGCAGAGAGGGGCCGTTCGCCATGCCGCCGCGCCAATGGGGCGGGCCAGGGCTCTGCCGCAGGCCTGCAATGCAGTTTGTCCTGTCGGTCATTCGTGCGCAGCCTCGTGGATGCTCTTTATCACCCTGGCCGGCACTCCGCCGACAATCATGTCGGCAGGAACGTCTTTCGCCACCACGGCCCCGGCGGCAATGATGGCGTTGTCGCCGATGGTGACACCCGGGAGCACTGTGACGTGAGCCCCCATCCACACGCCCCGGCCTATCCTTATGGGCGCGTGGGTCATGTTGGGGCGGTCGGCCGGGGCGAAGCCATGGTTGAGCGTGGCCAGCATGGAGCCGGGGCCTATGAGGCAGTTGTCGCCGATGAAGATGCCGCCCTGGTCCTGGAACTGGCAGCAGGAGTTTATGAACACGTTCTTGCCGAGGTGGATGTTCTTGCCGAAGTCGGTGTAGAAAGGCGGGAACATGCGGAACGAGGGGTCAACATCCGTGGCGGTTATGCGGCTGAAGAGGTAGACAATCTCCTCGTCAGTGTGGTAGTTCGTGTTAAGGTCCATGAGCAGCCGCCGTGTCTCGGCGCTCTGCTTGCGCATGAATGTTATCATCTCCGTGCCCTCGAGCGGCTGCCCGTCGGCAATCATCTGCTGGAATTTCTCCACTGTCATCATGCCTTGCGCCCTCCTTGTGCATCCAGTTCGGGGTTGGGAATGTCCTCGTCGGTGGCTTCGAGCTTGAAGTAAACGGGGCGGAATCCGTCGTTGCAGCAGGCGATGGCGGTGCGGGGATGGCGGCACCAGTTGTCGAAGAAGAAGCTCTCCGCACCGTTTTGCAGGGCGAAAATGTACTGGTGCATGCACTTCCACGCCGTGTTGCACAGGCCGGGCGGGCAGTCCACCCCGGCGTAGAACACCTGGCCCTCCTTCAGGCGGGCGCAGGGGCCGAGGCCGGGGCAGCCGTATTCTTTGGCGAGGTCTTCCTTAACCTCGCGCTTCAATACCGTGATCTTGACTTTTTTCATTGCGTTGTGGTTTTGGGTTTTGTCTTTGCAAAGGTACGCATAGAGCCGTTTCAAACTGCAAAACGAATTACTGAAACAGTTACCAGTATTACTTTCGTGGCTTTATTTCCTTCACTATGTCGAAGCGGGTGGCCTTGGGGTCGAGGTCGGTGTATGCGTTCTTGAGGTCATCCTTGGTGATGGTGACGCTGCGGTCGACCTCGCGCGGGTTGTCGGCGTTGGTGTGCGAGAAGAGCCAGTCGTATGTCTGCTTGAGGTATAGCAGGCGTGCCAGGTCGCCGTGCGATGCCCCTTTCACCCAGTCGTAGCGCAGCAGGCTGTCGCCGGCCGTCTCTTTTATGGCCTCCACCACTTGCTTTGACTGGCTTATCGGCACGGCGCGGTCGGCCGTGCCGTGCATTATCCACAGCGGCAGGCGGCCAAGTCCGCCCATGTCGCGCAGCGTGCAGCCGCCGCAGAGGGCCATGGCTGCGGCCACGCGGTCGGGGTAAGTGCCTGCGAAGTCGAGCGTGCCGTAGCCGCCGAGGCTCATGCCGATGACGTAGACGCGCGTGGTGTCGACGTCGTGGTGGGCTTCCACCCAGTCGAGCACGCGCGCTATGCGCTCAGGTTTCCACGCCCCGCCTGGGTTCTGCGGGGCAATCACGATGCAGGGATAGTAGCGGCCGCGCTCTATGGCGTGCAGGAGGCCGTAGCGGCGCACGCGCTTCATGTTGGTGCCGCAGAGGCTCCTGCCGTGCAGGAAGATGATTACCGGCACGCGCTGGTCCTCGTACAGGTATTCGCGCGGGGCGTAGAGCCAGAAGTCATAGCCCCTGTCGGCCACGCCGCGCATGGCGGCCAGCTGGCCGTTCTGTGCGTTTGTGGCCAGCGAGGCTAGGGTGATGATTATCGTGAAGAGCAGTCTTTTCATGTTGGGGTGGTGGGGTTGTTAGGTAGGTTTTGTAGGGTTTGGTGGCAGGTTTGGTGGGAGTCAGTATGGCAGGTCGTCGTCGGCAGGGTCGGCTATGTCGTATATGCGCTTTACGAGCGAGATTTCGCTGTACGTGATTCCGTCGCCGACGGCAGCCTTTATGTCGGTGGTGCGGGTCTGTGCGGGGTGCAGCCGCGCGTGGTTGCGTATGGTGTCGATGTGCTCCTGCGGCACAAGCTGGTCGATGGGCAGCTTGTCCTCGGCCACGTATTGCGCCAGGTGGCTGAACACGGTGCTTTCGGCCAGGCCACGCTCCTTGGCTATCTGGCTTACGGTCATGCCCTTGGTGAACATTTCGTGGCTCACTTGGCGTGTAGGCACCCTTGGTTGCTTCGGGGCGGCTGCGGCCCTTGGCTTGGCCGCGGCCCTGGCTCGGGTTTGCGCCTTGGGCTGCGCCTCGTCGTCGTGGCCCAGCAGTATGGCTGCCTTGCGGCGCAGGTAGTCGCCGGTGGAGAACACCGTGGCGGGCTGCGCCTCGTAGTTGAGCAGGCGGGCCTTGAGCTCCAGCTCCTCGGCGAGCTGCGCGCGGCGGTCGTCAAACTGCGTGCGCACCTGCTTGTTGCCGGTTTCCACGCGCGTCTTCCTGAGCAGTTCGGACAGCGGTCCCATCTGTGCTGCGAAGTATGCCGCCGCCTTGTGCACGCGCTCCTGGAGCCGCTTGCCGCCGGGTGAAGGCTCTGTGGCGAGGATGGAGCGGTATTGCGAGCCGAACTTGGCGGCCACGCCGGCCATGGCGTTGACTGTTTGCAGCGCGTTGGTGTAGGCTGTCAGCAGGTCGTGCTGCTTGTTGAAGAAGTGTTCCGAGAGCGTGCGCACCATCAGTTCCATTGCCTGCGCCACCGGGCTGAAGCCAAACAGCTCGTCGAGCGTCTGCGCTACGTACTCGCGTTGCAGTTCGCTGAGCGTATCGGGCGTGGGGCGGCTGGCCTCGGCCCGGGTGATGAATGAGTCTACAGTGGCGTCGCTTATCACTGCACTGCGGCTGAGCGGCGCGCTGAGCACAAGGCCCTGGAGCGAGCGGCAGCGGCTCAGCGCCACGTAGGTCTGGCCGTGAGCGAACGAGCGCGAGGCGTCGATGATGGCGTGCTCGAACGTCAGGCCCTGGCTCTTGTGTATGGTTATGGCCCAGGCCAGGCGCAACGGGTACTGGCGGAACACGCCGTCGACGGTCTCGGTTATCTCCTTCGTGGCTTCGTCGATGGTGTAGCGGGTGTTCTGCCACTCCGCCTGCTCAAGCTCGATCTCCTCGCCCGTCTCCTTGCTGCGCACCAGCAGGCTGTCGTCGGCGACGGTGGTGACCGTGCCTATCATGCCGTTGTAATATGTACGGTCGGGCGCGTTCTTTATGAACATCACCTGCGCGCCCTCCTTGAGCGTCAGTTCCTCGTCGGCGGGATAGCTGTGTTCGGGAAACTCGCCCTGCACCGTGGCGCGGTAAGCGACGGCGCGCCCCGGCAGCAGGGCCAGCTCGCGGTCGTTTATGGCCTGCGCCTGGTGGTTGTGGGTGACAAGGCGTATGTAGTCGCTGTCGGCTGGAGGCACGAAGCCCGGCACGCAGCGGCGGTTCAGTTCGGCCAGTGTGGCATCGTCGGCGCTGCCTGAGCGTATCTTGTTGAGCAGCCCGATGAAGCCGGCATCCTGCTGCCTGTACACCTTCTGCAGCTCGATGGTGAGGCAGGGAGCGAGAGCCAGGGCCTTGCTCGAGAAGAAAAACGGCGTGTCGTAGTACTGTTTCATCAGTTCCCAGTCGCCGTCTTTCACCACGGGGGCGAGCTGCTGCAGGTCGCCGATGAGCAGCAGTTGCGCTCCGCCGAAGGGCCGGTCGTGGCGGCGGTAGCGCCGCATGACGGAGTCGACGGCGTCGAGCAGGTCGGCCCTCACCATGCTTATCTCGTCGATTACGAGCAGGTCGAGCGTGCGGATGATGTTGCGCTTGACGCGGCCGAACTGGAAGCGGCGCTGCTCCTTGCCTCCGAATGATGCGCCGGGAACGTAGGGCGAGAGCGGAAGCTGGAAGAAAGAGTGGATTGTGGAGCCCCCTGCGTTGATGGCGGCGATGCCGGTCGGCGCGAGCACCACCATGCGCTTGGGCGACCGCCTGCGCAGTTCGCGCAGGAATGTGGTCTTGCCCGTGCCGGCCTTTCCCGTGAGGAACACGTTGGCCCCGGTGTTTTCCACCAGTTCCCATGCCATTTTCAGTTCTTCGTTGTTTTCCATTCCTTGTTGTTTGGTTTGCTGTTCTTTGCCCTTGGTGCGTCGCATGGCAGTGGGCCATGCCGGTTAGGTAAGCTTTGAATGCCGCCGGTGCTGGCTGGCGGCATGGCTGTCATTTATGCAAAGGCAATGACAGCCGTCGGGGATGCGGAGGCGACGCGCACATCCTCCTTGCTGCGACGCCTCATGCGGGCGCAGCTTGCGTCATGCAAAGGTATAACAAAAATGCAAGACGGCCAAGCGGCAAGGCCGCAATTTGCTAGCGGATGCACTGCCCGCTGCCGCAGGCCGCGCCTGCGGCAGCCGTCCGTGGCAGCCGGTGGTCGGGTGGCAGGGGCGGTGGATGTAAAATGTTTTTGCAATGAGGGCACACCTGCGCAACAGTCTGGCGCACAGGCTGTTGCGCGGAGGGCGGCGTGGCGTTGCGAAACAAGCCGTTCGGGGCGGCGAAACGGGCCGTTTCGCCGCCCCGAACGGCCCGAATCACGTTGCAGGATAGGCCCATGGCTTTCCTGCGATGCCGGTGTAAGGGTATTTCAGCGTCAGCCTGGCCCCGCTGCCCGTGGCTTGCAGGCTTCCGTCATCGGCCCTGCTCCTTCAGCAGGTCGCGTATCTCTGTGAGCAGCCGCTCCTGGGCCGGAGGTGCAGGCGGTGCAGGCGGAGCGGCCTTGGCCGCATCCTTCTTGCGCGTAAGCTTGTTGATGCCCTTCACGAGCAGGAACACGCACAGGGCGATGATGGTGAAGTCGATGACGGTCTGGATGAACCGGCCATAGTTGATGGTGGCCGCCGCCATCTCTTCCGGCCCTATTTTCACGCCCGGCAGCGTAGCCTTGAGGTCGGAGAAGTTTACCCCGCCTATGAGCCAGCCTATGGGCGGCATGATGATGTCGTTGACGATGGAGCTTACAATCTTGCCGAACGCGCCGCCTATGATTACGCCGACGGCCATGTCTACGGCGTTGCCTTTTACCGCGAACTCGCGGAACTCATTCAGAAATTTGCCCATTGCACTTTCTTTTTTATATTATTTAATACGTGGTGGTGCTGCAAATATAGAAAATATTTAGTAACTTTGCGGGCGAAAAAGAAGAAAAAGCTGATTTGAGCATCGCTTTTGTACGTTCATTGCTCGCTTGAGGGTGCTTTTATGAAGCAATAAGTAAATGTAAACAGGATATATTCAAACCATTCTTAAATATAATAAGTAAGATGACAAAAATTGGTATTAACGGATTTGGCCGCATCGGCCGCTTCGTTTTCCGCGCAGCTCAGACTCGCGACGACATTGAGGTAGTAGGCATCAACGACCTTTGCCCGGTTGACTACTTGGCTTACATGCTGAAGTATGACACCATGCACGGTGCTTTCCAGGGCACCATCGAGGCAGACGTTGAGAACAGCCAGCTCATCGTTAACGGCAAGAAGATCCGCGTGACTGCAGAGCGCAACCCCGCTGACCTGAAGTGGAACGAAGTTGAGGCTGAGTATGTAGTTGAGTCTACTGGCCTGTTCCTGACCAAGGAGAAGGCTCAGGCCCACATCGAGGCCGGTGCCAAGTACGTTGTAATGTCTGCTCCTTCAAAGGACGACACCCCCATGTTCGTATGCGGCGTTAACTTCGACAAGTACGAGAAGGGCACACAGTTCGTTTCTAACGCATCTTGCACCACCAACTGCCTGGCTCCCATCGCAAAGGTGCTCAACGACAAGTTCGGCATCGTTAACGGCCTTATGACCACCGTTCACTCTACCACCGCAACACAGAAGACCGTTGACGGTCCGTCAATGAAGGACTGGCGCGGTGGCCGTGCAGCCTCTGGCAACATCATCCCGTCGTCTACGGGTGCTGCAAAGGCAGTGGGCAAGGTTATCCCCGAGCTCAACGGCAAGCTGACAGGTATCTCCATGCGCGTTCCTACTCTCGACGTATCGGTTGTTGACCTGACCGTCAACCTGGCAAATCCTGCCACCAAGGAAGACATCTGCGCCGCCATGAAGGAGGCTTCTGAGGGCGAACTGAAGGGTGTACTGGGATACACTGAGGACGCAGTGGTTTCTTCCGACTTCCTCGGTTGCCCGCTCACATCAATCTTCGACGCCAACGCCGGTGTTTATCTCACCGACACCTTCGTAAAGGTTGTGTCTTGGTATGACAACGAGATCGGCTACTCTAACAAGGTGCTCGAGCTCATCGCCCACATGAAGAAGGTGAACGGCTAATCATTTTTGGCTGACAATAGCGCAAAATAAGGCCGCCCGGCATTGCCGGACGGCTTTTTTTTCGTACTTTTGCGGAGACTATGGCAAGGATGATAACCATAATAGGCCCTACGGCGAGTGGCAAGACGGCCCTGGCGGCCGCCCTGGCGGCGCGCGTGGGAGGCGAGGTGATTAGCGCCGACTCGCGGCAGGTGTACCGCCGGATGGACATCGGCACGGGCAAAGACCTGGCCGACTATACGGTGGACGGTGTGAAGGTGCCCTACCACCTGATAGACATCGCCGAGCCCGGAACGCGCTATAACCTCTTCCAATACCAGCACGACTTCCTGAAAGCGTACAATGACGTGACGCGGCGCGGCGCGGTGCCGGTGCTCTGCGGAGGCTCTGGGCTGTATGTGGAGGCCGTGCTGAAGGGCTACCGCCTGGCGCCCGTGCCTGAGAACAAGGAACTGCGCGCGAGCTTGGAGGGCAAGAGCCTGGACGAGCTGACGGAGATACTGGCCGGGCTGAAGCGCAAGAACGGCTCCACGATGCACAACACCACCGACGTGGACACCACGAAGCGAGCCATAAGGGCGATAGAGATAGAGACGTTCAGCGGCGAGCACCCCACCGAGGGGGCAGACCTGCCTGCCATCGACACAGTGATAGTAGGCCTCGACATCAGCCGCGAAGAGCGGCGCAGGAGGATAACGCAGCGGCTCAGGCAGCGGCTGGACAGCGGGATGGTAGACGAGGTGCGCTCGCTGCTCGCAGGGGGCATAGCCGCAGATGACTTGATATACTACGGGTTGGAGTATAAGTATGTGACGGAATATGCCATAGGGCGCATCACGCATGAAGAGATGTTCCGCCAGCTCGAGATAGCCATCCACCAGTTTGCCAAGAGGCAGATGACATGGTTCCGCGGCATGGAGCGCCGCGGCATGGCCATACACTGGATAGACGCCATGCTGCCAACCGGAGAAAAGGTGGACGAGATACTGCGGCTGGCCTGACTTTTGCAGTGTAAGCAAAGGGCAATGGATGCCGCAAGTGCAGATAAAGACAACGAAAAAGTACTGTTAGCTATGGACGACAACAAGGACAGTAAACGCTGGGGGGTGCTGTACTGCCCTAAAGGAGGTGCTGGCAAGGCAGCCGCACAGTGGAAGAAAGTGCAGCGGGCGCTCGACGAGCGCAGCGTTGAGTACGACTTCGTGCAGAGCGAAAACACGGAGAGCGTGGAGCGGCTGATGAGGATGCTGCTCAACAACGGCTACAAGACGATAGTCATCGTGGGCGGCGACTCGGCGCTCAACGACGCGGTGAACTGCCTCATGGAAGCCCGCCGCGAGGTGAGGGAGAGCGTGGTGCTCGGCGTAATCCCCAATGGGCTGGTAAATGATTTCGCCCGCTTCTGGGATTTCAAGGAAAGCGATGTGGCGCAGACGGTAGACTGGCTGCTCAAGAGGCGCGTGCGCAAGATTGACCTGGGGTGCATAAGGTACACGAACAAGAAGGGCGAACAGTGTCACCGCTACTTCCTCAACTGCGTCAACATAGGTCTGATAGCCGACATCATGAACCTGCGCAGGCAAACTCACCGCCTGTTCGGGTCGCGCACGCTGTCGTTTGTGGTGTCGTTCGTGCTGATGCTGTTCCACCGCCTTGAGTATTTCATGGACATAAGGATAAACTCCGACCGGGTGAGGCGCAAGGTGATGACAGTGTGCATAGGAAACGCAAACGGCTACGGGCAGACGCCCAACGCCGTGCCTTACAACGGGCTGCTTGATGTGTCGGTGGTGTACCACCCGGAAGTCACGCAGCTCGTGGCCGGGATATGGCTGCTGCTTACAGGGCGTTTCCTCAACCACAGGAGCGTGCACCCGTACCGCACGAAGGAAGTGCTTGTTGACGATGCCCGCCACGCCATGGTTGGCATCGACGGGCGGATGATGAGCACCCCTGTTGGCCCGTATCGCGTCACGGTGGAGCAGGAGGTGGTAAACTTCCTCATACCCGAGTGACGGCGTGCTTGCCGGGGCCGTGGCGCACGGGGTCAGCCCCCGTTCTCGGAAATCTGCAACAGCTTTTGCTCGTCGATGACCTTTATCTTGCGGCCATCGGTGATGATGATGTTCTCAGATGTGAGCGATGACAATATGCGTATGGCATTGCTTGTGGTCATGTTTGACATGTTAGCCAGCTCTTCGCGGCTCAAGTAAATGCTTAGCGTGGAGCCATCGTCCTCGTAGCCGTATTTGTTGCGGAGCGCAATGAGCGACTCGGCGAGCCTTCCGCGCATATGTTTCTGGGTGAGGTTGACGGTGAGGGCGTCTGCCTCGCCCAGCTTTTGCGACAGCTGGCGGATGAAGAAAACGGCCAGTTCGTTGCTGCCCTCAATCAAGTTGCGCATCACTGCGATTGGAATCATGCAGACGGTGGACGTCTCGAAGGCAGAGGCTGATGTCTTGTAGTCCTCGTTGACGAAGGCTGCGCGGTAGGCGAAGATGTCCATCTGCTCAATCATCCTGATGATTTGTGTGCGCCCGCCAACGCCGTTGATGTAAACCTTCACCTTGCCTTCAAGCAGGCACATGATGTAGGCAGGCGTCTCCCCCTGCCTGTATATGGCCTCGTTCTTCTCGTATACGTGGATCTTGATGTTACCCACGAGATATTGTCGCTGGTCGGCTGTGAGCAACTCCCACAGCACAGACATTGACTCAGCTATCTCTTGTCTGTCGAAATCCTTTTTTACAATCATTATCCCGCCGTCATGTATGTTGCGTTTGCAAAATTACAACTTTTCGACTTAATAACTGTTTCATTTTGCCCCTTAATTGTGCAATGGCGCAGAAAATTGGGCATCTTTTATCAAATAATTCATGTTTTATTTTGCCATGACACCAAAAAACGCTAACTTTGAAAGTGTTTAGTGGCGCAACCCAAAGGTGGTGCCGCAGCCAATCGACGAAACAATAATTAAGAACCTTAATACATGGACTATGAGTTATTTACGATTTGAAAAAACTGTAATGACTAACCTGGAGGAGTCCCTCCGAAAAGAATTACTAAGAACGAATCGCTCGGGCGCTTACTCATGCTCCACCATTGTGGACTGCAACACGCGTAAGTACCACGGGCTGCTCGTTGTCCCTGTGCCGGAGATTGACGATGACAACCATGTGCTGCTCTCGTCGCTCGATGCCACCGTGATTCAGCATGGCGCTGAGTTCAACCTGGGCCTGCACAAGTACGGGGGCAACAATTACAGCCCTACGGGGCATAAGTACATCAGGGAGTTCAACTGCGACAAGGTGCCGACCACGATTTACAGGGTAGGTGGCGTGCTGCTGAAGAAGGAAGTGGTGTTCCAGCACTATGAGGACCGCATACTGATACGTTACACGCTGCTTGATGCCCACTCGGAGACCACGCTGCGCTTCCGCCCGTTCCTGGCTTTCCGTAGTGTGCGCGAGTTCACCCACGAGAATTCCGTGGCGAGCCGTGTGTACCATGAGGTGGACAATGGCATAAGCACTTGCATGTATGCCGGTTACCCTGACTTGTATATGCAGTTCAGCAAGAAGAACGTGTTCGTGTTCAGCCCCGATTGGTATCGCGGCGTGGAGTACCCGAAGGAGCAGGAGCGTGGATACGCGTCGAACGAGGACTTGTATGTTCCCGGTTATTTCGAGATGAACATAAAGAAAGGGGAGAGCATCGTGTTCTCGGGGTCGACATCGCCAATACGCACCAGCGGGCTGAAAGCATTGTTTGAGAAAGAAGTTGAGGAACGCACGCCGCGCGACAACTTCTTCCATTGCCTGGTAAACGCCGCACACCAGTTCCACAAGCGCGAGAAAGACGGGAAAGACCGCTACATACTTGCCGGGTATCCATGGTTCAAGTGCCGTGCGCGCGACACATTCATTTCGCTGCCGGGCCTAACCCTGGCCATCGACGAGCAGGATTATTTCGAGATGGTGATGAACACTGCCGGGCGCGGCTTGCGCGAGTTCATGGAAGGCAAGCCGCTGACCGTGAGCATATACGAGATAGAGCAGCCTGACGTGCTGCTTTGGGCTGTGTGGGCGATACAGCAATACGCCAAGCAGGCGGGCAACGCCAAGTGCTGGCAAATGTATGGCGGCTTGCTGAAAATGATAACGAGCTACATCATAGGCAACAACCATCCCAACCTCCGCCTCGATGACAACTGCCTGGTATACAGCGATGGGCGCGACAAGCCGGTTACGTGGATGAACTCTACTGCCAATGGCCGCCCGGTTGTTCCGCGCACGGGTTACATCGTAGAGTTCAACGCACTGTGGTACAACGCGCTCAAGTTCTGCGCTGCCATGGCCATGGAGAGTGGCGAGGCCGATGCCGCATCGCGGCTGGAGAGCCGTGCCGAGTTGTGCCGCAAGTCGTTTGTCGACACATTCCTCAATGAGCACGGCTACCTGCTCGACTATGTCGACGGCGGCAACATGGACTGGAGCGTGAGGCCCAACATGATATTCGCCGTGGCGCTCGACTACTCGCCGCTGTCGCTTGACCAGAAGAAGAGCGTGCTCGATATGTGTACCCGCGAACTGCTTACGCCCAAGGGGTTGCGCTCGCTCTCGCCGAAGAGCGGCGGATATAACCCGATGTACGTTGGGCCGCAGGCACAGCGCGACTACGCTTACCACCAAGGCACGGCCTGGCCGTGGCTCGGGGGCTTCTACATGGAGGCCTGCTTGAAGCTCTACAAGCGCACACGCCTTAGCTTCATCGAGCGGCAGATGGTCGGCTACGAGGACGAGATGAACTACCATACGCTCGGCACCATATCCGAACTCTTCGACGGGAACCCGCCGTTCCACGGCCGCGGGGCTATGTCGTTTGCAATGAATGTGGCCGAGATCCTGCGCACATTGAAGTTACTGGAGAATTACACCTATCAGAAATAACAGGGAGCTAAGACTATGAAAGTGTTAATGTTTGGTTGGGAATACCCACCTCATGTGTTCGGCGGGCTTGCCACTGCCAACTTTGGAATATCCGAGGGGCTGCACGCCCAGGGCGACGTGGAGATAACCCTCTGCCTGCCGCATCCTTTCGGCGACGAGTCGCAGCATGCGGCGCGCATCGTCGCCATGAACGCAGTGCCGATAGCATGGCGCGATGTAGATTACGACTACGTGAAGAGCCGTGTTGGCAACATCATGCCGCCAGAGCTTTACTACAAGATGCGCGACCATATCTATGCCGACTTCAACTATATGAACGTCAACGACCTTGGCTGCATGGAGTTTGCCGGTGGCTACCCGGGCAACCTCCACGAGGAGATAAACAACTACTCCATCATCGCAGGGGTGGTTGCCAGGGCCGAGGAGTTTGACATAATCCATGCCCACGACTGGCTGACTTTCTCTGCCGGCATACACGCCAAGCAGGTGAGCGGCAAGCCGCTGTGCATACACGTGCATGCCACTGAGTTCGACCGCAGCCGCGGCAAACCAAACCCCACGGTGTATTCGATAGAGAAGAACGGCATGGACTGGGCCGACTGCATAATGTGCGTGAGCGAGCTTACGCGGCAAACCGTCATCAACCACTACCACCAGGACCCGCGCAAGTGCTTCACAGTGCACAACGCCGTGTATCCGCTCAAGCAGGAATATGCTGAGATTCCGCGCCCTGACCATTCGTCGGGCGACAAGGTCGTCACCTTCCTCGGGAGGATAACCATGCAGAAAGGCCCGGAGTACTTCGTCGAGGCTGCCAACATGGTGCTCCACCGCACACACAACGTGCGTTTCTGCATGGCTGGGTCGGGCGACATGATGGACGCCATGATATACCTTGCGGCAGAGCGCGGCATATCCGACCGCTTCCACTTCCCCGGCTTCATGCGCGGCAAGGAGGTCTACGAGTGCCTCAAGGATTCAGACGTCTATGTCATGCCGTCGGTGAGCGAGCCTTTCGGCATATCGCCGCTTGAGGCCATGCAGTGCGGCACGCCATCGATAATATCCAAGCAGAGCGGCTGCGCCGAGATCCTGACCAACTGCATCAAGGTTGACTACTGGGACATCCACGCCATGGCCGATGCCATCTATTCCATCTGCTCCAACGACAGCCTGTTCCATTACCTGCAGGATGAGGGCAAGAAGGAGGTCGACCAGATCACCTGGGTCAAGGTGGGGGCGTGGATTCGCGAACTGTACGAGCGCACGCTGGGCTGGCGCAAGTGACTTTGCCAAACTATCATTGAGTATCAACAACATTCAAACAACCACAGGTGGAGTGACACGACTGCCCACCGCAAACAAACCAAAGCGTTATGAAAACAATATGTCTTTATTTCGAGATACACCAGATCATACATCTCAAGAGATATCGGTTCTTCGACATAGGCGTTGACCATTATTATTATGATGACTTCGAGAACGAGCGCAGCATAAACGACATTGCCAACCGTTCTTACATGCCTGCCCTCAACGCGCTGCTCGACATGATAAAGGGCAACGGCAACTATTTCAAGGTAGCCTTTTCGCTGTCGGGCGTGGGCATGGAGCAGCTGGAGATGCACGCGCCACAGGTGCTTGAGAAGCTACAGGAGCTTAACGAGACCGGCTGCGTGGAGTTCCTTGCAGAGCCTTATTCCCACGGCCTCTCGTCGCTGGCAAACGAGGAGACGTTTGCCACAGACGTGAAGAAGCAATGCAAGAAGATTGAGGAATACTTCGGCAAGAAGCCCACCGTGCTCCGCAACTCGTCGCTCATCTACAGCGACGACATCGGGGGGCAGGTGGCTGCCATGGGCTTCAAGGGTATGCTCACCGAGGGCGCCAAGCACGTGCTCGGATGGAAGTCGCCCCATTACGTCTACAACTGCAACATAGCCCCCAACCTCAAGCTGCTGCTGCGCGACGTTGAGCTGAGCGACGACATATCGCTGCGCTTCAACAACAGCGACTGGGACCGCTACCCGCTCTTTGCCGACAATTACATCAACCGCATAGCTGCGTTGCCCGAGGAGGAGCGCATCATCAACATCTTCATGGAGCTGTCGGCACTGGGCATCGCCCAGCCTTTGTCGTCAAACATCCTTGAGTTCTTCAAGGCATTGCCAGCATGTGCCAGGGCGAAGGACATCACCTTCTCCACGCCGTCAGAGATTTGCTCGGCGGTGAAGAGCGTGGGCAGCCTCGACGTTCCCGACACGCTGTCGTGGGTGGACGAGGAGCGCGACGTGAGCTGCTGGCTTGGCAACGCCATGCAGCGTGATGCCTTCAACAAGCTCTACAGCGTGGCCGACCGGGTGCGCATAGCCAACGACCCGCGCATATGCCAGGATTGGGACTACCTGCAGGCCAGCAACAACTTCCGCTTCATGACAACCAAGCCCTCGAGCACGGGCTTTGACCGTGGCATTTACAGCAGCCCGTTCGATGCGTTCACGAACTACATGAACATACTCGGCGACTTCATCAACCGCGTAGGCAGCCTCTATCCCGAGGAGATTGACAACGAGGAGCTTAACGGACTGCTCACCACCATCAAGAACCAGGGCGACGAAATAGAGATGAAAGACAAGGAAATCATTCGCCTGAAGACGAAGATAGAGAAGATGCAGTCTACCGAGGAGCGGCTCAAGGCCAAGATAGAGAAGGCGGCTGCGCCAAAGAAAACGGCGGCGAGGAAGGCTGCGGCAAAGGCCGCCGAGCCGGAGGCCGATGCAAAATAGGCTGTCTCGCCTGCAAGTCATGTGATTTAGTATGCCAGCAATGGCGCCAAGGGCTTTCCTTGGCGCCATTGTTTTTTTGAATGCCGGCAAGCATCCCGTTGCTGCAAATACGCAACTGTAAAACGCTCCGATGCCCTTGCTTTCAGTCCGTTAGGCAAACCGTACCGCGGAACGGCCTGTTTCAGACTGCAAAACGACCTGTATTGAAGTGCAATGCGGCCTGTTTCGGAAGCCCAAACAGGCTCTTTTGCAATGCGTTGAGCATCAGGCACTTGGCCGAGACAGGCATTGCCGTTGCGATAGGCGTGATAATGCAGGCCGCAGCCACGGCATCTTGTATCCGCATGGCATGCAGGCCGTTTGCTGATATTGGCATTGTTTGTGCCGTTTGTTACATTTTGCAATGCACATGAGCGGTTATTTGATTCCTTTTTCGTACTTTTGCATGGTCCATTTTTACGGTAACTGATATAATGAGATACAGACTGCTTATTTTCGTGTTGGCCCTGCTCGGCTCCTTGCGTGCCATAGCCCAGCCGTATTGCGACGTGCGCACGTTCACAATCCGCGACGGACTGGCTGCCAATATCATATCGGGCTTCATGCAGGCTGAAGACGGTTTGATGTGGTTTTCCACCTGGAACGGCCTTTGTTATTACGACGGCTACCGCTTCACTGCGTTCCGCAATTCCGTCGAGCAGGGCATGGTGCTGTCCACCAACAGGATAATGCAGGTCAAGCAGAGCCCCAGCGGTGGTATATGGTGCTGCACGTCAGACCGCCACGTGTATTATTTCGACACGCGCACAACGCGCTTTGTCGATGTAAGCGCGATGATCCGCGAGCGTTTCGGCCATGACCAGCCCGTGCGCAACATCTATTCCTTGGCCAATGGCCATACATGGCTGGTGAGCAATGACGCCTCGCCGAGCTACCGCGTGGCCGACAGCCTTGTGCTTGAGGCCGAGGGCATAGAGCAGTTTGCGGCTGGCAAAGGCGGCATACTGCCAGGCAAGATGTACAAGGCCGAGCTTGACAGTGCCGGGCGTGAGTGGGTGTTTACCTACAAGGGTGTGGCCCTGGCCGACGGGAGCTTCCGTTTCAATGTTCCGTTGGAATATATCGGGCTGGCCGCAGGTCAGTGCTTCTTTGTCTCGGTCGATGGCCGTATGTTCGTGTTCGATTCCGGCCGCAAGGCCATGCAGCCTGTGGCCATGCCCAAGGGCGTAAGTCGTGTGAGCCAGGTCGTGCCGTTTGATGGCGACCGCCTGCTGCTTGCCACCAACAAAGGCGTCGTGCTTTTCGACGGCAGGCGCCGTGTGTCGCAGACCATTTCGGTGCAGACCCCCTCGCAGCCGTCGCCAGAGGCAGTGTCCATGTTTGTAGACAGCAAGCGGCGCGTGTGGGTCTTCACAGGTTCGCGTGGCGTGGTGCTGCTCTCAAGCGGCAGCTTCTCGCCACAGTGGCTCATGGCCGATGCCGACCAGCCGCTTCACCGCACCACCTGCCTCATACCCTTTGTGCATGAAGATGGGTACGGAACGGTGTGGGTAGTCCCTACGGGCGGCACGTTCAGCTATTACGATGAGCAGTCGGGCCGGCTCGTTCCTTACATGCTGCGTTCGGCCGGGCGGCGTGACACATACTTGCCGGAAATAGACAAGTTCATGTTCGACAAGATGGGCAACCTCTGGTTTACTTCCACGCGCGACGTCAACCTGGTCAACTTCCGCTACCATCACTTCAAGTTGTCTTCAGTCATGTCGGGCCAGGAGGTGCGCTCGTTGCTCCACGACAGCAAGGGGCGCACATGGGTGGGCACCAATTACGGGCAGCTGGCAGTGTTCGACGGTTCCCGCAGGCTTGTCGGTTATGTTGACAGCAATGGGCGCATCGGCGGCAGGCCGACGGCATTCTCAAACCGCATATACGCCCTCTACGAAGACCGGCGCGGGCGCATCTGGGTCGGCACAAAGGGCAACGGCCTTTACGTAATAGGCACCGACGGCAAGGTGAAGCGTTACGTCAGTTCCCAATCCGACCCATATTCGCTCAGCTTCAACGAGGTATATGACATCGTACACGATACAAAAGGGCGCATCTGGGTGGCCACTTACAATGGCGGCCTCAACCTTGTCGACGAGAGCGGCGGCCGCATAAGGTTCATCAACCACCGCAACGACATGGCGCAGTATCCCGTTGGGCAGTACGGGCGTGTGCGCCGCATCGCCCATACATCGCGTGGCGAGATGCTGCTCGCCACGACCAACGGCCTCGTCACGTTCTCCGACAGTTTCAGTTCGCCGTCAGCCATACGCTTCCATGCCACGTCTCAAGTGGTGGGCGACACTACCTCGCTGCTCGCACCCGACGTGCTCCAGGCCCACGTCACCCGTTCCGGGCGTGTCGTCATTGTGACCATGGGGGGCGGCCTGCAGCTCGTGGCCTCGCCGGACCTGCTCTCCGACGGCCTCAAGTTCAGCGACCTGCCCAACGCCAAGCCCGACGAGGGCATGGTGCAGTCGGTGGTCGAAGACAACAATGGCTACCTGTGGATAATGCGTGAGGGCAGCATCGACAGCTACAACCTTGCCACTGGCGAACTGTTGCAGTATGGGCCGGGCAACATAGGCACCGGCGTGGAACTGTCGGAAGCCAAGCCTGTCCATGACCCGAAGACCGACATCATCTCCGTCGCGGCCAGGGGGGGCTTCGTGAGCTTCTGCCCGCGCGACTTGAAAAAGAGCACGTACAGGCCCGACATCGTCTTTACGCGTGTGCATTACCATAACACCAACAAGATGGCTTCCATCATCGGGAAGAACGTTCTCGACGTGCCTGCCGACAGCCGCAACCTTACCATCTACTTCGCCGCAATCGAATACTCCGACAAATACCTCGTGCGCTACGCTTACAAGATAGAGGGCATCGACGACAACTGGAACTTCGTTGGCCCGACCAACAGCGCCTCGTTCAACCGTCTGCCCTCCGGCCGGCACAAGCTACTCGTGAGGAGCACCAATGCCGACGGCGTTTGGGTGGACAATGTGGCCGTGCTTGAAATCAATGCCCATCCCACTTTCTGGGAGACATGGTGGGCCTGGCTGCTCTACTTGGTGCTGGCCTGCGGCATAATCTACCTGGCCATATACATATATATGCTCCGTGCCAAGGCCGTGCTCGAGCGCGACCTCAACGAAATGAAGACCCGCTTCTTCACCGAGATTGGCCATAAGCTGCGCACGCCGCTCACGCTCATAGGCGGGCCCGTGGCCGAAGTGCTCGGAGGCGGTGGCCTCACCGACACCGCGCGCCGCCACCTGGAGATGGTGCAGCGCAACGCCTCGCGAATGCTGGAGCTTGTCAACAAGATGCTGCGCTACAACCTTGACCACCACGTATACATCAGCGACGGCAACGCAGGGGCGCAACTGGCGGCACGCAGTGCGGACACGGCGCAGCAACAGGCTCCCGCCGGCGGCGACAAGTCTGTAAGGCTGCTCGTGGTGGAAGACAACGACGACCTGAGGGCCTTCCTCGTGAGCATCTTGAGCAGCGACTACACCGTGATTGAGGCTGAGAACGGCCAGCGCGGGCTTGGCATTGCCGAGGCCCAGATGCCCGACTTCATCATCACCGACGTCATGATGCCCGTCATGGACGGCCTTACCATGGTGCACCGCATAAAGCAGAATAAGGACATCTGCCACATTCCCATCATCGTACTCTCGGCCAAGGCCTCGCTCGACGACCGGCTGCAAGGCTTGCGCGAGGGCATTGACGACTACATAACCAAGCCTTTCAGCGCCACTTACCTCAAGCTCCGCGTGCAGAACATCATCAGCCAGAGGCGTATGTTGCAGCAAAACTACGTCTCGCAGTTAGACAGCAGCGGCGCGGATGCCTACAAGCTGGAGTCGCCCCAGATAGTGGATGCCGACAAGGAGATGATGAAGCGGCTCATGAGTTACCTCGAAGCCAACGTCAGCAACCCCGAACTGAAGATTGAAGACTTGGCTGCTGCCGTCAACCTTGGGCGCTCGGTGTTCTACGGCAAGATCAAGAGCATCGTCGGAATGACGCCTGTCGACTTCTTGCGCCACATACGCATACAGCGTGCCGAGGAGCTTATAACGAAGAGCGACTACTCGTTCTCGCAGATAGCTTACTCCATTGGCTTCTCCGACCCCAAGTACTTCAGCAAGTGCTTCAAGAAGGAAACGGGCATGACCCCATCCGAATACCGCGACAAGGCCGAGCGTGGCGAGGCACAAGGCGGCGGTGGAACCAACTCCGAGAGCGCGCCTGTTGGCGACTGAACATTTTGTTTTTCTCTATGGTTGTATTTGATGAGATATGTAGTTAATGCTGTTGCTGCCTGTGCCTTGGCCTTTGCAGGCTGCCATGGGGCGGGCAAGGATGCACCTGCGCCTGCCGCTTCGTGCGACAGCACAGTTGCCGACACCGCCGTGCGTGCCATTGTGTGCCGGCCCGTAGTGCCGGAAAGCCTGTCTGCCGGGATGCGGATAATAGAGCGGTTGACCCTCGCATGGGGCAAGGAGGGAGCCGTTCCGGGCGACTTCCTCGACGGCCCGCGCTGCCCGGATTACTTTCAGGGATGGTATTTCCGTGGCGACACACCTGTTTTTCAGGTGCGGGGCGATATTGCCCGGGCGCGCCGCGAAATCCTGCGCGTTGCCGGCAGCAACGGTTTTGCCGTAGAGCCGGCAGGCAGCAAGCGTTATTCGGAGAAAGAGTTGAATCGGATGATGGACACCATAGACAGGCGGATGGAGACCGCCCCGCCACAAGTGAAGGACAATGTCTATATGTGGAGCATGGGGCTTAGCACCATCGACGTGGCCATGAGGCTCAACACCGAGGCTGCCCGGCGGGCTTTCCGCAAGCACGTCTATGACTCGCCGGCAATCCGCTTCAGTGGTTCCACGGGGCGGGAACTGTGCTCTCTCTGCGGCGTGGCCGACACGTTGGGCGTCAGTTTGCGGCCGACGAAGCCGAGCTTCCCTGCCAGTGCTGATAAGGCCACGTTCGTATTGGTCAACAATGGCAGCCACGAGGTACAGACAGGCAATGACTACAGCATCGCCGTTGAGCACGGCGGGCGTTGGTATATGCTGCCCGCTGGCGGTGTGTTCGATGCCCTTGGCATAGGGGTGAGGCCGGGTGGCAGGCATACGTTTAACGGCATGCTCCACCCCTTGGTCAACAACAACCGCCCCGGCCGCTACCGTTACTTCAAGGATGTGGACATCGACGGGTGCAAGGTGACGCTCATGTGCGATTTCTTTTTGGTTGGCGACTGACTTCATGGCTGCATTACAAAAAGCTCCGCCGCACAGTTGGCAATACCATTGGTGTGCCTCTGTGTGGCGGAGTTGTGTCTGTGTAAGGTCAGCAGTGGCGCCGTGCCATGCCCCGTATGGTCATTTCACGGTCAGGTTCGTCACGCCGTTGCGCTTGTCGAGCGTCTCGCCCGTCTTGTTGTTTATCTTCACGTTGTCCAGTGTAAGCCCGTCAATGTAGTTGAGCATGGCTCCCTGCTCGGCTGAGAGGATGGAGTTGGTGATGGTTATGCCTTTTATGGGCATTTCGGGCAGGCCGTTCAGGTGGACGGCACGCTTGGCCCAGTTGCACATCACGTTGTCCATCGTTATGTTGCGGAAGCTCGGCGTGGTCTCGTCCACGGCGGGGATGGCGGGAGCAGGCTTGCCGTCGGGGCCGGTGGTCGTCTCGAGCGGGGCTTTGCCGCCGTAGTAGAGGTCGAACGTTATGGCGTCTCCGGGTATGTCGGTCATGCCGATGTTGCGGATGAAGATGTCCTCCACCACGCCTCCGCGGCCACGTGTCGACTTGAAGCGCAGGCCGGTGTCAGTGCCTATGAAGAGACAGTTGTCCACCAGTATGTTGCGTGCGCCGCCCGACATCTCGCTGCCTATCACGAAGCCTCCGTGGCCGTGGTATACGCGGCAGTCGCGTATTATGACGTTCTCTGTGGGCATCGCGCGCTTGCGCCCTTCCTCGTCGCGGCCCGACTTTATGCACATGGCATCGTCGCCCACGTCAAACGAGCAGCCCGTCACGGCCACGTTGCTGCACGATTCGAGGTCGAGCCCGTCGCCGTTCTGCGAGTACCACGGGTTGCGTATGGTGACGTTGCGCAGCGTCAGGTCCTTGCACATGAGCGGGTGTACGTTCCATGCTGGGGAGTTCTCGAATGTGGCATCCTCCAGCAGCACCCTCTTGCAGCCTATGAACGATAGCAGCGCGGGGCGCAGGTAGTCGTGAAGCGGCTGCCATGCCTCGGGTGTGTTCTTGTCGTAAGCCTGCTGGTAGTATTTGTCCCTGTCTGCGTCGATGTCGCGTATCTGCTCCGTGGGGTACCAGATGTCGCCCCGCTTGTTGAGCGCGCCGCCCTGGCAGAGCTTCTTCCACTGCCCGTCGGTCATCTTGCCGCGCTTCACCGGCCGCCAGTTCTGGCCGTTGCCGTTGAACACTCCGCGCCCCGTGATGGCTATGTCCTCGGCGTTGTTTGCCGTGAGGGGCGACATGCAGCGGTACGACCTCACTCCCTCGAAGTAAGAATCCACGAGCGGGTAGTCGGCCCTGTTGCCCGAGAAGAGCACCAGCGCGCCCTCTTCGAGGTGCAGGTTTATCTTGCTTTTCAGCTCGATAGGCCCAGTGAGCCATACGCCGCGAGGCACGTTGAGCCTGCCGCCGCCGCGCTCCGTGAGGTGGGCGATGGCTTTCTTGAATGCCTCTGTGTTCATCGTCGTGCCGTCGGGTACGCCGCCGAAGTCGGCGAGGCTCACGCTGTAGTCGGGTATCTGTGGCTCGGCCACTGGCTGCATCGTGAATGGCAGGTCGGCATAGATGTTGTTGTTGCCGCTCGTTGCCTGTGCGGCGGCGGGTAGCGATGCCGCGCAGCATAGTGCGGCGGCCGCCATCAGTCTTGCTATTCTGTTCATGATAGGTGGTTGTTTGTTTGCTTGTAAGTGTGCAGTAGGGTCTTTGGCGGTGGATGCCGCCTGGCTTTTTTGCACTGACTTTTTGTAAGTTTTTATCGTTTTAGTGGCTGCCCGGCCCATCTGCCTCGTCCTCAGCGTGTTGCGAGGGCGGGCATCTTGCCTTTCAAAGCGGCTCGTTTCGGCTCACCAAACGGCCTGTTTCACGGTGCGAAACGGGCTGTTTGGCAAGCCAAGACGTGCCGGTTGGCCTTTCAAGGCAGGGCTTGTAAGGATTTTCTACGCTCCGTTCAGTCTATCGTTACGTTGATTTTCTGAAGGTCCTTCTCCATGCTCGACGTGCCAACCATCAGCTCGTAGTTGCCCGGAACCACGCGCATGGTGTTCGTGGCGGCATCCCATCCCTCGAAGCTCTCGCGCGGGAAGTCTATCGTCACGGTCTTCGTCTCGCCGGCTTTCAGTTCTACCCGGCTGAATCCGCGCAGCGTCTTGATGGGGCCGTCGGTGTCGGCGGTGTTGCGCACGTATGCCTGCACCACCTCCGTTCCCTCGCGGCTGCCGGTGTTCTTTACGCTAAGGGTTATCTTGCCGGCCTGCTTGTCGTAGCTGGCCTTGCCGAGCTGGAATGTGGTGTAGCTCAGGCCGTGGCCGAAGTGGAAGAGCGGCTCGCCGTTGAAGTAGCGGTATGTGCGGCCCTTCATGGAGTAATCGTCGAACGGTGGCAGCTGGCTGTCGTCCTTGTAGAACGTCACGGGCAGCTTGCCTCCGGGGTTGTAGTCGCCGAAGAGCACGTCGGCCACTGCCGTTCCGCCCTGCTCGCCTGCATACCATGCCTGCAGTATGGCGTCGCAGGTCTCCGTCTCGGGCGTAAGGGCCACGGCGCTGCCGCTGCAGTTCACCAGCACTATCTTCTTGCCTGCCTCGTGCAGGGCCTTTAGTATGTCGCGCTGAGCCTGCGGCAGCTCTATGCTCGTGCGGTCACCGTTGTCGAACCCGGGCTTGTTCACCTTGGCTTCCTCGCGCTCCAGGTCGGGTGATATGCCGCCTACAAATATTATTATGTCGGCATTCTCGGCCTTCTTCACCACGTCGGCAGCCGTTGTGGGCCTAATGGTCTCCACGTTGAACTGCAGCGTTGCGCCTCCGGCGAGCTGCATGTAGTCAAGCTGCAGGTCGTACTTCTGCCCGGCCTTCACCTTCAGTTCGTATTTGTTGTTGCGCATCTCCTCGGCTTTCCACCGCTCGGCCACGGTGTCTCCGTTTACGATGAGGCGTATGCCGTCGTCGTTCACGTAGTTGAGGAACACGCGGCCGTCTTCGTTTGCGGTGAACGAGCCGCGGAAGCTGGCCGTGAAGTTGGTCAGTTCCACTCCCGGCGCGAACGCCGTGTTGCCTCCGTTGTCAAACTGCAGCGCGCTGGTATAGCGCGACACTACGGCCGGGTTGCCCTCCATCGTGGTGTTGTTCCAGAAGCGTGCCTCCATGCCGGGCTTGCCGTCGGGGGCCGTCATGCTGCCGAAGAGGCTCTGTGCGTCGGTTATCTCGGTTATCTCGCAGCCCTTGGCGTAGCTGACCGCGGTGCCGAGCTTCTTCTCAATGCCTTCCTTCACGGTGACAGTGTGGGCCGGCTGGCCGAAGTATATGCCCCACATCATCACCGAGTCGGCTGCGTTCGGGCCCATGAGCATGATGCTCCCGGCGTCCTTTTTCAGCGGCAGCAGTCCGCCGCGGTTCTGCAGCAGCACCATCTGCTCGCGCGCCATCTGCAGCGCAAGCTGCTTGTGCGCGTCGCAGTTCACCACGCTTTCGGGTATCTTCGTCCACTCCACAATCGAGTCTGGGTCCAGCTCGCCAAGCTCGAAGCGCGCCTTGAGCAGCCGCTTCACGCTCACGTCAATCTGCTTTTCGGTTATCTCGCCCGCCTTCACGGCATCGGGCAGCCGCTTGTAGTTGCTGCCGCACTCCACGTCGGTGCCGCTGAGCACTGCCTTTGCCGACGCGCTGGCGGCATCGTCCGACACTCCGTGGCGGCCCGGGCGCCAGAAGTCGCCTATGGCTCCGCAGTCGCTGACCACCAGGCCGTCGAATCCCCACTCGTCGCGGAGTATCTGTTGCAGCAGGCGGTTGCTCCCGCAGCACGGCTCTCCCTCATATCTCTGGTAGGCGCACATCACCTCTTGCACTCCGGCTTTCTGCACAAGGTCCTTGAAAGCGGGCAGGTAGGTCTCCCAGAGGTCGCGTGCGGAGAGGTTGTTGATGTCAAACTGGTGCCTTGTTTTCTCCGGGCCGCTGTGCACTGCGAAGTGTTTGGCGCAGGCAAGCAGCTTGCGGTACTTGTGGCCGGTGGGGCCTTGCAGGCCGCGCACCACGGCCTGGCCCATGCGCGAGTTCATGTATGGGTCCTCGCCGTATGACTCTTGGCCTCTGCCCCAGCGCGGGTCGCGGAATATGTTGATTGTCGGCGTCCAGAAAGAAAGGCCCTGGTACTTGCCTACTTTGCCTTTCTTCTTCTGCGCGGTGTTTTTTGCGCGGGCCTCGTCGCTTATCGCCGAGTAGATGCGTTCGAGCAGGGCATCGTCAAAGGAGGCCGCCATGCCGATGCAAGACGGGAAGGTTGTTGACAGCCCGTTGCGCCCAACGCCGTGCAAGGCTTCGCTCCACCAGTCGAACTGCGGTATGCCCAGCCGCTCGATTGCGGGCGAACCGTTCATCATCAGCTTGGCTTTCTCTTCGAGCGTGAGCCTGCCCAGCAGGTCTTCGGCGCGCTCCTCGGCGGGCAGGTTGGGGTTCTGGTACGGCAGGTTCTGTGCCGTCGCCCCGGTGGCGACGGCCATCATGGCTGCCAGCAGCAGTTTGCTTTTTCTCATTTCTTTGTCGTTTTATGGTTTTGTCATTGTCTGTTTACCTCTTTGTTAAGGCCACTTTGTCGCCGTTCATTATGTAAATCCCTGCTTGCAGCGCCCCGATATTGTCGGTCGTGCCTACGCAAGTGCCTTGCAGGGTGTACACTTTGTTGCCCCCGAGTGCAGGGTTTCTTACGGCGTTTGCTATTCCGTCGGTGGTGCTCTTGTATGTTGTCTTCACCGTGGCTGCCTCGGTCGTTACCTTGTCGCGCAGGCGTATGTCGGCCGAACTGGCCCCTATGAGTATGTCAACGGTGCCTTCCTCCACGTCGAAAGTGTTTGTCTGGTCGTTGAAATAGCTCAGCTGATCGTGGCGCAGGGCCAGCCTCACGGTCTTGGTCTCGCCTGCATCGAGTTCCACGCGGGCGAAGCCTTTCAGTTCCTTGAGCGGCCTTTCTATTTCAGACTGCGCGTGTGTGTATAGTTGTACTACCTCTGCGCCGGCCAGCTTGCCCGTGTTCGTCACATCGAATGTAATCACCACGCTGTCGCCGGCGGCCATGTGCTTGCTGCTTACGGCCAGGTTGTCGTAGGCGAACGTGGTGTAGCTCAGGCCGAAGCCGAAGGGGTAGAGCGGCGTCTTGTCGTGATACATATATGTATATTTGGCCTTGCGGATGTCATACTGCATCATGTCGCTGGGCAGGTCGGCCTGTGATGCGTACCAGGTAGACGTGAGTTTGCCTCCCGGGTTGTAGTCGCCGTAGAGCACATCGGCAATGGCCTTGCCCTGTGCCTGCCCTCCGTACCATGCCTCTACGATGGCCGGGACGTTCTGCTCGGCCCAGCTCACGTCGACCGACGAGCACGTCTGCAGCAGCAACACCACGTTCGGGTTGGCTGCGTAGATGGCTTCGAGCAGCCGTTGCTGGTCGCCGGGCAGGGCGATTGACGTGCGGTCGTGGCTTTCGTCAGACACTTCGAGGTTCGTCCCGGCGGCGAACACCACCACGTCGGCCTTCTTTGCTATCTCCACGGCGCGCTCAATGTTGGTCTCGGCAGAGCCGGTCACGGCGCAGCCTTTGTAATAATAGAGCGGGCCTTCGGTCTCCAGCGGGTTGTCGTCGCCCTCGTTGTAGAACTTCAGCCAGTCCATGTTGGCGCAATACTTGTCGCCTCCGCTGAAGGCGAGGTAGAGTTTGTGCGTGCCTTTGAACACGTCGGGGTCTACATCGGCTGCCGTAGTCTCGTATTTTGCCCAGTCTCCCGTTGCAGGCAGGGTGATGGTTGCGTCGGGCTGGCCCGTCATGTCGTCGAGATACAGGCTCACCGTCGTGGCGTTGTCGTTCTCCGCGCCGGAGTATATGCTTACCTTTGCGCGGCCGTTGCCGAAGTCCACCTTGTCGAACGATATCCAGTCGCCGGCGTATATGTAGCCGACGTTGCCCGAACTGCCGTTGGCTTCGATGCTGAGGCGCTTCGAGGAGCTAGGCACGTTGCTGCCCGTGAAGTCCTCGCACTGTATGGTTCCGTCGTCGATTGTGTAGCCTATCTTGGCCGCTATGCCCTCCAGCGGGCTTGTCACGTCGACAGGAGAGCCGCTGTAGCCGCCCAGGCTGACGGTGTTGCCGAGCGGGCCGATGACGGCCACGCTCTTGTCTTTGTCGAGCGGGAGGAACGAACCGCTGTTCTTGAGCAGCACTATTGTCTCCTGTGCGGCGCGGTAGGCCAGGTCGCGGTGCTCCTGGCAGTCGAGCTTCGAGGCATCTATGCTGCGCCACGGCACCAGCGCGGCATCGTCGAACTCGCCTACCGAGAAGCGCGCCTCGAACACGCGGGTGAGTGAAGAGTCGAGGTCAGCCTCGGTCATGAGCCCCTTTTCTATGGCCTTCTTGCAGTAGTCTTGGAACGTGGTGCCGCAGTTCAGGTCTTCGCCGTTCTTCATTGACACGGCAGAAGCCTCCTCCGGGGTGCTTACGTAGTGGTGCTTGTTGTACACATCCTCCACTGCGCCGCAGTCGCTCGTCACGAACCCGTCGAAGCCCCATTCGCCCCGCAGTATGTCGATGAGCAGTTCGCGGTTGGCTCCGCACGGTATGCCGTTCAGGGCGTTGTACGCGCTCATCACCGAGCGCACGTTGCCATCCTTCACTGCCGTCTCGAATGCAGGCAGGTAGTATTCGCGCAGGTTGCGCGCATCCATGTCCGACGACGTGCTGTGGCGCCCTTTCTCATAGTTGTTTGCGGCGAAGTGCTTGGCCGTGGCCACGGTCTTGAAGTACTTCGGGTGGTCGCCCTGCATGCCGCGTATGTATTCCACGGCCATGCGCCCGGTGAGGTAGGGGTCTTCGCCGTAGTTTTCCTCGTCGCGGCCCCAGCGCGGGTCGCGGCTCATGTTTATCGTTGGGCACCAGTATATCAGCCCCTTCTGCTTCGTGTTGTTATATACGCGGGCCTCGTCTGACGTTGCCGAGGCGCAGTCGAAGATGAGCTGCAGGTTCCATGACGACGACATGGCCTTTGACGACGGGAACGATGTGGCCAGGCCTGAGCGCGCAACGCCGTGCAGGGCCTCGTTCCAGTAGTTGTAGCCCTTTACGCCCAGGCGCGTGATGTCGAGCGTCTGGTGGCCCACTTGGTTTATCTTCTCATCGAGCGTGAGCAGCGACACGAGATTCTTGGCGCGCTCGTGGAAGCTCAGCTCCGGGTCTTGGAATGGATATTTATAGTTTTGTGCCACTGCTGTGGCGGCGGTCATGGCCGCTGTGGCGGTTGCAATTGCAAATATAGCACTTTTTTTTCGCATTGTGTTTTTGTTGCGTTAAGTTTTTGTTATGATATTGTTTGCTTGTCTGTTGTTGTAAAAATTCATTACCTAACTGACGCTTGCGCGCAATTACCTAAGCTTCAAGGCGTTGCGGAGCGCATCGTTTGCCGCACTGAAACTGGCCGTTTTGCGGTGTCTGACTGGCCGTTTTGCTCCGCCATGCTGGCCGTTTCGCGGCGCAGGATGCCCCTTGCTGCTTGCCGTTACGCCATTTGTAGTCATTTATTACCGGCTCAGAGGTATACACGGTAGGCGTAAATGCCTATGGTGGTGCCGGTGAAGCCGCCTGCCCGCTGGCTCACGAACGAGGCACTGACATCCTCGGCGGCAGTCTGCCACGTGGCACCGCCGTCGGTCGAGAAGCTGAAGGCGTACTTCTCTCCGTCGCACGTTGAGCGCAGTATGATGTCGCCTGTGCTCTCGGCTACGCTGACTGTGGCTATCGTGGTGGTGCTGCGCCCCTTGTCGCTCCGCTCCACTACCACCATGCCGCGCTTGAGGCCGAAGCGGTAGTAACGCTGCTCGTTCTTGAACACGGCCATGCCTGCCTCGGCTCCGGGGTAAGGGGCGAACGAGAGGCGGGTCTCGGCGGTGAACTTATGGTGCTGTATGCGGCGCAGGAGCATGGGCGGCGTGCGCCTGTCCTGGGGCAGCACCTCGTCGGGTCTCAGCCACAAATGTCCGTCTGCCAGGCTTGTGTATTCGTCGGCAGGTCCGAGCAGCGACAGCCACTCTGGCCCGGGCTTCTGCCCGTCGAAGTCGTCACGCCATGTAAAGTTGCCGAAGGTCACTTCGCCCTTGCGCTCCGCTCCCTCCATTCGCAGCCGCAGCGGCACGGTGTCTTTCTCTTGCGTGATGTAAGGGAAACCGTCGCGGCTCCAGCTCACTGGCATCATGAACGTTTCGCGGCCCAGCTGCTCCACGCCTCCGGGGCCGGGCCTGCAGCCCAGGAACACCGCCCACCATTCGCCGCCGGGCGTCTGCACTATGTCGGCATGGCCCGTGCAGGTTACGGGGTTGGTGCGGCCGGCCTTCAGTTCGCGCTGCGTCAGTATGGGGTTGCGGCTCCAGCGGGTGTAAGGGCCAAATATGGAGTCGGCCCTGTAGGCCACCTCCGAGTGGAAGTTGCCGGTGCCTCCCTCGGCTGCTATGATGTAGTACTTGTCCCTGATTTTGTAGATGTGCGGGCCTTCGTTGCGCGCCAGGCGTTCCTCTGGGCCCACGCCCTCCTCGCGGAACTTGACAGGTTGGCCCTCGGTCTGGCCAGTCTTGCGGTCGAAGCGCACAATGCGCAGGCAGCGGTGGTTGCTCCATTTGGGCTGTCCCTCGGTGCTCTCCTTGTATATGATGTATGCCTGGCCGTCGTCGTCGAAGAAGAAGGCCGGGTCGATGCCGTCGATGGCGGTCAGCCATACTGGGTCGCTCCACTCGTTTTTCATGGGGTCTTTGGTGCTCACGTAGAAGTGGCCGCGGCCCACGTCGGTGGTGAGCATGTAGTAAGTCTTGGTTTGCGGGTCGTAGTTTATGTTGGGGGCATATATGCCTCCCTTGCCCACTTCCTGCCCGCCGAGGGCTGGAAGCTGCGACGGGCGGTTGAGCACGTTGCCCACGAGCGTCCAGTTCACGAGGTCGCGGCTGTGGTAGAGAGGCACGCCGGGGTAGTAGCCAAAGGTCGACATCACCAGCCAGTAATCGTTGCCCACGCGGCACAAGGCCGGGTCGGGGTGGAAACCGGGGATGATGGGGTTGAAGAACGCGCTCCTGTCTGTCAGCGGGTTCTGGCGGTAATAGTCGTCATCGCCCGAATAAACGAAGTAGTCGAAAGCGGCAAAGTCCTTTGCCGGCTCCGCTTGGGCATGGGCGGCGGTGGCCGCAAGCAGCAGTGTTGCAATGAATAGGTGTCGTTTCATACGTCTTGCTGTGTTGATAATTCTTTATGGTCAGTTGTCGTTTGTCTTGGCTGAGGGTGGTGCGTGATGGTAGGGGAGGCTGGTCTCCGGTCTGCCGTGCGCACCATTTCATATTGCAAATTTACAAAATGTCTTGTATGCGGGTGTGGATAATTTGCTGTAAAAACGGTGAAAAACGTGTTGGGAGCCTGTTTGGTGGAGCAATTGCACCCAAAGGAGCTGATATTGATGCCTACAGCCCTGCTTCTGTTTGCCTGGATGTGGTGCCATGCCGGCCAGATGCAAGCGGGTTGCAATCACGCCATGGCGTGGATTGCAACCCGCAATGAAGTGTGAGATTGAGTTGGCGGTGGGCAGCACCGCCAGCTTGTTGGCTTATTTTACTACAACTTTCTTCCCCTTGTGGATGTAAACGCCCTTGGACAGGTTGTCGAGGTCGTCGGCAGAGGCGTTGGCCTTGATGAGGCTGCCGTTGATGGAGTAGATGTTGTTGTCGGCGTTGCGGCTGTCTGCGAGCTTGTCGGCGTTTATGTCCTCGATGCCGGTGATGCTGGTGCTGCCGTCCTCATAGATGATGTAGCCCTGCTGCGTGCCGCCCACGTTCTGCGAGAGGGTGGTGGTGTTTACGAGGCTGTTGAGGTAACGCTCAAGGTTGGTGTATCCGTCTTCACCCACCTTGTTGCCGTCTGTCGGGTCGGAGGGGTCAAGCCCGTGGAAATCCTCCCACTGGTCGCTTATGCCGTCGTTGTCAAGGTCGGCGGGAGCATTGGCAGCCGTGAGCACGGGCCAGCCTCCGCAGTCGTCCTGGCTGTTGATGAAGCCCGGGTCGCAGTTGGAGCCGGTGTAGGTGGCAGTGCCGTTCTTGGCATCCTCCACGAGTATGAGGTCGAGTGCGTCGCGCGTGGTGCTGAGGCGGCGGCAGCCTGCGTAGTCGAGCACCTTCTGGAAGGCATCCTCGGCAGAGTGGGTGGTGACGGCCACAAAGTCGATGGGCTTGTCGATGCGCATCGTGTCCTTCGTCTCCTGTGTGTAGGTGTAGTCAACGCCGCTGCCGTTGGTTATCTGGTTGTACATGCCGTAAGTCCAGTTGTCGCGCGTCACGTCGTAATACTTGGAGTTCACGTTGCCGTCTACATAGAACTTGCCCCACACGTGCCACATCTTGTCCCATTCGTTGGGGTTGGCTGTGTTGTGGCCGGTATATTCAGACGTGCGTATGCCTATGCCGGCTATGCGGCGCTGTATGGTGGCGTTGCGCTTCTCGGTGCCGGGGCCCGGCTTGTAGTAGTTGTTCACTATGTTCACGTTCATGCCCTCGCCGCCGTAGCAGCCGTTGCCTCCCCAGTTGTAGATGACGTTGTTGCGCATGTCCATGCGCTCGTCGGTCTGGGTGCTGGGGCGCGGGCCGAGGCGCGGCGTGCGCGACGTGTGGTGTATCATCAGGTTGTGGTGGTACGACGCGCCGCTGCCGCCCCAGTTGCCGCCGTAGCCGTGGTTGCCCTTTGAGTGGCCGGCGTTGACCATGCTCTGTGCGGCTATGCACCACTGCACGGTGAGGTTCTTGCTGCCATATACGGAGAGGCACTCATCGACGCTCCAGCTCACGGAGCAGTGGTCTATGATTACGTCGTGCAGGTCCATGCCGCCGAGGCCGTCGCCCTCGTGCTTGTCGACGTGGCGGTTGCCGCAGCGGAAGCGCATATAGCGTATGATGACGTTGCTCGCGCCTATCTGGAAGGGATAGTCTGCGATGCAGATGCCCTGGCCCGGTGCAGACTGCCCGGCTATTGTCACGTCGCCGTTGCGCAGGCGCAGTTCGCTTTTGAGGTAGATGGTACCGGCCACGTCGAAGATGATTGTGCGCGGCCCTTTCTGTTCGCAGGCCCAGCGGAAGGAGCCTTCCTCGCCGGTGTCCTCAAGCGTTGTTACGCGGTAGACGGCACCGCCGCGGCCGCCGGTGGTGTAACGCCCGAAGCCCTCTGCCCCGGGGAAGGCCAGCTGCTTTTCCTTTGGCTGTGCCTGTGCGTCGCCGGTGGCAGCTGCGCCGAGCATGAGCGCAAGCGCGCCCAGTGTGAGTAATCTTAGTTTCATAAAAAAGCTGTTTTTTAGTTGTCGATATGGTTCTAATGCTTTACTTGTGTCGCAACAGGCTGAGGTGCTTGGCTTGTCATCGCCGGCCCGGGCCTTGCTTTCTGTTATGCAAAGATAGCCACTTTCTTTGTTTTCAGGGGAGGCTTTCTCTCATAAATGGTGGAAAATGTCCTTTTGTTTTGATGTTTTGCATTAATTTTACATTTGCTGCAGAGGAACGGCAGGCGTTGGCAGTAGGCTGCCGCGGCTCAGAACTCCGTCAGCCCCTCAGTCTTGCCCCTGGCGTTCTGCCCTTTGGTTATGTCGGCCACGAGACTGTTGAGGTAGTTCTCTATGTTTGTGTATCCGTTGGCGGCGGTCATGCTGGCATCGCGGGGAGTGGTGGGGTCGCAGCCGTTGCGGCGCTCCCAACCGTCGTCCATGCCGTCATGGTCGGCGTCGTTGATGGGCTTGCCGGGCATCAGCCCAGGCCATCCGCCGCAGTCGTCCTGGTTGTTGACTATGCCCGGGGGACAGTTCTTGCCGGTGTAGGTGGCGCTGCCGTTGCGGGCATCGCTGATGAGTGTGCGGTCTAAGGCGTCGCGGCTCTTGCTGCACCCGGCGTATTTCAGCACCAATGTGTATGCATCCTCGGCGGAGTGGGTGGTTACGGCGGCGAAGGCTATGGGCTTGTTGAGCCGCATGGTGTCGCGCGTGGCTTGTGTGTATGTGCTGTCCACAGAGCTGTTGTCTATCTGGTTGTATATCCCGTAAGACCAGTTGTCGCGCGTCACTTCGTCATACTTTGAGTTTACGTTGCCGTCAACGTAGAACTTGCCCCATACGTGCCACATCCTGTCCCATACGTTGGGGTGCTTGCGGTCGTGGCCGGTGTAGCGCGAGGTGCGTATCCCTATGCCCGCTATGCGTTGCTGTATTGTTGTGGGGCGCAGTTCGGTGGCAGGCCCGGGCTTGTAGTAGTTGTTTACTATGTTCACGTTCATGCCCTCGCCGCCGTAGCAGCCGTGGCCGCCCCAGTTGTAGATGACGTTGTTGCGCATGTCCATGTGCTCGTCGGTCTGGGTGCTGGGGCGCGGGCCGAGGCGCGGGGTGCGCGACGTGTTGTGGACGATGAGGTTGTGGTGGTACGACGCGCCGCTGCCGCCCCAGTTGCCGCCGAAACCGTGCGCTCCCTTGGAGTGACCGGCGTCGGAGAGGCTCGGCCCCACTATGCACCACTGCACGGTGCTGTTGCGGTTGCCGTAGATGGAGAGGCACTCGTCGATGCTCCAGCTCACAGAGCAGTGGTCGATGATGATGTCCTCTTGGTCGCAGCCGCCGAGGCCGTCGCCCTCGTGGCGGTCTACGTGGCGGTTGCCCAGGCGGAAGCGCACATAGCGTATGATGACGTTGCTCGCGCCTATCTGGAAGGGATAGTCTGCGATGCAGACGCCCTGGCCCGGTGCAGACTGCCCGGCTATTGTCACGTCGCCGTTGCGCAGGCGCAGGCTGCGCTTGAGGTAAATCGTTCCGGATACGTCGAAGATGATTGTGCGCGGCCCTTTCTGTTCGCATGCCCAGCGGAAGGAGCCTTCCTTGCCGGTGTCCTCAAGCGTGGTTACGTGGTAGACGGCACCGCCGCGGCCGCCGGTCGCATACCGTCCGAAGCCCTCTGCTCCGGGGAAAGCGGGCAACTTTTCTTTTGGCTGCGCATCGGCTTCTATGGTGGCGATGGCGAAAAACAATAGTGTCAGTACACTTAGTGAAAATAGTTTTAGTTTCATTATGTATAGTTTTAGTTTGTGGCTTGGCTTGCCATGTCTTTGGCAAAGTTATGGCTAATTTGTCGATGTTATGGGGGATAAATGTCTGTTTTAGGGTTAAAATAATCTTTTTGTTCCTGTGATTTGTGCTTGGTGGCAATTTTTAGGGTGATGTGTCGAAATGAATGATACGGTATGGATGTTGTGTGTATTTTGGTCTTTAGGTATGACATCTGCAAGGTCAATAGTATCGGTTAATTTTGAACAGCTACTTAGTGCTATGCACAATGGCCGCAGGTGCATCAATGATAAACGAAACGCGCCGGAGAAATCCGGCGCGCTTCGTTTATAGAGTTTTTGTTATGTTGCGTTTGTTGATGATTACTTCACAACGTACTTCTTGCCGTTCTGGATGATGAGGCCCTTGGTACCCTTGGCAACCTTCATACCCATAATGTTGTACATCGGGGCGTTCTCGTCAAACTTCTGCTCGTCGGTGGCAACCTCAGAAATGCCGGTAATGGCCTTGCTGGTGTCGCCGGTGATGAGGATGCTGCCGAAGTACTCGAAGCCGTCGGTTGCGCTGTATACCTCGTCAACGATGCCGATGCCCTCAATCCACATGCCGATGCCCTCGTCGGGAGTGCAGACAGGCTCGCTGGTGATGTCGCCCATGAGGCGAATGTAAACCTTCTCCTTGTCGTTGGCCTCGGCTGGCAGGTCGGCCTCGAGTTTGCCCCACTCGAGGTTCTGGAGCAGATTGTCGGGAGCAAGCTCGGCAATCTTGGTCCATGTAGTGCTGTCGGTGGAGAACTCAAGAATCTGGTTGCTCATGGCGTTGTTGTCGGTGCCTACATAGAGCGAGAAGTGAAGGTCGGTGATGCCCTTGGTGGGGATTACGAACACTGCGTGGTTGCGGGCTTCCTTCTTGGCGATGGCCGGGGTGCGGTTGGAGAGGATTGGCATCTGGAGCTCAACGGGATCCTCGCCGAACTTGGCCGGGCGTGCCTGGAATATAGACTTGGGCGTGCCGGTCATGTAGTGGAACGGAGATTCCTGTGTGCCGGTAGCTTCGGTGGTGTCAACAACCACTGCGTATACAACGCTCTGGAAGCTGGGATCCATGTCGAGGTAAACGTCGGCTGCATAGGATGTGTAGTCACCGTTCTTGGTGATGCCGTTGAGGGTGAAGGCAGAAACAACGTCGCGGTTGTCGGTGAACTTGGCCGTGAGGTTGAGGTCGCCGGTGAGTTTCTCGGTGCGGCTCAGCTCGGTAACGCCGTCAGACCATCCATTGAAGGTGTTGAGGTTGGTGAGGTAGTTGTTCGTGCCGGGGTTGAGCGTGATGGTAACCTCGTCGTCCAGATAGTAAACGTCTTTCTCCGGTGATACAGAGTAGGTGATGTATGACGGGCCTTCTACAGTAATATTGATAGCAGCCGGTGTCGGGAACTCGTCAACGTAAGCGATGGACGGGCCGATGTAGGTTGCACCAATGTTCACACCGCCAAGTATGCTTGCTGCATCAAGGACACCGCTTGTGTACCATGGGTTGTTCTTCAGCAGGTTGTAAAGGTTGTTGGCAGGGTCTTGGAATGTAGCGCCAGTTTCCCATGAGAAGCCTGCGACACTGCTGAGCACAATGTTGTCGTCTGTCATACCGTCTGCTCCCCACATGAGTGTAGAAGGAGTGCCGAGTGTTGCCAGGTAGCTTTGCTGTTCTATGAGTGGCATGTATGTCTCAGTATCAATCACGTTGTTGCGTGCGAGGACCATTGCGCCTTCGGCATTTGTTATCTTTGTGCCAGTATAGCTCTCGAAGATGTTGTAGCCAGCCTTCGGGCCTGCGAAGATGTTGTTGTAGATGTGGAATGTAGAGCCAGGGGCGATATTCGCACCTGCGGCAAGCACAGTGAATCCGCCGGAATGCATATCCTTGTTCTCGCCGACGAGCACCATGTTGTTCTGGAATATCACTTCGGTCTGGCCTTCATTCTGGTCGCGGGTCTCCCACAAGCTCTTGGTGTAAGGCATGTTGTAGAAGATGTTGTCTTTGATGACAAATTTTGCCAGCGGCATGAATGTGCGGAATACCGACCAGTTGTCACCGGAAGCCTGAGCCTGGCCGTGAATCTTGCACTCGCTCACCTCGATGCAGTGGATGGACATTTCAGCACGCTCAAGGCCGTCTGCTTGCTTGTCGCCGTCATAGCGGAGCACGGAGCGCACGTTGTCGTGGATGTCGCAGCGGCGCAGTGCCAAGGTGTCTATGAACACTGAGCGGCGGTTGTCGATGACGTATGACCCAGTGCCGACGATGTTCATGTTCTGGATGATCACTGATGAACCTTTGCCTTCGCCTGTGGCTACCTTTGGAGCATCAGCTGCCCACTCGAAGGCAATCTGGAGCTGCGGCATCTTGTCGAAGTCGGTCTCGTTGCTTCGGATGATGAGCTTGCCTTTGGTCATGGTAGGCTTCAGCTTGCCTACGCTCACCATTTCTGTTGGATCCCAGTTGCAGATGATTTCGTAGGTCTCTCCCTCGATACCTGCACCGATGGAGTTGAACCTTGCCTTGAACTCATCAGCATTTGTGACCTCTTCTGACCAGCTGGCGGCGAACGTTGTCGCGGGGGCCAGCGTCATGGCTGCGAGAGCCAGATAAGTAAGTCTTTTCATTGCTTTAAAATTTTAAGTTGGTTGATAGATATTGATAATTTCTGTTCTCACTTGCCTGAAGGCGGGGGCTTGCTGCTTTGGGGCGGCTTGCCCCGCCATTCGTGGCATTATGTCATTGTTTATTCTTCAGTTGATGGCTGGTTTGTGTCTGTGCCTGGCGTGGTTGACGCCTCTTCGTCGGCCTTGCTGCCGCTGATTTCGCTCAGCTGCCAGTTGATGAAGTAGCCATGGGTCTTGATGGCGCTTTCCACCTTCTGCGCGCGGCCGTTGGCGGCGTACTTGGGTGCGAGGCGAACGGCGACGCTGTCGCGGGCTTTCTCCTGGCTGCCGCTGCGGTAGGCACTGTTGGCATAGCGCTCTGCAATCTTGCACATATAGCTGTACGACTTGCCCTCGGCGATGTATTCCTTTACGTTCTCGTCGGCAATGGCCCAGTCGTACATTTCCTTAAGCTGGTCCTCGGTGTAGCTGCTCCAGTCGTCGTCGGTGGGCAAGGGCAGTTCGTGGATGGTGCCTGACGCTGTGCCGGCCAAGCCGAGGTTGCCGTAGCCGCCATTGGGCGCGCTCACCCATGGGTCGTAGCGGTAGTCCCAGGCTGGGTCGTCGGTGGGCATCTTCTTGTCGGGGAAGCGTGTGCTCAAGCCTTGGTTGAGAATCCAGTATGCCTGCTCGAAATGGCCGAGGTGGGTCTCTGCCTCGGCGAGCAGGAAGTGGAGGTCGTGGGCGCGGAACGTCGGTATGGTAGGCTCAATCTTGAATATCTCCTCGTTGTTGAGGTACTCATATGCACGGGTGGTGAAGTTGTAGCCGTAGTAGTACTTGCTGACGCAACGCTGCCCGCCGAGCGTGCGCATGGTCCAGCCTTGCGTGAGTCCGCGGATGTCGCTCTCGTTGTAGAGGCCGACGCCATGGTCTGACGGTTGCAGGTAGAACGACTCTGCATCGGGATATTCGGGGCAGAAGTACTGCACGAGGCGGTTGCGCTGGTGGTTGTCGTAGTCGTACATGATGCCGCTGAGCAGCTGGGTCATGAGGCCAACGCGGTCGGTGTAGAAGATGTTCTGGTAGGCACCGTAGTTGTCGCTCTGCATCTTCTTGTTGAGCTGGAATATGTCTGACGTGCCTTGCAGGTCGGTGTTGGTGAGGCGCTCCAATGCCCGCTCGTTGGTTCCGTTCTGGTAGTCGTACATGAACGAGAGGATGTTGTCGTGTATCCACTGCCAGTCGGCCTGTGCGGCTGCTTCGTCGACATAGCTGGCGCGCCATGAGCGGAACTCGGCGTTGAGCACGAGCGCAGGCGGGGTGAGGTATTCCCAATAGCGGTAGAGGCTGGCGTCTTGCTCCTCCTCGTCAATCCACTTGTACCAGCTTACCTCAAGGTCGGCGGGAACGTGGATGCCGTCGATGGTCATGCCGCTCTCAAGCAGGTTGATGGCGCGGTCGGCCAGCTCCTTCATGTTGCAATGTGTGAACACTGAGCCGTCGGTGAGGTCTTTCTTCTCGGTGAGGGGGTCGTCGAACCAGTAGGCTTCGCCGTATATCTTGCCGAGCATGAGGTAGGCCCACACTTTGATGCGTATGGCACTGCTGATGAGTGCGGGGAAGTTCTCTTCGGCAATCTCGGTCATGCCGCCTACATTGCGGTGGTAGTCGGCCATCTTGGCAAAATAGTCGTTGCAGGCCACGATGATGGCGTAGTAGCAAGTTGGGTCGGCATAGCTGTTGCCGTTGGTCTCGTTGTAATAGTAAATGGACTTCAGCTCGGCTGGCGCGTTGTCGGTGGTTTCAAGCAACGGGCCGCGGGTGTCGGTGAGGAAGATGGCGTGGTCGCCGGCTTCCTGCATGCGGTTGAATATACCGAGGAAGCCTTTGTACATCTCGTTTTCTTCGGCGATGTAGTCTTTCTCGTTGATGATGTTCTTCGGGTCGGTGTCGAAGTAATCGTCGCACGAGTTGAACGCTACCGCTGCCACAAGTAGTCCTATCGCCGGTATGATATTTTTGATGTTCATGACTTGATACTTTAATGGTGATGATTAGAAGTTGATGTTGAATCCTACCCTTACGGTGATGGGCAGTGGCATCTTACTGTAGTCGAAGCCGCGCAGCTGCTCTGAGTATGAATATGCAAACTCGGGATCGCTACCGAGGTACTTGGTGAGCGAGAAGAGGTTCTCGGCTGCCACGTAGATGTTGCCGGAGCGGATGAAGTTGAACAGCATGTCGAAGTTGTAAGACAGCTTGACGCTGCGCAGTTTCAGGTAGTCGCCATCCTCAATCCATCGGTCGGAGAAGATGTTGTTGCCCAGTGGGTCGCCGTAGTTGGCGCGGGGCATCGTGGTCTGCTGGCCTTCCACCTGCCAGCGGTTTAGCACGGCGGTAGACTGGTTGTAGAAGTTGTCCATCGACTCCATTTCGCGGCGAGTGGCGTTGTAGACCTTTGCGCCGACGGAGTAGGCAAAGTTGGCGTCGAGCACGAAGCGGCGGTAGCGCAGCGAGAGGTTGATGCCTCCATAGAAGTCGGGCATGTTGCTGCCGAGGCTCACCTTGTCGTTCTCGTCGATTGTGCCATCGTTGTTCTGGTCGACAAAGCGCACGTCACCTGCCTGGTAGGCATCGCCGCTGCTGTTGGTCAGCCCGGCAGCTTGCGCCTCGGCTGTGGTGGCGTAGATGCCGTTGGTCTGGTATCCATAGAACTCGTATGGGTTGGAGCCTACGGCCATTATCATCTCGGCGTCATCGTTGTTGTAGCCTGTATATTCGATTACCATGCTCTGTGCGTCGCCGAGCGACTTGATGGTGCTGTTGGCCGTGGCTATGTTGGCTCCGATGACGATATCCCAGTCCTTGGTGTGGAATGCGTTGACGCGGAGTGAAGCCTCGATGCCGTTGGTGTTGATCGTGCCACAGTTCTCGTAGTAGTCGTATGAGCCATATACAGCCGAGACATTGCTGTTGAGCAGCAGGTCGTAGGCATGGTTGGTGAAGTAGGTGAAGCCGATGTTGAGCCGGTTGGCAAAGAGGGCAAGGTCGAGGCCAAGGTCGAGCTGCGACTTTTTCTCCCACTCGAGCTTGGTGTTCGGCATATTTGAACGGTTGATGGAGCCGATGCCGAAGAAGTTGCCGCCTACGTAATAGTTCTTGCCGTAGTTTGCTGAGAAACGGCTGTTGCCCGAGAGGCTTCCCTCAACGGAGACGTTGAGCTTGTTCACCCACGACGGGAGTACGCCGAGGTTTGCCACCATGAACGTAACGCTGGCGGAGGGGAAGAAGCCCCAGCGCGGAGCATCTGCGCCCGAGACACTAGTGCCGTCAAGTGCCATGCCAACGGCACCACGGACGAGGTTGTTGTATGTATAGTCTGCGTGGAGGTTGAAGCCCATGTAATTCCACTCGGTGAGGCTGCCGAATGAAAGTTTCTCGCTGGTTGTGTTGTCCATCGTCTGGTAGTCGTCGCTGGCTGTGTTGTAGCCTTCGGAGATGTCAACCTCGTAGTCTTTCATTATCATGCGTGCAGAGGCCAGTACGTTGAGGTCGTGAACGCGGTTGAATATCCGGCTGTAGCGACCTTGGAGGCTGAATGTGTTGACATCGAGCGTCGTCACGCCGTTGGCCACCTTGTTGCGCCCGGTGCCGTAAACTTGCGGCATGATGGCGTTGTCGGTCATGCCCGGGATGAACAGTGTCTCTTCGGTGTAGTTGTAGTAGAGGTTGGCCATTGCGGTGAGCGTGAGGTAGTCGTTCCACTTGAAGTTGAGGCCAATCTGTGTGTTCACGTCGTAAATCTTGTCCTTTCCTTCTAGGGTGCTGACGATGGCGACAGGGTTGCTCACGTTGTCGTAGGCATACATCGGGTTTGACGATGTGTTCCAGAAGTTGTACGAGGCAAGGTTGCCGAGCACGGTGCCGTCGGTCTGCTTGGCGTTGGCGTTTATCAGCGGCATGGAGTGGTAAGCGGCGAGCATCGGGTTGGTCTCTTCCGCCATGCCCATGTTCTGAAGGTCGCTGGTGATGTAGGCCAGGCCGACGTTTGTGAAGATGTCTACCTTGCGGCTGGCGAGCACGTCGGCGCTGATGAGCGTGTGGAAGCGGTCTGTGCTTGTGTTGCGGAGCGTTCCCTGGTTGCCTGTGTATCCGAACGATATGTTGTACTTGGCGATTTCGTCACCGCCTTCCACGCGGAACAGGTTCTCGGTCGTGAAGCCCGTGTGCTGGATGTCGTCCATCCACTTTGTGTCCTCGTTGAAGAGGTATGATTGTGGGTAGCTGCCGTTCTGGAGGAACGGGTAGTCGGCGGTGAGCGATTCCATGGTAGGATATCGCGTGAGGCCAATGTCTTTCATGTAGTTCTTGTACTGCGTGGAGTTGAGCACGGGCAGGCTCGACTGGCGGATGTTGAATCCGTAAGAGCCTGAGAACGACATTCGCGTCTCGAGGTTGTTTGAGTTGGCCTGCTGTGTCTCAACCAGTATCACGCCGTTGCTGCCCAACGACCCGTACATGGCGGCATCGGCACCCTTGAGCACCGTGACGCTGCGTATGTCCTTGGGGTCGTAGCCGAAGAGCATGCCGCGCGAATAGCCGTTGATAACGCCCGACACATCTTGGCTGCCAAGGTAGGGCACGCCGTTGATGACGATGAGCGGATTGTTCTCTGCGACAAACGAGTGGATTCCTCGGATGTTCATGTATGACCCTTCGCCGGGCATGCCGCTCTTCTCAATCACTTGTAGACCGGCTACGCCGTCGCCCATAGCTGTGGCGAGGTCGAGCTTCTCGGTGAAGTCCTTGCTCTCAACCGATGATATGGAGGATGGCTTGCTGTCGTAGTCCATGCTTCCATAGAATGTGTTCACTGTCTGGGAGTGCAGCTTCTCGTCTGTCGGGATGAGAGTTATTGTCGCAGATGTCTTGCCAGACTGCCTGCGGAGGAAGCTCAGTGGCATTTCCTTGGGGTAGAAGCCTTCGGCCTTGATTGTCACCACTGCATTCTTGATGCCTGTGGCGAGGGCAAAGTGGCCGCGCTCATCAGAGAGTGCGGTGACGCTGTCGCCGACAATTGAGATGATGGCACCGCTCACGGGCTGCCCGTCGGTGCTCTTTATCATTGAGCACACCTCACCTTTCTGCGCCGTGGCCGTGGTTGCCATCATGAGGCAGGATGCTACCAATATATAGACTTTCTTCATGTTCGTAGGTATTAATAGTTATTGTGAGTGGGGCGTAAGCACCAGTGATACATCATCAGCTGGTTCACGTTGTTCTTGTCGCGGTTGAGTACGACTCCGCTGTCGAGCTGGGCCTTGTAGATGCGGGCCATGTCGTTTGATGTGACGCGGATGCGGAAGTTGCCCGACTTAGGCATCGTAACCACGCCGACGGTGTAGCCGTCGGTATCGTAGGCTATGGCCTTGTCGTTGAGTTTCTGCCAGTAGTCAACATCGAATCCCTCGGGGTAGGCGATGCCTGTCTCCTCGCCGTAGTGTGGCACGGGGCTGGCTGCGCCGCGGTCGAAGTGGAAGTCGGAACCCGTCGCGTGCATATTCATGTCTTGCACTAGCCAGCGGTCGTTGAACGCGATGCTTAGCGAGTAGAGCAATGAGTGCTTGAAGCCCATGCGCAGGTAATATTCTCCGGCTGGCAGGTGGCACTCATAGATTTTTTGGTCAGTCGAGTTCCATACAAGGCCGTCGTATTCAACGCTGCATGGCAGGCCTTCGGCCATGGCTTCCTCGCTTGGGATGGCGGTCAGCACGTTGTAGTATATTGTCGGCCACTGTGTGTTTGTGGTGACAGTAGAGCCAGCGGCGATAAGGTCAAACTGCCCTTGAGCTTCGTTGACAATAAGCGGGTCAACCCAGTTTGTCCAGCGGAAATACTGGGCTTGCTGTGCCGGCGTCATGTTGTTCCACAATTCGTAGAAACGCGACTTTATGCGATAGATAACGATGTGGTTGGGTATCTTGAAGTTGGTGCAGTAGTAGGCAATGCCATTACTGAGCGTCACGGGGTTGGCTGCATCTACTGTCTGAACAGATGGACGCCACCATGATGCCTCAACGCTGCTGTATGTCGTGAGGTCGGATGTCTCGTCTATCACTTCCTTGTAGCCGCCCACGCACTGGAAGTCGGGGGCGTTGCCGCTTACGTCTGCCGGTTCGAGGCGCTTGTCGGAGAAGCAGGCTTTCACTATCCATTCTTCAAATTTCTCACGGTCGGCATCGGTGGCCTGGCGGTTGAGCCAGAGCGGAATGCTGTCCATGGCGGCCTTTATGGCGTTGTCAATCTGCGTGTTGCTTGGTATGAACATTGTCGTGGTGTAGCTCTCGCTGCGCATATTCCATGTGGCGGTTCCGTTCTCGTCGTAACGGTCCATGAGCGTGTTCTTTGTCACTATCACGGAGTCGTAGATTGTGCGGCCGTCGTCGGTGACACCGATTGGCTGGCTGTTCTCCCTGTCGAAGTAGGGGTAGTCGTAAGCTGTTACAAGCTCCTTGAAGCGCGAGTATTCGTCGCCGAGCGATAGCAGCAGCTCGTATGCAGACTGGCGCACGGGTATTGTTCCGTCCACATAATATATGTAGCCGTTGGCTGCCTTTACCACCTTTGTGATGGTGTAGTCGTCAAGCTTCTTGCCGCCGTCATACACCCAAACGCTCTTTCCTGAGCGTGTGTTGATGTTCGAGCCGTCGGTTAGCTTTGCCGGGTTTACGGCCATGTCGGCCACGCATTGCTCTGCGAAGGCTTTCTCATCGGTCACTTTGCTCTCGTCATACTGAGCGTCCGTGCAGACGATGAATGTATATTGCCCGTCGGCGCGTGTGGTGGTGAAGATGCCGTTGCGCTTGAACAGGGCGTTCATCTTGCTCAGGTCGTTTGTGCCGCCGATGTAGTCGGTTATGCTGCCATTGTATATGACGACACTGCTGCCATCGGCCAATGTGATGCCTGCCTCGTCGTAGTGGTCATCCCAGTCAGACGAGCATGATGTTGCCATGAGGCATCCCATGAGCACTATTGGGAAAACTTTATATATTCTTTTCATGTCGAATGTTTTTAGTTTATTCGTTTGTCATGTTGATGTCGCTTAGTTTATCGGGATGAATTCCACGTAGTCGAGACGCAAGTGGTAGCTGCCCAGGTTCTTGGCCTGGATGTCGCGCATAGTGATGCGGAACTTGTGCGTGGCCGAGCCGTCGAACTCTACTTCGCGCCATAGCTCCATATCCTCTGACCCGTAGAGTGGCATAACGCCCAGGCCGCGATATAGATAGTTGAGTGTCTGGTAGTTGTCGTTGTCAAGGTTGCACTGCACAAGCGTACCCGAAGTGAACAGCGATGCGAGCAGCGGATCCTTGATGTAATGGAGCACCACCTTGTACTTGCCTGCGATGATTGTAGGCGTGGTGAACTCTATCCAGCCTGCGAAGCCGAGGTTGAGCACAAGGTAGTTGTTCATGTAAGCACCGTGCTTTGGCGTTGTTGTCTGGGCTGCGTTTGTATAAGCTTCTTTCATGAAGCCTATGCGGCGGTAGTTGCGAGTGCTGGCTGAGGTCTCCGTCAGCTCGTATGTGAACGATGTCGGTGTGCCATATTCGCCGTCGTAGTATTCATCGCTGAGGTCGAACTGCCGCTCCTGGTTGGTCAATGCGCTGGTGAATATGTTGCCGTATGCGTTGGCGGCACCCCAGTTGTTGACCATGGTGATTATGTCGGCACTGTTTAGGAAGTCCCATTTTACGTTGACAGGTTCCGGGTGGTAGACAGGCATCATGCCGCCGACCTTGGTTATCAGGCCGTTGCTTGCCTCAATGTCACTGCGCACAACGGGGATGTTGGTGTTGATGGTGCGCTTGTTGTTCACGAGGTTGGCAATGAAAGCCTGGCCCGTATACTGTGTGTCGTAGATCAGGGTCTCTGTCGGGTCGTTGAAGTTGAACACCTCGTCCATTGTGTATTGCGTAGGCATGAAGTGGTACTTCAGGTAATGGTTCAGTGCGGTGTCCGGGTCAACCTCCTCGCCGTTGCTGTTGTCCATGAGCCATTGCTTCAGGCTTGCCACGTCGGTCACGCCTGCGCTGTTCATGATATGGTCTGGCACTGCGAAACAAGTGTAGTAGTAGGCAGTTATCACCTGCACTCCGCCTACGCCGGTAGTGGTGTCGCGTTCAGTGGTAGCCATCTTGTAAATTTCTGGGTCGGCCTTAATTGCGTCGGCAAAGATTTTGAACGTGTTGTTTTCTCCGTCGAGCACTTCGAGTTTCTCCACGATGTTCTCAGCGTTGGGGATTATTACGTCGTCCATCATGAAGATGTTGCCATTTGAGCCTTTTGCTTCTGTGAAGCGTCCTATCTTTGCCTGGTTGTTGATGAAGATGCTGTCGGGGCTGTAGATGTTATCAGTCCGCTCATCGTCGTCAACGTCAGTTTCCTTGTAGCCGTAGGTAAGGGTCAGGTACTGGTGAAACAGGTTCTGCGTCTCGATGTATTGCCCTTTCCTTGCGTATTCAATCAGTGTGGAGTCGTACACTAAGCTGCTTCCGCCCTGCCAGTCGATGATATGGCTCTGCACCACCTTGCGTGCATAGTCATAGTCAAGTTCTTCCACTGTTGCAACGCCTCTGTCTGCGAGGAACTTTGTTATGGCCTCGTTGTTAGGTGCAAACACCGTTGCTGTGGCGTTGGCGTCTTTCAAGGCGTTGTAGTAGTTGGTGTATTTAAGCAGGTCAATCCACAGCGAGTATGTCTCAGGCGAGTTTTCAAGTATTGTCGTCATTGACATTTCCTCCTCAATGTTCGTTGGTTGAACGAACAGGCTGTCCTCGTTGGGGTCGGAGCATCCGGCCAGGAGAGCCGCCATGGCGGTTATTGATAGCAATATCTTTTTCATGTTCATCCGTGGATAATGGGTTATTCGTAATATGGGTTCTGTACGAGTTTGTCGTTGTGGAGTATCTCATCGTCGTTGACGGGCAGATACCATGCGTTCTTGTCGAGGAGCACGGAGCGTATCTTGCTCTCGCTGGCTGTGAGGTTGTAGTTCACCACATTGTTGATGAAGAACTCTGTGACGAAGTTTGTTGCGCCTGTCGGGTCGGTGTAGCGGCCTACGCGCAGCAAGTCATACCAGGCGCGGCCTTCTCCGATGAACTCGTGGATGTTCTCGTGGATGATGGCCTGGAGAATGTCGCTCAGCCCTGATGTAGGCCCGGCTGTGGCGTCGAGCAGGTTGGTGCGGTTGCGTATCTGGTTCACTATTGCCAGCGCGGCAGTGTTGTCGTCGATGTTCTGCCCCATGCTTCTCATCACGAGGGCCTCAGCCTTCATCAGCATCACTTCCGACACGCGGTAGATGATGAAGTTCGGGTCGTAGTATTGTGTGGTGCGCGGCTCGGTGACGGTCGTTCCGCCGAGATACTTCCACACATACCCTATTGACGAGTTCTCCTGGCCTACGTAGCTGCCGTAGCGTGTGCGTACATACATGTCCGGGTCGCCGTAGAAGCGTGCCATGATGTCCGATGCATCTTGGTTAAGCTCCATCGTGAGGTTCTCCGAAAGCTGGTATGTCGTTGTGTTGTCGTTGTAGAACAGGTTCGGCAGGTCGTTCGTCTGGTAGCTTGTTCCGTCGGTCATGTTGGCAGAATATTGCAGCTCGAAGATTGACTCCTCGCTGTTGCCGGGGTTGAAGATGGTAAACCAGCTGGAGTGTGAAGCCGTGGCCATGAAGCGCGGTGCGTAGGGCGAGTTGCTTTCAAGAATCATGTCGGCATACCTTATCGCCTCGTCGAACTCCTGGTTCCACATACATACATCGGTCATCAGTGCGTAGATGGCCCATATCGTGGCGCGTCCCTTGGTCTCCCACGTGGTGTCGAATGTCTCCTTGGCGGCGTTAAGCTCTATTGCCGTCTGTAGGTCGTCCTTTATCTGGGCGATGACTGTCGACTCCGGGCTTTGCGTGATGTACAGCTCAGCATCATCGCTCTCTACCGGCGTCAGTCGCAGCGGCACGTCGCGCCAGTTGCGCACGAGGTAAAAGTACGACAGTGCGCGCAGGAAGTAAGCCTCGCACAGGTGCGAGTTCATTTCCTCCTCTGTGTATGTGGCGTCGTTCTCGCGTGTCTTGCCTGCGTTGGCTATCACGCCGTTGGCATCGGCTATTATCTTGTAGAATATGTTCCAGTCGGTGAAGTCGCCGCTTGTCGGCTTTATCTCCAGTTTGTCAAGGTCGTTGGCCGAATATCTCTTCACGCATCCGGCCCTCAGCTCGCCCAGCGGGATGAGGTGCGACGTGATTGATGAGCGCAGGTGGTAGTACCCGGCGAAGAGTGCCGACTCCACGTCGCTCTTTTTCGTCCACATATTTTCCGTCGGGAGCGAGTTCTCGGGCATGATGTCGAGATAGTCGTTGCACGCCGTGAGGCCTAGTGCCGCGGCTGTTGCTATTATGATTGTCTTAAAGCTTTTCATACTTGTGCTGTTTTTAGAAGTTGATGGTTACGCCCATGGCCACGCGGCGGCTGCGCGGGGTCTGTGAGTTGTCCTCAGCGAGGTCTGTGACGCTCGACGGGAGGTTTACCTCAGGGTCTTGTCCTGTGTAGTCGGTGAATGTGAGCAGGTCGTAGCCAGTGATGAATACGTTGGCTGAGGTGAGGCCGAGGTTCTGGCAGAACTTCTTCGGCAGGTTGTAGCTCAGCGAGAGCGTCTTCAGGCGGAGGAACGAGCAGTCCTCCACGAAGCGGTCAGACCCGAGGTAGTTGAGTCCGTAGTCCCAGAGGGCGCGCGGTATGTCGGTCTGGTCGCCCTCGTTGCGCCAGCGGCGCAGCACGGCTGTCGACTGGTTGTCGCTGCCTATCATCGACTCTGCGTTCATCCTTGCGCGGTTTACGATTTTCTGGCCGAGGCGGTAGTGCATTAACACCGTGAGGCTCCAGTCCTTGTAGCGCAGGTTGATGCCTGCGCCGCCCTGCAGCTGCGGGTTGCTGTTGCCTATATATACGATGTCGTTCTTGTCTATCTTGCCGTCTTTGTTTATGTCCTCATACTTGGCATCGCCGGGGTAGCAGCGGTATGTTCCGTTCGACATGATGATGGGCTTGCCCTGCAGGTCGTACATGGTGTTGCCCTCGGCATCCTTGGCGTAGGTGTCCTCCGTGTTCTGGTAAACGCCAAGGTACTTGTAGCCGAAGAACGAGCCTACCGAAGCGCCGCTCACGATGCGTGTTGCGTACTCACCGTTGTTGAGAGTGTAGTTCTCCTCGGCGTAGCCCGGCATACTGAGAATCTCGTTCTCGTTGTGGCTTACGTTGAAGTTAACGCGCAGTTTCCAGTTCTTTGTGTTGAGTGCCTGCCAGTCGGCGCGAAACTCCACGCCCTTGTTGCGCAGTGAGCCGGCGTTGTAGTATTTGAGCTTGTGCTCCGTGTAGCCGAGGTCGCTCGACACCACGTAGTTCTTTTGCAGCAGGTCGTTGGTCTTCTTGTTGTAGTAGTCAAACGAACCGGTCAGCTTGCCGTTCCACAGGTTGAAGTCGAAGCCGAGGTTCCACTCAGCCGAGCGCTCCCACTTAAGGTTGTTCAGCTGCATGGTGCTGGCGGTGATAGCGTTGCCCGTCATGTAGAGGCCCTCAGACACGTATGTGCCAACGTAGGGTGACGTTCCGCTTGGCGGGTTGCCGCTTTCTCCGTAGCTCACGCGCCACTTCCATTCCGTGAGCACGTCCTTTGACCACTTCATGAAAGGCTCGTCGGCAAACTGCCATGATACGCCGATGGCGGGGAATATGCCCCAGCGGTGCTCGCGGCTTATGCTCGAGTTGCCCTCGTAGTTGAGCGTTCCGTTCACGGTGTAGCGGTCGAGCAGTGTGTATACCACGCTGGCCACGCCCGAGAGCTTGCGCACCTCCGACGAGCCTGAGCCTTGCTCAAGCAGTATGCCGCTGCCCGCAGCCGGGTCGGCGAGGCTGGCTGAGCCTACGTTGTAGCGTGTGGCCGAAGACGTAGAGCTGCGGCTCTGCGACGTGCGCCAGATGGCTGCGGCCGTTAACTGGTGCATATTGTCGTTCCACGAGTCGGTGTACATACCCTTTATCTCGGTTTGCAGCGAGAAGTTGTTGGTGTAAGAGTTCGACGCGCGGTTTGCGTATGTCCTCGTATCGTTGTCGCCGGTGGCCTCGGTGGCGTCCACAGCGGTAGATATTCCTATGGCTTCCTGCGGAAGGAACGACTCCGTGCGTTGCGTCTTGTATTTCATTGAGACATATCCGCTGAACTGCAGCTGCTCCAGTGGGTAATAGTTTCCCCTCACGGTCATCTTCTGTTCGCGGGTGCGCAGGTTATTGTAGCTGTCCTCTGCCATGATGATGGGGTGGAAGTTCTTGTCCTCGTCGAACGCGCCCTGGAACTCCTCACTGTTCTGGCGGGTGAAGTAAGTGCCTGTCATGGCGCCTGTCTCGTCGTCTATGTAGTAAGGGCTCTTGTTAGGCATCTTGCGCATGGCCTCGGCGCGCAGGTTGTCAGTCCACGGGGCTTTCTTTTTGGAGTCAGAGTATGTGTACTCGGCGTTCACGGTTATCTTCTCAGAGAAGCGGTAGCCCACGTCGAGGCTGGTGTTCAGTCGGGTGAGGCCCGTTCCCTTGGTAGTTCCGCCCTCGCTGAGGTAAGAGAGCGAGTAGCGGTAGGTGGCTTTCTCGCCGCCTCCCGACATTGAGAAGCTGTTGTCGGTTGTAAAGGCGTTCTGTGTGATGTACGAGAGCCAGTCTACGTCCTGGTTGTACTCGTCGAAGTAGCGCCAGTCGGGGTTGTATCCTATTTCAGGGGTGTCGTAAAGATATTCAAGCAGGCCAGCCTGTCCGTTGAGGCCCTGGGCGTTGGCCGAGTTCCAAATGGCATCCTGTATGTAGGCCACGTAGTCGTTACCTCCTAGCATGGGCATCGACTCAGGCTCAAACTTCCATGAGTTCTTCGTGGAGAACGAGAAGCGCGTCTTGCCCATTGCACCTTTCTTGGTGGTGATGAGCAGCACACCGTTGGCACCGCCGGTACCATATACTGCCGTAGAGGCAGCATCCTTCAGCACCTCTATGCTCTCGATGTCGTTGGGGTTGAGGCTGAGCATCTGGGCGAAGTCCTCCTGGTTGGCTGTGTTGAAGTCGAATGAGTCGTCGATGTCGGTGGAGTAAGGCACACCGTTGATTACGATGAGCGGGTCAGCGTTTGAGTTGAGCGTGGCTGTACCGCGTATGCGGATGGTGCTCTTGGCTCCCGGGTCGCCGGCCGCTAGGATGTCCACGCCGCCGAGCTGGCCCTGCAGGGCTTCCTCTATTGATGTCACCGGCGACACGGCCGTTATGTCGTCCATGTTTATCTTCTGCGTGGCGAAGGCCATCTGGCGCTGCGTCACGCCCATCTCGTTGCGGCTGCCGCGCTGGCCTTGCACGGTCACCTCCTTTATCTGGGTGGCGTTGCCGGCCATCTTCACGTTGAGTGTGGTCTGGCCTGTGTATTTGAACGACTGCGATTTCATGCCGATGTACGAGAACACGAGCGTGAGCTGTCCTTTCTCGTCTTCAGGCACCTTTATGGAGTATTTTCCGTTGAAGTCGGTCACAGTACCGCTGATGATACGTTTTTGGGCGTTCTGGAACGTTACGTTGACGCCTATGCACGGCTCTGCGCTGCCACCGAAGTCTTCGGTCACAGTTCCTGTCACCGTCTTTTGTGCCATTGCCTGCTGCACCAAGCACAGCAGCAACACTGCCAATATGTTTCTTATCTTGTTCATGTTGTCTTCATTGATGTGTTATAGTGTTTCCGTTGTGGTGGGCGTGGCGTCAGAAAACATCCTCGATGAAGTGAGCCGGCCCGTCCTCGAATATGAACGGGAAGTAGTCGTATGCCCCCGACACCTTGACGCGCTTGCCGTCGATGCCGGTGTTGCGGTCTGCTATGGCCACGTAGAGTGCGCCTCCGTCCTCGTAGACGTTCATGTTTGTCGAGATGATCACGATGGAGCTGCCCTCGGTCACTGTCTCCTGCTGCAGCGTGGGCAGTCCGCCGTAGTCGGCGGTGTTCTCGCCCCAGCCCAGGTAGGGGTAGTTGCTGAACGGTGCCGTTGACAGCGGCACGAAGTACAGCTTGAGGTATTCCGTCAGTGCGGCGTTGTCGGTTATCTCTATGTAGTCGAAGAAGGCCGCGTCGCCCACGGTCGGGTTGGTGCCGTCCATCTTGCGCACGCCGGGTATGCTGCCGGCGAGGATGGCGTTCTCAAGCACTTCGGTGGTGGGGATGACCATGAAGCAGCTCTCCAGGGTGAATGTCGAGGCGAGCGTGCCGCTGCCCGGGTCTACTATGCCGGCCTTTACGAGCAGGTTGATCCATGCGAAGAACTCGGTGTCCTTGTCGGAGCGCTGTGACGACATGAGGCGCACGAGCCTGCTGTCGGTCAGGGCCGATGAATAGTCGCACGGGAAGAGCAGCCTGTCGTATGTGTAGGCGTGGCCGTTTGACCACCCATCGGGGTCGCCGAGGTAGGTCAGCGGTTCAAATGTAGTCCATATCTGGTCGTCGGTGACGGTGTTTGCTGCATATTTCAGGCGGCTGTTGTTGAGTATGCTGTTGGTTATCTTGCCGTCTTTTATGTACCAGTAGAGCTTGAAGTCAGACGTCATGGTCGGCATGACCTTGGTGCCTGTTGTGGGCAGCACGCTGTTGCCGTCGATGGGGCTGGCCACGTGGCCGTTCACGTAGGCGGTCTGCGTGCTGCTTCCCATGCCGTTTGGCGCGGCCGACGATACCAGCTGACCGCCCACCAGCTCAATGCCGGCGTTGTTGTACAGCTGCTCGTTGTCAGGGAAGAACATTGTGTACTTCACTGCGTTCGACGTGAGCGTGGTGCTCATGCCCGAGGCTGTGAGCATCATGCGGAAGTTGCTGTAGTCCTTGTACTGGTAAGCCGGGCCGGTGACGGCGCGGTACATGAGCGGCGGCGTGAACTCGTCGCAGCCGTAGAGCAGGCCGTTGGAGCACACTATGCGGTCGGCCTGCGGAACGCCGTCGGGGTCGATGCTTATTATCTCGCCGTACACGTTCTCGGCAGTGCCGTTCTTTATCTCGCCGGGGAAGATTATTGAGGTGGGGTAGACGCTGCTGAGCAATACGCTCGACATGAGGGCAGAGTCGTTCAGGATTTCGTCGTAGGTGTATCCACCGTAGGCCCAGTACTCATTGTAGAAGTTCTGTATGGCCTGGTCGGTAGGGGCGAATACGGTGAAGCCCATGGAGGAGAGGGAGCTCATCTGCGTGTAGTCCATCACGTCGCCCCACTCGCTGTCGATGTTGACAAGCGGCGACTGGTGGTAGTGGTGGAACAGCGAGTCGCTGGTTTGCAGCTCGCGTGTCTGTATGCTGTCGTATGAGAACACCTCGTTCTTGTCAAACTGGTCGAGCAGTATGCTGTACTTCCCGGCGTTCTTCAGTTCCTTGTAGATGGTCTCCAGGGGTTTCAGCACGCGGTCTACCTTATATATATATCCGTTGCGGGCTATCTGTTCGTACTCGGTTACGTTGGCGTTGGCCACGTTGAAGCCGCCGTCGCCTGTCCATCCCGTCTCGGGGTAGAAGTACTCGTAGTTCTCCTTGGCGTCAATCAGCTTTGTCTGGAACATACGGTGCGAGAACACGGGCAGCAGCCGCTCGTTGTGGTACACCTGCACGTTGCGCTTGCGGGTGGCGTCGTAGGCTGTCGATATGGCATCCTGGCTGCGGGTGCGGAACTTGTAGTACAGTCCGGCGTTGAGGTTCAGCTCTTCGTCAGTAGCGCCGTCGCCCTCGTTGGGGCGGAAATTCACCAGCTTCTCCTTGTTGAATGAGTAGTAGAGTATGTGGAAGCCGATGAGCTTCTTTACCTCGTCGGCAGGCAGCTGCGTTATGTCAGCCGTGCCGTAGTTCTCTTGCAGGTACTGTGTCATGGCGTCGTCGTCGGGTGCCATGACCGTAAGGATGGACTTGCCGTCGAGTATCGGCTTGTAGTCGGCTATCTCTGCGCCTTTGAGGAAAATGCTGTAGTTGCCCTCGTCGGTCAGAGTCTTGTATATGGACCCGCCACCGCCAAGGTTGGCAGAGTCCTCGTAGTACTCGTCAAGGTCCTGGCACGAGGGGAACATGAAGCACGAAAGCAATAATATCCATATTGACTTTCTTGTAAGTTTTTGTTGTTTCATATTCAGTTTTTAATTATTAGTATCGTTTACGGATGCCGCCATGATACTGGTGGATTTTCGTTTTAGTCTCGGTGTGATGGCACTTTCAGGTTTTTAGTGTTTCTGCAGCATTATTCGCTTATGCAAATTTAGCTAATTTTTCTCATAAATTGATTGCCCCACTTCCTGATTTACGGTTTGTTAACATACGGGGTGCGGCCTTTCCCGTCGGGTCGCACCACGCTGTGATTCATTGGCTGGCATGGTTCCTGTAGTCTGTGACGATAGATGCAATGGTAGTTTCCATGAGCTGTTTTCGTTTTTAGTTATTTTCAAGTTGCAAATTTAGTGTGAACGAAGTGTAAGGCGGGGTAATTTTTGTTTCTTTGGGGTAAATTTTTTGCTTATTTGCCGCTTTGTATGTTAAACCCGAATCGTTCGGTAAGCCTTTTAGGGCAGGCATTGCCCCATTTCCACGCCATCGGACTGTTTGTGCATTCATGCCGGCTTGAAGCCTGACTACCGATTTTGGTTAAAAGTGGGCTTGTGGTGAGGGCGGTGCATTTTTTGTAAAATAAAATGCCGCTTGAGGCGTGTCGGCATAACCTGTTGGCTGACTGATAATTGCAAAACGGGGCGCTTAGGGTTGCGAAACGGCCTGCGTCGCGGCCTAAAAAAGGCTGTTTCGCAGTGCCAAACGGGGCGTTTTGCGCGCCGTTTGGCGAGGAGGCGATTTGCGGGTGCGCTGATGTAAAGACTTCGGATGCTGCGAGGCGACATGAAAAATCCCCGCCTCGGGGCTGCGGTGCGCTCCGGGCGGGGATTGGCTTTGTGCATTCGGCTTGCCGCAGGCGTGGTGCCGGGTGGCATTTTGCGGCAAAGGCCGTGGGTTACTTTATCACCTTGGTTGCAGTGGTGGTTCCGTCGTTGAGCGTGCTCACGCGGATTGTTATGCCCTTCTGGCGGCTGTCGGTCTTCACGCCGCCAAGGTTGTAGTATGCGGCCTTGCCTGTGGCTGTGGCATCGGTGGCCGTGGCTATGCCGTCGGCTATGCCCGCCTCGGTGGCCTCGCCCAGTCCGCCCATCTCGTTGGCTGCGCGCACGGAGTAGGAGGCGGCTGGGTCATCTACGGTATAGGAAGGCTCGGTGGTGAAGCCGATTACCTTGCCGTCCTTGCATACTGCCCAGCAGAGCACGTAGTCGCTGGCGTCCCAGGTTAGGGTGGTGCCGTCAAGTGTGACGTTCTTGGGTGCTGACGCCTGTTCGGTGGCCGAAGTCGGGTCCCAGTCGTCGCCGCCGCCCATCACGTTCTGTACGGTCAGCCCGGCAGCCTCGGCGGCAGTGAGCACGGGGTTGTTCTCATGGCCGTCGCCGAAAGTCTTCTTGCGGTTGTCGAGGTTTATCACCGTGCCGCTAGCTGTCATCGAGTTGTACTCGGCGAAGCGTGCAGGCCAGCCGCCGCTCATTTCGTTCCAACCATCGGCCTTGGGCTGCACCTCCATCACGGTGTTGATGTAGAGGGCAATGGGAGTGCCGTCGCCCCACGGGCGGCCGAGCGTATACTGGCCGTCGATGCCCTGGCTTTCGCCCTTTATGGTACAGCCGCTGAACACGTAGCCATACTGCTTGGGCTGCGACGGGGCGCAGATGTAGCCGTTGCCGGCCATCATCAGCTCAACGCCGTTGTAGAACACGTCGCCCTTTCCGCAGAGGTAGTCGGTGTTGCCGCGCAGGCGTCCGCCCTCGAAGTAGAAGCGTCCGTTGCTGTTGTTGGATAGGTATGTGTCCTGGTAGCCCATGAGGCATACGTCCATGCAGATGGTCTTGTCGGATGCGTCCTCAAGTGCGCCGTTGCGTCCGCGGCTGTCCTTCATGCCGCTACGGATGGTGAGGTCCTGTATGTAGGTCTGCGTGGCGTTCTTGCCGAGGTCGATGGTTTGGTTCTTGTGCAGGCCTTCGATGGGGTTCTGCGGGCCGTATTGGCTGTCAAGCTCCACGTCAGGCACGGTGTTCACGATTGATGTGTTGTCCATGCCCTCGCCTATGATTGATATGTTGGGTGTGGTGATGCGTGTGATGGGGCTGGGGTACATCACGCCGTCGTAGCCCTCGATGGTCTCGGTCTGGCTGGCGGGTATCACGTAGTCGCCCTGCTTGATGAAGATGCGGAAGCGTTTCGATGTGTCGTCGCGCTTCTCTGCCGCAGCAATGGCCTCGGTGAAGGTGCCGTCGTCGGGTACGATGAAGTCGTAGAGCGCCTTGGTTATGGCAGGGCGGGTCTTCGTGCTGAAGTTTATCACGATGTCTTTGTCAAGGGCGTTGTCCGTGAGGTCGCTCACGCTTCCAGCGGGGAGGGTGAACACGTAAGGCGTGGAGTACTCAAGCCCCTTGTACTCGAACATCACCGTGCGGCCCGACACCGTGGGCTGAAGCTCCGTGAGGCCGAGCGTGGCCACGGCTCCTTCCTTCACTTTCACTTTCTCGTCGAACGTGAGGATTATCTTTCCGTTGGCTGAGGCGTTGGAGCTGCCCTCGGCGGGAACGGTGGAGAGGAGCTTGGGCGCTGTGCCGTCGTTGACCATCTCCATCGTGCCGGTGATGTAGATGTCGGCCAGCGAGATTCCATCGTTGGCAGACGTTGTGCCTGCCACGGGCGATTCCTTGTCGGAAATCCAGCGCAGGTAAACCTGCTTCTGGTTGTTGGCCTCGGCAGGCAGGGTGAACTCAAGGTCTTGCCAGTTCTTCGCGCCTTCGAGGTTGAAGCTGCCCACGGTTGTCCACTGCTCGCCGTCGAGCGAGTATTGCAGGTCTTGCTTGGTGTAGGCGTTGTAGTTGTAGAGCATTGACGAGGCCACCTTGATGTCCTTGAAGGCCTCGGCGTTTATCATGGTCTGCCAGTAGTATTCGCCCAGGCCGGTGGTGCGCCAGTTCACTGCGCCGTAGCGTCCCTCGTAAGGGCCGCCGTTCTGCTTGCTCTTGTCGAGCCAGCCGCTGGTCTCGCCGGCCTCGTTGCGCAGTATGAGCGTCACCGCGTCGTTCTCGGCCGCTGCGAAGTCGGCCTTGCGGCTGTCAGCACCGGGGGTTATGAAGTCCCAAGCCACGATGTAGTCCGTGGCGGAGTAGTTTGCCGTAATCTCCTGGTCCTGGTCCATGGTGAGCGTTATCGACGAGGCTGTCTCGCCGTTGCTCCAGTTGGTGAACGTCACGATCTTGTTCGAAGAGGCGGTGAGCATGACGTTGGTTCCCTCCTCATACATGTTCTTGCCGTCGATGACGGTAGGCGCCGGGGCCAGCTCGACCATGTAGTCGTTGCCTCCGCCCTCTACGTTGTAGGTCAGCGAGTAGGTGTTCACGGCCTCGAAGTTGGCAGTGAGCGCGGCGTTTGCCGTCACGGTGTGCTTGAACTCGGGCTCGGCGGACACCTCGTTGCCGTCCTGGTCGGTCCAGTTCACGAACTTGTAGCCGAAGTTTGTCTCCGCGCTAACGGTCACTTCGCTGCCGTCCTCGTAGGTATCGGAGGCAGGGCTGAGCGACACGGTGCCGCCCTCAGCGGGCGATGCGGTGGCAGTCAGGGTGAACATATCCACCACTTCCTTCGTTCCGCTGAGAGTTCCCTCTATGCGCACGTCGCTGAAGCCGCCCTCCTTGGTCTCGCCCACGCCGACGGTGGCCTGCAGGGTGAAGCTGCCGGTGGTGGCAAGCGCCTGCTGCTGGGCTGCGCTAAGCTCTATCTCGAAGCGGTTGGTGTAGTTGCCGCTGCTGCCAAACTTGTCGTCTGCCTGCGACTTGTTGTTGCGTGGGGCGGTGAAAGTGCCGAGGTCTTCGGTCGTGCCGTCGGCAAGCAGGGCCGTGACAACGACACCATTCTCAGCGTCGGTGCCGAAGCGCTGTATGTATGCGCTCACTTTAGTAGGGGTGAACGTCAGTCCGCGCGACGGCGTGACGGTCCATTGGACGGCTTTTGTCGAGCCCGACGGGCGCAGCTTCAGGAAGGTTACCTTCTCGCCGGAGGCGTCGGTGGCCTGTCCTGTGCCTGTTCCTGTCACTTCGATGTCGCCGATGTTGACGGCAGTAGTGGCGAAACCGCCGTCGGGTGTGACTGTGGTCGCCTTGTCATAGTCGGCCGTTGTGTTGAAGTTCCATGCCACGGAGGCCGGCTCTTTGTCGTAGGTCTGTGCCTGCACCGGGGTGATTCCCGCCATGCAGAGCGCAGCCACTGCGAGTGAAAGTAGTCTTTTTCTCATTTGATTAGGTTGTTTTGTTATTGTTGTATGGTTAGTTCCGGTCTGCTTGGAAAACAGTTCTTGGAAGCAGGTTAGAGTGCTTGACCCTCAGGTGGGGAGGGTAGAAGGAGGGAGTGGCCCTTGGTTGCCACTCCGCTTCCTTTCGTTTCATGTCTTGGCTTGAGCAGGTGTGCGTTACTTGCGCGTCACCTTGCGCACGCTCTGCCTGCCGTCGGCATACTTGGTGAGCATGATGTAGACACCCTTGCCAGGCGTTGCAGTCCTTACGCCTTGCAGGTTGTAGTACTCGACCGTTGCCGGTTCGGCTGTCGAAACGTCGTCGATGCCGGTGGAAACCTGTTGCACCTTGCCCTCGATTATCACGTTGGCGATGGCTGTCTGCTTGCTGTCGTTCACATTATATATATATAGCAGCATGGCGTTATTGCCCGTTGTGGCTGCCACCTCGCTGATGGCCTGGCTGAAATCAGTGTACCATCCGCCTCCTTCATTGTTGCGGTTGATGCTTCCGCCGGTCACTATCGCCGTCTCGCCCGTGTTGCTTTGCCATGCTAGGTCGAACACGCCGCTGTCCGTTCCGATGCGCGAGAGCATGAACTTGACGTTTGTCGGCGTGAAGTAAAGGCCGCCGGCTGGTGTCACGGTGAACTTCACGCAATTGCTGCTTGCTGCTACTGACTGCTTCTTTGCGGTGGTCAGCTCGGTGAATGTAACGCCATTGATGTTGCGGGTGCCGTCGGTCGTTAGGTTGGAACCTATCTCCATGCTTGTGGCGGTGATGTGGTTGGCCAGCCCGGCAGACACTGAGGCGTCCTCGATTGAGCCGGAAGAGAGTGTCCAGGTGATTGTTCCCGAGGCCACGTCTTCGAGGTCATCGGGGTCTTGCGGCAGGTTGTCGGGCAGGTTGATTGCCTCAACCACGGTTCCGTCGGTCTTTGTGTACCTTGGATAATATTCCTCTACGGCCGTGATGGCATCGGAGTTGCCGGCCAGCATTATGTCTTGCACGAGGCTGTTGGCATAGACTTCGATGTTGGTATAATACTTGGCGGGGTCGAGGGTGTATGCCGTGGCATCGTCGGGGTCGTTGGGGTTCAAGCCGTTGGCCCGCTCCCAAGAGTCGCTGATGCCGTCGCCGTCCTCGTCGAACGTCTCAGGGCGGTTGGCCGACGCCAGCGTATAGCCACCCTGGTCGGCCACAACGTCGAGCATCCCGGCGCGCTTTGTGACAGAGCCGGTATAGACAGCGATGCCCTGCAGGGCCTCCTCGGCATAGCGTGCGTCTTGTGCGTCGCGGCTGAGCGATGCCCCGGCGTACTGGCGCACCTTCTCGTAGGCCGTCTGGGCGTCGTGTGTTGTCACTGTGCCTGCATCTATCGGTTCGTCGAGCTTTACGTTGATGGTAGCGCCCTCGCCCTCGCCGTAGAGTCCGGCGGGGTCGGTGAATGTGGAGCGGCCGTTGTCGTAAGTCACGCCTTGCCAGTCATAGTTGGCCCCGTAGCCGTCAACGTAGTTGCCGTTGATGTAGTATCGCGATTTCATCCCTATCAGCTCGGTTGGGGCGCCCTCGCTGTTGCCACTGCTGGCGGTGGAGCACTCGGTTACGCGGTTCTTGTGCGACGTGCCGGGGCCGGCCTTGTAGTAGTTGTTCACCATGTTTACGAAGCCGCCGCCCGGGCCTCCGTAGCAGCCGCCCGTACCCCAGTTGAAGACAAGGCAGTTGCGGAAGTCTACGCGCTCGGCCTGCACCGTGTTGGGATAAGCGTCCTGGTCGTAGCCGTCCCAGGCGTAGCGCGCGCCGTTGAAGCGTGGCGAGCGGTTGTTGAGGTGGGCCAGGAAGTTGTGGTGGAACGATGCCCCCTTGCCGCCCCATATGCCTCCGTAGCCGTGGGCCCCTTTGCCATGGCCGGCGTTGTTGAGCGCCTCGGCCACGGTGCACCATTGCATGGTGAAGTCTCGGTTGTCGTAGAACGATGCCACCTCGTCGATGCTCCAGCTGAATGAGCAGTGGTCGAGGATGATGTTGCGGTGGTGGCGTGTCCATGTGGCATCGGCTCCGTCGTTGACATTGACCTCCTCGCCGCGGCGGAAGCGTATGAAGCGCATGATGATGTTGTCGCCGTCGTAGTTGACTGTGTAGTAACGCAGTGTCACTCCGTCGCCCGGGGCGGTCTGCCCGAGTATGGTTGTGTTGCCGCCGATGTGCAGGTCGCTCTCCAGGGCGATGATTCCGCCCACGTCGAACACGACGGTTTTCTTGTCGCTGCCGCTCACGGCCTCGCGCAGGCTGCCATCGCCGGAGTCGTTGAGGTTGGTCACGTGGATTACCTTGCCGCCGCGCCCGCCTGTGGTGTGGCGCCCGAAGCCCTCTGCGCCCGGGAATGCCGGGGCTTGGGCCATGGCTGCGCCGAACAGTGCCGTTGCTGCAACAGAAAGTGTAAATCTTTCCTTTTTCATTCGGTTTATGTCTTTTTAGTTATTGATTATGCCTTTGGTATGCGCTATGGGGTGAATGTTGCTATGGTGGCTTTCTTTCCTGGCTTTGCAGTGGCTTCCGGGCTGCAATGTATCATGGGTACTGGCGTGTGCTGCCCTAGCCGGCTTTGCTAAATGCAAAGATACAAACTTATTTTTATATTGCGGTGCATTATTTAGGCTGCAAGGTGTATTTTTTTTGTTTCCTCGCCGTTTATGCACATATTTGTAGTTGAGGAAGCTTGTGGTACGGGAATGATGGTGAAACGATATTGGCAGGCTTTTGCAAAGAGCCAGTTTGTAAAGAATGTTTACAAAGGCGGTGCGGTAAATCCATGCCTGCCCTTTGGTAATGCCCAACGAGCCGTTCCATGTGGCGATATGGCACGTTTGGCTACGCAAATCGGCCCGCCTCGCATTGCGAGACAGGCCGATTCTTTAAGTTGCTGGCTGCCAGCTGGTTGTCTTGCTGGTTTCAGCCGATGGCACATTTATGTATTTTCATTACAATTTTTCATTCCGGGCATCTGGGCGAGTGCCGTCGTTTCATGGCTTACTGCATCCGCTGCAAGCCTTCCCAGCGCACGTTCCACTTGCCGTCCTTGGGGAAGCCGGGGTTGCTTGGCTCCGAGCAACCGTCCCACCCGGCGCACATCATGGCCACGGCTGTGAGCAGTGAGCCGTTGCCGGGCAAGTAGAGGCGCAGGCGCTTGGGCTCCTGGAAGTTGTGGCCGCTCACGAGGTAGGTGTTCTTTCCCTTGTCGATGAGCAGTGCTTCGAGGGCGGTCTCGGGCTGGCCGAGTCGTGCGGCGCACATGGCAATCATGCCGTAGTCCCATCCCCACGTAGTGGGCCAGTTCCAGTTCTGCATCACCCAGTCGAGCGTCTTGGCCATCTTCTCCTTGTCGTAGAGGGCGGGGTAGTTGGGCAGCAGGCCGCAGGCACCGAGCACTGCGGGGTGGTCGCTGCGCGACTTCAGCGCAAAGTCCTCTGCCGAGATTTGCTTGCGGCCGGCCTGCTCGGCAGCCACGAACGGATCGAACTCGGCCGTCTTGGCGTTGGAGTCGAACTCGGCCAGAGGCACTCCGGCTGCGTAGATGTCTCCATTCTCGGCCAGCGGGGCCATGCGGCTGATGATGTCGTCCCATTCGGCGTTGCGCTCCATACCCTGGCGCTCGCGCCACTGCTGGGCCACGCTGAGCCCGTAAACCCAGTAAGCCTGCTCGAACGGATGGTGGTAAGAGAAGTCTTTCGACATTGACTCCTGCATGGCAGTCTGCCCGAAGAGCTTTATCTCGCCGCCCTTAGGTGAGCAAGCCTTTGCCCAGTCGGCCATGAAGAGGGCAGTGGCCTCCACCTGCTCGCCATATTTCTCAAGCGTCGACTTTGAGGGGTTGGCGCGGTACATCTCCTCGGCGAGGTAGATGTAGTGTGGCTGCTGCCATATGAGGAACGAACCCGTGTTCGACGGGGCCTCGCCGGCCCAAGGGTCGGTCATCTTCATCCAGCGTGCGCCCTTGAAGCCCTGGCGCTCGGCTATCTTCTTGGCTACGGGGTAGGCCACGTCGTTGTACCAGTCGAGCACCGTGGCAACGGTCTTCGGGCGGTTCCAGAGGGCGAAGTCGGCCATGTGCCACCACGTCATCTCAAGGTGAGGACGGCCGAACCATGAGTTGTATGTCAGGCCGGTCTCCTGCGGGGCGGTGGTGTTGGCGCAGTTGATTTGCGTGAGATACTGCGAGAGCACTACGCGGCGCTCAAGCTCCTTGGCCCTTGGGTCAGTGCAATCTGAGAAGTCAACCATTGCGCCGGCGTTCCAAAAGCGGGGCCAGCTCTTCATCACGGCCTTTATGGCCTGGTCGTATGAGTAGGATGTGGCAGCCTTCTTGGCAGGCTTCTCGCCGTATTCGGCGCAGAATGTCAGCACGTCGTCGGTGGTGGATAGTGTGAATTGGTGTGGCGCGGTCTCCTTGATGGAGGCGTTGCCTTCCCATTCGAGGGTGACGTAATACTTCGTCTCGTCAACCGTGCGCTCTATCGTTGCGCTGTTTTTGCCCGTAGACGTGAGCACCGACTTGTGCAGTTCGGGCTTCGTCCAGTCTGCTGCGGCGTCGGCGTGCTTGCCGGTGGGGTAGGCGAACGAGAAAGTGACGGCAGCCCGCCCGTCCTTAAGCATTGGTGTCTTTATGCGCGAGAAGATGGCGTCCTTGTTCTGGTAGCACGACGTGGAGACCTCCACGGCTGTGCCGTCGGCCGTGAACTTTGAGTTCACCGTGCCGTCCCAGAGCGCCAGTTCCTGGCGTATGCCGCTCAGCTGTGCCAGTTCAATCTTCTTGCCGGCCTTGTCTTTGAGTTCCAGGCCGATGAGGCCGAGGTTCAGGCGGTGCGGGTTAACGCGGAAATAGTCGGTCGCGTCCTTGTTGCGGCCGGCCTGCTTGAACTCCACGGCGTACAATTCCTCGTGTCCATGCCCCAGGTCGAAGGCTTTCTCCGTCTCGCTTTGGGTCACGCCCTTTGTGTTTTTGAACGAGTGCCACCCCCAGTCTGACATGGTAGTGAGAGGCACTCCGTTTTCATAGAACGACGGGTAGCTCTGCAAGCCTGTCACGTCCACCGTGGCGGCAATGTGCCCGTTGCCCACCGTGAGCGATGCCAGTGAGTCGGCTTTCGTCACGATTGGGTTGTTGCGAGTGACCACAGCCTGCCGGTCGATGGTCGTTGTTGAGTTGTCAGTGTTGTAGCCCAGAGCCTCCATCTCAAGCGAAGCCCAGATGAACGGGCCGACACCCTTGGCGTCGTTGTCGCGCACCGGCTCCGTGAGATAGTACTGGTAAGAGCCGTCGCGGCGCAGGTTGGGCTTCTTCACGTACTTTGCGATTGTGGGGCTGGTGCCCGGGCCGAGTCCTGCCACGGCGCAGCAGTTAGTCAGCGAGATAGTGCTGTCGGCGTTGACCTTTATGAAATTGTTGATGATTCCGCGGTAAGCGCGTATTCCTGCGTCGCGGTATTTTGCACCGAGCCAGCCTTTGCGGTATGCTTTAAGCATGGAATAAGCGAACATTGTGGTGCAGGTCGATTCGAGGTAGTTGCCTTCGCGCCCCGGGCTGTCCATCACCTGGTACCACACTCCGGTCTTCTTGTCTTGCCATTTTATCACGGCATCGAGGTCCTTGCGGAGCAGGTCAATTACCTCTCCGCGCCTCTCGTAGTCCTCGGGCAGTGCTTCGAGGATTTCTACAAGGGCCATAGTGTACCATCCCTGGGCGCGTCCCCAGCAGTGCTGCGACAGGCCTGTGGTCTTGTCGGCCCAGAACATCTCGCGCGTTTCGTCCCATGCGTGGCGGTTGAGCCCGGTCTTTGGGTCGAGTGTACGCTCGTAAGTCTTCTTCAACTGGTCCACGGCATCGTCGTAAATCTTCTGGGCTTTCTTGTCGTTATAAAGCATTTTGGCCGTCATTACGCGGAACGGCAGGCCCATGAAGATGCCGTCGAGCCACACCTGGTAGGCGTAGATGGCCTTGTGCCAGTACACTCCCTCGTTGGTGCGGGGCTGGTCTTCCATCTGCTTCATGAGCGTGTTGATGGCCTTGAGGTTCTTCTTCTCGGGGTAAAGCTCATACATACGTGTCACGAAATGGCCCGTGCGGATGTTGTCGAGGTTGTAATCCTTCAGCTTGTAGCCGCGAATCTCGCCCTTGGAGTTGATCATCGTGTCGGTGTAAAGCTTGCAGTAGTCCTTTATTTCCTCGCCTCCGTACTTCAGGTACGTGTCGAGCATTGCCTCAAGCTCTATGCCCATTACGTAGCTCCACTTTGGCTTCTTGGAGAAGTCGAGCAGGTATGACTGTGGCACGCGCTTTATCTCTGAGGCTGTCATCCACTGGCTGTAGTTCTTGTAAGGCTTGTTCTGCAGCACAAGTCCGCCGTTGATGTGGAGGTTGTCGAAGTTTATGTTGCGTGTGAGGCCCTTGATTGAATTGCCTTCGGCCACGCCGTTGAACTTGCAGTCTTTCACATTGATGTCGTAAACGTTCACGCAGGTGTCCAGCGCGATGATTTGCACGCCGTACTTGCTCTTCTGGCAGGTGACGTTCTCCAGGTTTATGTTGCGCACCGTGGGCAGGTAGCCGCGGCAGCAAATTTCGTTGTGCTCGTAGTCTAGGTTGATTTTCAGCACCGACTCGCCGCACTGGCCCACCTCTATGTTGCGTGCGTAGATGTTCTCAATCACTCCGCCGCGGCACGTGTTGGTCTTGATGCGTATCACGCGGTCGAGGTTAGGGCTGTCCATCTTGTTGTTCTCGGCGAACACGTTGCGGCATCCGCCGGAAATCTCGCTGCCAATCACCACGCCGCCATGGCCGTTTTGCATTTCGCAGTTGCGCACGATGATGTTCTGGCTGGGGCGTTCCCACAGGCGGCCGTCGTTGTTGCGCCCGCTCTTTATGGCTATGCAGTCGTCGCCGGTGTTGAAGAAGCAGTTCTCTATGAGCACCCCGTCGCACGACTCGGGGTCACATCCGTCGCCGTTGGGGCCGTCGTTGTTGATGTGTACGCCGCGCACGGTGATGTTCTTCGAGAGCAGTGGGTGGATTACCCAGAACGGTGAGCGCAGCAGGGTGACGTTCTCTATGAGTATGCCGTCGCACTGGTTGAAGTTTATCAGCTGCGGTCGCAGGCCGTCTTCGGGGCCGAAGCGGCGCTCATCCATTGGCACCCCGTCCTCTGCCATCTTCAGCAGACGGGCGCGGCTGCCGTTGCGCTGGCTTATGGTTCCTTCCTTCCAGCCGTAGTGAGTGGCTCCGCACCATTTCCACCACGTCTCGTTTGTGCCGCCACCGTCGATGGTTCCTTCGCCGGTTATGGCCACGTCGGTGGCTTTGTAGGCATATATACAAGGTGAGAGGTTCCAGCAGTCGAGTCCTTCCCAGCGTGTAGGCACGATGGGGTATAGCTCCGGCTGGAAGGCGAAGAGGAGCGTTGCGCCCTTCTGCACCTCGAGGTTGACGTTGCTCTTGAGCGTGATGGCGCCTGTGTTATACGTTCCCGCAGGCACGACTACACGGCCTCCGCCAGCTTTGTGGCAGGCGTCGATGGCCTTGTTGATGGCTTTCTGGTTGTCGGCTGCAGAGGCTTCGGGGCTTGCGCCGTACTTGGTCACCAGGAACTCTCGGTCGGCAAACTTTGGTTGCCTGATGCTCTGTTCTATCTGCTTGTACTGGGTATCCCAGCCGTCAGCGAGTGCCGCTACCGGGAAAAGCAGGCATAGGAGCAATAACTTTAAGTATTTCATAAATTGTTTTATAATGGTTTTTTGTTGTTTTCTTTGAAAATGCAGGCCGTATCTTCACAGACACGGCCTGCTCATTACTACTAAACAATGAGGGAATGCTTTTATTACCCTTTATCACTAACATTCTTAATGCCTATGTTGATTTCTATGGTAAAATAGGTTGGTACTTTCTGGTTTCGTTATGGTTCCGAATGCAAAGATACGAAATGTTTTTGATTGTGCGGGAAGAGCCGCCCGTGTTTTTTTAGGACAATTTGGCGATAGCGGGGTAATATCGTTTTTAATGTGGTTTTTATGGTGGAAAATCGTATAAATGGACAATTTTCCACGCCTTTCGAGGCTTTGTGCCATGGTCTCAGTGCCAATTTGTGGCTTTCGGTTCACATCCTTTTGCAGGCCGGATTTGTAAAACAATATCACAAACGAGGGCCCTTCCCGTAAGTGTTTCGTGCACAACAGATTACAGGACGGGCCGTTCTGCATTGCGAAACGGCCCATCCTGTCGCCCGATATGTGCCGTTTCACGGTGCGAAACGGCAGCCTTGGCATCTGCCTCTGCGCCTGCCGGTTGGCAGCGGTGGCGTAAGTAAAGATTGTTTACCGCGCTTGGCGCAGCCTGTATGGAGCAGGCTGGCCACTACGGCGAGCTACCTGCTCAGCGCTTCGAACAGCCGGTCGAGCGCTTCGTCGGCATTGCGGCTCTCGTTGAGCAAGGTTACGAACTTGCTTCCGATGATTGCCCCGGCGGCGTTTGCCTGTGAGCTTTCGAGTGTCTGGCGGTTTGATATGCCGAATCCTATCATGCGCGGGTTGCGCAGGCCCATGGCGTTGATGCGGCGGAAGTACTCCTGCTTCTTCTCGTCGAAGAGTTTTTGCGCCCCGGTGGTAGCTGCCGACGACACCATGTATATGAAACCGTCGGTGTGCTCGTCGATGAAGCGTATGCGCTCGTCGCTTGTCTCGGGCGTTATTAGCATGATGATGCGCACGCCGTGGCGGTCGGCCACCGGCTTTATGGTCTCCAGGTAGTCCTTGAATGGCAGGTCGGGGATTATTGCGCCGGCCACTCCGCTCTCCACACAGCTCCGGCAGAAAGGCTCGATGCCGTATTGCAGTATGGGGTTGAGGTATCCCATGAGCACCAGCGGAATGCTTATCTCGTCCTTTACGGCTTTCAGCTGGGCGAATATCTTGCCGAGGCTCATGCCGTTCTTGAGGGCTTTGGTGGCCGCGTCCTGTATCACCGGGCCGTCGGCCATGGGGTCGCTGAACGGTATTCCCACTTCCACCATGTCGATGCCGCGCCGTTGCAAGGCCCTCAGCGTGTCGGCAGTGCCGTCGGCTGTGGGGCATCCGGCGCAAAAATAGAGCGAGAGCAGTTTCCTGCCTCGTGCGCTCTCGAACAGCTCGTTTATCTTGTTCATATCCTTGTGTTTTGGTTCTCTACGTCTGTCTGTGTTCGTGTAAGTTCGCGCAACCGGGCGATGAACTTGCCTACCAGTGCCGCATCTTTTACGCCCGGCGCCGTCTCGAAGCGCGAGTTGAGGTCAACCCCGGCCAGTTTGGGGTGGCCCATTGCGGCTATGCGCTCCTCGTCGCCAGGCCCTATGCCCCCGCTGAGCATGAAAGGCAGGCTGCCGCTGTAAGCATTGAGCACTGACCAGTCGAACTGCCGGCCGCTTCCGCCTGCCCCGGGGCAGCGAGTGTCGAAGAGTAGCAGGTCGGCGCAGTCTTCATAGTCGGCGCATCGCGCCATGTCGCCGTCGCCGCTTGTGCTTATTGCCTTGACCAGCTTGACGCCTGGGCGGATGCCTCCTTCCAATGTGCGGCGCAGGTTGCGCAGCATCGTGGGCGGCTCGTCGCCGTGCAGTTGCACTATGTCGAGGCCGAAGTTTACCACCCGTGTGATGATGTCCTGGGCCGACGCATCTACGAACACGCCCGCTTTCTTTACCCCGTCGGGCAGGCAGAGCGGCCTTGCGCGGTCGGGCAGAAGCCCCGATTGCGACGGAATCATGCTCATGAAGCGGGGCGACGGCGGGTAGAACACGAACCCTATCCAGTCTGCCCCGGCCTCCGCCACTTCGGCGATGTTGGCGGGTTGTGTCATCCCGCATACCTTTATTATCATCGTTCCAGTCGTTGTTTGTTTGCAATGTCGTTGATGAAGCGCCCCAATGCCTGCCCCGGGTCGCTGCATTTCATGAAAGTCTCGCCTATGAGGAAGCCGCTGAAGCCAGCCCGGCGCAGCCTTGCCACGGTGTCGGCCGATGATATTCCGCTCTCGCTCACTTTCGTTGCGCCAGGCGGAAGCAGTGCGGCCAGGCGGAAAGAGTTGTCCACCGTGGTCTCGAACGTGCCGAGGTTGCGGTTGTTCACGCCGCACATGTCGGGGTCGAGCGCGGCGTATTCAAGCTCAGCCTCGGTGTGCATCTCCAGCAACACTTCCATGCCGAGCGAGTGGGCGAGGCCGGTGAGCCTTGCGCACTCGGCCTTGCCGAGGCACGCTGCGATGAGCAGCACGGCCGAAGCCCCGCAGAGCCGCGCTTGCAGGAGCTGGTAACTGTCTATCACGAAGTTCTTGTACAGGATGGGGAGCGTGACGCCCGAGAGCCTCGCGCGGCTCACGGCCCCGTCGCTTCCGCCGAAGAACGGCCCGTCGGTGAGTATGCTTATGGCCGCCGCCCCGTGCCTTTGGTAGTCCAGTGGTATGCTGTCGGGAGAGCCGTCGGCCTTTATCCAGCCTTTGGAAGGCGACTTGCGCTTGAACTCTGCGATTATTCCCGTGGCCGAGCGGGCCAGTGCCTGCGCCATTGAAGGGGGCGCGTCGCGGCACTCACGTTCCACCTTGGCCTGCAGCTCACGTTCGCTCTGCGATGCCTTGAGCTGCTCAATCTCGCGGCGTTTGTGCGCCACTATCTCTTCGAGTATGTCTTTCATCCGTATGTCATGAATTGAGTTCCACGAATTTCCTGAACGTCTGCAATGCCCGTCCGCTGTCTATCGACTCACGGGCTATGTCTATGCATTCGGCTATGTCTTTCTTTCCGCGCTCAAGCACCTGTATGCCGAAGGCCGCATTGGCCAGCACTATCTCATTTTGTGCGGGCAGCGCCTCGCCGCGCAGCACGTTGTCGAATATCTCGGCGGCCTCTTCCTCGGTGGCTCCGGCCACGAGTTCGTCGGGCTTGGCGATGCCGAGGCCCAGGTCTGCGGGCGAGAATATGCGTTCGTATGAGTTGGTCGTCACCTTGAAGTTGCCTGTGAGCGATATTTCGTCGTAGCCGTCGAGGCTGTTTACGATGCCGAAGTCGATGCCGATGCGGCGGTACACATTATTATATAGGCGCATCTGGGCGAGGTTTGCCACTCCGAGCAGCTGGCACTGTGGTTTGGAGGGGTTGACGATGGGGCCGAGTAGGTTGAAGCAGGTGGGGAAACTGAGCGACTTGCGTATTGGCCCTACGAACTTCATTGCGCTTGCAAAGAGCTGTGCGTGCAGGTAAACGATGCCGCACTCGCTCAGGCTTCGGTTGAGTTTAGCCACGTCGTCGGTGAAGCGTATGCCGTGGCGGGCCATCACGTTCGACGCTCCGCTGGTGCTCGTGGCGGCGTAGTTGCCGTGCTTGGCCACCTTGTAGCCTGCCCCGGCGATGACGAAGCAGGCCGTTGTTGATATGTTGAACGTGTTCTTTCGGTCGCCTCCCGTGCCTACTACGTCGATGTACCGGTCGCAGTCGAGCGGCACGGGGATTCCCGTTTCGAGTATTCCGTCGCGGAAACCGAGCAGCTCGTCGACTGTCACCCCGCGCATCTGCAGGCCTGTGAGCAATGCAGTCACCTGTTCAGCCGGGTATTCCGAGCGGGTGATGCCTATCAGTATGTCTTTTGTTTCCTCGCGCGTCAGCTCTTCGTGGTTGAGCACCCGGTCAAGGATTTCTTTCATGTCGCGTTTCATCATGCTTGTTTTTGTAGTTGCTTGTATGTGGTTTTGCCGGCCGGTGTGGCACTTGTGACTGTAAGTTTTTTTTGTTTTGCGCCGCTGTTCCTGCCGTGTCTCGTAACGGCTTGGTTGCCAGTGGGTTGCAGACGCAGGCAGCCAGGCTCGCAATATTGCCCGTTTCGGCGTGGCAAACAGCCCGTTTCAGCGTGCCGGGCGGCCTGTTTTGCTGTGCTGCATGGCCGTTGCCGGTTGCAGCGCGCCGCCGCAGTAAGCATTTTTCTTATGCTTCCGGCTTGCCCAGCCGCACTATCCGGCGAGCCAGTTTTCCATTATTGTGCGGCCCATGGGCGTGAGCACGCTTTCGGGGTGGAACTGTATGCCGTGCAAGTCGTAGCTTCTGTGGCGCAGGCCCATTATAAGTCCGTCGTCGCTCAAGGCTGTCACTTCGAGGCATTCTGGCAACCCCTCGCTGCATACAGCCCATGAGTGGTATCGGCCCATGGCTATTCGCCTGGGCAGCCGGTCGAAGATGTAGTCGCCGCCGAGCAGCGTTCCCTCGGTGGCCACGCCGTGGTACACCTCGCTGAGGTTGGCAAGGCGTGCGCCGAAAGCCTCGGCGATGGCCTGGTGGCCGAGACATACGCCGAGCATGGGCTTGCGCCCGGCGTATGCCTTTATGGCTTCGGGCATGAGGCCCGCCTCGCTCGGAATGCCCGGGCCGGGGCTGAGCAGGAGCTTGTCGAACGGCTCCAGCTGCCCTATGGCAAAGCGGTCATTGCGCATCACGGTGACTTCGGCACCCAGCTCGCGCACAAGGTGGGCGAGGTTGTAGGTGAACGAGTCGTAGTTGTCGATTATGGCTATTCTCATGTTGTGGTCTTTAGTTGTGTCACTCATATGTCTTCGGCCATGGCGATGGCCCTGCGCAGTGCTCCGAGCTTGTTGTTCACTTCTTGCAGCTCGCGCTCCACGTCGCTGCGTGCGACGATGCCTCCGCCCGCCTGGAGCCACAGTTCGCCCCCGCGCGATACGAATGTGCGTATTGTTATGGCTTGGTTTACGTCGCCGTTGAGGCCGATGTAGCCTATGCAGCCGCCGTAGGCACCGCGGCAGTGGGGCTCAAGCTCGCTGATTATTTGCATCGCCCTCACCTTTGGCGCGCCCGAGAGGGTGCCTGCGGGGAATGTGTCGAAGAATGCCTTTATGGGGTCTGCGCCGTCATCGAGCGTGCCGCTGACGCGCGAGACGAGGTGGATAACGTGCGAGTATTGCTGCAAGTCCTTGAAGAAGTCAACCTTCACGCCGTGGCAGTTGCGGCTCAGGTCGTTGCGTGCCAGGTCGACCAGCATCACGTGCTCGGCGTTTTCCTTTGGGTCTTCAAGCAGCGCAGCGGCTGCCTTGCGGTCGGCTTCGGCCTCGCCGGTGCGCCTCGCGGTGCCGGCTATTGGGTCGATGTAGGCGCGTCGGCCGCAGATGCGGCAGTGGGTCTCGGGCGAGGAACCCATCAGGCGGAAGCCGCCGAAGTCGAAGTAGAACAGGTAGGGCGAGGGGTTGACGCTGCGCAGCGCGCGGTATAGGCAGAAGTCGTCGCCCTCGAACGGCTGTACGAAGCGGCGCGAGAGCACCACCTGGAACACGTCGCCGCGCAGGCAGTGGTCTATGCCGCGCCTTATGTTCTGCTTGTGCTGTGCGTCGGTGAGCGTGGATGTAGGCTCGCCCGAGGCGTGGAAGCCGTAGGTCGTGGCGCAGTCTTTGTTGACTTGTTTCAGCATGCGGTCTATCTCGGTCTCGCCGCCGAGCGTCACTATGGTCATGGTATTGTCGAAATGGTCGAATGCCACGATGTTCTTGTATAGTATGTACATCATGTCGGGCGCGTCGTCGCGTTCCATCGTCACGTCCTTTACGGCTATGTCCTCAGTGTAGCGCACGGCGTTGAACGACGTATAGCCATATACTCCGCACAGCTCCGCGCCGTCGCCGCTGACGGCAAAGCTGTCGATGAATTCGCGCAGAGCATGCTCAAGGCGGTAGCCGCGGCCCATGGCCCTCTCTTCGCGGCTGCCGTCGGGGTAAGACATCGTGCACTTGCCGTGGCCTACGGCTATGCTTGCCATCGGCTCCGTGCATATGAACGAGCGGCTGTTGGCGCGGTCGTGGTAGTCGGAACTTTCCATCAGTGCGCTCATGGGGTGCAGGTCGCGCAGCCGCAGGTACGCCCCTACGGGCGTGTGCAGGTCGGCCATCACAGTGCGGGCCTTTGCTGTGTATTCGTATTTCATAAAAGTTAAGAGCTTTACAATTAAGGATTAAGAAGTAATAGTTAAGAAAATATGCCGCGGGTGCGCGATTGCCGCCCGCCGTGCATACTTTTTTAATTTTGATTTTTAACTCAAAACTTGCCATACTCCCCCGCCATGGCCTTGTTGGCCAGGTAGGTCTCAACGTCCTTGTCGCCGCGTCCGCTCACCGTGAGCACCACAACGTCGCCGCGGTTGAGCTTCATCTTGCCGAGAGCGGCTATGGCGTGAGCGCTCTCAAGGGCAGGTATGATGCCCTCGGTGCGTGTCAGTTCGTAGGCAGCGCGCACGGCTTCATCATCGTTTATGGAGTAAACCGTGGCGCGTTTCCTTGCAGCCATGTTTGCGTGCATGGGCCCGATGCCGGGGTAGTCAAGCCCGGCTGAGATGCTTTCGGCTTCCATTATCTGCCCGTCGGGTGTCTGCATGACGAGCGTCCTGGAGCCGTGCAGGATGCCGACGCGCCCGGCGTGTATTGTGGCGGCGGTGTGCCCGCTGTCGGCCCCCTGCCCCCCGGCTTCCGCCAGCACTATCTTCACTCGCTCATCGTCGATGTAGTGGTATATCGTACCGGCGGCATTGCTGCCCCCTCCGACGCAGGCCACGAGATAATCGGGGTAGTCGCGCCCTGTCTTCTCTTGCAGTTGCTCCTTTATTTCTTTTGATATTATGCTCTGCAGCCGTGCAACTATGTCGGGGTAAGGGTGTGGGCCGACAGTCGAGCCGATGATGTAGAATGTGTCTTGCGGGTGGCAGCACCAGTCGCGGATGGCCTCGTTGGTGGCGTCTTTTAGCGTTTTGTTGCCGGTATGCACGGCCCTTACCTCTGCGCCGAGCATCTTCATGCGCTCCACGTTGACGTGCTGCCGCTCCACGTCGAGTGCGCCTTGGTAGACCACGCACGGCATGTCCATCAGTGCGCACACCGTGGCAGTGGCCACGCCGTGCTGCCCTGCGCCGGTCTCGGCAATGATTCTGCGCTTCCCCATCTTCTTTGCCAGGAGTATTTGGCCGACGGTATTGTTTATCTTGTGCGCCCCGGTGTGGTTCAGGTCTTCGCGCTTGAGGTATAGCTCGCAGCCGTAGCGCTCGCTCATGCGGGCCGCGCGGTAGAGTGGCGAGGGCCGTCCTACGTAGTCGCGGAGCAGCTCCATGTACTCGCGTTTGAACTCTTCCGACTCGATGATGCTGAGGTATTGCTCCTTGAGGGCTTCCACTGCGGCGTACAGAATCTCCGGTACGTATGCCCCGCCGAACTCACCGTAATATCCGTTCTGATCAACTAAATACGACTGTTTCATATCTTTTGTCTTGTTGGTTTGCAAATTAAAAAGGCCCGTCGCGGTTGCGACGAGCCTTTGTGTGATTATCTTTGAATGTCATGCACGGCTCCGTTTCCCGCGATTATCTAAATCTCGAGTTGCGCCACCACCATGCATTGAGAATCCGTTTCATATTCGTTGCTGTTTAATTTGTTTCGTTTGCAAAGATAATGCTTTTCTTTTAATCTGCAAATATTTTTCAGTTTATTTTCTCAAAATGTAATTTTTATCGTGGAATTTGCCGCATTCCGTTACGCGTGGGCGTGCGTTCAGCTTATTCAGCCACTTGGTATTGCAGCACTTTCTTGAGGCCCGGGCAGCTCATGTAGCGCGATTTCACCCCCGTGATGAATATCTGCTTGTTCCACAGCGAGGGGTTGTCTTCGAGGTTTAGCGCCGCCCTTACGTCCTTGTAGTCGGTGAGGCAGACGGGGAAGAGGTGCTCGTCGCTTTCAAATTGGAAGTATTCGAGGTCTACAGGCTCGTCGGCCAGGATGATGGCCGTGCTGCCTTCGAAAGGTTCCATGAAGTCGGCGTTCTTCATGCTCCGCGTGCATGACGCCACGATGTAGCCCTTTACGCAGATTACCTCGCCGATGGTGGCCTCTTGAGCCTCGGCAACGGTGAGGTAGCTTATTTCGGTTGTGTCCTTGTTTATGATGTCCTTGCCGGTTGATTGCTGGCTTTCGTCGGTCGTGTCGCTTGTTACGAACACGGCTTTCTCGCATCCGCAGAGCACTGCGATGCATATTGTGGCAATGGTAATGATAGTTTTGGCTGTTTGCATATCGCTCTTATTAAATGTCAGTAAGTTGCGCAAATTTACGATAAATTCAGTATAAAGACGAATGTTATAGTTATTTTTTGCAAAGAAAATTTGCTTTTCTCAATTGAAAAAGCTATATTTGCCATCGGTAAGCTTACATCAGCAATTGTTGATGACCTTATCATAAGCATCCAGGTTGGCGCGTCCTGCGCCAACCTTTTTGTTTCCCAGCGCGTGGCTTGGCGGCTTGTCGGATTTTGTAGGCTTTATAGTGGTGGCGTGCTTGCTGCGAACAATGTTTACAAAAGCCTCTCCGTGGTCGGCGTTTTGTGCTTGCCGGCATTCTTGCCGGCAAATACGCCATTCTCGCGTGTGCAGTTTTAAAGTGCTGACAGGCAGTCTGTTGCGTCATGTGTTTGTCGCTTTGTGCATTGGCAAACGGCTTTGTGCGATGCAAAACGGGCAGTATTGCATCGCGGAACGGCACATATTGCCGTGCGAAACAGGCTATTTTGCCTGGCAAGACGGCAGCAGTGGGATTGAAAAACGTAGTGGGGGAGGTCTTGTGGTGGCTGTTTCGGCCTTCCATTCCGCAAAAACAGCTTTTATATTTGCTTAATTCCGCTTTGCAGAACACCCTGTGTAGGATTGCAGTGTATGCGGAAAAGCTATTCCGTCCGGTCCTGATGGTGCTTTTCTTGTGATAGTATCATTACAAAAGTACGTGTGCGGCTCGCTTCGATGGAAGCCTGCCGCACACGTGTCGGGCCATTGTCAGTCTATGTCCCAGCCTATGGCGCTTGCTCCGAGCACGGCTGCCGTGGAGCCGTCGAGGCCGCTTACGAGGAACTTCGCCTTGCCGCGGAATATGGGCATGACGCTCTCGTCGTAGGCGCGGCGTACCGGCTCCATGATGAGGTCGCCCGCCTTGACCAGTCCGCCGAAGAATACGAATGCCTCGGGGCTGCAGAACGTGGCGAAGTCGGCGCACGCCTGTCCGAGCATGCGGCCCGTAAACTCATATATGTCCTTGGCCATTTGGTCGCCCTTGCCGGCGGCGATGCTTATGTCGAGCGACGTTATCTTGTCCGCGTCGAGCTCGCGCAGGAGCGAAGGGCGGTCGCTCCCGGAGAGCATCTCGCGCGCCGTGCGCGCCACGCCCGTGGCCGAGCAGTATGCTTCGAGGCAGCCGCTGCGGCCGCAGCCGCATGGCCTGCCGCCTTCGCGCACCATGATGACGTGCCCGAGTTCGCCGGCAAAGCCGTCGCTTCCGTATACCAGTTGCCCGTTTACCACTATGCCTGAGCCTACGCCCGTGCCGAGCGTGAGCATGATGAAGTTCTTCATCCCCTTGGCCACGCCGTAGGTCATCTCGCCGAGTGCCGCGGCCTTGGCGTCGTTTGTCAGCGCCACGGGTATGCCCAGGGCCTCGCTGAACATCGCGGCGAGCGGCACCACGCCCTTGGCCCAGGCGATGTTTGCCGCGCGCTCTATCGTCCCGCTGTAATAGTTGGCGTTGGGCGCGCCTATGCCCATGCCCTTTATGGTGGCGATGCCGCCCACCTGTTCGATTATTACCTGCAGCGCTTCGGCCGAGCTGCGCACGAAGTCTTCGGCGTTGGCGTAAGCCTGGGTCTTTATCGCCGTGCTGGCCTTGATGTATCCGTGGCTGTCAACGATGCCGAACACGGCGTTTGTGCCGCCGAGGTCGAGGCCTATCACATAGGGCTTTATTTTCTGTTGTGAGTCCATGTAGTATGAATTTTTTTATTGTGAGTAATGTTTGTAGCGCAAGCAAAGTTATGCAAAAACCACGACAGGCCAAACATTTAGTCTGAAAAACTTGCTCAATTCGGTTATTTTTAGCAATTTTGCATTCGTTATGCCGTTTCCTATTCATTTGGACATATTGAGCTTCATCTTCAAGGGCATCTTGATAGGGATGATTGCCTCCGCCCCGATGGGGCCGGTGGGCGTGCTCTGCGTGCAGCGCACGCTCAACAAAGGGCGTTGGTACGGTTTCGTCACTGGCATCGGCGCAGCCGTCAGCGACATAATATATGCAGGGATAACCGGCTTGGGCATGAGCCTCGTGATGGATTTCGTCAACAACCAGCAGAACAAGTTCTACTTGCAGATAGTCGGGAGCGTGCTGCTGCTGGCTTTCGGCGTTTACACTTACCGCACCGACCCTACGCGCAACATGCACCGGTCGGGCACGAAGAAAGGCTCGCTGCTCCACAACGGCGTCACGGCTTTCCTCGTGACGTTCTCCAACCCGCTCATAATCTTCCTCTTCCTTGCCAGCTACGCCCAGTTTGCCTTTGTGCTGCCCAACCATCCTTTCGAGATGTGCGTAGGCTTCCTCAGCATATTCGGCGGTGCCATGCTGTGGTGGTTTGGCCTTACGTGGCTCATAGACAAGGTGCGGGCAAAGTTCGACGACAACGGCATAAAGATAATCAACCAGGTGATAGGCGCCGTGGTGATGATCTGCTCGGTGGTCATGCTGCTCGGCACCGTCACCAATCTATACAGGTTTTTCTGACAAATCATGTTCATAGCTCAGCAACTCAGGAAGAAGAACATAGCCGAATACCTGCTGTATATGTGGCAGGTGGAAGACACGATAAGGGCATTCGGCTGCTCGCTCTCGCGCATAAGGCGCGAGTACATAGCCCGCTTTGACTACACCGACGAGCAGAAAGAGGAGGAGACCGACTGGTTTGGCAATCTCATAAGGATGATGAACGAGGAAGGTTGCCGCGAGAAAGGCCACTTGCAGATAAACAAAGTGGTGATGCAACAGCTCGCCGAGTTGCACGCACAGCTGCTGCAAAGCCCGCGTTACCCGTTCTACAACAGCGAGTATTACAAGGTGTTGCCATTCATCGTGGAGCTTCGCAACCGCGGAGCGGACAAGGACGAGAACGAGGTGGAGACCTGCTTCAACTCCCTCTACGGCGTGATGATGCTGCGGCTCGCCAAGAAGCCGGTCACACCCGCCACCGAGCACGCCGTCAAGGAGATATCCACCCTGGTCGGGATGCTCAACGATTATTACCTGAAAGACCGCGAAGAGCCGCTTGAGTTCTGACGCGGCGGAATGTGAAATCACCCATATATAACGATAATAGCCATCATCAAGCATGAACATACTTGTCACAGGCTGCAACGGGCAGCTGGGAAACGAGATTCAGCTGCTGCAGAAAGGCTATGCGCAGCACTCTTTCTTCAACACCGACGTGAAGCAGCTCGACATAACAGTGCAGTCGGCTGTGGATAAGTTTGTGGCCGAAAACGAGATAGACTGCATCGTTAACTGCGCCGCATATACCGCAGTGGACCGAGCCGAGGGCGACAAAGAGCTGTGTACCACGCTCAACACCGTGGCCCCCGCCTACCTCGCCGCAGCAGTAGACAGGCGCGGAGGCTCTATGGTGCAGGTTTCGACAGACTACGTTTTCAACGGAACTGCCCACACGCCATACCGCGAGGACGACACCCCGTCGCCCGACAGCGTGTACGGCAGCACCAAGCTGGCCGGCGAGCTGGCCGTGGCCAAGTTCTGCCGCCGCGCGATGATTGTGCGCACGGCGTGGCTTTATTCCACGTTCGGCAACAATTTCGTAAAGACGATGTTGCGACTTGGGCGCGAGAGACGGGAGCTGGGGGTGGTCTTCGACCAAGTGGGCACGCCCACATATGCCCGCGATTTGGCTGTGGCTATAATGACTGCCGTTGACAAAGGCATCACCCCGGGTGTCTACCACTTCTCGGATGAGGGTGTGTGCAGCTGGTTTGACTTTGCCAAGGCGGTGCATCGCATGGCCGGAATCACGACGTGCAGCGTGCGCCCCCTGCACACTTCGGAATACCCGACGCCTGCAAACCGCCCGCACTACAGCGTGCTCGACAAGACAAAGATAAAGCAGACATACGGCATCGAGATACCCCACTGGGAGGATTCGCTTGCCGACTGCATGGAGACATTATTGAAAAAGGATAACGACTGAAACCATTTTATGAACCAAGAGATAGAGAGAAGGCGGACATTCGCCATAATTTCGCACCCCGACGCGGGCAAGACCACGCTGACGGAGAAGTTCCTGCTCTTCGGCGGACAGATACAAGTGGCCGGCGCGGTGAAGAGCAACAAGATACGAAAGACGGCAACTTCGGACTGGATGGACATCGAGAAGCAGCGCGGAATATCCGTTTCTACCTCGGTGATGGAGTTCGACTATGAAGGCTACAAGGTCAACATACTCGACACTCCCGGCCACCAGGACTTCGCCGAGGACACCTACCGCACGCTGACGGCCGTTGACTCGGCCATCATCGTGGTGGACAGCGCGAAGGGAGTGGAGACGCAGACGCGCAAGCTCATGACCGTTTGCCGCATGAGGAACACCCCCGTCATCATCTTCGTGAACAAGATGGACCGCGAAGGCCGCGACCCCTTCGACCTGCTCGACGAGCTTGAGAAGGAGCTTGAGATAAAGGTGAGACCACTGTCGTGGCCCATCAACCAGGGGCAACGCTTCAAGGGCGTATATAATATATATGAAAGCAAGCTCGACCTCTTCACCCCCGACAAGCAGCGGGTGACCGACAAGGTGGAGGTAGACATTGCCGGCAGCGAGCTTGACGAGCGGGTGGGAGCCGCCGATGCGCAGAAACTGCGCGACGACCTGGAGCTGGTGGACGGCGTATACCCGGAGTTCAGCGTCGATGACTACCGCGCCGCCGAGGTGGCGCCGGTGTTCTTCGGCTCCGCGCTCAACAACTTCGGTGTGCAAGAGCTGCTCAACTGCTTCGTGGAGATTGCCCCCAGCCCGCGCCAGACCAAGGCCGAGGAGCGCATGGTAAGCCCCGAGGAGCCCAAGTTCACGGGCTTCATCTTCAAGATAACGGCCAACATCGACCCCAACCACCGCTCCTGCATAGCTTTCTGCAAGGTGTGCAGCGGCAAGTTCGTGCGCAACCAGCCCTACCTCCACGTGCGCCTGGGCAAGACGGTGCGCTTCTCTTCGCCCACGCAGTTCATGGCGCAGCGCAAGAGCACCATCGACGAGGCATACCCGGGCGACATCGTCGGCCTGCCCGACAACGGCATATTCAAGATTGGCGACACGCTCACCGAGGGAGAGCAGCTCCACTTCCGCGGCCTGCCGAGCTTCTCGCCGGAGATGTTCAAGTACATCGAGAACGACGACCCGATGAAGTCGAAGCAGCTGCAGAAAGGCATCGACCAGCTGATGGACGAGGGCGTGGCCCAGCTTTTCGTCAACCAGTTCAACGGGCGCAAGATAATCGGCACCGTAGGCCAGCTGCAGTTCGAGGTGATACAGTACCGGCTGGAGAACGAGTACAACGCCAAGTGCCGCTGGGAGCCTGTCCATCTGTACAAGGCTTGCTGGATAGAGAGCGACGACGAGGCCGAGCTGGAGAACTTCAAAAAGCGGAAATACCAGTACATGGCCAAGGACAAGGACGGTCGCGACGTGTTCCTGGCCGACAGCGGCTACGTGCTCAGCATGGCGCAGGAGGACTTCAAGCACATCAAGTTCCACTTCACCAGTGAGTTCTGACGCCTCGGCTGCCTTGCTCCGCCGCCCTTGCCGGGCGCAGCTGCAGCGGTAAACAATGTTTACATGACTCGCGTCGGGCTACACCAGCCGTCTCGCTGCTCAGCAGGAAGCGGCGTTTGGCAGTGCGAAACGGGGCGTTCAGCTGTGCAAGACAAGCCGTTTTGAGTGGCAAAAATGGCAGTTTTGTAACCTGTTGACGCACAGGCGGTTGCGCTGCCGGGTGATAATGTTTACAAAATAGCGTCAGAAGTGCTGCTTGGCGGTACTGCAGACGATGCAAAAACCAAATTAATAAGTGACAAGAAAATGACACAGGAAGAAGACATAAGGCGCGCCGTGGAGACGATGAAGGCCGGCGGCGTGATACTGTACCCAACCGATACCGTATGGGGGATAGGCTGCGATGCCACCAACCCCGAGGCCGTGGCCAAGGTGTATGCAATAAAGCAGCGCTCAGACTCGAAGGCCATGATATGCCTCGTAGACAGCGACGCGCGCCTGCAGCGCTACGTGCGCAATGTGCCGGAGGTGGCATGGCAGCTCATCGACTGCGCCGAGCGCCCGCTGACGGTCATCCTCGACGGGGCCACGGGGCTTGCGCCAAACCTCCTTGCCGACGATGGCAGCGTGGCGCTGCGCATAACCAACGAGCCGTTCTCCAAGCAGCTGTGCTACCGCTTCCAGAAAGCCGTGGTCTCAACGTCGGCCAACATATCGGGCCAACCGGCGGCACAGAACTACCGCGACATCGCGCCCGAACTGCTTGAGGCGGTAGACTACGTGTGCTGGAGCCGCCGGCAGGAGCACAAGCCCCACAAGCCGTCGAGCATCGTGAGGCTGAAGATGAACGGTGAGGTAGACATCATCAGGAAATGACAGGCGAGGCGATGGAAGCCGGTGGGCAGACGGCTTTTCAGAGGCTGCTCGAATGGCGCGAGAAGCACATCAGCGAGAGGTCGTTCATTCTCTTCCTCGCGCTGGCGGTGGGCTTTTTCTGCGCTGTGGCGGCGTTCCTGCTGCATTGGATAATAGGGCAGATTGCCATGCTGCTGACAAGCTCGTTCAACGAGAAGACCGCCAACTGGCTCTACCTTGTCTATCCCGTTGCGGGCATCTACCTCACGGCCCTTTTCGTGAAATATGTCGTAAAAGACAACATAAGCCACGGAATCACGCGCATACTCTACGCCATCAGCAGCAAGCGCAGCCGGCTGCGCGGCCACAACTGCTGGTCGTCGGTGATAGCTTCGGCCATAACCATCGGTTTCGGTGGCTCGGTCGGAGCCGAGGCACCTATCGTGCTGACAGGCTCGGCCATTGGGTCGAACCTCGGGAAGCTGTTCAAGATGGACAACAAGACGCTCATGCTGCTCGTTGGCTGCGGCGCGGCCGGAGCCATAGCGGGCATATTCAAGGCACCGATCGCCGGGCTTGTGTTCACGCTCGAGGTGCTCATGATTGACCTCACGATGGCCTCGCTGCTGCCCATCCTCATATCTTGCGTTACGGCCACGTGCTTCACTTACATCTTCAGCGGCTCCACGTCGCTGTTCACGTTCCAGCTTGATGCGCCGTGGACGGTGGAGCGCGTGCCAGCCAACATACTTCTGGGCATAGCCTGCGGCCTGGTGAGCCTCTACTTCATACGCGCCATGACGCTCTGCGAGGATATGTTTGCACGCTTCAAGGACAAGCCATATGTGAAGCTGGCCATAGGCGGCATCATGCTGAGCCTGCTTATCTTCATCTTCCCGTCGCTTTTCGGCGAGGGATACCATGACATCAACCTGCTACTCAATGGCTCGACAGAGGCCGACTGGAACGGTATCATGCACAATTCGCTGTTCTCCGGCCACGGCAACCTGCTCGTGGTATACGTGTTCCTCGTGGTGCTGACAAAGGTGTTCGCCACGTCTGCCACCAATGGCGGAGGCGGTTGTGGCGGTACGTTCGCCCCGAGCCTGTTCGTGGGGTGCTTCGGCGGTTTCCTCTTTGCGCGGCTGTGGAATATGTACGAGGTTGGGGTATACTTGCCTGAGAAGAACTTTGCGCTGCTCGGCATGGCCGGGGTGATGTCGGGGGTGATGCACGCCCCGCTCACGGGCATCTTCCTCATTGCCGAGATAACGGGCGGATACGCCCTCTTCCTGCCGCTGATGATAGTGAGCGTATGCTCGTACCTCACCATAAACATATTCGAGACCCACAGCATATATGGCATGCGGCTGGCACGGCAGGGCAAGCTCATAACGCACCACACAGACCATGCCATACTCACACTGATGAGCCTCGACAGCGTGATTGAGCGTGAATACACGGCTGTAGCGCCCGACATGGAGCTTGGCACAATAGTCCACAAGATAAGCCGCAGCCGCAACATCTTCCTGCCGGTGCTCGACGCGGCCGGTAACCTGCTCGGGGAAATATACATAACGAAAATACGCCATGTGGTGTTCCGCACCGAGCTGTACCATCACTTCACTGCCAGCCAGCTCATGACATCGCCGGCGGCCACGCTCAGGGATGACGAGCCGATGACCGAAGTCATGAAGGTGTTTGACCGGACCCATGCCGACTGGCTGCCCGTGCTCGATGCCGACGGCCACTTGAAGGGATATATCTCGCGGCAGCGTATGTACGGAATGTACCGCAAGATGGTGGCCGACATGAGCGAAGACTGATGAAAATTAAAAGTTAAAAATTAAAAGTTAAAAGTTGGCTGCGCCTTGCTTTGCCGTGCGTAGGGTAGCGGTGCGTGGCCGGCATTATGGCTATGACAGATATTGAGCAATGGAGAAGCAAGACCTTAAAATAGTGTTCATGGGCACGCCGGAGTTTGCCGTAGAGACGCTGCGTGCCTTGGTTGAGGGCGGCTACAACGTAGTGGCCGTTGTTACGCAGCCCGACAAGCCCGTAGGGCGCCACGGCAGCGTGCTCCAGCCGTCGGCGGTCAAGCAGTACGCCTTGGCGGCAGGCCTGCCGGTATTGCAGCCGGTGAAGATGAAAGACCCGGCGTTTGTCGATGAGTTGCGTTCATACGGTGCAAACCTGCAGGTGGTAGTGGCTTTCAGGATGCTGCCCGAAGTGGTGTGGGCAATGCCCAAGTACGGCACGTTCAACGTACATGCCGCCCTGCTGCCGCAGTACCGCGGGGCTGCCCCCATAAACTGGGCGGTGATAAACGGTGAGACACGCACGGGCATAAGCACTTTCTTCCTCGACCACGACATCGACACGGGCCGCGTGATAATGCGCGAGCCGTTCGACATAAAGCCCGACTTTGATGCCGGTGATGTCTACGACGGGCTTATGCGCCTCGGCGCAGAGGTGTGCCTGCGCACTCTTGGCAAGATTGTCGAGGCCGATGGCCATCCTGAAGCCATTGCGCAGGATGAACTTTCGGCCGCTGGCGAGGTGCTTCACGCTGCCCCGAAGATATTCAAGGAAACGTGCATGATTGACTGGAAGAAGCCTGCCGAGGCTGTGCGCAACTTCATTCGCGGGCTGAGCCCGCACCCCGGGGCGTGGACAACGCTCGTAGCAGCCGACGGCAAACGCTCCGTGCTGAAGGTATATTCGGCCGAACCGGAGTTCGTAGGCTGTGATTGCGAACCCGGCACGATGCTGCGTTGTGGGCGGCAACTGGGCATTGCTGCCGGTGGCGGCAAGGCTGTTGTCATCCGTGAGCTGCAGGCCGCCGGGAAGAGGCGAATGGCATCGGCCGACTTCCTGAACGGCATGAAGGACATAGAAAGCTGCCGGGCGGAATAAATAGTGGCTCTTGTACATAATAAATCATGGCTTCCGGCGTTTGTAAGATATAACAAACCAACAAGAAAGGAGCCTATGAAGTATTTTACACAAGAAGCACTCAATCCCAACGACTGCACGTTGGAACTGATTAAGAAGATAGCTTACACTTACAGAGTAATCAAAATGGCAGATGGCTCTGCTGCCTCTTTCTGCCTGAACTGAACAGACATGGCAATGGTTTCACCGTCGCTGCTCGCGGCCGACTTCTTGCGGCTCGACAGCGAGATAGAGATGATAAACCGCAGTGAGGCCGACTGGCTTCACCTTGACGTGATGGACGGCGTGTTCGTGCCTAATATTTCGTTCGGCTTTCCCGTGATGGAAGCCGTGGCGCGAGCCTGCCGCAAGCCGCTCGACGTGCATTTCATGATTGTTCACCCCGAGAACTACATCCGCCAGACGGCGCGTCTCGGGGCGATGATGATGAACGTGCACTACGAGGCGTGTACGCATCTGCACCGCACCGTGCAGGAAATACACGATGCAGGCATGAAGGCGGGCGTAACGCTTAATCCTACAACACCTGTGGCAATGCTTGAGGACATCATCGGGCAGCTCGACATGGTGCTGCTGATGAGCGTGAACCCGGGCTTCGGCGGGCAGGACTTCATCGAAAACACCATAGCCAAGGTGGGCCGCCTGCGCAAGCTCATAGCCGAGAGCGGCTCTAACGCGCTCATCGAGGTGGACGGAGGGGTGCAGGCCGAGACAGCCCCGCGCCTCGTGGCGGCTGGTGTCGACGTGCTTGTAAGCGGCAGCTATGTGTTCAAGAGCTCCAGTCCGGAGCAGGCCATCAGCAGTCTGCGCGCTCTCGGGCGTACAGTATGACATGTTTATCCTGCCGGGTGGGGGAGGGCGGAATCTGTTTGTGCCGTTGCCTGGCTGTTTTGGCTTTCGGGCAGATGGGGCGTTGGCACCTTTGTTGAAGTCATGGCGAGTAGCGTCGAGACAAGGCGGCAGGTAGGACGAAAGCACTTGGAATGTCTGCCGCAGCTCACGGGCGAGGCATCAGGCAGTCTGATGATTTTGGGTTAAGCGGGATTGTTCTTCCATGGGGCTGGAGAAGGGCTACTGCGTGTAAGTGCAATCAGTTCGGCCCCCAATCGGTCTGTAGCCAGGTGGCCGATTCGGTTTTTGCCTGAATTTTGAGTTGGGCTTTCGGCAAACCTTGCGCTTGTTGTCTTTTCCACCTGGCAAAGGTCACGCCTGGCAAAGGTCACGCCTCGATGCTGAGCATTATGTCGTGCTTGCGAGCCATGCGGCGCAGGTTGAGAATGGCGTAGCGCATACGTCCGAGCGACGTGTTGATGCTTACGCCTGTGACTTCGGCAATCTCCTTGAACGACAGTCCTTGGTAGAAGCGCATATAAACGACCTCGCGCTGTGGTGCTGGCAGTGCGTTCATCATGCGGCGCACGTCGGACATCACCTGCTCGTTGACTATCTCGTCCTCGCGGCAGGCATCCATTACAGAAGCGTTCTTGAGGTTAGTGAGGTCGTTGTCTTCAGACATCTCGACGATATGTTCGTTCTTGGTCTGGCGGTACCAGTCCATGATGACGTTGTGGGCGATGCGCGTTACCCAGAAAGAAAACTTGCCGGAGTCGGTGTACTTGCCTTCCTGCAGCTTCATGATTACTTTCACGAAAGTGTCCTGAAAGATATCATTGGCCGTTTCCTGGTCTCTCACCACGAACATGATGTATGTAAAGAGCTTGGACTGGTTGCGCGCCAATAACTCATCAAAAGCCCTGTTGTCTCCTTTTACGTACAGTAATGCCAACTCTTCGTCGGTCATACTTCCGAAATTGCTCATACTTAATTGTCTTTTGTTATTAAGTAAATGTTTCGTCGATAGGCAGAAATGTTTTGATGTTTTGTTATTGGAATCGTTGTTTATATTGCAAAAGTAAATAAAATATTTGTTTCTTCCAAATTATTGGCTTGCAATTTGTGTTTTTGGAGCGCGAATTTTATGTACTGTCGCGCCCGTAGCTCTTAATGTGTGGAAAAGAATCCCTGCCCTTGCTGCGTTTGAGGCGCGAGCAAGGGCAGGGAATCGGTTTGGCGGGCAATATAGTTTAACGCTGCCACCACTTTTTCTTCTTTTGCCCTTCGCGTGGCATTGCATATGGGTTGTCCATGCGGCCGTTTTCAGCCTCGGCCAGCAAGTCGTTCCACGTCTTTTGCTGGCTGATCATGCGGTAGATTGTCCCCCAGTCGGGAAGTCCCCCGATGTTTCGGTCGTCAATGAACAAGTCGACTTTCAGCTTGCGGCTGAAGTGTTGGTTGTTGCAGGCTGTCTCTTCGGGGTAGTCGCGGTTTACGGCCCAAAATTCCACGCCGCGCTCCTTGCACCACTCCACTGCTTCGTCGAGCAGCTTTCCTTCACGCACACTCCAGAGTATCAGCCTGTGGCGGTCGTTGATGAGCATCTTCAGTGTGTCGATGGCGAATGGTATCTCATTACCAATCTCCGGGTAGCGGTGCTCTACGATGGTGCCGTCAAAATCTACTGCTATTGTCATTTCTTTATCGAGTTGTCTTCCTTGCTGCCATAGTGGCTGTTGGCGTAGTTACCATAATTGCCGTAGCTTCCGTAATGCCCGTACTTGCCATACTTGCCGTAGCCGTAGTAGTATCCGTATTTCTTCTTCGACATATCTATGCCGTTGATGACGACGCACATATTGGGCAGTTTCTTTTCATTGGCCACTTCGTTGATTATCTCGAAGCTTGACTTTGTCGTATAGTCTGCCCGGCATATTATCACGGTGACGTCGGCCAGTTTGCCAATTTGCAGTGTGTCGGTGACAAGGCCGATGGGTGCGGTGTCGAGAATGATATAGTCGTATGTTCGCTTAAGCTCATCGAGTATCATGCCGAGGTTTTCGCGTGCGAGCAGCTCGGCTGGGTTTGGCGGTATTGGGCCGGCCAGCATGAGGTCGAGGTTGGCGTTCACCCCGGATGGTTGTATCTGGCTTTTTATTTCATCGGCGCCTATCCGCTCCTTGTTGAGCAGCGGCGTGATGCCGCGGTTGCGGTCGGACAGGTTGAACAGCCGGCCCAATGCGGGCTTGCGTATGTCGAGGCCCAAGAGGATGACTTTCTTGCCAAGCAGGGCGAAGCTCACTGCGAGGTTTGCAGCGTTGAATGTCTTGCCTTCGCCCGATGTCGTAGATGTGAACATGATGACCTTTTGACCCTCTTTCAGCATGAACTTGATGTTCGTGCGCATGGAGCGGTATATTTCGTCAATCTGTTCGTTCTTGTTTTCGTGCACGACGATGCCTGCTGCGCTCTTTGCGCTTTCGCTTGCCACGGCCACATCGGCTATTATGGGCAGGCGTGTGAGGCGGGCCACGTCGTCATGGCCTTCAATCTTGTAGCGCAACAGTTGCAAGAGGTAGAGGATGCCGAACGGGATGCCCACGCCCAGCACGAGGGCGGCGAGGAGTATTATGCTTCCCTTGGGGCTTACCTTGCCTCCGTAGATTGGGTCGTCGATCATTGTTCCTTTGTCGGCTGTGGCCGCCAGCGATATGGAGTTTTCCTCGCGCTTTTGCAGGAGCATGAGGTAAAGGCCCGACTTCACTTCCTGTTGGCGTCCGATTTGCGTCAGTATGCGCTCTTGCTCAGGTGTGCTTGCTATGCGGCTTTGGTATATGTCGTATTGCGTCTGTATGCCTTGCAGCTTTATGTCTGCGCTGTGGCGGGCCTGCAGCAATGCAGTGCGCAGGCTAGCCTGCAGTTCGTCGAGCGTATTGGTGAGCGTAAGTACCTGCGGGGCAATCTCGGATGCCGACTGCAAGAGTCTGTTGCGTTCGAGCACCGTTTGGTTGAACTGGTTTATGAGTGCCGTGGATGAGGCATCGGCCAATCCGATGTTTGACGGTACTATGTCATACTTGTTTGCCGGGTTGTCAATGTATTCGCGCAGGTAGTTGAGCAGTTCTATCTGCGATTTAGCCTCAGACAGCTTTGTGGCGTATTCGCTCGACTGCGTAAGCGTCTCGGTTGCGTCGAGCTTAAGTTCTGTCAGGTTGTGCTTCTTCTTGTAGCTCTCAAGGTCGCCTTCGGTTGTTCCCAGCTCTGCGTTTATCTTTTCCAGGCGTTCGTTGATGAACTGTTCTGTCTTGATGGCAATCTCGTTTTTGTCTGCGTTGGCTTGCCTGTTGTAGCAGATTACAAGCTGCTTGAGGAAATCCTCGGCCCTGACCTTGTTCTTGTCGTTTATTGTGACGAGGGCTATCGACGTTGTTTTCGATGTCGGCTCTACCGTCATGGTGTTGATGTACCCGGCAGCCACGAGTGACGGCGGAACAATTGTCACGATGAGCGGTTTCTCCCGTGCTTCGTCGGGGATGTCGTGCAGGTTGGGCGTGAAAGTCAGTACGCCGGCATACGTCTTCACCTTTGCAGGGAGCGACTTGAACGATGTCTCGAACGGCAGCTCGTCTTCATCCTCGTCGTTGGTGAATATCGTGCCTTTCACAAAGTATTTCCCCTCTTCCTGTGTTATTTTCATCTTTATGCCCAGCACGCGCTCAAGCCTGTTGGCGTCGTCCATGCGGTGTAGCGATGCCGTGTCAAGGTCTACGTTTATGGGTTGTGTGTTATAGATGAGCTGGTCTTTGATGCGGCCTTTCAGCTTGTATTCGGTATATAGCTTGAGGTCTTTCACTGCTTCGCGGGCCAGGATGTGGCTGTGCAGTATTTCCACTTCGTTGTCAATGCCGTTGCTGTTGGATATGAACCCGAGGTCTTGCATGTTGGCAAGCATCTGGTTACCGCTGCGGGCCTGTTTGTTCCCGTCGTCCTTGATGAGGATTTTCGTTGCCACTTGGTATACAGGGCTTTTGTACCGGAGGTAAACCAAGGCAAGGCATAGGCATACGAATACGGAAAGTGCAAACCATTGCCAGTTGAGAACGACCATGGCGAACATTGCCTTGATGTTGAATGCTGATTCCTGGTTGGAGTCTTCGGCTGTGTTAGCTTTACTTGTAATATCTATATCTTTGTTTTCCATCAAATGTATTTGTTTTGCTTTGTTGTTTGTGTTAATTTTAATCAGTCTTGGCCTGCGCTGGCTTTACGCTGTATGCGGCTATAGTTTCATGAGGTATTGGCCGTAGCTGTTTTTTAGCATTGGCTTTGCCAGTTCGTGCAGCTTTTCTTTTTTTATCCAGCCGTTGTTGTAAGCAATCTCTTCAAGGCAAGCCACCTTTAGCCCTTGGCGTTTCTCTATCACTTCGATGAAAGTGCTGGCTTCGCTCAGGCTGTCGTGCGTTCCTGTGTCGAGCCATGCGAATCCGCGTTGAAGCGTTTGCACTTTCAATGCTTTCCGTGAGAGAAATTCCTGGTTAACCGATGTGATTTCCAGTTCCCCGCGGTCACTTGGACGTATTTGCTTTGCGATTTCAACAACGTCGTTGGGATAAAAATACAGCCCTACGACGGCGTAGTTCGATTTTGGGTTCTGCGGTTTTTCTTCAATGCTGAGACAGTTGCCTTGCTTGTCGAACTCTGCCACGCCATACCGCTCGGGGTCGTTGACGTAATAGCCGAACACGGTTGCGAGCGCGTGGCGTTCAGCGTTCTCAACTCCTTGCCTCAGCATGCCGGTGAAGCCGCTGCCGTAAAAGATGTTGTCGCCGAGCACCAGGCAAACGGCATCGCTGCCTATGAAATCCTCGCCGATGATGAACGCTTGGGCGAGTCCGTCCGGCGAAGGCTGCTCTGCATATTCAAACTTGACGCCAAAGTCATCGCCATCGCCTAAAAGGCGTTTGAACCCCGGCAGGTCTTGTGGCGTGCTTATGATGAGTATTTCCCTTATCCCGGCCAGCATCAGCGCGGAGATGGGGTAGTATATCATTGGCTTGTCGAAGATAGGAAGCAACTGTTTGCTTACACCCTTGGTTATGGGATAAAGCCTCGTGCCGCTGCCTCCGGCTAATACGATTCCTTTCATTTGTCTGATGTCGGTCTGTTATTTTGTGCAAAGGTACGCTTTTTTCTCATATCAAGCGTGTTTTTGTGTTGAAAATAATAGGATTAAACGCAGAATAAGGCAAATTGGGGCATTTTCGCTGGCGGCCATGGCCCTTGGCTTCGGGTGGCACTGAGTGGCATGGAGGCGGAAAGGGGGGGCGGGCGGATGGCTCCAAAGGACGCACTTGCAGGCACACGTGACCGGAGTGGCTTGTGCTGATTTTCTATGTGCGCCATTCCGTGGCTTGAAACGGCCTGTTTCAGGCTGCTGTATGGCCTGTTTTGCAAGCCAAAACGGCCTGTTTTGCAATGTTCTGTAAATCAATGCCTTAGCCAGGGCGTGGTTTCCCGGTGCGGTTGACGTCAAGATGCCGGCTGCAACAAACGGCCTCTGGCGGCGGCAAAGAATGGGGCGCTCGCGGGTGTTTTGGGGGTATATTCCTATTTAAATATCGGATTTTGCGGTGAAAATCATTCCTTTCTCCAAGAAAATACTTAACTTTGCAGTCAAAATGAAAATCCGGCCATGCTGGCTCCGCCATGTCGCATTGTGTGCAATGCTGTGTTTGGGCGGGCTGAGTGGGCAAAATTTGAAATGTAATTATGAGTTTTATATCGAAATTGTTCGGGCGCAAGAATGCCGAACAGCAGACGGTTGGTGGCATGGAGGACTTCATGACGCTCATACGCGTGTATTTCCAGGCTTCCATCGCTTCAGAACTTGGCATCACCAATCTTGCGATGCTCCCAGATATGAGGGTGTTCAAGACCACGCTCCATGTCCCTACGGTAAACAACCGCCTGGGTGTTGGCGAGAAGGCACGATGCAAGAAGATGCTCAAGGATATGTATTCCATGGGCGATGACTTTTTCAAGGAGATTGACCAGAGCATCCGCCGCCGTTGCCATAAGCTACAGGACGTGCAGGTTTACCTTGTGCAGTTCCAGGGATTCTCCCAAGACCTCATGATGCTCATGGGAAACTTGATGAAGTTCAAGCTCCGCCTTCCGGGCTTTTTCAAGAAAGCCCTTTACAAGATGACGGAGAAAACGGTCGACAGTATATATAATAAGAACAACTTCACGGAGCCGGGAGTCATGAAGACCGTGGTCGCCGTGCGTGAGTATTCGCGCCGCCTGGGCTTTTCCCAGCGCTGGGTCACAGACTTTGTGTATACCATCGTGATGTTGGCCAAGAAAGAACCGCAGCCCAAGGGTGACGAACTCCAGGCTAAAGACAAAAAACATTAAAAAACAATCCCCGCAGCATGAAATGGCTGATGGATTGAGGATATTTTAATATCTTTGTATCATAGACTTTTTGCCAATGGCTTCAGATGACCAGACCTTGTCAGTGTTTCAGACACGTGTGCGGCAGATGCTCCTGCGGTATCAGCAACTGAAAAAGGAGAACGAAGAGCTCTATGCCATGGTTGACCAGGCAGAGAGGGAGACGCGTGGGCTGCGTGCCGAGCTTGAACGCAAGGAACAAGAGTATGAAACTCTGAAGATGATGAAGATGCTCGAGGTGTCTGACAATGACCTCGACGCAACCAAGAACAGGCTCGCAAGGCTTATCAGGGATGTGAACAAATGCATCACTATCTTGTCCGAACAGAAATAGACAGAGATTGATGGCAGAACAGAACAGTGACAAACTACATATACGGTTGCATGTCTACGACGAAGAGATAGAAGCCGTTGTCGACCGCGATGACGAGGAATATTACCGTGCAGCCGCCAAGCTCATTACCGACCGATATAATGTATATGCACAGATATACAAAGGGCGGAAGAGCGATCATGTGATAGCGCTCATGACTCTTATCGACATAGCGCTCCAGTATCAAAAGGAGCACTCAAAGAACGACACTGCGCCTTACAATGATATTCTCACTCGTCTGACTGCCGAAATCGAAGATGCGCTTGGAGAGAAGATTTGAGAATATTAACAATTATATTATTTTGCTTTATGATCCTAACAATAATCATTGCCGCCGCAGCATTTATCATTGGTGGTTTTGGCGGCTATCTCGTTTTCCGATATATTCTAACGGGAAAATATAAAGAGATGATTGAGGCTGCCGAAAAGGAGGCTGCCGTGATGAAAGAGAAGAAACTCCTCGAGGTGAAGGAGAAGTTCCTTAACAAGAAGAGCGAGCTTGAGAAAGAAGTGCAGGTGCGCAACCAGCATATCCAGCAAAGCGAAAACAGGCTCAAGCAACGCGAGATTTCCCTTAACCAGAGGCAGGAGGAATTGGGCCGTCGCAAGAACGACCTTGACAACCAGCAGGTACGCATAGACAACGAGAAGAAGCTCATACAGATTCGCCACGAAGAGCTTGAAAAGATGCAGTTGCAGGAGCGCGAGAAGCTTGAGGAGCTTTCCGGGCTGAGTGCTGACGAGGCAAAGCAGCGCCTTGTTGAAGCCATGAAAGACGAGGCTAAGACAGATGCGCAGAGCTACATCAACGAAATCATGGACGAGGCCAAGCTCAATGCCAACGCACAGGCACGCAAGATTGTCATCCAGACGATACAGCGCGTGGCTACCGAGACGGCCATCGAGAACAGTGTGAGCGTGTTCCATATAGACAATGACGAGGTGAAAGGCCGCATAATTGGCCGCGAAGGGCGCAACATCCGTGCGCTTGAGGCTGCAACAGGCGTTGAAATCGTAGTCGACGACACTCCCGAGGCCATCGTCATAAGTGCATTCGACCCCATTCGCCGTGAGGTGTGCCGCCTTGCCCTCCATCAGCTCGTGTCTGATGGCCGCATCCATCCCGCACGCATCGAGGAGGTTGTGCAGAAGGTTAAGAAGCAGCTTGAGAACGAAGTCATCGAGACGGGCAAGCGCACGGCCATCGACCTTGGCATCCATGGCCTGCACCCAGAGCTTATCCGTATCATCGGAAAGATGAAATACCGCAGTTCGTACGGCCAGAACCTGTTGCAGCACGCCCGTGAGACAGCCAACCTCTGTGCCGTCATGGCATCGGAGCTGGGCCTTAACCCAAAGAAGGCCAAGCGTGCCGGCCTGCTCCACGACATCGGCAAGGTGCCAGACGAGGAGAGCGAGTTGCCCCACGCACTCTATGGAGCGAAGATTGCCGAGAAGTACAAGGAGAAGCCCGACATCTGCAATGCCATTGCCGCCCACCACGACGAGTGCGAGATGAACACTCTGCTTGCCCCGATTGTGCAGGTGTGCGATGCCATCAGTGGTGCGCGCCCCGGTGCGCGTCGCGAGATTGTCGAGGCTTACATCAAGCGTCTCAACGACCTTGAGGCCATAGCCATGAGCTATCCCGGCGTCACCAAGACTTATGCCATACAGGCTGGTCGCGAACTTCGTGTCATCGTAGGAGCCGACAAGATGGATGACAAGGAGACCGAGGCTCTCTCCGGTGAGATTGCCAACAAGATACAGACCGAGATGACGTATCCTGGCCAGGTGAAGATTACCGTTATACGCGAGACACGCAGCGTGGCTTACGCAAAGTAGACAGCCTGTTCTTGCGTGCTGCATAAACGACAAGGGCAGCGGGAAAGTTCTCCCGTTGCCCTTGTCGTTTCCGTTTTATGAATATCGCAAGCTGCCCATATGCCCCATGACCCCATGGACACGCGCCGCCACCTGCACTTTTTGGGTAAAAGGCAACAATAAGGGTTGTCCTTGCTAACCGCCAGGCTTTCAGTGAGTTGCAAAGCGTTCGGTCTTGCATTCTGAAACAGGCCGTATTGGCGGCTGAAACAGGCCATATCGCAGCGCGAAACGGGCGGTTTGGCTCTGCGATATGCTAATGTGGGTTTTTCGGTGAGCAGCGGCTGGCTTTTGCTGCGCATTGGCAGGCATGGGCAGATTGCTGATGTTCGTTCCATTTCCCTGCGCCGCCATTGACGCAGGTTGGCTGATTTGCAGTATGTTTCTCCCGCGTTGCCCCAAATCGGCAGTTATACTTTCAATCATTGTATTCTATCTTCATGCTGTGCAGCATCGTGGTGCTTTCGCCGCACGAGCCGGTGTGCTGCACTCCGCTGCCACCGTATGTGCTTGGTTCCATCGTGGCGGTAAGCAATACGCTGTTGGGCAGTTTCGAGCCCGGCTGCGGCTTGGCCGTCGTTTCAACGTTGGCAGTGAGGTCGCGCCCCTTGGCTTCCAGCTTAATTGTGCATTCCGTCCGGTAGCACGTGGCCGATACGGGCTTTGTCATTGAGGTTGCCTTTCCGTTTTCGTAGCGCATCAGCATGAAGTCCACGGCCTTGGCGTGCTTTGGCGTGCGCTCTATGCGCAGTGCGTAGCCCGTCATCGTGCGCGTGTCCATTTTTATGTATACGTCCATGTATTGGCCTGTCGCGCTGCCGAAGCCCTGACCGGCGGTCTTTGTCGGGGCGGCGCATAGCGTCACGGTCATGTCGCCGTGCTTCTCCGTGGCCGGCGTGTAGAGCAGCCTTGCTCCGCGCTGTGCCTGCAGCAGGCCCATGCCCCGCGCCCCGTTGAAGCCGCTTCCGTATGTCCACATGTCTTTTGCCTGGTCGAATGCCCACGGATATTCGGCTGTGTCGCCGGGTTTGAAGCCGTCGACGGTCCAGAAACCCGGCAGGCGCTGCGTCTGCCATGTTGTAGGCAGTTGCCTGAAGTCTGTCTCTATGTGTTTTTCTTCAGGCGTTTGCCCGATGCTTACAGGCTTTTCTGTCACCACCGTAACGCCATTGCCAATGAGCGAGCGCACATGGGCCGGCTCGATGCGTGCCATGATGTGCCAGCCGGCGTCTGCACGGCTGAGGCGGTAAGTGCGCAACGGGTGGTTCCCGCGCGTCACGGCTACAGGTATGGCCCCGCCCCCGCGGCTGTCGCGGCAGCGGTACCAAGTGATGCGCGATCGGTCTTCGCGGCCGCGCGTGTCAATGGCGTAGCTTACGGTAAGGCTGTCGCTGAGGGTCAGCTTTGGTTTTTCAGTGAAAGAGGGAGCGGGCATGGGGCTTGGCACAGCGCTCACCTCAACTGCGGCTTGCAGGCCCGAGGCTGTTGATGCCAGCAGGCAGAATGTCACGGTTGAGTCTTCGTCGTTGAGTGAATGTACCGTGCAGCCGCCATGTCCGTCGGCGGTCAGTGTTGCGTAGCGTTCGTAGCCTGGCTCTATTGCCCATTTTATGCTGTCGGGCAGTTCTGTGCCGCTGCTTGTCGTGGCCCGGGCCACAATGCGCAGCGGCTTGCCGCCAGTATGTGCCGTGGCCTGCCGCCTGTCGGCAATGATGCACGTCGGCATTGGCGGCGGCAGCTTGGCTCCGTGGCCCTTTATCCTGTCGGCAAAGCCGAGTGGGTCCCAGCGGTCGTTGCCTCGCAGCAGGTTTAGTGTGTTGTAGATGGTGTCGCCGTCGATGATTACGCGGAATGCGCTTATTGCCGGCAACGAGTCTATGCAGACCGTGTTTTCCGGCATTCGGCCTCCTATGCGGTATGGCTTGCCGTTGAGTGTGAAGCCGGCCTGGTAGCAGCGCAGCCACCCTTCGGGGTAGTTTGCCCAGCCTATGCAGGTTGAGTCTGGCGCGTGGTAGCGGCAGTCAATGAGCGCGAGCGGCCCCGGCTGTTTGCAGAACACCATGTTCCTGTTGCCGTTTTTTACGGTGAAATCGCAGTTGAGGAACACGGCCCCGGTCTTCGCCGTGGTGTAGAAAGGCTTTTGGCCGTACAGGTCGATGGTGCAGTTTAGGTAAACTCCGTTGCCTGTCAGCGCGTCGTCGGTGCATTCAAAGTGGCACCGGTCGTAGACGATGCGGCTCGCGCCGCTCATTGGGTTGAGGTTAAGGCGGCTTATGAAGCGCACGTTGCGCGCCACGGCCCGGTCGCCGTGTACGTAGGCCACGTGTGCCTGGGTTATTGCCTCGCTTCGCTTTTGCCTGCCCAGTTCGGGTTTCAGCGGGAATGTTAAGTCTACGTTGCAGAAGTTGCCCATCGTAAGGTTGCAGGCCTGCAGGCCGTCACCGTGCAGGTCGAGCATCGTGAAGTTGCCTATGGCTCCCTGTGTCTGTCCGCGCTGCGATGCTATCACTACGTTGCGCGCGTTGCGCGTAAGGCCTATGAGGTGTAGGTTGTGGCAGCGTATGACCATGCCGAAAGGCTCGCGTCCGCCCTTTCCGGTCGCCACCTTGGGCGAGTCGGGGTCGTCGGCCCAGTATACCCATGGCGCGAGGTATACGCACATTGGCTCCTCCGCTGTGCCGTCGGTCAGCCGTTGCGCCGCCTCTTGCAGCGAGTTGAAGGCGTAAGGGTGGGCTTTGGCCTCGCTGTCGCTGAGGCTTCCGTCGATGAAGAATGCCTTTGGGCCGAGCACTATGGTCTGCCCGCCGTAGACGATGCTGTCTCCGTAGAACGCTATCGGGTCGGCGGCATCGAGGCTGCGGTGCGCTTCTGCTCCAATGGTTGCGGCGCAGAGCATGGCTGCCACTAGCGTGGCAAGCAGTCGGGCCATGGCTTTACATTATGGCATTGGTTTAATGTGCGGTTTATTGCCGCTCCTTGTATATCACGTTGTTCGCCCCACTGGTTATCTGCAGCGCCTCTGGGTGTTCCTTTATGTATGAGTCGATGTGGCGCATGCGCTTCTCTTCGAGTATCTCGTCTACGGCAATGAGTATGCCCGTCTCCTCCACATCGCCGAATCCGTCGTTGATAGCCGTGCCGAAGAGTTTCATCGTCGGGCTGAGGTTCATGTATGCGTTCACCAGCGGCGGTATGTTGTAGCCCAGGCGGCGCACTTCGCGGTTGAGTATCTTGTAGTCTTCCTTGAACGAGTCCTCGCAGAACAGGGCCTCAAGCTCCTTGGGGTCGGTTTCTATCTTCAGCGGCTGCATTGGTATCACGAGGTTGTCTTTGTCCTCGAAGTGCTTCTTCAGAAAGTAGAGAATCATGTCGCGCCCCTTGCGTATGTACGACGGGTACATGGTCATTTTCCCGAACAGGTACTTCACGTCGGGCTGTATGACGGTGAGCGCGCCCAGGCCGTCCCATAGGTTGTCGAGCGCGAAGAGGCTTTTCGACGGGTGCTTGCCTGTGTTCTGGTAGCCCAGCGACACGAAGCTGCGCCCCAGCTCAATCGTTTGCGGCAGGTATTCGGTTATGAACTTGTCTGAGAAGTGGAACATGTGGCTCGTGGCGAGCACTGGTTGCCCGCTGGCGTCGATGTCGGCGTCGGAGCCGAGTATGTAGCGGTAGCCGCCTATTATCTCTTCCTCCTCGGGGTTCCACACGATGAGTTGCTTGTAGCAGTTGTCGCAGGTGTCGAATTCGTCGAGGTCTATCGGCTTGCCCGTGCCTCCGCCGGCCTCGCGGAACACCATTTCGCGCAGGCGGCCAATCTCCCTGACGACGTTTGGCGCATTGTGTATGTCAACGATGTATATCTCGTTGTTGCTCTTGTTTGTCATGCGGAGCTGCCGCTCGGGCGTCAGTTCGCTCTTGAGCAGTGCCTTGTCGACAGGCTGGATGATTTCTTGTTCCATTTTATGTGTGTGTTGCTATAATCCGTAAACTATATCCTGTACGTATTGCGCCCATTGGGCCGGTGTGCGGCTCTTGTCGAACGTCTGCCATGGTATGGGCTTGCCTATGGTCACGCTGAACGTCTTGTGTACGTTCTTGTACATCTCGTCGGCGAGGAAGAGCATGGCGATGTTCACCTTCTTCACGTATTTGTCGGAGAAGTTGGCCAGGCGGTAGAAGAAGTCGGAGTTGCGCCCGCCGAAGTGTATCGGCACCACGTCGCGCCGGTATTCCACGCTCTTGCTCACGAAGGTCTTCTTCCAGGCTATGTCGCGTATCACGCCTCCGTGGCGTCGCGAGCAGATGCCCGCGGGGAACATCAGTATGTGGTTGTCGCTCCTGAAGCCCTGTTCCACCATGGCGGGGAAGCTGCGGCTCTGGTTGCCCGTCTTGTTGATGGGTATGCAGAGCGGGGCGAGGCCCGGCAGGTTCATCAGCAGGTCGTTCACGAGGTAGCGGAAGCGGCCGTCGTAGTGGCGGCCTATTATGGCGCCGAGGGCCACTCCGTCCTGCCCGCCCAGCGGGTGGTTGCTCACGAAGGTGTACAGCCGCCCGTCGTCTTTCCCGGGCAGGTTCTCCTCGCCCTTTATGTCGAGCGTCATGTCGAGGTAGCTTACGCACTCTTCGAGCCACTCCACGCCCGTCTTGCCGCGGCTGGCCCACAGGAACTCGTTCACCTCGTCCTGGTGTACGATGTGCTTTAGCCATGCCACGAGCGGGCGCGGCACGTACTTCTTGCGTGCGCCCATCTTGCTTTCCAGAATGTTGTCAATGTCTATTGTTTTCTCCGTGACGTCAATCATTTCTCTCTTCCTACAGACTAACTCAGATGCAAAAGTAACAGAAATCTTTTAAATGAAACACTTTTTTCGGCTAAAATAGCCAAAAAGGGATAAAAAACATATTTTTTTATTCATTTTGCATTCTTGTTGTCACCTCTCCGGGGTGTTGGCGGGGCTTGCCCGGGCCTTGTTCGGTCTGTCGCATTTGTTTACATCTGCCATTGGCCATGCCTGCTGCGGCCGTCCTTGGGTGCAAAGGCAGCCGTTTGGCGTGCCAAAACGGCAGGTTTGACCTTCCAAAACGGCCTCTTTCGCCGTGCCATCCTGCCCTTGCTGTAAGTGCTTGAGGGCCAGGGGCTTGGTGGAGCGGGCTGCGATGACGTGTTTTTTTTACAAACTTGGCATCGGTCTCTAGCGTGCGGCGGCCATATGGCGGTTGGCCGGAACGGCAACTTCCGGCGTATTACATAATGAAAAAAGTCCGCAATGCCAGGTTGAAGGCGTTGCGGACACGTTGACCTGTGGTCCGTCATGTTTTGCTCGTCATCTGGTGGCCGTGTCGTGCCAGGCGTTTTCGCCGTGTGTCAGCGACTGTTTATTTGTTTTTTTTTGATATTGGGTCGAATTCTATTGGGTATGTCCAGATTGTAACCAAGTGATATCCCATGTTGATATAGTCGGCAACAATTTCTGCCCGTTTTGCAGGATAGGTGCTTGCGCCGTTGTAGATAGTGTCAAATGGTTCAATGAAATTCTGGTTTGTTCCCCCTGCTGTTACTGGTGGTTGCACAGGATAAGGCCTGAATGTTCCTTGCAGTTCCGTTTTTCTGTTTTCTTTTATTTCGATGTTCGTAATTTGTGCATCTGTCGGGATGACAAATGTTTTTGAAATTACTGGCAATTCAGGCATACCAACTTGATTGGTGACATGGTTTGCTCCCGATAGCTTGATTACATCATATCCTGCGCTTTTTGACACGCTTACGTCTGAAACGTTTGGCTTTATTTCGTCTGATATTTGCGCATGTGCACTTGCTAATGATACTGCAAGTGTTATTATTGTGTGGATTATTCGTTTCATAGGCTTAGTTTTATAGTCTCGGTCGTTCCATTTTTCCATCTAATTGTGGCAATGGTATATGGCGGACAAAGTCTGGTTTTGGGTATGTCTGCTTCAATGTCGTTTACATTGAACATACCGATTTGTTTCCCTGTTAAGTCGAAAAGTGATATATCTTTGATTTCATGCGCTGAGTGTATATGTACATATTTGTTGTTCGCTGATATGCTAATGTCGTTTTGGCTTTGAACGTCATCTATGGCTTGAAAAGGGTCATGATAAATTTGGCCAGTGCTTAGCTTAATTAAGTTTAGGTCTTTCCAGCCTTCTGTGGATTTGTATAATTCAAGACTTTCGTCAGGAACGTGTATATAGGAGTAAGTAAGATTATTAAAGACATTAATGCCCAATTTCGGGGGGGTAATCGCTTTGCATTCAAACATTGGTAAATAGCCTGCCCCGGTGGGAATAGGCAACCGTGCATCAAAAAATGCCCTATCCCCAATGGAGTCGATTGTCTCAGGGAGCGTTATTCCTTCACAGGTGAGAAGTTCAAATGCACTTTTATATATTATGTGTGTTTCCTCAGAGATAATTAAGTATCCCCCGGGGTTAGCCTTGAATAAGGTATCTTTGTTTGTAGAGTATACCCCATTATTTTCCATAATGCAATATTTGTTGTCAGGTGCAGGCACTATTGCTGTGCCGGTGACGTTGTAGACCTGTTCACCAACAGTAGGAAACTTTCCTGTAAGTTCAAACGTAATATGTGCACCGCCTTTGTATACACTTAATGCAAAATCGGACAGGTGGGTTAGTGAAGTAGGCAATATAATTTTCTTGTACTCGTTAATAACATCGAATGGTAATTCACAATGGAACGCATGAGCAGGTATTGTGTCAATGTCAGCGTCACGTAAGTTAAGCTCTTCCAGCTGGCTGAGCAGTGATGAGCGCAGGTAGGCGAAGTCGTCCTCTGTGAGTGTACCGGTGATGGTGAGGTGGGTCACTCTGGCTTTCTGTTCGTCGGTTAATATGCTCTTTAGCGGTCTGCCGCCTGTATCTATGCTTATATGTGTTTCGTCGTTTTGGGCAACGATGGGCAGGACGGCAATAATGGCTGAAACTATATATGATAAAAATCGTTTCATGATGTTAGTTTTTTGTTTGTGGTTTTGTGATATCAGTTGGTTAGCACCATTCGTTTGGTGTCGATGAGCTGGCCGTCTATGATGAGGCTGTAGAGGTATATTCCGCTTGAAAGCCCTTCGCTTGTAAGTGACACAGAGGTCTTGCCACGGGAGTTGATGTTAATTTGTCGAATTTGATGGCCGCTTATGTCATAAATGCAAAGCAAGGCTGTCTGTGCGTCATTAGGAATGTTTATTTTTATTTCCGTGGAATTGATAAATGGATTCGGATGGTTTTGTGCAAGTGACGCTGCGTATGGCGTTTCTGCCGTGGCTATGTTTGTGGCTTCTTTTACCCTTGACATGGGACGTAGTTTCCCGTCATTGGCTTCCAGCGATTCAACTTTTGCGCTCAGTTCCCTTATTGCCTGTACAAGTATAGGTATCATCTCCATGTAATTGATGGCCTTAGTGCCATCCTTTTTCTCATATACAAGGTCTGGGTACACGGCTTCAAGTTGTTCGGCTGACAAGGCGTAATGCTTTTTTGACAGGCTTTGGGCCGCGATGGTATTCATTGGCCGTTGCGTTTCGGCAGTGTCGCTCATGGCTGTTGTGGCAGCGGTGGCAGTGGGCTGCTTGTAGTATGTCACTGTAGACAGGTTTGATAGTCTTGCGTGGGCAGTTCCAGATACTTTGTCATTGGTTGAGAGGGTATTGGCGGTGCTTGAAGTGCTTGCTTCATCACCTAAGGTTATGCCATATACGTATCCAGTGATATAAAGGTCTCCATTTATGCCTGTGTCTCCGTTGAAATAGCCGGCATAGCGTTGGTCAAGGGACGTGCCGTTTTCTGTGCGGTTTGTTGTGCCATAGACTGCTGCCCCAGCATTTGTGCCGTCTAGCTGGCCGAACAAACCATAGTTGTAGCCAGAAGTTGCATGGCCTGCTCTACCTATGATGCCAAATGCGCGGCCTGAGTTTCTGTCTTGCTCAGTGTTTGAGACGGATACACCCTGCAGGCCAACGTAAAAAGCAGATTCAGAGTGGGGGGTCTTGAAATATCCAGCGTTTGCCCATGTTCCGGAAAGTTCGGGATTATGCGACATACTATAAATGCCACCAAGGTCACCCCATACAAATAAATCGTAAGATTCATTTCCAGCAGCCCCGATGCTTAAACTTGACTCTGGGTCTGCCATAGTTTTTAGCGACATATTTCCTTCGCTGTTTACTTTAATCTGTGCGTTTGCCGATAATGTGCAAAGGCATAACGCGATGGTAATGGCGTAGTATTTTTCCATAGATGCATTTGTTTTAGGTTTGTTTATTATTGGCAAATATAGTGATTTAATAGACTCGTTGGTATTGACATGGGCTCTTTTTGTTTTTTTTAACCCACATAGCTTTGCTGTGTGGCGTTGCAGTGCCGATTTAATATTTATTTTGATAGGCCATCGCTGTTTATGACGCAATTTTCCTGTTTAAACGTTGCGTGTTTCGATAAATTTAATTATTTTTGCACTCAATAAACAGCCGTAGTGGCTTTTTGAGTTTTGTCAGTTCCATTTCTTGATGGAGATAGTGGTGCTTGTGCGTACTCATAATGACAATAAATAAAGTTAGAAATATAAATTAAAATTGCATGGAAAATTATTTTCGCAAGTTAGGAATGCCCCTGGCAAGTGTGTTGCTGGGGGGATTGGCGTTGACGGCCTGCGTCAACGACGACTACGATTTCAATGAAATTGACAGCACGATGGGGTTTGGGGGCGATGGCCTTGAACTGCCGGCAAGCTCCACCGACACCATCAAGCTCGTAGATGTGCTCGACCTTAACGACGATGACTGCGTAAAGGTCAGGCCCAATGGTGACTATGTGTTCGAGCAGGAGGGTGGCAACGTTGAACCGTCACGCCCGGAGATAGACATAATCAGCGTCAAGAGCCGGGCATCAAAGAGCCATGAGATATCCCTCGTGGCAGTGCCGGGAAGCGGTTCGACGGTGGTGTTCGAGGCCGAGGGTGATATGCAGACGTTCGAGTATACGGGCGACAAGCCCGAAGAGGTGGTGCTCCTCGAATCGGCCGAGTCAGACGCCCCGCTGTCGTTCACGCTCGGGCTGAGCGCGCTTAGCCGGGTGGTGAGTGAAATGGAGGAGGTGGTCATCGAGTTCCCGTCGTATATGCAGTTGGGCAGCGTGAACACAAATGCGGCAAACTGGTCTGTTGACGGTTCGAAGATAACGTTTGCAAACGTATCCACGGCTTCCGACCTGCATCTTGAGGCAAATGTGTCCAAGCTCACCTTTGGTGTTACCGGCGAGCGCGGCTCGCTTACGGTAGACTATGATGCAAATACAATCGACCTCGTTGGTTCTGTGCACGTGAGCATTCGTTCCGCTGTCACTTCGGCAACAACCGCTCCCGGTGCCATGCTGGGCAGCTCGTTCACCATGGATGACTTCGACATCATGTCCGTGACGGGGCGCTTCGACCCCGAGATTGACCTCACAGACCTCGGCGATGTGGAGATAACCGGCGTGCCAGACTTCCTCGATGACGAGGACGTGCGAGTTGACCTTTACAACCCGCAGATTTTCCTTACCATAAAAAGCGACCTCAGCATGGGCGGATTTGTAAGCGGAGTGCTCACGTCGTGGAAAGATGGCGTGGCCATTGCAACTGTCAACGTGCCTGAAATGGCCATCCAGGCCGGCGGCGAGACAAATGTGTGCATCTGCCGCCGCGATGACGATATGGCCGGCTTCGACGGTGTCGTGCAGGAAGTGCCTGAATTGTCAAAGATAATAGAGCGCATCCCCGACAGGATCACGTTCTCTGCCGAGGCGCGCGCCGACGTATCGCAGACGTGCGAGTTTGAGCTTGGCCGCCGGTACATTATCACGCCTAAGTACAAAGTGGAGGCGCCAATCGCTTTCGCTGCCGGTGCACAGATAGTATACAAGGACACCATTGACGACTGGAACGAGGACATCGACGATTTCGACCTCTCTGAAGACGCTTACATCGCCCTCTCGGCAACCATCGAGAACCGCGTGCCGGCTTTCCTGACGCTCTCGGCATATGCCATCGACGTTGATGGCCAACGAATGGCCGACGACGAGATTAGCGTGGAGGTGAGCAACACCGTCATCGCCTCTTCCGACGGGGTTAATTCTGTGGAAACACCGCTGAACCTCAAGGTGACCCAAGGCCGCAAGGGAGCAATGAAGCGCCTCGACGGGCTCGTGTTCGACATCAAGGCCGCTGCCTCTGACAATGGAAGCAGCCCCATAGAGGGCATGACGCTCAACTCGCAGAAGCATTTCCTCATTGCACGGGACATTAAGATTAAACTTGTCGGCAAACTGATAGGCGACTTTAACTAAACAGGAACATAAAGCAATTGACAATCATGATACTTTCACGTTATAACAAATATATCGTGGCTGCTGCCTTGGCCGCTGCCGCCACGGCAGCTTCGGCGCAGTCGCTCAATTCGGCTTACTTCACTGGCGAATACAAGTTCCGCCACTCCATGAACCCGGCTTTCGGCAATGAGCAGAACTATGTATCCATACCGGCGCTGGGAAACATCAACGTAAACACTCGCGGTAACTTCGGCTACCAGGACGTGATAATGGACAACCCTATGTATGGCGCGGGGAGCGACAAGAAGATGACAACGTTCATGAACCCATACATATCTGCTGCCGATGCCCTCGACGGCTTCAGTACAGGGCGCAACCGCATCGTAGGCAACGTGGGCATAACCTTGCTGTCTGCCGGTTTCAAGGCTTTCGGCGGATATAACACGATAGAGCTCAGCTCGCGCACGTCGTTCGGTGTGTCGCTGCCATACGAGCTGTTCGAGTTTGCCAAGAACACAGGCAACCAGACATATGACATGGGCGACATCAACGCAAGCGCAATGTCTTTCGTTGAGTTGGGGTTCGGGCATTCGCGCCAGATTACCGACCAGCTGCGCGTGGGCGCCAAGTTCAAGTTGTTGTTCGGTCTCGGACGTGCCGACATCAAGATGGAGGACATGACCGCCGACCTTGCCTCTTCAAACAAGTGGGTGCTCTCCGGCAAGGCCACTGCTGACGTGTCGCTCAAGGGCTTCAAGTATGAGTCTGAGATGGAAGACTATAACGACGAGGACCGCGGCCAGTATGAGCAAGTGACAGGTGCCGATGTAGATGGCTTCGGGCTTGGTGGCTTCGGTATCGCATTTGACCTTGGTGGCGAGTATAAGATAGATGAGGACTGGACGGTCAGCGCTGCCTTGCTCGACCTGGGCTTCATCCGCTGGAGCGACAACGCGCGGGCCGAGAGCAGCGGCAAGCCGTTCGAGTTCGATGGCTTTCACGATGTTTCCGTTACTTCCGACCGCGGCGAGGAGCTTGACGTCAAGGCTGACCGCTATGGCGACCAACTGGCTGACTTTGCCCACCTTGAGGACAAGGGCGAGAGTGGGGGGCGCACTACCGGCATCGGGGCAACGCTCAACCTAGGCGCGCAATATAACCTGCCTGTTTACCGACCGATAACGTTCGGGTTCCTGAGCAGCACGCGCATCAATGGGCCTTACACGTGGACTGAAGGGAGACTAAGTGCCAACTATGAGCCGCTGAAGTGGCTCAATGGTGGTGTAAACCTCTCGGTGAACAGCTTCACGACGAGTTTCGGATGGGTGCTCAACATCCATCCCAAGGGCTATAACTTCTTCATAGGCATGGATCACATACTCGGCAAGCAGAGCAAGGAGGGCATTCCGCTCAGCTCCAACGCCAGCCTTTCGCTCGGAATGAGCGTAACGTGGTAAGCCTGCCTGGTTTCTTGAAAAAATAAGTTGTCCGCTTCCTGCTGATTGACATTTTCGGCAAGAAGCGGACAATTTTGTTCTCTTGCGCAGGAAAGCAATGTCGTCCAAGCTTCCCAATCCGTGTAGCAGTTCTTTACAAAATCCCGCCCCCATTGTCGTGCCGTCCTCTCCGCCCTCACTTGCACTTCCTAAGCCCTTGATATTATTATAATGTTCGTATATTATGCTTGACATAAGTCAATTGCGTGCCGTCCGCTGCGCCCCTGGGCAAAAAAAGTCGCGTGCATCCATTGCGTTGTGTCGGAAAGTGCGTACCTTTGCACCCGCTTTCGAGGAACAACCTCGGCGAGCGCAAGAGAACAGGGTTCTTTGATAGGCTGAGACAGACAGAGGAAGAATACGCAGCAAGCGCGCCAACAGAAGGCCGGGGGCCGGGATTCCGGCCCCGTAGAAGGAACAGCCATCCGCCTTTAGTGGCGGATGGCGCAAGAAAAAAGTCAATTATACAATGTAGAGTTTGATCCTGGCTCAGGATGAACGCTGGCTACAGG
>CALUGQ010000006.1 GCA_944320235.1 uncultured Prevotella sp.
TTGGCGTCTCCAAAGTTTGTTTCTTTTGTCCATCGTCTCTTTGTATTAAAGTTAGGATGAACAATGATTTTACTTTTGTGAGACTAAATGTATCCATAGCTTTCTTTTTGTAATAAAATTAATTTTACAAAATAATTCAACTCATAGCGTCATTCGTACGATTAAACTATCACCAAATGCGTCTATCGTTTCTTGGCTGTCTCTTCCCATAACGTCTTTTCCTATGGCCTGTTCTATTCTATCTGCAAGTTTAATGGCTCTATCTATTATGAATTCATCAAAATTATCTTCATTAAGAAGATTAAAGTTGATTTTATGTGTAGAAATAGCACGAACTAATTCCTCTTTTTCAATCTTATGATTAAGAATCGCTTGTATATACCTACTTGGAGCAACACCGCCAATAGAACGATTAGTTGAAGCATATATCATAGTTTTATTAATAACAGAGTTCCATTTCTCGCGTGGCAAATTCTGTTTTTCGCAATAACTTGCTGGAAATATGTGATGAATATCCGTATTCTCTGATGTATAAGTTGCTACTGTCATCTTTCCTGCTGTCAGGAAATCCAAAGGTTCATCTTGAAGCAAAAGAGCCATCACACCTTTATATGCTGCTGAATTTCTTGTTTGAAGACTCAGCAAACGCATTACATGAAAACTTGAACGAGAAACAGTATCTGGCAATATATTATCATCAGTCAACCATACAAAAAATCTTTTATATCAGAAGCATAACGTGTCTCATTTGCGCTACCATAAAGTTCACCAAAAACTCCACACCAATACCACTTGGATAACTTGGTTAAATTGGGCAAATTAGTGAGCAAATGCCGATGATTGAGGTCATATGCGAATATAGCCGCCAATGGAATAAATTGTGTATTATAAGGTAAATTGTCTGCAGCATAAACACCCTGCTTTATCAAGAAACGAGCAGCCTCTATAAATCCATTCTTAAGGATGTCCCGCTTTTGCTTGAAAACTGAGCTGCGAAGAGCCATTACATTTTTCTTTTTACACTTCACACCTATTTTTCCACCTGAAGCTATTGACTTCTCATAACTATCCCAAAGTGTCATTGAAGTAATGAATGCAGTACCATCGATGTCCCTTAATACATCAAACTTAGAAAAATCATTCTTTATAGACTTCCATTCTTGACGCAGTTCAACTCATCTGCTGCAAGCGAGGCTGTAACCAACTCAAAAACATTTAATGGGACACCGCCACGATTTACATTTTCAAATATTTGACATACAGATGATTGAGATGTATTCGGCCTGGCGTTGATTTTCTTCCTGACCTTGTCTATTTTCCGCTCTGTAACGGTGCTGATGTCCGTCCTTTTTGGAATGTATTGTCGTATCAACTTGTTGGCGTTTTCTATGGCTCCTTTCTGCCATGCGCAATAGGAGTCGGCAAAATACACAGGTACGTTCAATTTCTTGGTTATCCATTCGTGTTCGGCGAACTCGCTGCCGTTGTCCGTTGTTATGGACTTCACCCCTTGTCCTTTGTAAGGCAGGAGCAGCCTCCACACGGCTTTCGCCACGGGCCCGGCCTTCTTCCCCTGTTTGAGCTTCTCCATGAGCAGGAAGTTCGTGCTCCTTTCCGTCAACGTAAGGATTGCGTTGCTGTCCTTGTCCACTATAAGGTCCATTTCCCAGTCACCGAAGCGCTTGCCGTCCGCTTCCGCCGGACGTTGGTGTATACTCACGCGGTTGCGGATGTTCGTGGCCTTGGTTTCATGCCGACGTGAGGCCTTACGCCTGTATTTCATCTTATGGCGGCAATGGGAGGCCAGCTCCCCACTTTCGTCCCTGCGGATGATGGCATAAATTGTTTCATGGGAAACGCTTATGCCATCCAGTCCCAAACGTCCGGATATCTGCCGTGGGGACCATTGCTCGGTTTTTATCAGCTCGATGATGCGCCATTTCAACACCGCCGGCAGGGATCTGTTGCCGGGCGAATGACGCGGGCGGCTTTCCGCCATGTCATGAGCCTTGTTCCATATATACCTGCCGCTCGGCGTGGAGTTGCGACAGACCTCACGGCTTACCGTCGATTTGTGGACTCCTATGGAACGAGCAATCATTTCCAGAGTCTCACCCCTTTGTTTTCCCAGGTAAATTGCGTACCTTTGCTCACGGGTTAAGTGCTTGTACATAATTTGCAATACAAAAGTAATTAATCCGTGGGAGACAGCGGTCTCCCTTTTTTGTTTTGTATTGCTGGATGGCCCGAAGAACGGCTTCCACCGCCTTCCTCCGACCTTTCCGCTACGCTCCAAGGACGGAGGAAGGCGGTGGCGGAGTTGCACTTCTAATTTGACGGTGGTCAATCAATTGACATGGCAGTCTTTACGACACATTATTTTGCTTAAGTATCGTTGATAATCGTTACGCGAATTCGGGATAAGAACACGCCCATACTTGCAAATGCGCAGCTAAAGACAGCCACCATTTCCCCGGATTCATGTATGCGCATGCCCGCACCATGGAACGGCCTGTTTCGCACTGCAATAAGGCTTGTTTTGGCCTGCAAAACGGCACGTTACGAAAGCCGAAACGCCACGTTACGCAACTCGCTGGAAGTCAGGCGATTGACAAAGATGGTCTTCGTGGATGTCTTTAACATAAAAAAAGTAAATAGAACTACGTGCCCATAGACGTGCATGGAGCGCATAGGCTGTTGATATTCAGAAATATATTCGAACAATAATCATTGATTTACAAAGAAAAAACTTATCTTTGCACTCATGTTATCGTTCATCTGCATGACAATCCTTTGTCAAGCAACGCATGACAGGAGGACATCGCAAATGATCGGAGCAACAATTGACATCAGCCCGGTTGCATAATATAATTAATACCCGACTCGCAATGCGAAACCGTCTGGCAGAAGAAATGAATGCCGTCGAAATGATGATACGCCTATACTGCCACCGCAAGGAGGGCAATGCCACACTATGCCCCTCATGCAGCGAGCTTTTAGCCTACGCCCACAAACGACTGGAGCATTGCCGCTTCGGCTCCACAAAGCATACGTGCCGCAAATGCCCAGTCCACTGCTATAACCCGGTGATGCGTGAACGCATCCGCACCATCATGCGCTGGGCCGGCCCTAGGATGCTGCTTTACCACCCTATTGTAGCAGTCAGGCACATGGTCAACGAGGCCAAGCCAAGCAAGCAGCCACAAGCAGCAAGACTGCGCCGGGCACCATAAATGCAGGCATCGCCTGCACGGCGACAATGGCTAAGCGCTTAATTGCAAACTCATGATTACAGCAAATTGAATATGGCAAAAAAATACAACAGAATAATGCCGGGCAAAGCTGGCTGCTATGCCGACTTATGCAAGGCTGAAGGATTTATTGGTGTCAATTTTCTCAACGGCGAGAATCTTACAAACAACTTGTATGATGACTGGCATGACTTCAACAAACACTACATACCGGTATGGATGGAGACACACCCCGGTAAAACTAAAGTTGCGGCAGGTCTGGCTTGCGGCAATTTATGGACTGTATGCAAGGGCTTGCAGGTTGATGATATCATATTGTCTCCCAATGGCAAGGGAGAATACTATGTAGGCAGAATCACCGGAAACTATTTCTACAAGCCTGATGAAGAGCTGCCACATAGAAGAAAAGTAGAATGGCTTGACGTGACCATCGCCCGCTCAGAGATGAGCCAACAGCTGCAACGCTCAACAGGCTCGATAGGAACGTGTTGTGACGTGACGTCATACGGCGAGGAAATAGACAAGTTCATAAACAAAGCCGCCCCGACGGTCATTTCAGCGTCGTCACCCGATGTGGAAGACGCATCAGAATTTGCCCTCGAAAAACACTTGGAAGACTTCCTCGTCAAGAATTGGAAGCAGACGGCATTGGGCAAGAAATACGATATTTTCGAGGAAGACGGGGAGCTGGTAGGCCAGCAATATCCGTCAGACACTGGCCCAATTGACATCCTGGCCATAAGCAAGGACAAAAAGACGATGCTCGTCATTGAGCTCAAGCGGGGACGCACCTCCGATGTTGTAGTAGGACAGGTTCAGCGATATATGGGGTATGTCAAGGAGGAGTTGCTTGAGCCCAACCAGACCGTAAGGGGGCTTATCATCGGGCTGGAAGCCGACAACAAGTTAAAACGTGCGCTCAGCGTCTGCCAGAATATTGAGTTCTATAGGTACCAGGTTGACTTCAAGTTAATCAAAATGTAAATAACAGTGTCTTTGCTGACACACAGACACCACACGACAATATGACCATACATGAATTCATTGCGAAATACAGGGAGGCTTTCAGTGATGGCGCGCCTCTCCCCGTGACTTTCGGATACAGCGACAAGGCAGCCACGGAAGTCAGGAAGATACCACGCTGCATGGTCGGCTCCATACGCAGAGTATGCGACGGGCAGCCGCTTACGCTGTCGGCCGACAATGTGCTCTGCGGCGGGGGCAGCCTCTATACGGCCTTCGCCCCAATGCCCGACCGTGTGCCGGTGTTTGTCTCCGAGACGGAACGCTACAAGCAGACCAAGGAACAGGTCATTGAACAAATCAACCGGCTGGACATCCGCCTGTCAGCTAAGCCATACCTCAATTTCGTGCGCATGGATCACATAGACAGCCTGGACGAAGTTGAGGGAGTACTCTTCTTCGCCACGCCCGACGTGCTCTCAGGCCTGTGCACCTGGGCGTTTTACGATAACAACGCCGACGATGCCGTATGCACACGGTTTGCCTCGGGCTGTTGCAGCATCGTGACCCTTGCCGCCAAAGAGAATGCCTTGGGCGGCCGCCGCTGCTTCATCGGCATGCTCGACCCGTCGGCACGTCCGCTGGTTCCAAAGCACGAACTGACGTTCACCATACCGTCCTGTCGATTCAAGCAGATGATGGATACCATGGAACAGTCGGCCCTGTTCCAAAAGGCATATTCCGTTGTGCGCAAACGCATCAACGGGGAGATACAAAACGGCAAACAATGAAAGCCGGCCCCACTCAAAGCATCAAAGCCCAAATCGGGTGTTAGGCTTCACTCATATTTCGTATTGCTGCCAGGCAGGTTGCTTCCATTTTTTTGCCGAAGATGTAACGGGCTAAATCGAGAAAAAGCGGGAAACAAGATGACGGCAGCAGTACTGAAGATGGGTGAAGAGCCAACAAGCGGCGTTATAAGTGTGATTGGCATTCTAACGACAGATTTGGGTTTAAGCCTAATGCGATTGGATATAAAATAAAAAATGTGACGCACGTATCACTACGGGCGCCACATACGAGTAATCTCTATAATAGAAATCCGAAAAAATAATATTCGTGATATGCCGATGTCGGCAAAGCTTCAAGGCATTTGCCGTCAACTCACAGTCTCTGGCAGCTGCCTATGTTGCAATGGTGCCAATCAGTGCATCACCTTGAATGTCCTGATGTCGCCGCCGTTGAGCGTTACGCGGACTACGCTCACACCCCGCCCAATGGCCACGCTTGCCTCGGGAGTGCCGGCAAAGCTTTCGTCGCCGGTCTTGGCACCGTTCGTACCAAACGCTTCGAGCCTTGTTATGTCGGGGTGCGACGAGCGCACTATCGCCTTGCCGTTTTGCACTGCAACATACAGCCGTGTGCCAATGTCGTCGGTGCCGCCATTGTCGGCGCCGCGCAGGCGAAGCTCAAAGCGGCCTATGCTCGTACCCATGCCACTGAATGTCAGCGCGCGAGCCAGCGGGTAGGCAGAGCCGGTGGCATTGTCGTACAGTTCGTAGTCAGCCAGGTCGGCTTCGCCTTCTGCGCTGAAGCTTAGCGTCAGCGTGTCGGTGCCTTCGGTGAGCAGTCCTATGGGTATCGATGTGCGCCCGCCGACAGGGTGTATGTCGTAAGCCTTGCCCCCGGCCACAGTGAACACGGCCACCCTGGGGCTCGCCTCGTTGTCGATGAGGGTCAGGGCCGAGGCGTCGCCCTGCATGGTGACAACCGTTGTGGCCACCTCCGCACCGCGCCTTGCGCTTAGGCGCAACGCAGTGCAGGCTCCGACGGCCTGCGCCGACACAGCCGCCTCGGCTTCGGCCGACGGCTCCGCTACGTCTGGCGACATCATCGCGCCGCTGAACGTCACGTCGAGGCTCGTTGCCGCAGCGTCGGTGGCTTCCACAAAGAAGCCCTGCATGGGCTGTATTGCCGTTTCGGTGCCGGTTGAAAGCAGCGCGCCGCCGTTGAGCGTCGCAGTGGATATGGTGTTGCCGTCGTATAGCTTCACGGCCTTGACCTTGTCGCTGTTTGCGGCGAGGAACGCGGCCACGTCAATACGGCTCATGAACGGGTTTGCGGCTGCGAAGCAAGCTTGTTCGTCCGCCGGGCCGTCAGTGTTCTCTATGCTCAGCGTTGCCGTCAGCTCCTCGGCGCCGAGGTATACGGTGCGCTCGTCTGTCGTGGTTTCGTTGGTGCCGTCGGTGCCGGGGCGGGTGCGCACGTAGCTGAATGTCTTGTTCTTGTTCTTGTCGCTTGCGTCCTCGTAGGCAAAGCGGTATATGCCGTCGCGCCCAATGTTGCCCTTGTCGCCGCCCTCATACTCTCCATCGATTGGGTTGCGGCTGAAGTCTTCGTAGTAATTATATTTGGTGTGCTCCTTGGGGAAGCGGAAACGGAACAACTGCGTGGCCGGCAGCGAGCCGTTGTCTACCCAGAGCGAGAAGGCGTTGTAGTGGCGCGCGTTGCCTGCTTGCGTCTCCCCTTGGGCAGAGCCGTAGTCGAAGGCCAGCGCGTTGAAGTTGCGCGACCAGCGCGTCTTCGCCACATCGATGCCAACATTGGTCGTACTGCCAAGCACCCGGCCCGGGGCGGTGCGTGCCCACAGCCTCTGGTATATTTGCGGGTCGAAGCGGTTTTCTTTCAGCGTTTCTTCAGTGAGCGGCGTGAAGCATGGTGGCAACTGGCCGTCGGCGGCCACGAACATATCGCCGGTGTATGTGTGCTTCAGCGGAGCCGCCAGCATATAGTAGCGGTTGGGCTCAAGCTCCATTTCTACCCACGCCCTGTCGTAGTTGAGCTTGTACGGGCGGTCGATGGCTGCGCCAGGCTCGAAGTGTATGCCCTGCACACAGTACTCGTCGCCCTCGGCCACGGTGCCGTCGAGCACAGGATAGTGAGCTGCCCCCTGCGGTATCACCGCGTCGGTGCAACAATAGGGCGTGCCGTCGGTCCAGTTGTTCCACTCGTTCCAGTCGGTCGAGGCGGCGTCGGTGCGCCACGTGGTCATCAGTGGGTGTACGGTGTATGGGGCCTGGCCCATCATCGTGCCGCTGCCGTCGCGGAAAGTCATCGTGTAGCGCCCGGGGCGGTTGAGCTGGAACGACTCGCTGAAGTTTCCCGTGTCGTCGGTGGTGAATGTTTTGTTGATGCCTTGCTCTGGCAGCTGTATTGTGTAGTCGGTGCTGCTCATGCCCTTGCCGCTGATGGTTATTACATCGCCGACGCACACGTCGGTGGCCTCGATGCCCTCAATGCTGGTCTCGCACGACTCGGGATCCATGCAGTCGGGAATGCCGTCGTTGTCGATGTCGCCACGCAGGAACAGGCCGTAGAATTTCTGGATTTTTAGCGCTCCGACAATGATACCGATTTCTATGCGCACCTCGTCATACGAACTCTTGGGCTGCATCACCATTATGTTCTTGTCGCCGTAGCCGATGACGTTGACACCCAGCACGTTCCACTCCTGGAACTCATCGCCCGTGGCCTGGCCGCGCAGATAGGTGCTCACCTTTATCCAGTTGCCCACCTGGATGGCGGCCAGGTAAGTGGCGTTATCGACCACGAGGCACAGCTGGTGGCGGAAGTCGAGCGTGCGGCCCATGTTCACGGCGATGGTCTGACCGCCGCCGACGTTGACCGTGTTGCTTATCGTCATGGCGGTGTTCAGGTCATCGTCAATAAGATAGCTTATGTTGTTTATCACGTTGGCCACGCCTACGGCTCCGGCCATCTGCGTCTCGTTGCCGTTGATGGTGGCGCCGGTGGACTTGCTCGACACGGTGGCGGTCACGCAGGCCAGCGGACTGTCGCAGTCGTTGTTCTCGCTGTCGTACTGCACAAAGCCGTAATAGATTTTCGTTTCAGACAGATTGAGGTCAATCACACCAGATCTCCAGAGCGAAATCTCGTCAAACTGTATGGCTTTTCCGTCTTCATCTGTCGGCGGCACTTCGATAGCGAAGCGCACTTTCTGCACCTGGTTGCTTCCGGCCAGGCCCACAGACACGGTGTTGCTCTCGTTGACAACGTTGCGGTAGACCTCCTTGCCGCCATGGTAGCAGCGAATCTGGAAGAATTCCAGTGCGCTGAGGTCAAGGCCGGTGGACGTCATCTCCACCACAAAGCCCACCTTGGCTTTGGCTTTCTGCTCTGCACCGTCGTAAATCAGGCCTCCGTCATTGCGCTTCACGCCGACGATGTGCAGGTTGGTGGCCACGCCGAGACCTCCGGTGTAGGTGGCGTAGTCGTTCAGCTCGCCGTTGACGATGTTCGATGAGTTCTTTATGTCGTTAATGCTTATCAGCGCTCCGTCGCCTTCGCCGTCGGTAGACCATCCCAATTGGTAAATCTCGCCGTTCAGCTCGTTGTTGACAGTCGGTGTGCCGCACTTGTCCGGGTCAATCTCCCCCAGCCCTGTGCCCACGTTGAGCGTTACATCCTCGCAGCACAGCGGTGTGGTGGGGCAGCTCATGCACGTGGCTCCGAACACATATTCGCCCGGAGCGTTCATGCCGGTCACGCGGCCGCTGGTGGTCACGGTGGCACCGGCCTCGACGGGTTGTCTCACCAAGCTCCAGCTCACAGAGAGGTCTGGGTTGGCCTCCAGCTGGTAGCTCGTCTGCTCCTCGCACACGTTGGTGCTCACCGTCGGGTTGATTGGACAGTGGTGGGCCACGTCGGGCTTCTGGCGCACAAAGCCGTAGCACACACCCATGGCGCCGAGCTTCAGCGCCAGTCCGGTGTAGAAGCGCAGCTCCGCACCGGAGAAATCCTTGTTGGCAACAACTGAAACGGTGGAATAGCCGCCGTCGGCCACAGCCAGGGCCAGCACACCCGACGACACCGTCTGCTCGTCAATCTTGTTGCCGTGGCGGTCGAACAGACAGATGGTCACCGTGAAGCCGATGCCCAGGTCTACGGCACTGGCGTTGATGTACTTGAAGCCCACCTCGTCGCCTGCCTTGAAAGCCTCCTCGCTGCCTTCGCGACTGACGCGCATCTTCGCGCCGCCCTGGTAGCCTACGGAGAGAATGGGGGTAATGGCGGCAAACTCTGTCCATGGGTCAGGTGTGCCGTCAGCCTTTTTGTTGTCGCTGTCGTCGTCTACAAGCTCGCGCATACCGTCGTCAAGGAACTGGAACGGCAGGCCCAGCAGCACGGCGTTGCGGCCGTCAAGCTCGGTGAAGGTCAGCGTCTCGTCGTCTTGCACCTTCAAGCTACCTGCGCTCACCTGGTCGAGCACCTTACCGCTGCCCAGGTTCGATCCGGCAATGAGTTTCGTCTCCTTTGGCGAGCCTACGAAAGCGTACTTCACTCGCGTTGTGCCTCCCACGCCCACACCGAGACCGCCGCCGGTGATGAGGGCTATCTCGTCGAACACCTCATCGATATTGGCCGTGATATAGGTGCAGGCATCCTCAGAGCCGGGAATCTTGATGAGGTTCAGGCCGATGCCGCTGCCCTCGGCGCCTTCCTCCACGTCTACGGTCTTAATCATCTGACCGTCGCGGTAGAAAACGATTCGCATCATTTTGATGACATCGAGCGAGAGCACGTTGTCGCCCGACGAGGCCACGAGGCAGAAGCCCGCCTCGGTGCCGGCATCGAAGTAATGGTCGATGCTGCGCACGCTCACAGTGGGCTTTACGGCTAAGTTCACGTCCAAGACATTAGGAATGTCTACGAAGTTGTCAAGGTCCTCGTCGGTCAGGTTGTTCAGGTTGCTGATCCACGTGGCCACGCCCACAGACTGCGCCAGGGTGTTGACCGAATAGCCACGACCGGCCATGGCCTGGCGGTTGTCAAAATGACGGTAGGTGTTCTTGCCGTCGGTGGTTGTTTCACCTTCCGCTTTTGTCTGCGACCATATCTTCTTGCCTTCAATCAGCTCGTCATCGTTGGCTAGCGCAAATGCCTGCGTGCAGCAGAGCAGCGTGAGAGTCATGGCCAAATATGCTGAAATGCGTCTCATAAACATATATTTTTGCTTAGGTTGTTATGATGATGGTAATCAATAATTGTTATAATTGTTATTGATTGTTCCTGTGATTTTATATTTATGGTTGCGCCTGAAGTAAAACTCGTTGTTGTCCACGTCAGGAGAAATGATGCCTGTGGCCTCATCTGCATAGGAAATGTCGTCTGACTCATACCACTTGTACGCATTATGGCCTACCAAGCCTCCCAGACCTGTATAATAAATGCCTGCCCCTAATCTTGTTTTTGTTTGTAGAACATAGGTGGTAAATACAAGTGTACTTCCAATGGCAGGAATATCTTCTTCAAAAGCCACAATGTTTCTCCCATCGCCTGTTTGCTGGAATGGAGTTAAAAAATCATCGTAGTCCGTAAGATGTGATTTTGTGTATATGTCATCCATCAATAACACAGCCTGTTTGATTTCACTCCTTAATACAGTATTGTCTCTTTTCACTGTCAAGTTCACTTCTACTTTTGCCACTGCACGGTATAGGCGACCTGTAAGCGGCAATGTAGTTTCTTCAGCTGTTTCACCATATTTTATTATGGGGTCGTCGTTCCCTTCCAGATGGCAGTATCCAAAGAAAAACTGAGGGGTGAACATGATGCCACATTCGCCATCGTCTACTTCTTCTGCGAAATTGCCAACGTCTACTGTTCCTTTCATTTCCACCTCAAATTCTTCGAACGTTACGTCTTCGAGGTCGTTGTTGTTCAGGCTGAACCAGCCTTCTTCATCTGCGTTGTACGCTATGGCCACCACGCGGTATTCATAGCTGTATAGTTTTGTGAGCGTGGCGTTGGCTATCTTCATGTTCTTCTTTTCGTCGTCCCAGCTGCAGGTAGTCTTTAGGTTGTTCGTAGGGTCGTAAACGAAGTCGGTTGCCTCCTGGCCGGTCACCTGCGGGTCTTTGCGTCTGAACACAACGATGCGCACAGTGTTTATCTCCTCCAGCTCTTCTTTTCCGCCTATGAGGTCGTTGTCGTCAATTATGCCGTCACCGTTTGTGTCGCCCTGCTCTGGCGGGGCAACGCGTGTGGCATTGTCGTCATCGGTGCTCCATGTACCGCTGAAGCTGATGGCCAGCGGCACGGTTACTTTCTCGCCGTCGTGGGGCAAAGTGTCGCCTGCCAGGGTTCCGTCGTCGCTTGAGCAGGCAGCCGCAGCCAGCGTCAATGCGGCCAGGGCAAGGTATGTCAGTCTGTTCTTCATCATTGTTTCCCGTCATTTTAGTTGTATTTCATGCTCCTCGCTGAAGCCGCCGTTTATTTCGCCGCCATTGTATGATGGGCCGTGCTCAAAGCCCGGTATCACCTCGATGGTTATGTCAGCATTGCTGGATTCGCCTGCAATGTCCTCAAACTTGCCGCCGATATTCACCCGGACGTTGGCGTATGAGTAGAAACAGAGGTGTCCGTCGCGGTTGTCGTAGACGTAGAGATTGTCTTCTTTGTCTTTTAATCCAGGGCTCACAGAGTATGTGGCTGCATCGCTGCCAGTGATGAAGTGGCTTTTAGCCGGGCGGATGTTGAAGTCCTTGTATTCCTTTTCTTCGTCCGACTGCTCAGCCAGCTCAGTGGCAGGACGGTATATTACCCGCATACGCAGCCTCATGCCCTTTTCGCTGGGCAGCAGGAAAGTGCTTAGCGTCACTTCCGTCTGGTCTTCGGCAATGTCTTGCGCGTCAAGCAGCACGAAGTGTGGTGACTCCGCCCACTTCTCTTTCTGTTCGTCGGTCAGCTTGCTGTCGTCGTACTGCCCTGTGGTGGTGCTTGCCGGCGACACAGGATAGTGGGTTCCGTGGCTGCCGTAGAGATTCATTTCGGTGGGATAGTTGTCACCGTAAAGTTCTATGCGCTCCACCGCCATTATTGGCAACTCCTTAATGTTGATGTTTATCTGGCTCACAATGCGGAAAATGCGACCGTAGAAAGTGATGCTTCGTGAATTTTTGCCTTGCCAATAAAATCCGTCAGGAAACTTGTCTTTGTTTTCTTCGATGTCTCCTGTGCCTCTTACAATTCCGTAGAAGAGTTCAGGAGTTTTATAACTTCCATCAGCTCCGGCTATTAGCTTCAGCGGTATGTCGGTTCTGCCTTTCGGCTCTGTTTCAAATGTTGCTTTTTTGTCTGTGCGGGTATAGGCAAGGGCGGTTGACAGCACATAAGTGTAAGGCGATATTATTGCATCAGACATACAATTTATCGACTCTGTGCAACTGGCATATCTGTCGCTCCCGATTATTTGAACAGTTGGATTGAAAGATTTGTAAAATTCAAAATCGGTTGCTGGTGGATATCCGGCAGTATATCCTAATCCTTTTGTAAACACCATCACGTCAATGGCGTCGGCGCGGCATATCCCCTCTTGCTGCGGGCCAGATGCCTGGTCGTTTGGTTCGGTGAAAGCGCGTGTGCTGCCCGAGCCGGAGCCGCTGATGATTATGCCGTTGCTGCCGCCGGGCAGCGTGAGGTGGTTGCCGCTGCCGCCGTCGGCCATCGTGTCATCCTGTGCGCAGGCTGCAAGCATGGCGGCTGCCGTCAGGCAGGCTGCCGCCGCTTTGCTGAATGTCTTGTTGTATTTTGTCATGTCGTTATGTCGTTTTCTGTCTTTGTTCCGTTTGCATGGGCGCGGGTGCAATGGTGCTTGCGCGCCTGTTGGGATGCCGTTTTTATATGTCTATGTCTACGTCAACCTGCCAGTTGCCGTCCACATAGATTATGTCGTCGCCCAGTCCCTCGTCGCCGCCGAGGTCATAAGGCTCGTCTGTCGTGGCTGTTTTGTCGCCTATGGTGTATATGACGTTGGCTTCGATGTCGAAATTCTGCTCCTTTGACTCTTTTTGGGCGACGGGATAGCTATGCAGCTCAGTGTCTCCGCTGTAGAGTTTGAGCTTCATGGTGCCTGTGGCGGCATCGGCAGGTGCGGGCAGCGGCAGCAGGTAAGCGCCTTGGAGCACCGTGCCGGGCAGCTTGCTGTCGATGGTGTTGCCCTCTTTGTCGGTCACGGTTTCGCCTTTCAGTATGTCGTTAGTTACGGGGATGCTGAGCAGCACCTGTGACCCATCAATCTCTTCTGGCTGATATGCGCTGGCGGCAATGCTGGTGAGCGGCACGTTCTTGCGCTGGTTGGCGTACAGCACGAGGTCTATGCGGGTCACGTCTTTCGGAATGTTGGTGAAGTAAGCCAGCACGCCCGCCACGCAGCGGCTGAGCGTAAGGTCTACCACGTTGCCGGCGGTGCTTACTACGGTTTTGGCCGAGCCGGCAAACAGTTCGGTTGTGGCGATGTCGCCCTGTTTCTTCCCCTCGGCCAGCGTGGCCACGGTGTTGCCCAGCGTGGTGCCGATCTTGATGGCATCGGGCAGGCCATAGGCATTGCCACTGGTGTCTACCGTGCCGTCGGCCGTCTTGCTGCAGTCGAGGCCCACGGCCACGATGGTGTATTCCATGCCGAGCGCAAGCCGTGTCTTGAGCGTGTAATACTGCGAGGCGGAGGTTCCCGTAAGCTGTTCCCAGCCAACGTTTTCGCTGGCTATGCAGCGTGCGTCGGCGCTTGTGCCGTCGAACACGTATACCTGCACATACGTCACATGTTGCGCCGGGTCTGAGTTTGTCAGCGTCGTGCGCGTTGGCGGTGTGGCTGTAAACCTTATAGTCAGTTCCCCGTTGCCGTCGCTGTCGCCGTCAGCGGCAGTTGAGCAGGCGGCCAGTGCCGCCATGGCGAGGATGCACAATATGTGATGTATCTGCTTCAATATTTTCATCCTGTTAGTTTCCATTTCTTTTCTTCTTCTGCTGAAAAGGTCCTTGTGTCGTGCACAGCGTCGCCCGGTGCGGTGTGCAGCCTTTGTCGGCGAGCTTTATTTTTTTGAAAACCCTTGTGCGGTGCGGCATTCCCGTCGCCGCACAAGGGTCGATTTGTTGGTGTCTCATGTCCGCCAAGAGGCGGAGAGAGGGGATTAGTCCATAACGAGGCCGAGGTCGATTCTGTGTGCCCAGTCAGCGTCAACAGAAATCACAATCTCCTGCTCAACGGTCAAGTCGATAGGATCGTCGTCATCATCGCCACCACCGCCTGTGGTATTGTTCTTCAGCTTCTTACCGATTGAGTAGAAGTAGTTGGCAACCAGCGGGAACGCAGTTGTGTTCTCAGCGAATTCTGCGCCAGCCTCGCCGGGAGCGCCAGCTCCGTCAACACCCTTAACTTTTACATTGTAAGTTTTCAGAGCACTGTTTGTGTCGGCACCTGTCAGAGCAACAACGAGGGTAGCCTCGCCCGTCTGAACAGCAAGAGGCAGAGAATAAGCACCCTTGAGGAAAGAGTTCTCCACAACTGTAACGCCATTTGCGCTGTACTGGTTGCCGTCGCTTGTGAAGATGTCCTGTCCGGCATCATTCTTACCAGTTGTTGCGTGGCTCAAGTCGATGTCGATGATGTTGTAACCACCAGTTACTTCACCTATTGCAGAGCGGTCAGCAAGTTTGGCAGAAGTGCTCTTCTTTACAACTTTCACAACCACGTGCTTAACATCCTGTCCGCCTACGGTTGTCGGGATGTTCTTGAAGTAACCGAGAATACCGGCAACGGTGCGGTTCAGAGTTACGCCTACGTTGAATGTCGCGTTGTCGGTCTTAACATCAACAACATCGCTCACGCCAGAGAACACCTCGTCAGCAGTCTTGCCAACGGCAAGTGCGAGCTTGGCTTCATCAAGTTTTGTCGTATGTGCTGTGAATGCAAGCGGAGTGTAAGTCGTGCTTGATGCCTCGGCGTTGGTCTTCTCCTCAAATCCAACGGCAAGGAATTTGTACCTGCCTGTTTCCAGCTTGTCTGTAAGAGTGTAGGTTTTGGTCTCAGTACCAGTAACAGCGTCGTCATTGAAGCCGAAGCCGTTGGCGTCTATGATTTCCTTCTGGAAAACATAGTCTGAACCAACCTCCTTGAAGAGATACAGGTGCATATCGTTAACCTGCTGGAGAGCCTCCTGGCTGTACAGAGGACGTCCGGCACGAGTAGACGATGCGCTGCTCACCTCGAAGTCGAAGTTTACAGTCACGTCGCAGAGTTCACCTGTGGCAGCGCCAGTCTGGCCACCACCGAGGTTGTCGTCATCACTAGAACAAGCTGAGAATGTCAGCAGTCCGCAGGCCAGAGTGGCCATTGCCAAAAAATTTTTCTTCATGTCGTTAATTGATTAAGTGATTAGTTAAATTATAATGAAACTAATGTCCATCCGTTTTTCCCTTTGCCCCACCCTTCCCTGTTGCCGCCGGGCGGGGCGATTCGGCTCACTTACCGTGGCATCACTCTTCCAGGCCGAGGTCAATCACCTGTTGCCATGCCCCGTTTACGAGGATCGAGACTATTATCTCGCCTTTCTGCTCGTCGTATTTGAGCCTCACCACCTCTATGCGGTTGCGCTCGAAGGTGAGCTTTATGTCGTCGGCGGTGAACCGCGGTTCGGAGCCGGGCTGTTCGAACAGCCTGAAGCTCACGTCAGACTCCCCGTCGCCTGCCGTAGGCGCTATCACGGTGTTGGTTATCACCTCGGGGTGTCCTTGCAGCAGGGTGCTGTCGGTCACCGTGCCGTCGCCGGCGTAGAGGCCGTGGCGGCCAGCGTAGAGGCTTACGTGGTCAACCTGCTTCTCTGAGAGCGTGATGTATTCCGGCAGGTTCACCCCCTGCACCAGCAGCTTGCCCTTTATGCGCTCCAGCTCCACGGTGTAGTAGGCGTGGGTGTAGTCGTAAAGCAAGGTGTCGTTGGCCAGGTACACGTCGTATCCCTCCACCTCGTCGGTGTGCATAGTGTAATAGCGTCCGTTGTCGCGCACGGGCTCCTCGTTGTCGATGTTGCCCCACACGGTGAGCGCGTACCGGCCGAACGGCAAGTCGTGCGGCAGGCGTGCGGTGGCCATCATGGCGTCGCCCTCCACGTCGTGCAGGTGCTTCACGAACACCACCTCGCCCGTCTCGACATTGGTCAGCGAGTAGTACAGTTTCTGTATGTAGTGGCGGAAGGGCAGGTTTTCGTCCACGCGGCTGTCAAGCCCCGTCGCCTCCTGCACCTCGTCGATGTTGAAGTAGTTCTTGTCCTTTATGTCGATCATGACGCTCAGCGGCGGGCAGGGTTCTATGCTGTCCCTTATGCAACCCGTAAGCGCCAGCGCGGCCAGCGCACACAGTGCGAGGTGTGATGTCATTCTGTTCATCGTAGTGCTTGTTGATGTTTTATTTGTTAGCGTTGGTGTAGGCCGTCGGCGCGATGAGAGCCTTGAAGTCTGGCTCGGTGGCGGCGCGCCGGCGCAGGCCCTCGTCGGCCGAGGCCGCCTTGATGTAAGTGCGCGCCTCGGCGGCCCGGCCCAGCCTTGCGGCAATGAGCGCGCGCACGTAGTCGGCCCTCGGCGAGCTGTCGGTACACTTCTGCATTATGGCGTCGGCCTCGCCGTTGCGTTTTGTGCTAAGTGCCATGATGGCACTGTTGGTGTCGGCAAAGGGTCGCAGCAGCTCGTAGGCCTCGCCTATCTTGCGCTGCCTGGCCTTGAGCAGCCCGAGGTTGTAGCGCGCCTGCGGATCTTCCACGTCGGCGAGCAGTTCGACGGCCCTCTCAAAGTCGCCCCGGTATACGTAAGCGGCGGCCAGCGCGCTCGTCATTTCGGGCGAGAATGTGCCAGGCACTGCCAGTATGGCCTCGGCCTTGTCGGTGTCGCCCCGTCGCAGGGCGAGCACTGCGAGGTTGTTTGCGGCAACGGTTGACTGCGGGAAGTACTTAACGAGCGTTTCATACACACCTTGCTTCGACGCCGTGTCGGGCATAATGGCCGCCACGCGCAGCAGCTCGTTCTCGTTGAAGGCGTCGGGGCGCCGACTGTACATGGCCAGCAGCTCGTCGTCGGTGGTGAAGTTGCGCAGGGTGTACGTGTAGGTGTATTCCACCTTGCGGTCTTTCTGCAGGTATCTGGAGCGTATGTCGGGCCAGCACTTGAGCCTCCTTATGAGCCGCTCCTGCGGGTCGTCGTTTGTGCCCGGGTGGGCGTTGATTATTTTCCTGACGGCTGCCGTGTCTGGATGGCCGTCGGCAATCATGGCCTGGAGCACGGGCAGCCAGCCCTCGGGCCTTGAGCCGGTCTTGATGACGCGCTGCTGCGCCGGCGTCATGGCGAGGCGCCTCACCACCCAGTTGCGTGCCGAGGTGGCGCGGCGGCGTGCCAGGCCGGTGTTGAAGGCATATGGGCCATCGGCCGAGGCCACGCCGAAGATGTCGAGCGAGTTGAGCGTGGCGAGCGTGTCGGTCACCACGGGGCGCAGCCTGGCCTCCATGGTGTCAAGCTCAGCCCTGTTGTTGCCCATGTCGAGGCGTATGTCGCTCTTGTTGATGACAAACTGCAGCCTGGCCTCGCCGCGGCCCGTGGCCACCTTGGGCTTCACGACGAAGTCGGGCTCTATCCACTCGAGGTGCAGCTCCTTGTCTGCCAGCGTAACGGGGTTGCTTATTTCGGCCACGAGCATGGTGTCGGCGTTCTCGCAGGTGTTGCATCCGTCGATGGTGAGGAATGCCACCACGCGGGCGTTGCCGTCGATGCCCTCGGGCAGGGCGAAGCAACTGCTGAACGGCACGCTGATGGTGTCGCCCTCAGCCTGGGTGCTCACTGCGAAGCGGGCATAGGGGTCGTCGTAGCCCCCCAGGGCCGTGCGCCTGCGCTGCTTCTTTGCGTAGATGGGCCTGTCGAGCACCATTGGGCGCAGTTCCTTCACGAGCGTGTCGGCAGCGATGAGCTGCGGCTGTATGATGAGCCTGCTGCGCTTGGTAAGGTAAGCCTCAGGTACGCGGAACGTGGTCTGCACGCTTACGTTGCCGAGGCTGTCGGGCTGTACGTTGTGCGCCTTGGGTGATATGCTCACGGCATCGCCTCCGTGAGAGGCACAGGCGACCATGGCCAGTGCCGTTGCTGCGGTGATGGCCAGCTGTGCCGCTGTCTTGTTGTTATGTCTGTTCATCTTGGTGATTGTCTGCATTGTTGTTGTCAGGCGCGTGCGCGCCCATGGCTTCATTTAGAATATGTAGCTCAGCGACAGGGCGAGCTTGGTCAGCCCCCAGTAGTCTTTGTGCTTGTTCTCGTAGCACTTGAGGCATGGCTGGCGGTCGCTCTCCTTGTACCACAAGCGGGCGTAGCCTATGCCTACGGCCGCCTCAAGGTTCCAGCGGGGCGAGAGAATCCAGTCGTAGCCGTAGGTCAGTCCGCCCCCGGCCAGCCAGCCGTCGTAACGCTTGTCGCTGAAGCCGCCGAAGTATTGCGCCCCGTGCAGGTGCAAGCCTACGAAGTGGCCCTCGAACTTCTCGCACAGCCAGTACTTCACTTCGGGCTGCAACAGCAGGAAGTGCATCTTGCGGTCTCCGCTGAAGTTCCAGGGGTTGTAAGCCACGCTGAGGTCGGCAGTCCAGCGTGGCGCCATGGCCACCTCGACCTCGCCGTTGATCGACGTTGTGAGCCAGTAGAGGGCATTGGTTTTCAGTGCCAGGTTTTGCGCCATGCCATGTGTTGCGCAACAGCACACAATGAAGCAAATGAGGAATTTCTTCATCACGCTATTCAAGTTGTTCATGAAATGTTGTTATGACAATTTCTGTCTGCCTCGGCCAATATCGGGTTTCTTGTTCTTTGTTGTTCTTGCCTCGGCTTGATATCGGGTTTCTTGTTTCCGCGTTTCGGCGGTCGCGGGCCGCTGCGTGGCACAGCCGTGCCACAATGGCAAATGTGCGCGCCGGTTGTCTCTGCGCCGCCGCTGCACCTATGTCAGCACAGCAGTACGCGCATCATTGCGGCACACACCGGTGGTGATTGTAATTTTCTTCATAGCTTATAGCTTGTATCGTAATTTCTTTTATGACTTTTCCTGTCTCTCAGCCTCGGCACATAAATCTATATATGCAATATCGGAGTTCCCTTTCGGTCTTGTGGGCCTCGGCTCAATATCGGTTTTCTTCTGCCCGAGTTGCCTGCCGCCTGCCTATGCCGGGCAAATGGTGCCGTTGGCCATCGGTTGGGGCTTGCTCCTCGTTTGCGGTTGCAAAATTAATACACTTTTTAATAAAAACCTTCGGGGGGGGTAAAATTATGTTAACGATAATTTTATTTTGTAAAATCCAGTACTTTCAATGCAAATTCAAAAGCCACAAAAGCATATTTCACGGTATTCGGGCAGTTTTTTGGAGCAGATTCGCGGGGTGGCGGGTGTAATTGCAGATTGCCCGGCAGTGTGCCTCCTCGCGGCAAGGCCGTTGGCAGGGCGTCAAGGCAAGGCGAAGGCAGGACGCAGGCATGGACAAAGAATACGGCGGAGTGCATTGGAAGCCGCCATAAAAACCAAAGAGGGGGGCATTAAGCAGTTTCTGGATAACTTATTGATACAAAGCGAGTTGCAACAGCACCCAACCTTGCAAGGCAAAACGGCCCGTATTGCAGCGCGAAACAGCCCGTTTCAGGCGGCGGAACGGGCCGTTTCAGCCGCCAGTTCAGCCAGTCACCGGCTCGAACCCGGCCGCACCGAGGATTGACTGCATAAGTTTAAACCCAAATCGGGCGCTGGACTTCACTCAGATTTCGTGCTGCCGCCGGGCAGATTGCTTCCTGCATTTGTCGAAGATGTAGCGGGCTATAGCGAGAAAAAGCGGGAAGCAAAAACGCAAAAGCCAACCACAGAAAAAATTCCGGCGGGCTTGCACCGAAAAAACCGTGCAAACCCGCCGGAATTCCGTGTGTGACGCTGCCCGGGAGGACGGATGTCCTTGCCCACCGGGAGCGGCAAGAGGCTTATGTGTTGGGCAGGTGCACCTCTTCGGCGCGCTCAAACACATCACTTACGCGGTTGATCTCAAGGAACGACGTGCCGCCGCCCTCGGCGAAGCTCCCGCTGAGGTGGGCCACTTTGTCGTCCATGCTCAGATAGCCTTTCTGCCTGAGCATACGCAGGGCGGCAAGGAACTGCTCGCGCTGGCCTATCTGCTCATGCTGAGCCACTGGTATGACGCCGTAGCTGAGGGCGAGCCACCGCTGCACCTTGTCTTGGTAGCAGATGGCGAGCACTGGGTTGGGGCCGCGGAAAGCAGCCAGGTTGCGCGCCGTCTGGCCCGTCTTGCTGTCGGTTATGATGCCACGCACGCCGAGCCTCTCGGTGGCCTCGATGGCGCTGTGGGCCAGGAACTCGGCCACGCCGCAGCCCGGCGTGAGCGGTATCTCGATGTCGTGCTCGCGCATCTTGTCGCGCTCGGCCTGCTCGGCTATGGCCGCCATAGTCTTGACGGCCTCGACGGGGTAGCGCCCCGAAGCCGTCTCGCCGCTGAGCATGAGCGCGTCGGTGCGGTAGTATATGGCGTTGGCTATGTCGGTAACCTCAGCGCGGGTGGGCCTCGGGTTGGTAATCATGGTGTGGAGCATCTGAGTGGCCACGATGACGGGCTTCTTGGCCAGCATGCACTTGTGGATTATGCGGCGCTGTATGCCCGGTATGCGCTCGATCGGCACCTCGATACCGAGGTCGCCACGGGCAATCATGATGCCGTATGAGGCCTCGATTATCTCGTCAATGTTGTCGACGCCCTCCTGGTTCTCAATCTTGGATATTATCTTGATGTCACTGCCGCGCTCGTCGAGCATCTGCTGCACCGCCGCCACATCGGCCGCGCTGCGCACAAACGAATGGGCAATGAAGTCAATGTCCTCGTCGATGGCCAGGTTGATGTTGGCCTTGTCCTTCTCGGTGAGGGCGGGCAGGTCGATGTGCACGCCCGGCACGTTGACGCTCTTGTGCGAGCCGAGCTGGCCGTCGTTCTGCACCTGCGCTATGACGGCAGGCCCGTTGATGCCAATGACCTTCATGGCCAACGCCCCGTCGTCGAAGAGGATGTCGTCGCCTACGTGTATGTCGCGGGCGAAGTCGGCATACGATAGGTTGACAATGTCGTGCTCGGTATCCATCTCCGGGCGTCCGAATATCTTTACCACGTCGCCCGTGTGATAGTCTATCGGCGCAGCCACGCCAGTTGTGCGTATCTCGGGCCCCTTGGTGTCGATGAGTATGCCGATGTGGCGCGAAACCTTGCGCGTGTTCCTTATTATCTCCCTTATGCCTTCAGCCGAGGCGTGCGCGGTGTTCATGCGCACCACGTTCATGCCCGCGTCGAAGAGCTGGCGGATAAAGTCCACACTGCAACGGCGGTCGCTCACAGAGGCTACGATTTTTGTCTGTTTCATCATTTTAAACGTTTGTTTGTAATATACGCTTTGCAAAGTTACACCTTTTCCGCGAAACGGCAAAGCGCAAAGGGCAAAACATTGCCGTCGGCACGCCATAGTGCCTCATCGCCACCATGGCGCGGCTGCAACAAACAACTTTGCAACCCAATTGCAAACAGGACGCATTAACTTTGCAAACAAAAACGCGAATACAAACAAAAAAAACGATAAAATGATGAACGCAAAACTTTTATTTGCAACCGCAATGACCGCCATAGGGCTAGCCTCGTGCGGCCACGGCGGACATCCCGAACCCCAACACGGGGATGAGGAACAAGACGGCAAAGGCCTCTCTGGAGAAATTGTCATAAGCAGTAAGCAGGCCGCTGCCATGGGCATTGCCTCCGAGACGGCAGGCATGGGGGCCTTCTGCCCTACCCTGGCCGTAAGCGGCAAGGTGATGGAAGCCGGCGGCGACGAACGCACAGTAGCCGCACCGACAGCCGGCATAGTAAGGCTGAGCCGCCAATTGCCCGAAGGGTCTCGACTGGGCAAGGGCATGACAGCCATGACAATCGACGCATCACAAATAGAGGGCGGCAGCCCCGCCAAAGCAGCCGAGGTAGCCTACCAGACAGCACAGGCCAACTACGAAAGGGCAAAGAGACTGCTGGCCGACAAGCTCGTCAGCGAAAAGGACTATAACGCAGCAAAAGCGGCCTACGAGAGTGCCAGGCTGGCACGCGAGGCCACACCGGCATCACGCAACGGCATTGTAAGCGTAGCCTCGCCCATGGCCGGATATGTCAAGACTTGCTACGTCAGCGATGGCGATTACGTCACAGTGGGCCAGCCGTTGCTCTCAGTCACGCAAAACCGCCGCATCTACCTGCGTGCCGACTTGCCTGAACGGCATTACGAACAACTGGACCGCATACATTCGGCCACATTCCGCACGGCGGCTGCCAACAAGGTATACGACCTTGATGAACTTGGCGGAAAGCTCATTGCCACCGGGAAATCAAGCGAAGCAACGCCAGGCTACATCCCGGTGACATTCGAATTTAACAACACCAAGGGCATACTGCCAGGGGCTTTTGCCGAAATATGGCTGAGAACAGACTGCAGCATGGAGGCAATGACACTTCCTGTGGAAGCTATCACAGAGGAACAAGGCACATACTTCGTGTATGTGCAAGACGATTCCACCTGTTACCGCAAGCAAAGAGTAACGACTGGCATGACCGACGGGAAACGCATTGAGATAACATCGGGCCTGAATGGCGGCGAGCGCGTAGTCACCCGCGGCGCCATGGCGGTGAAACTAGCCTCGGCAGGCAATGCAATCCCTGCCCACACACACAACCATTAAACCAGCACCACGAAATGCTTGACAAGATAATCAGACTATCGCTGCGCGGCCGCCTGCTCGTACTCGTAGCCGCCGTGTTGCTCGTCATTGCCGGAGCTTACACCACCAGCAAGACGGAAGTGGACGTATTCCCCGACCTCAACGCCCCTACCGTGGCCGTCATGACTGAAGCCGGCGGCATGGCTGCGGAAGAGGTGGAGCAGCTCGTGACCTTCCCCATAGAGACAGCAGTCAACGGAGCCACCGGCGTGAGGCGTGTGCGCTCGTCGTCGACGGCAGGCTTCTCTGTCGTGTGGGTGGAATTCGACTGGGACACCGATGTTTACCTGGCCCGCCAGATAGTTTCCGAAAAGTTGGCCACCGTGGCCGATGCCCTGCCCGACGGTATCGGCCAGCCCACTCTCGGGCCTCAGTCGTCGATACTTGGCGAAGTGCTCATAGTGGGGCTCACTGCCGACAGCACATCAATGCTCGACCTGCGCACGATGGCAGACTGGACGGTGCGCCCCCGCTTGCTATCAATCGGCGGCGTGGCCCAAGTGGCAGTGTTGGGCGGCGACGTCAAAGAATACCAGGTGCTGCTCCACCCTGGCCGGATGAAGCATTACGGCGTGAGCCTTGCCGAAGTGCTCGCAGCCACGGAAGGCATGACGCAGAACGCAAGTGGCGGCACCATATATGAATATGGCAACGAATACATTGTGCGCGGGATTGCATCCACCGCCAACACAGATGAAATAGGGCGCGCCGTCGTGAAAGCCACAGGCGGAACACCGGTCACACTGGCTGACATAGCCGACATAAAGGTGGGAGCACAGCAGCCAAAGCTCGGCACAGCCTCGGAAAAAGGACGGCCTGCAGTACTTCTCACCGTTACAAAGCAGCCTGCCACCGGCACCATCGGGCTGACGGGAAAACTAGAAGCCGCCTTAGCCGACATAAAGAAAGACCTGCCTGCCGACGTACACATATCCACAGACGTGTTCAGGCAGTCGCGATTTATCGAAAGCTCTATCGACAACGTTGAGTCTGCACTCTATGAAGGTGCGGTGTTTGTGGTGATTGTGCTCTTCGTGTTCCTGGCCAATGCCCGCACCACGGTAATATCGCTCATCACCTTGCCCGTGTCGCTGCTCGTCGCACTGCTCGTGATGCACAACATGGGCATGAGCATAAACACGATGAGCCTCGGCGGACTTGCAATAGCAATAGGTTCGCTCGTAGATGATGCCATTGTCGACGTGGAAAACGTCTGGAAGCACCTGCGCGAGAACAGGGCCTTGCCTGAAGGGCAGCGCAAGCCAATGCTCGACGTGGTGTTCCACGCATCGCGCGAGGTGCGGATGCCAATACTAAACTCCACACTGATAATCATAGCCAGCTTCGTGCCTCTTTTCTACCTCAGCGGCATGGAGGGCCGTATGCTCATACCACTCGGCGTGGCGTTCATCGTGGCCCTGTTAGCTTCCACCGCCGTGGCCCTTACGCTGACGCCGGTACTCTGCAGCTACCTGCTTGGAGGCAGCAAAGGCAAGGGCAGCGAGCGAGAGGCACTCGCAGCGCGGTGGCTCAAACGCCACTATGCCGTAGCGCTCGGCTGGGCCTTAGGCCACAAGCGTGCCGTCCTGGGCGGCTCGGCGGCCCTGTTCGCCGTGGCGGCAGGCTTGTTCTTTACGCTTGGCCACAGCTTCCTGCCACCGTTCAACGAAGGCTCGTTCACAATCAACATCAGCTCGATGCCAGGAATATCCCTCGAAGAGTCAGACAAAATAGGGCGCAGGGCCGAGAAGCTGCTCATGGAGATACCTGAAATAAAGACCGTGGCGCGCAAAACAGGCCGCGCCGAGCTCGACGAACACGCCCTCGGCGTGAATGTATCTGAGATTGAGGCCCCGTTTGAGCTTAAAGAACGCTCTCACGCGGAGCTGCTCGATGACATACGCCACCGCCTGGCAGCCATCCCCGGGGCAAACATAGAGATTGGCCAGCCCATAAGCCACCGCATCGACGCCATGCTTAGCGGCACACAGGCCAGCATTGCCATCAAGCTATTCGGCGACGACCTGGGGCAGATGTATGCCATAGGCAACCAGATAAAAGACGCCATTGCCTCGGTGGACGGCATTGCCGACCTTAACGTTGAGCAACAGGTAGAACGCCCCGAGCTTACCATAGTGCCTAAGCGCGACCTACTGGCCAAGCACGGCATAACGATGGCCGACTTCAATACGTTCGTAAGGGTTGCGCTCGGCGGCGAAACAGTGTCGCAGGTATACGAAGGCAAAAGAAGTTTCAACCTCGTTGTGCGCGCCGGTGAGGGTGGCCGAGGCTGCATGGAGGGCATACGCGACCTTATGATTGACACGCCCGATGGCGGGAAAGTGCCGCTGTCGGCTGTGGCAGATGTCAAGTCTGCCACAGGGCCTAACACCATCAACCGCGAGAACGTGGAGCGCAAGGTCGTCATTTCAGCCAACGCCAGCGGGCGCGACCTGCGCAGCGTCGTGAACGACATACAGACACGCATCGGGCAAAGCGTAAAGCTGCCCGAAGGCTACCACATCGAGTACGGCGGGCAGTTCGAGAGCGAGCAGAGCGCAAGCCGGACACTCGTGCTGGCATCGGTGATAAGCATAATCGTGATGTTCCTGCTGCTATACCTGCAGTTCCGTAACGCACGCGAAAGCAGTGCCATACTGCTCAACCTGCCCCTCGCGCTCATAGGCGGCGTGTTCGCCCTCTGCCTCACAACGGGCGAGGTAAGCATCCCGGCCATCATAGGTTTCATATCGCTCTTCGGCATAGCCACACGCAACGGGATGCTGCTCGTAAGCCGCTACGACTCGTTGCGCCGCGAAGAGGGCATGGGGCTTCGCGAGTGCATAGAGAAAGGCTCGCTCGACCGTCTCAACCCAATCCTGATGACGGCCCTCTGCTCAGCCCTGGCACTCATACCGCTGGCACTGCGCGGCGACCTGCCGGGCAACGAAATACAAAGCCCGATGGCCAAAGTGATACTGGGAGGGCTGCTCACATCGACCTTCCTCAACGCTTTCGTAATACCAATAGTATACGAACTGCTCAACAGGAACACTAAAAACAAAACCAAAATTACCGCACAATGAAAAAAACACTACTGACCATCATCACGGCATTGATGGCGGGCATAGCCTACGCACAGGGCATCGATGGAGTGCTCGACTGCATAGAACGCAACAACCCCGAACTGCAAGCCTTGAGGAAGGAGCACGAAGCAGGGTGCCTTGACATCAAGGCGCAAAACAACCTCGACGACCCGTCTGTGGAATACAGCCCGTTCTTCAACAAGGAAACGAGCGGCGTGGCCAGCTCCGAGCTTGTAGTGTCGCAAGGATTCGACTTCCCTACCGTATATGCTGCCCGCAGCAAGGCCGCGAACTTGCAGCAGGAGGCCCTGAGGCAGCAGCTGATGACCTCAAGGCGCGACATCATGTTCAGCGCAGCCACCCTCTGCCTCGACCTTGTCTGCCAGCAAAAGCGCAAGGAACTGGTTGACAAGAGGGAAGAAAACGCCATATCGCTGCAACGCCTTTGCGAAAAGAGGCTCAAAGAAGGCGACGCCACCATACTTGAGCTGAACAAGATCAAGATGGACCTCATGGCCATAAAGGCCGAAAAGGCAAAGACCGAGGCCGTGCTTGCCACAACCGTGCTCGCCCTTACGTCATTAAATGGCGGCAAGCCTCTGCCGCTAAGCGGCATTGAATACCCGGAACTGCCCACGGAAGACGACGCGACATTGCTCACCACCGCCATAGCCGGCAACAGGGACATTAACGAAGCCATCGCAGCCGCCAAGGCGTCGGAACAGGACGTAAAGCTGAACAGGCAGGCTTGGCTGCCCAAGATTGACATTGGCTACCGCCGAAACACCGACGGCAGCGATGCCAGCAACGGTTTCCTTGTCGGCGCCACGTTCCCCATTTTCTCAAGCAAGGGCAAGCTGAAGGCAGCAAAAGCCAGGCAAGAGAGCGACAGGCTCAAACTGGAAAACGCAAGGGCCACTGCCGAGAGCACCTTAAAGGCGAAGATTGGGGAGTTGAAACAGCTCAGGAGAATTGCCGAGGCCTACGACACCACACTCATGCACCAAACTCTTGAACTGCTGATGAAAGCTGTGGAACAAGGCGAAATGACCATAACCGACTACTACACACAGGCTGATGGCGTATACCAGAGCTTACTCGCGCAGATTGACATAGAGCGACAGTTGCAAGGAGTTGTGGCCGACATACGCAAGGACGAACTTTAGGCAACAGCCGACACCACGCTAACAAGACACCAATGCAAGGCCTCACATGCCTCATTGCCTGCGAAAGGCGATGGCGCGCGGGAGGCCTTTTTGGCTGCACTTTTCTTTACAACAAGGCCCTGGCAAAGGAACTGAGGTAGGCATAAACTTCAATACGGCCAAAACTGCCATCCCAAACAGGCCGTATGGTCAAGCAAAACGCACCATTTTACAAGGCAAAACAGGGTTTGCCGCAAAACGTTGTTAGCCAGACAGTTGAGCGAACCAAGGCCTGCCACGATTTATAATTACAAAAACGGCCGAGCCACATCGACATTGTGGCCCGGCCGCTTTGATTGTTTCGGGCGTAGCTACCCGTAGAGTCTCATAGCTTTACTTTCTTCTTCACAGGCTTGCTCTCGTTCTGCATCCTGTCGAGTGCAGTGACTGCATATGTGTACTTGGTTTCACCATCCTCATATGGCAGGCTGACAAACGTCTGGCGAGTGATGGCGACAATCTTCGAGGGGTCGCTGGTATCCACTTTCTCGCCAGGCGCAAAGCGGTAGACCACGTACTGCTGTGCCTCATCTTTCCATCCACGGCCCTTGGGAGCTGTCCAGAAGAGTATGTAACCGTCGGCAGTCCACACCGGCTTGAGCTTGCGCACCTTGCCGGGAGCCTTTCCGTCAATGAACGGCATGGCAGGCTGTAACGCCGGGTACTTCCAGTAAACATCACGCAGCATGGTGCCATAGTTGCCTATGTTGTCTACCACAGCCTTGGCATACCAAAGCACCGTGCCTCCCACGTTGCCCATACGGCTGTGCAGGGCGCGCTTGGCAGGCAACTGGTTCTGCCGCGGGTTGTCCGGGTCAGGATACTTGGCGGTGCGCTCTACGTCCTCACCTATGAAGAGCGGGCGGGCCGAAGCATACTTGTTCCACCACTCGATGAGGGTCTTGTAGTCGGCAGCAGGGTGGCCTATCTGCCAATAAAGCTGCGGCACACAATAGTCCACCCAACCGTTGTTCACCCAGAGTAGCACGTCGGCATAGAGGTCGTCGTAGTTCTGCAAGCCGTTGGTCTGGCTGCCTATTGCAGACGAACGCTTGTTGCGGTAAATGCCGAAAGGCGACACACCGAACTTCACCCACGGCTTCACGCCCTTTATGGTGTCGGCAAGCTGCTTGATGAAGAGATTTACGTTATAGCGGCGCCAGTCGCCACGGTCGGCAATGCCGTTTGAATACAGGCGATACTGCGCGTCATCGGGAATGGTTTGCCCCGCAGCCGGATATGGATAGAAGTAATCGTCGATGTGCAGTCCGTCGACATCGTAACGCCTCACGATGTCGGCCACGACGCTACAGATGTACTCGCGGTTCTCGGGCATTCCCGGATTGAGTATCATCTGGCCGCCGTATGCAAACGCTCGGCCCGGTTGCCTCGACACTATGTGGGTGGCAGCCAGGCTGGTCGTTCCCGTTGTCTTGGCACGGTATGGGTTAATCCAGGCATGCAGTTCCATGCCGCGGCGGTGGCATTGTTCAACCATCCATGCCAGCGGGTCCCAATAAGGGGCAGGAGCCTTGCCCTGCACCCCGGTGAGGAAGCGGCTCCACGGTTCGTAAGGGCTGGCATAAAGCGCATCGCACTCTGCCCTCACCTGAAAGAATATGGCATTGACACCGTCGCGCTTCAGCTCGTCGAGCTGGCGGGCAAGCGTCTGCTGCATGGCCTGCGTTCCCATGCCGGTGAACTGTCCGTTGACACACTGTATCCACGCTCCGCGGAACTCACGCTTATGCCTGCTGTCAGCAGTAGCATTGCGAGAGCTCGAGCAGCCCGAAAGCAGGGCCACGGCCGCGATGATGATGACAAATAGTTTCTTCATTGTTATGCTCTACTTTAGATATCCATAAATTTCGTGGGTCCAGTCGGCTCCGTTCTCAGGGCAGAAAGTGCGCATCCCCAACCGCGCAGCTGTCTCAACATTTCGCACACCGTCGTCAACGAACAGTGTCTCGGCAGGCAAGATTGACTCGGCAGCCATCACCTTCTGGAAAAACTCCTCTGCTGGCTTCATGACACCGAGGCGATAGCTCATGTACATTGCATCCATGTAACAGTCGAGCGAATGGCCACGCCCGTCGAAGCCAGGCCCCAAGGCCCAGCTCATCATGAAAGGATTGGTGTTAGACACAAGCACCACGCGGAAGCCCTCACTACGCAAGCGTAGCAACGTATCGAGGTTGCGGCGCGGCACTTCTTTCACATATCCTTTCCACCCATATAGGCATTGCTCGGCCGTCACCTCGCGCCCGGCCAGTTCGCTAAGCCCGGCACGGAACTGCTCCGCGTCAATGCGGCCCTGCTCCAGGTCGCCGAAAATGCCACTCTGGGTGTAGCTGTCGAGCCTGCTGTCGGCGTCAGCCAGCCCAATCTCCTTGAAACGAGACACTGCCTGGGCGGGATCAAGCGTCACGATGACCCCGCCTAGGTCAAAAAGTATGTTCTTTATCATTATTGTAGATGTTCTGTAGAATTATTGTCTGCATGAAAAGCAAGCTTAACCAGACGGCAACCGCCACGTGCATGGCCGCATATCACTCCTCGAAGAGATTCGGCCTGCGGCTGCGTGCCTCGTCCAACGGCATCACCTGGCCATGATTCTCACGGAAACCGGCACGCAGAGCCTCATACTCAGCGTCAAGCCCTGCCACAAACTCGGCCCGCCCTGCCTCGTCCAACAGGCGCGCAGCAACGAGAGGATTCTGCGAAGCGTCCTTCACCCACACCACCGGGCCGCCATACACAGGGGCTATCTTAAGCGCAACATGGAGCTTGCTGGTCGTGGCGCCGCCTATCATCAGCGGAACGTCGATGCCGGCAGCAGCAAGTTCCTTGGCGACATTGACCATCTCGTCGAGGCTCGGGGTAATCAATCCGCTAAGCCCGATGAGGTCTACACGCTCCTCCTTGGCCTTCTTGACTATCTGTCCGGCTGGAACCATCACCCCCAAGTCAACGATATCATAGTTGTTGCAGGCCATGACAACACTGACTATGTTCTTGCCTATGTCATGGACATCGCCCTTAACCGTAGCGAGCAACACCTTGCCAGCAGCTGCACTGGCCCCGTCCCTGCCTCCCTCTATGTATGGATTGAGCAATTTTACAGCCTGCTTCATGGTGCGCGCGGCTTTAACGACCTGCGGCAGGAACATCTTGCCTGAGCCGAAAAGCTCGCCAACGCGGTTCATCCCGTCCATCAGAGGCCCCTCTATTATGCTCACTGCCGAGGGAAAGGCAGCCAGCGCATCGGCAATGTCGGCCTCCAGATAGTCACCGACGCCTTTCACCAACGCCGTCGACAGCCTCTCTCCAAGCGGCAGGCTGCGCCATTGAGGCTCACTTGCCTGCCCCGCTCCAACGGAAGCCTTTGCCTCGGCCTGGCGCTCCATCACTTTCGCCGCCAGCCCGACAAGCTCCTCTGTGGCATCCGGGCGCCGGCAGAGCACGACATCTTCCAATACACGGAGCAAGTCGGCCGGTATGTCATCATAAACAACACGCGTGGCCGGGTTGACTATGCCGAAATCCATGCCTGCCTGGATGGCATGGTAAAGGAAAACGGCGTGCATGGCCTCGCGTATGTAATTATTGCCACGGAAAGAAAACGAAAGATTGCTCACTCCGCCGCTCACATGGGCGCCAGGCAAATGGGCGCGAATCCAAGCCGTGGCCCTTATGAAGTCGGCGGCATAACTGTCGTGCTCCTCCATTCCCGTAGCTATGGCCAGCACATTAGGGTCGAAGATTATGTCAAGCGGGTTCATCCCCACGGTCACTGTGAGCAGGCGGTAGGCTCGCTCAGCTATCTCTATGCGGCGTTCATAGGTCGTGGCCTGCCCCTGTTCGTCGAAGCACATCACAACCACTGCCGCGCCGTAGCGCATGGCATCGCGTGCATGGTCTACAAAAACCTGCTCGCCCTCCTTGAGCGATATGGAATTGACTATGCCTTTTCCTTGCAGGCACTTCAGTCCTGCCACGACAACGCTCCAGTCTGACGAGTCGACCATCACAGGAACGCGGGCTATGTCTGGCTCGGAAGCCAACAGGTTCAAGAATGTGACCATGGCCGAGCGGGCATCGAGCAATCCGTCGTCCATGTTAACGTCGATGACCAGGGCGCCGTCGGCCACTTGCTTCCGTGCTATGGCCACGGCCTCGGCGTAATTCCCCTCACTGACAAGGCGCAGGAACTTGCGCGACCCCGCCACGTTGCACCGTTCGCCTACATTGACAAAACGCACGGCCGGCAAGACATCGAGCCGGTCGAGCCCACTTAGCCACATCGTTGATGGCTTGGGGGCAGGCTTGCGTGGCGGCTTGCCCTCGGCCAGCGCAGGGTAAAGGGCTATGAACTCATCAGTAGTGCCGCAGCAGCCGCCAACGATGTTCACCAGCCCCTCGTCTATGAACTCCGCTATCTGTGCTGCCATCTCCGCCGGAGTGTCATCATACTGCCCCAAGCTGTCGGGCAGCCCAGCATTAGGGTGTGCGCTGACGTAGCAAGGGGCCAGCCGCGCCAATTGGCGCAGGTATGGCTTGAGCTGCCGCGCACCGAACGAGCAGTTGAGCCCGACGGAGAATATAGGGTATGTGCTCACGCTGGCCAGGAAAGCTTCGAGCGTCTGCCCGCTCAGCGTCCGGCCCGCCAGGTCGCTTATCGTGACCGAGAGCATGAGCGGCAGGCTCACGCCTCGCCTCTGCATCACCTGCATGGCGGCCACAACGGCAGCCTTGGCGTTCAGGGTGTCAAAGATGGTCTCCACCAATATGGCATCGACCCCGCCCTCTATCAAGGCATCTATCTGCTCGGCGTAGGCTTCTGCCAACACGTCGAAAGTCAAGTCGCGCGCAGCGGGGTTGGCCACGTCGGGGCTAATCGAACAGGTCTTGTTCGTAGGGCCTACGGAACCGGCCACGAACCGAGGCTTGCCTGGAGACGAGTATTCGTCGGCGGCCCGGCGGGCGATGCGTGCCCCTTCAAGCGCCATCTCGCGGCAGAATGCCTCGAGACCGTAGTCGGCCTGCGATACACGCTGGCTGTTGAAGGTGTTGGTTGTGATTATGTCGGCCCCAGCCTCCAGATACTTGCGGTGGATGCCGTCAATTATGTCGGGGCGAGTTATGTTGAGCACGTCATTGTTGCCCTTGAGCATCACGGCGGAACCGCCGAAACGGCTGCCACGGAAGTCGGCCTCGGAGAGCCCGAAACGCTGGATCATGGTGCCCATGGCGCCATCGAGCACCAGTATGCGGAGCCCGGCGGCCTCTGCCAAAGTGTTGTATAGCATTCAGAAATGTTTTATGGCACGGTCCATCTCGCGCCGGTCCTCTTTCTCCTTGAGCGTCTGCCGCTTGTCGTAGTCTTTCTTTCCCTTGCACAGGGCTATGTCCATCTTGGCGCGGCCGTTGCCGTCGATGAACACCAACAGCGGCACTATGGTGAAGCCTGTCTGCTTCGTGGCGGCCTGCAGCTTCTGTATCTCGCGCTTTTTGAGCAGCAGCTTGCGGTCGCGCTTGGCGTCGTGGTTGTTGTACGAGCCGTAGAAATAAGGGCTGATGTACATGCCCTTGACCCATATCTCGCCGTTGTTAATATAGCAGAACGTGTCTACCAGGCTGGCCTTGCCCATCCTGATTGACTTTATCTCCGTGCCGGTGAGCACGATGCCCGCCGTGTATGTGTCGATGAAAAAATACTCGAATGCAGCTTTCTTGTTGCGTATGCTGACCGGGCTTTTCTTGCGTATGAGTTGTTCGTCCTTATTCATTTGCTTCTATGGTTGCAAAGCGCCCTATGTTCTCGTCTACGTAGTGGGCCACAGCCGCCGTCCACTCTTCCTCGTTCTCCACGAACTCGTCATCGAGGTCGTCGAACTCGGGGAACCGCTCGAACAGTGCCATGAACTCCTCGTCTGAGCAGTCGCGCTCTATCTCTTCATGATGGCGGGCGTAAAGTGCGCCTGCGTTGTAAATCAGTTTGGCGAGGTCGCGCAGCCCCCACTGCTTCACTGCCTTGGCAAATGGGTTGCGGAAGATGAAGCCGCCGTAGCCATTGTGTATCAGCTGCACGAAGCCGCCGTCCATCACTTCCTCGTGGAGCGCGTCGTAAGCCAAGAGCGTAAGCTGGTCTGAATTCAGTTCGCCCATGGCCTCGGCAGTAAGTTGGCCGCCGACGGCGGAGCGTATGCCATCGACGAACACCTTGATGAAGGCGTCCATTCCTTCTGCCGCGGCAGCGCGCAACGCCGCGTCTTTTATCTTTACCTCTTTCATATCAGCCACAAATTTACATGATTTTTCTGAAATAGCGGCCTCAACGGGGCAAAAATCGCCATTTATGCCTTGCAGAGCAGCTGGCGGGGGAGCTGGCAGGGGGATTTGCCCGACAAGAACGGCCCTCTCCGTTGCATCGTTCGCCACGCGGCACCGGTCGCAAACAGACGCGGAAGCCTGCCTGGCTGCCATCGCAAAGGCTGCCTCTGGGAGCCGCAAACGCCAGCCGGAACGGGCTTGCGCAGTGATTGCCAGACTGGCTGGACAACAGCGGCAAGGCACATTTACGGAAGCATTTGCAACACCCTGGCGCTCAACGACTTACAAAGCAGCCTCAAATAAGTTTCCAAAACAGGCCATTCTGCAAGCCCAAACGGCCCGTCTGGCAACGCGAAACGGGCCATATCAAAAGCAGGCAAAGCGGCAATGCAAGGAAACCCATAGACAAATTTGGCGTTAAAGAGTGAAAAAGAATACCCAACAATAGGTATATCTCAAAAGAATTTAGTAATTTTGCGCGTGAAAAGAAAGCTTTAACCATTCATTATTTATAAATAAAAAGACGTATGACTTATTCAAACGAAGTCAACAACATGTGCGTTGTTGCCAAAGGCCCCAACCATGGGCCAGCCCCAATCCCCGAAGAGGGAAAGTGGATTCAGGCAAAGGAGATTAAGGACATCTCCGGTTATACCCACGGTGTGGGCTGGTGCGCCCCGCAGCAGGGAGCCTGCAAGCTGTCGCTCAACATAAAGGAAGGCGTCATCCAGGAGTGCCTCGTAGAGACCATCGGATGCACCGGCATGACCCACTCTGCAGCCATGGCTTCGGAAATCCTGCCCGGCAAGACCATACTTGAGGCCCTGAACACCGACCTCGTGTGCGATGCCATCAACACGGCAATGCGCGAGCTCTTCCTCCAGATAGTATACGGACGCTCACAGAGCGCATTCTCAGAGGACGGCCTCGTAATCGGCGCCGGCCTCGAAGACCTCGGCAAAGGCCTGCGCTCGCAGACAGGCACGCTCTACGGCACAGTAGCCAAGGGTACACGCTACCTTGAGCTGACCGAGGGATACATCACAAAGATGTTCCTCGACAAGGACAACCAGGTTTGCGGATACGAGTATGTACACCTGGGCAAGATGATGGAAGCCATCAAGAACGGCATGGACGCCAACGAGGCCGTGAAGAAGTTCACCGGCTCTTACGGACGCACCAAGGCCGAGCAGGGAATTGTTAAGAGTATTGACCCACGTAAAGAATAAGCAAGGAGGACCCACACAATGATAAGAAAAGTAAGTTTCGAGAGCCAGGAGCGCCGCATCAAGCAAGTGCTGGCCGCTCTCAACGCCAACGGCATAAAAGACATAGAGGAGGCTAACCAGATATGCGAGGACCTTGGCGTTGACCCTTACAAGATTTGCGAGGACACCCAGGGCATCTGCTTTGAGAACGCCAAGTGGGCTTACGTGTGCGGAGCCGCCATCGCGATAAAGAAAGGCGTGAAGAGCGCCGCCGAGGCCGCCGAGGCCATAGGCATAGGCCTGCAGAGCTTCTGCATACCCGGCTCTGTGGCCGACGACCGCAAGGTGGGCATAGGCCATGGCAATCTTGCAGCACGCCTGCTCCGCGAGGAGACAGAGTGCTTCGCCTTCCTGGCCGGCCACGAGTCGTTCGCTGCAGCCGAGGGCGCAATCAAGATTGCCGAAATGGCAAACAAGGTGCGCCAGAAGCCCTTGCGCACCATCCTCAACGGACTGGGCAAGGACGCTGCCATGATCATCAGCCGCATCAACGGATTTACCTACGTGCAGACCAAGTTCGACTACTATACAGGCGAACTGAAGGTTGTGCAGGAGATACCTTACTCTGACGGCCCGCGCGCCAAGGTTAAGTGCTATGGCGCCGACGATGTGCGCGAAGGTGTGGCCATACTGTGGAAGGAGAACGTCGATGTGTCCATCACGGGCAACTCCACCAACCCCACCCGCTTCCAGCACCCTGTTGCCGGAACATACAAGAAGGAGCGCGTGCTCGCAGGAAAGCCCTATTTCTCAGTGGCTTCTGGTGGCGGTACGGGCCGCACACTGCACCCCGACAACATGGCAGCAGGCCCAGCATCATACGGCATGACCGACACACTCGGACGTATGCACAGCGACGCCCAGTTCGCCGGTTCATCGTCAGTGCCTGCACACGTTGAGATGATGGGCTTCCTCGGCATGGGCAACAACCCGATGGTTGGCGCCACGGTTGCCGTAGCCGTCACGATAGACATGGCGCTGAACAAGAAATAAGCCAAAGAACTTATCTAACGGCAACATAAAAGCCAAGAAAGCAAAGCCGGCAGCCAGTGTACACAAACACATGACTGCCGGCTTTAATTTTTCAAGGCCGTGCATAAAGTCACTCATAGTCGTCTATCACCGAGTTCATGAAATCCATCATGGGCTTGCCTGCCTTGAACACGTTCTCCATCTCGTCGAGCCAACCGGTGCCATCGAAGAACCCATCGTCAACACCATGCCAGCAACAATAGTCTTTCATGCGCAGATAACCAACGTGCTCATAATCGCGGGGGAAGCCCGTAGGACAGGTCTTCAGCCTCTCCAACCCAAAGCCCTGCCTGTCATCCCAGCCCGCATCCTCGCCGGCACCGAAGTAAGCAAGGAAAGCCGGGCTCTTTACACACTTTAGCCATTCGCCAGTGTTTGCCATGATTTCATTGCGGCACGCAGTGAGCACGTTGGTTGGAAGCCAGTAATTGCCGCAACTGAGCAGGCAGTGGCCAGGTTCAAGGTGGATGTAATAGCCGCCATGGAGGGCTTTCTTTCCATGGGCAGCGATATATGCCCCAAGGTGGTTCTTGTAAGGCGACTTGTCTTTCGAGAAGCGTGTGTCGCGGTAAAAACGGTAAGTTGCATCCTTAACAGTAATGTGCGAAACAGTGGGATCGAACATCGAGATGCGGGCTATGGCCTGGCTCACCCCCTCCTCGAAATCGGCACGCACGGCCTCATACTCTGCCTTATGGCCAAGAAACCATTGCCGGTTGTTGTTTGCCATCAGTTCTGTCAAGAAACCCAATATTCTCTTTGCGTCCATTATGCTTGATGATTATGTGAAACATTTGTAAGACCTTGCCATGCCCGACCAGCCATACCGGCGAAACAAAGGCAGTGCCAACATACGCAGCGTAAAGCAACGGCTGGCAAAGTGCAAAATTAAGGAAAATCATCGGCATTCTCAAATATTTGTGCTACTTTTGCGGCATCATGACAAGGAAAGAAAGATACGAGAAAGTACTCGAATACTTCCGCAGGGAAATGCCGGAAGTGAACACAGAGCTGGAATTCGGCAGCATATTCCAGCTGCTCGTCGCCGTAGTGCTGAGCGCACAGTGCACCGACAAGCGCGTCAACATGGTAACACCGGGACTTTTCAAGCGATACCCGAGCCCACAAGACATGGCCAGGGCAGAACCGGAAGAGGTCAGAGAGTACATAAGCAGTGTGTCATACCCTACAAACAAGGCAAAGCACCTGGTGGGAATGGCACGCGCCATCATGGAAAAGCATGGCGGGGAAGTGCCGTCAGACATGGATTCCCTGCTCGCCCTGCCTGGTGTAGGCCGCAAGACCGCCAACGTAATCCAGGCGGTCGCTTTCGGCAAACCGGCCATGGCTGTTGACACCCACGTCTTTCGTGTGAGCCACAGGCTTGGCCTTGTGCCACCGGGCGACAACACTCCGCTTAAAGTGGAACGAACCCTGACAAGACACATCGACAAGGATGACATACCGCAGGCACACCACTGGCTGCTGCTCCACGGCAGATACATTTGCACAGCGCGCTCACCCCACTGCGAAAAATGCGGGCTACAACATATCTGCCCAAAGCTGATGGACGGGGCGAAACTGGCATAACGACACGGCAAACGCAATGCGGCATACAAACAAAGCCATGGCAGCTGCGCCATGGCTTTGCTTGTTGTCTGCAAAACACAAACCTCGTGCTCATCCGTTTGCCATCACATCATTTCTTGGCTGGCTTTGGCTGGCGGCTGTATTTCTTCAGCATCCGCCTGTGAAACTTGTCCTCTGCCATGATGACATCAAACAGCTTGCTTGCCGGTATGATGGACATGAACTTATTATGGTAGGTCTGCTGTATTTGCTTAAGCTCCAACTCTAACTGGTCCCGCTTCTGTATTGCCTCACGACACCCTTTCTCATTGGTAGGTTTCACGCGTCCCAAACGGCGCATCCTGTTGAACACGACACGCTGCTTCTTTCCCATCTCTTCATAGACAGGAAAGAACTTGGCCGACTCCTTGGGCGTAAGGCAAGCTTCCTTGGCTATGAACTGCTCCATCTCCGCCTTGAATTCATCGGGCGAAACCCGTGGCCGCTTCTTCTGCGGAAAGGCCTGCACCATGGCAAACATGGCCACCAATATAATTATTATCCTATTTTTCATCATTTCAAGTTATAGCTGCAAAGAATCACTAATATCACATGGCTACTCCAAAATGCCACCCACATGTGTGTCATTCGGCCGATGAGTCAGTTAGGTAAGCATAAATGTCGGCATTGTCAATCATCGCATAATCTGCAAATTCATCGTCATCAAATTCAAAATTGGAAACAGATGAATGCGCAACCGCCCCATTCCCTGTACCATTAAGGTCTGATGCACCAACATTTGCGAAGTATATCGCAGTAGAGAAAATGGCGGCACAAAGGCAAGCCGCCGCGGAAACCCAAGCCCAAACCCTGGGCCTATGCGGGCAGACAGGCTTAACCGCCACCTGCGGACGCTCGGGAAGGCTCTCCATCACTTGCGATGCAAGCCCCTCGAAATAGCCCTCCGGAACCTTGAAAGGGTTCGCCTTGGGCATCTTGCTCCTTAAATATCTTTCCCTGTTCATCATGATTTTCCTTTTATTAATTTGACGAATGGTGATAAGGATAGTTTAATCACGTGATTTAAAATAGTCGGATATTTTCTTCACCGCGATATGGTATGAAGCTTTAAGGGCTCCCTCTGTTGTGTTGAGCACCTTGCTTATCTCGCTGTATTTCATGTTCTCATAATACCGAAGATTGAATACGGTACGCTGAACGTCAGGCAATGACGCTATCACCTCTTGCAGCTGTGCTTCGGTTTCGTCGCCATCAAAATACTTGTCAGCCACCAACATATTGGCAATGCCTGCCTCTTCGTCTACGCAAATGGTCGCCATGCCTTTCTTCCTCCGCATGAAATCAAGGCTTTCATTGACCGCGATGCGATAAAGCCACGTCGACAGCCTTGAGGCATTGCGGAATGTATCGAGATGGCTCCATGCCTTTACAAACACGTTTTGCATGACATCGTTGGCATCATCATGCGTAAGCACAATCCGCCTTACCTGCCAGTACAGCTGCTCGCCATACTGATGCACCGCCATCTCAAAGCCCTTACGTTGCGTTTCGGGGGCTGACAGCAACTTTACTATCTCGCTTTCATTGTTATTTGCCACTTGCATAATATTTGACGGCCTACTCAACCAATAGTTTAATGCTACCGTAAATCACATCATCATAGCCATATATGTCTGGATATGTGCGCAGCTTGCCTGTCTCGTCAGGGTATATTGTATAATACAGCAGGTAGATGGGAACGCAAGGCTCCACTCGCAAAGACCTCACCAACCTCATTTCGCCGCCTTCATTCTCGGCGACAAACCTCTTGCCGCGGCGTGTCTCGGGCTCAAGCCCCATGGATATGCGCAACTTGTCGAGTGCCCAGTCGTCCGCACCGTCAAGCAAGAACTCTGCAAGCTCAAACGGCTTCTGCACCCTTACACAACCGTGGGAGACGCTGCGCACACTCCTGCCGAACACGCCCTTGCTCGATGTGTCGTGCAGGAATACGGAAAAATCGTTGGCGAAACGGAAGATTATCCTTCCCAGTGAGTTGCCCTCACCACCCTCCTGGACTACGCGGTAATCGCCGCTGAGCAACATCTCTTCAGTCACTTCTGCCTGGTCAACACGCTCCCCACTGCTGCGCTCCACAACATAATAACGATTGCGGCTGAAATAAGAAGTGTCTGTTGCCCTTGGGGCTATGTCATCTCGCGTGATGCTCATGGGGATGTTCCACACCGGGTTTACGTCCATGCGCTCCACACAGCTGACGAGCAATGGTGTCTTCGTCTTCCGCGCGCCACAGCCGACACGCATATCGAGCAGTGAGTCGCCTCCATGGGCATACAAGTGGAATGCCGGTATGTTCACCACGACGCGCCTGCCGCTCTTGTTCACCGGCTCCTTGAGCCGCCACCTGCAGCGTTCCATGTTGCAGAGCACGGCCACGCGCTCCTTGCCTGTGGCTGTTACAAGCCTGCGCTGCAACGCAGCGTACATTGTGTCGCGCGGCGCCAGGCCCGCGAGCATGGCACTGACGCCCCCCGCCATGCCGTTAAGCACACTGTCTGCATAATCTCTGCCAGGGTGCTCTATGTCTATGGCGAACAGGGTCTTGTATCTCGTGGCACGCGTTTTTCCGTTTCCATCTATCGTGTCAACCTTGTTCAGCACGACCGAAGGGTTTACAAACCCGAAACGCATGCCGACAACGTAACGGAAACAAGCCATGGTGAGATGGTACTCAAGCCGCCCCAGCACCTTGCTTGCCGTGTTATCACCTCCGTCAAAGTCGAGATTGCGTGCGCGCTGCAGGTCTCGCTCAATCTCATCAACGAAAAATGAGCGCATGGAAAAACCGGCATCGCCCACCGACCTAAGGGTTGACAGCAGTGTGTCGGCCCTCAAGTCTACGCCTTTACGGTCAATCCACATATAACGGCCACCGCCAAGGTAGTGGTTGACGGCAAACCTGTCGCCGGTAAAAACCGGCCTGGCTGAATAGCAAAGCCCCTCGACAGTTGCCCTTATCTCGCTTTCGTCCAATACGAAAGCAGGCGTTCTCAAACCTGAAAACGCCTCCATTGTCAAGTCCTTGTTTACGTTGGGCTCCTTTGAGTCGCAGCATGCCAGCAGCAAGGCGACTATGCATGCGACGGCTAACGGATGGTAACCTTTCTCACCACGTTGCCTACCTTTAATATGTAGCAACCTTTTGGCACATTAAGTTCAACACGTTGCGACTGAGATTCTATCTTTACCGTGGCCACCTTCCTGCCTGTAAGCGAAACCACCTCCAGCACCATGCCGTCCGCGCCGGAGATATGCAATGTGCCCCCTTCCACGGATATGTTGATGCTGGCCTGGCATACCTGAGCCACGCTCCCATGGAAAGAGCCCATGGCCACAGCCCCCAGCGGCACGGACAACGCCGACATCATGGCGAATGCCATTGAAAGTATATATCTCTTCATGTGCTTGCTTTTATTCTGCAAATATAGCAAAAACCGCTCTAACTGCAAAATTTATTTGCCAAAAAGCACAATATTCCACAAGAAATAACGTTTACGCGCGGCTTTCCCCGCCACCGGCTTCACTTCAGGCTGCCGACATACCGCCCCAACTCGAATGCCCACAGCTTATAGCCCTGCGGCGACAGGTGCAGCCCGTCGCGCGAAAGCTCGCGGCGCAACGTAGCAGTGCCGCGGCGCACAAACCTAGGGTAAAGGTTGATGAAGCTGATGCCGTTGACCCGGCAATGCTCCTCTATCATTGAGTTCACCTCGGCAATCGTGGCAGACTTGCCCGCGAGCAGCTTCCACCGCCCGTCAGACTCGTCGATGGGCAGCAGGCTCTGCACGTAAAGACGGGTTGACGGCGAACCTTTGCGTATGGCATCTATCAAGCCTTTTGCCTTTCCTGCCACCTGCTCCGCCGTCAGGCCGTGGCTTATGTCGTTGATGCCTACCATGAGGAATATGGCCTTCGGCCTTCCCGGCAGGATTTGGCCCAGCCGTGCAGCCATGCCTTCAGCATCGTCACCGATTATGCCGCGGTTCACCACACCATCCACCCCGAGCAGCGCTGACCAGTCGCCCCCATTCTCGGTCAGGCTGTTGCCCAGCATCACTATGTCGCAACTGTCTATGGCTTCGGCCCGGGCAAACTGCGCCACGCGCTCTGCATAATGGCGGCTTGGGCGGCCGGCTTTGCCTTGGGCCGGTGCCTGGGCGGCCGCAACCATGGCCGCAATGGCCACGGCGAGCCTGTTCATTACATTCATGCCTTTATCCTTTTTGCCTGCAAAATTACATTTTATGGCCGAATGCCGTGCAGGTTTGCTCTGTTTTTTCTTCGAGTTGGGCTCCTTTTTCATGGAGCTGGGCGCAAAAAAACCGAGGGGATGCACGATGCATCCCCTCGGGCTCCTGTCGATATAGAAACTATCTCATGGCTTTCATCACTTTCTCGAAGTAACGCTGCGTCCGCCTGACGCTGTAGTTCATCCCGCCGTTCCACGAGCGGATGGCTTTCTCCACGTTGTTCGCAGGATTATGGTACGACTGGATGAGGAGGAACATTTCCTTCGACTTTGCCACGCTGAACCTGTCGGCCAGTGTGAAGCGCTTCTTGCTCTTGCGGCGTTTCAGAATCTGGTTGCATTCCCTCACCAGGATGGGAGTGATCTGCATCGCCCCGCACGAGCTTCCGCTACGCGCATTTGGGTTTCCATTGCTTTCTACCTCAATTATCGCCTTCATCACCGGTTCCCACTCAAAGTCCGACGAGTTGATGTTACCCTTTGAAAAAACCGCGGACGGAACCAACAGTGCCAAGGCGACAACAATAACCTTTGCTATTCTCTTCATCATTTCTTGTTTTTCGGGCCAGCGGGCATTCTCACATACACGCCTCCGCAGCTCTCTCTGCCACCACGGAAAGGCCCAGTTACACTACTTGCGCACATCCATCCCACCACGGGATGCTGCGTGCCTTCACTTGATTTTCGGCGGCAAAATTACAAAAACCACCATTAACAGCCAAAAGTTTTGAAGAAAATTAATACATTTAGCACTCTGCATGGTATTGATTATCAATAATTTAAGACTCGATTAACGTTTCTGCCCAACTATTGGCAAGGCTGTACGACACGCCCAACGGCCTGACTCGGGCCGCCATTCCGCCCTTGTCCCGTTGCCCATGCCGTGTGCGCAAACAGCCGTTTGCAGGCATTAATTTCCTTCAAACCAAATCGCTTTCTATGTTCAACGGCAGCCACACGGAAACATACCGAAGAGCATAGAAAACAGAAGTAGCACTGTCGTGACGGCAGGCAAGACCGCACTGAAATGCAGGCCATGTCGTTTTGCTTTCCAAAACAAACCGTTTCGGAGCCCGGAACGGTTCGTTTCGCAAGCCCAAACGGCCTGTCTTGAAATCAGGATGCACAATGGGCATCCTGCAGGGTACGCCATGATGGCTTTTGGTTACTTGAAACCGGCCATCAACGCAGTAAGAATGCAGGCTGACACCGAAATGAAAACTAACATTGGGGAAGTGCGGTTGGGCAAAACATATTGCGGCCTGCTTGCAGAAACGGTTGCAAGCCCCGGCCAACAACGGCTTAAGGCCAACCGGCAATCACATGAATAATGTCACAGGACGATGCGGCCGACAGCATCACACATCATAGACGGCAAGTTCCTTGGCCAGCACCGTGGCAGGGAACACGCTCCGCGCCTCGTCGAGCAGGACATTCTCGTCGGTATAGCGGGCAGAGAAGTGGCCAAGTATGAGCTGCCTCACGCCGGCGTCGCGCGCCACCTGTGCAGCCTCCATGGCTGTAGAGTGATAGTACTTTGCGGCGTTCAGCTTTTTGTCCTCGCCGTAAGTGCTCTCATGGTAGAGCGTTGTGACACCCTTGAGCCTGGCGGCCAGCCCAGGCATATACCGCGTATCGCTGCAGTAGGCATAGCTGCGAGGCGGCTCGGCGGGAGTCACCAGCCGCGAGTTTGGCACCACCTCGCCCGTGTCGAGCTGCCAGTCCATGCCGTTCTTCACGTTGTTTATCTGGCTGACGGGTATTCCGTAGAAGTCTATCATGTCGCGGCGGATGTGGGGCAGAGTGGGCTTCTCCCTGAAAAGGAAGCCGCAGCATGGCACCCGGTGATCCAGGGGTATGGTCTCGACTGTGAGGCTGCGGTCTTCATATACAAGCCTGGCCTCTTTTGTGTCGAGCGGGTGGAACTCCACCTCGTAGCCCAATGCCCCGCAGAATATTTCGACCTGCGTCTTAAGCATGGGGCCGAGGGCCGGCGGGGCGTATACGTGAAGCGGGGCTATGCGGCCGAGCATGCCCAACGTGGAAATAAGGCCGATCAGCCCAAAGCAATGGTCGCCGTGCAGGTGCGACAGGAACACGGTGTTGATTTTGTCGAAGTTAAGGCGCGAGCGGCGCAACTGCAGCTGACATCCCTCCCCGCAGTCAACGAGCATGAGCTTGTTCCTCAGTTCAACAACCTGAGCCGAGGGGAAATGGTGAAGCGTCGGCAAAGCGCAACCGCACCCAAGGACATGGATTCTGAATGGCATCATGACATATAGCTGGTTAATGCCCCGCGGCAGACTGGGCTGCCTGAAGCCGCCTGTAGCCATACATGACACCGGCTTTCATGAGGAAAAGCGAATCGGGGCCGATGGATACCACCTCGAACGTGTCGGCCGAAAGCAGCAGCCGGCCGTTATGTATGCTCCAATGCGTGTATGGCGCAGGCTCTTTCATGTTGCTCCTCACCACCCCGCTGTCGCAAATCTCGAACATATCGCCAAGGCTTGCCCACTTGCCGAGCAGCGACGTGAGGTTGAGCACCTTGTCGGCCACAGCACCGGTTCCGCCAACACGGCGGCCAACCACGGCCATGCGGTCGCCCACAGACAGGCCGCCCTCAACGTCGGCACGCTCGTTGGCCGCCACCAACGAATACTCGACGGTATCGCCACCGTCGGTTATCAGCTCGAGAGTGTTCATGGCCGTGCCTTTGCCGCAGGTGCCATAAACAGTGGTATCAGGCTCCGCGGCTGCGGCAGGGGCCTGCCTTATCACCATGTTTTTCTTGCCGCTCTCCTTGCAACCGGCTGCAAGCACAAGCGCAAGCAGGCAGGAAACGACGACTTGCTTGTTCATATCGTTCACTCTTTTGTTTTCTTCTCCAGTTCCTTTGCCTCGTTCCAAAGCTTGTCCATCTCGCCCAAGGTCATCTCGGTAAGCGGTTTGCCCGACTTGATGGAGTGGTCCTCAATGTATTCAAAGCGTCGCATGAACTTGCGGTTGGCCTGCTCCAGGGCCGTGTCGGGGTTTATGTGGTATAACCGCGCGGCGTTGATGACACTGAAGATGAAGTCGCCCAGCTCCTCCGTAGACCTCGCCTTGTCCTCGCTGCGCAACTCAGCTTCCAGTTCGCCCAGCTCCTCGCGCACCTTGGCCCACACGTCTCCCTTGTCCTCCCAGTCGAAGCCAACGTTGCGTGTCTTCTCCTGTATGCGGTAAGCCTTGATGAGCGAAGGCAATGCAGCCGGTATGCCGGAAAGCACGCGCTTGTTGCCGTCTTTCTCCTTGAGCTTTATCTGCTCCCAGTTCTCTATCACCTGCTGTGCTGTCGAGACATCGCCGCCACCGCCCTTAGCCTCGCCCTCCTCGCCGTATGGCAGTGGCTTTGGCTCGGGCGCACCGACCTGCGAAGGATGGTAAACATGGGGATGGCGGAAGATGAGCTTGTCTACAAGGCGATCACACACGTCGGCAATGTCAAACTGGCCCTTCTCGTCGGCAATCCTGGCGTAGAAGCACACATGGAGCAGCACGTCGCCAAGCTCCTTGCACACATCCGGCACGTCGTCTTTCACCAAGGCATCGCAAAGTTCGTAAACCTCCTCGATTGTATTGGGGCGCAGGCTTTGGTTGGTCTGCTTCCTGTCCCAAGGGCATTTCTCGCGCAGCGTGTCAAGCACATCGAGCAATCGCCCGAAAGCTTTCAGCTTATCTTCTTTTGAATGCATAAATAAAACATTTAATGCGCAAAAGTAATAATTTTCCATGGAATTTTAGTACTTTTGCAAAGTTTTTATGATTGCAGGTAAAGAAATTAATCAAGCAAGTCAGATATGGAATTAGCAAGCAAGTACGACCCACAAGCGGTTGAGTCAAAATGGTACCAATACTGGCTCGACAACAAGCTCTTCAGCAGCAAGCCTGACGGACGCGAGCCTTACACAATAGTAATACCACCGCCAAACGTGACAGGAGTCCTCCACATGGGGCATATGCTCAACAACACCATCCAGGACATCCTCGTGCGCAGGGCGCGCATGGAAGGCAAGAATGCCTGCTGGGTTCCAGGCACCGACCATGCCTCAATCGCCACCGAGGCAAAGGTGGTGAACAAGCTGGCGCAGCAGGGCCTGAAAAAGACAGACCTGTCAAGGGAGGAGTTCTTGAACCACGCCTGGGATTGGACAAGGGAGCACGGAGGCATAATACTGAAGCAGCTGAGGAAGCTGGGTGCAAGTTGCGACTGGGACCGCACGGCCTTCACGATGGACGAAAAGCGGTCGGAAGGCGTGATAAAGGTGTTCTGCGACTTGTACAACAAGGGGCTCATATACCGCGGAGTACGCATGGTGAACTGGGACCCGAAGGCGCAAACAGCCCTCTCCGACGAGGAAGTGATATACAAAGACGAACATTCAAAGCTCTACTACCTCCGCTATATGGTAGCAGAAGAGCCCGGACGCTATGCCATTGTAGCCACAACGCGCCCAGAAACAATAATGGGCGACACCGCTATGTGCATAAACCCCAACGACCCTAAGAACCAATGGCTGCGCGGGAAGCACGTCATAGTGCCGCTCGTAGGCCGTGAAATACCCGTGATTGAGGACGATTACGTTGACATCAACTTCGGTACCGGATGCCTGAAGGTGACTCCCGCGCACGACATCAACGACCACGCACTCGGCTTGAAGCACCATCTCGACACCATCGACATATTCAACGATGACGGAACGATAAGCGAAGCCGCCGGCCTTTACATAGGCATGGACCGCATGGACGTGCGGGCAAAGATTGCCGACGACCTGCAAGCTGCCGGCCTAATGGAGAAAGTGGAGGACTACGATAACAAAGTGGGCTTCTCAGAACGCACCAACGTGCCTATAGAGCCGAAACTCTCAACACAGTGGTTCCTCTCCATGAAGCATTTCGCCGACCTCTCGCTGTACCCCGTGATGAACGACGAGATACAGTTCTATCCCCAAAAGTACAAGAACATCTACCGCCACTGGCTTGAGAACATAAAGGACTGGTGCATCAGCCGGCAGCTATGGTGGGGGCACCAGATACCGGCCTACTACTTCACCACGGCCGAAGGGAAGAAAGACTTCGTCGTGGCCGACAGCGCGGACAAGGCTCTCGATATGGCCAGGGCAAAGAATCCGGGATTGACAGCCGCTGACTTGAAGCAGGACGAGGATTGCCTCGACACTTGGTTCTCATCGTGGCTGTGGCCAATATCTGTGTTCGACGGCATCAACAACCCCGACAACGAGGAGGTGAACTATTACTATCCGACAAGCGACCTTGTCACCGCACCAGACATAATCTTCTTCTGGGTGGCCCGAATGATCATGGCTGGATATGAGTATCGTGGCAAGATGCCGTTCAAGCACGTCTATTTCACTGGCATAGTGCGCGACAAGCTCGGCCGCAAAATGTCGAAAAGCCTCGGCAACTCGCCCGACCCCATCATGCTGATCGACAAATACGGTGCCGACGGTGTCCGCATGGGAATGATGCTCTCTGCCCCCGCCGGCAACGACATCCTCTTCGACGAGGCCTTGTGCGAGCAGGGACGCAACTTCAACAACAAGATATGGAACGCTTTCCGCCTCGTAAAAGGCTGGGAAGTGGCAGACGCAGAACAACCAGAATCAAGCAAGCTGGCTGTTGAATGGTTCGGAGCCAAACTGCGCCAAGCCAACGCCGAAATCGACGACCTGTTCGGAAAGTACCGCATCTCAGAAGCTCTAATGGCCGTATACCGCCTGTTCTGGGATGAATTCTCCAGCTGGTATCTCGAAATGATAAAGCCTGCCTATGGGCAACCCATAGACAGCACAACGCTCAACGCGACCATCGGCTACTTCGAGACGCTGCTGAAAATGCTCCATCCGTTCATGCCTTTCATCACCGAAGAGCTGTGGCAGCACATCTACGAGCGCAAAGCCGGTGAGTCAATCATGCGCGACAAGCTCACGGTGAGCCCCGCAACGGAAGCCGACGCGAAACTCCTGGCCGACGTGGAGAACGTAAAGCTCATCGTAGGAGGCATCCGCACTGTGAGGAACCAGAAAAACATCCCGTCGAAAGACGCGCTCACCCTGCAAGCCGTTGGCAGCAACCCATACGCCGCTTACAACTGCATAATAACTAAAATGGCTAACATCAGTGCCGTCGACACGGTTGAAGAGAAAGACGCAACAGCCGCCACATTCATGGTAGGAACCGACGAATTCGCCGTGCCACTTGGCAACATGATAGACATCGAGGCAGAAATTGCAAAACAGGAAGCCCAACTGAAGCACCTCGAAAACTTCCTTGCAGGCATCATGAAGAAGCTTGGCAATGAGAAATTCGTGGCCAATGCCCCTGAAGCCGTGGTGACAATGGAGCGCAAGAAGCAGAAAGACAGCGAGGAAAAAATAGCCGCCCTGAAAGAATCGCTGGCAGCACTGCGCGGCAAATGAGCAGCTGCAAGTGCATGAACTAAGGCCATACGACTGGCAACTGCCATGCACCAAAGCCACTCCAAGAGCCAAACGACACATCATGACGCATTCCGGCAGGGCCCCACATGGTTGCCCTGCCGGAATGTTTGTTTATGTATGACTCGTCAACACGTTTTTCATAACTTCACGCCATGGTTATATTGATTACACTACTGGCATATTTCGCCACACTCTTCGCCCTAAGCAGGATAACAGGGCGGCAAGCAACTAACAACACTTTCTATCGCGCCGACCGCCGCTCGCCATGGTATATGGTGGCGTTCGGCATGGTAGGGGCATCCATATCGGGCGTAACGTATGTCTCTGTGCCAGGCATGGTCACGTCGTCAGGCATGGCCTACCTGCAGATGTGCCTCGGCTTCATTCCCGGTTACTTCATCGTTGCCTTCGTGCTGCTGCCACTTTACTACAAGCTGAACCTCACTACAATCTACACTTACCTGTACACACGCATCGGCCCTAAGGCTTACAAGACGGGCGCATGGTTCTTCCTGCTGTCCAAGATGCTCGGCGCCTCACTCAGGTTCTACGTGGTCTGCATCATCGTGCAAGCCTTTGTCAGCGAGCAGTTGGGCATTCCGTTCGTGGCAACAGCCATGTGCATGGTAGCGCTGATATGGCTTTACACGCACCGAGGCGGCATAAAGACCCTCGTGTGGACTGACTCTTTCCAGACACTGTGCCTTTTCCTGTCGCTCATTCTCATCATCATCAACGTGGCAGGTGCCATGGACAAGAGCTTGGCAGAGGCCGCGCAGGCCGTCGTCGCCGACCCGATGAGCCGCATTTTCGTGTTCGACGACTGGTTGTCACCACAGAACTTCTGGAAACAATTCGTCAGTGGAGCGTTCGTTGTGGTCGTTATGACGGGACTCGACCAAGACATGATGCAGAAGAACCTGACTTGCAAGACACTGCGGGAAGCACAAAAAGACATGTGCTCTTATGGTTTCGCGTTCTTCCCTGCCAACCTCCTGTTCCTCGCCCTGGGCGTACTGCTCGTGCAGCTTGCTGCAAGCAGGGGTGTAAGCCTGCCCGCAAACGGCGACGAACTGCTGCCCATGTTCGCCGCCACAGGCAGTCTTGGCACAAGCGTTGTGGTGCTCTTCACCATCGGCATAGTGGCAGCGGCGTTCAGCAGCGCCGACTCTGCACTCACGGCCCTTACCACAAGCTACTGCATCGACATAGCCGCGCGCAGCGACGATGAGGGGCTTCGTCGACGCGCTCACGCCGCCATGTGCATCCTGTTTGTAGCATTCATCCTGTTCTTCCGTGCATTCAACTCAGAGAGCGTGCTCGACGCGATATACACAATGTGTTCTTATACATACGGCCCGCTGCTCGGCCTCTTCGCATTCGGGATGCTGACGAAAAGGCAACCACGCGATACCGCCGTGCCATACGTGGCGGTTCTGTCGCCGCTTATATGCCTCGCGGCAGACCGATTCGTACCTTTGCTAACGGGCTACCGCTTCGGCTATGAGTTGCTGCTGCTCAACGGGCTGCTCACCTTTGCCGGACTGTGGTGCGCCTCGCACAAAGCAACAACAACATAGCAGCCAGGGCACAACGCGAACAGGCCTTCTGCATACCCCTCAACAAATGACTCTTAACTAATAATTTGAATGATAAAGACTGTTATACTTGATTTCGACGGAACGATTGGCGACACCTGCAGCCTGATAGTCAAAACGATGCAACAGACTCTCAGCGCGCTCGCCCTGCCTGTCAGCACAGCCGAAAAGTGCGCTGCCACCATAGGACTGCCATTGCGGCAGTGTTTCGTGCATCTGCTGGGCAACGACAGTGAAACTGCAACACGCTGCGAGGCAAAATACCGCGAACTGTTCGCCATAAACAATGCAAACTACCGCGTGCCGGTGTTTCCCCATGTTGTTGAGACAATAAAGCTGCTGCACGATGAAGGTACGGAAATCTCTATTGCGAGCAGCCGCAGCCATAGGTCGCTGCAGGCTTTTCTGAGCGACATGGAGCTTGAAGGCTATGTAAGATGCGTTGTGGCTTCCAACGACGTGGAACGCGCAAAACCTGCCCCCGACATGATAATGAAGATACTAGAAGAAACCGGATGCCGCGCCTGTGAGGCAATAATGGTAGGCGACACTTGTTTCGACATTGACATGGGGCACAACGCCGGAACTATTACCTGCGGCGTGACGTATGGCAACGGCAAGCCAAACGACTTGAAAGATGCCGACTACCTAATAGACGACTTCGCGCTGCTGGCCGACATCGTGCACAACAACAAAGGCTGAGACTGCAATAAAAAACCACCAAGGAACAACCTGCATAACAAAGAACAGCCTTGCCCCGCTTCCTCATGCGAAAGGCGGGGCAAGGCCGTATTATATAGCCATAAACCGATAACGCAGTCGCTCAAGCATTGAGCAGATAGCGCTCGGCCTCGATGGCGGCCTGACAGCCAGAACCTGCTGCCGTGATGGCCTGGCGATAAACGGGGTCGGCAACATCGCCGGCCACGAAGACACCCGGAACCTTTGTCCGTGGTGTACCGTCAATCTTCTTGAGATAGCCTACCTTGTCGGTGTCGAGCCACTCGCTGAACACTTCGCTGTTTGGCTTGTGGCCTATGGCCAGGAAGAAACCGTCAATCTGTATGTCTACCATCTCCTCGTCAGGCTCGCCCTTGCGCTTCACAAGGTGCGCCCCCTCGACCCCATTCTCTCCGAAAAGGCCCACAGTGTTGTGCTCAAAGAGCACTTCTATGTTCGGGTTGGAAAGCACACGCTCCTGCATCACCTTGGATGCGCGCAGGTATGGCTTGCGCACTACCATGTAGACTTTCTTCGCGAGGCCGGCCAGGTAGAGCGCATCCTCGCAGGCGGTGTCGCCGCCTCCCACCACGGCCACGGTCTTCTTGCGGTAGAAGAAGCCGTCGCACGTGGCACAGGCCGACACGCCCTGTCCGTTATATTTCTTCTCGTCGTCGAGGCCAAGGTACTTTGCCGACGCGCCGGTGGCAATGATCACCGTGTCGGCAAGAATCTCATGGCCATCCTCGGCAGTGAGCCTGTAAGGAGCTTCTGACAGGTCGGCCTTCACTATTGAGCCGTCGCGCATGTCGGTACCGAAATGCTCGGCCTGCTCGCGCAGGTCCATCATCATCTGGTTGCCGTCAACTCCCTGCGGGTATCCGGGGAAGTTCTCAACCGTGGTGGTCTGCGTGAGCTGCCCGCCGGGCTGTATTCCGCAGTACTCCACGGGCTTCAGGTTAGCCCTGGCGGCATATATGGCGGCGGTGTAGCCCGCCGGGCCGCTGCCCACGATGAGGCAGCGAACGTGTTCAGTGTTCTGTTCCATGCTGCTTTGCTATGTGGTTTTGTATTCAGCACTGGCTCACTTGAGCAGTTCCTCAATCTTGGCGGCTATGTTGTCGATACTCTCTGTGGGTTCGAAACGCTCTACCACCATGCCGAGCTTGTTGGTAAGGAACTTGGTGAAGTTCCACTTTATGTCGGCCTTATCCTTGTAGTCGGGGTCTTCCTTCGACAGCATGTCGTCGAGCACGTGGGCCAGCGGGTGGTTCATGTCCCAGCCTGCAAAGCCTCTCTGCTCCTTCAGGAACTTGAAAAGTGGGTCGGCATCGTCGCCATTTACTTTCACTTTCTTGAAGCGGGGGAACTCCGTGCCGTATGTGAGCTTGCAGAAGCTGTGGATAGACTCGTCGGTTCCCGGGGCCTGCTGGCCAAACTGGTTGCATGGGAAGTCGAGTATCTCGAAGCCCTGGCTATGATATTTCTCGTAGAGTTTTTCCAGTTCCTCATATTGGGGTGTGAATCCGCACTTGGTGGCGGTGTTGACTATGAGGAGCACTTCGTTGGAATACTCTTTCAACGATACGTCTTTTCCTTTTCTGTCTTTGACAGAGAAATCATAAACAGTTTTCATTTCGGTTATCGCAAATGTTGTTTCTTTACTATAAATGTGACGCAAAAATACTTATTTTCCCGTTCAAAACCAAACATTGTGACGATTTATTAAGTATTTTTTCAAACGGTGTCAAGCCTCAGCCCTACGTTGTTACGGCGCTTTACACGGATGTGCCCAAAGGCGGCCTGGAGCATATGGCCCGTCAGTTAAGCCCCCATGCGCGCAGTATGTTGGCAGCCGGCATAGCCTCGACGTAGGCTTCTGTGTCATCGGGCAGGTTGCAGAAGAAGTCAATGCCCGTCCTACGCTCCAGTTCGTCTATCGAAACGACGTAGCCGCTCAGTTTGTCTGCCGAATGGTCTGCGTTGAGGTGCTCAGCCCAGAAGCCCAATGCCTTGTACATACCGCCACGCTTGCAGAGCACGGCCATGAAGAAGTAGCGCGGCACGATGAGACCCGACCGTGTATGGGCCTTCACACCCTGCGTGTCGCCGTAGTCCTCGATGGTGCCTCCCTTACACACGTAGAGTGTGTCGCGAAAGGAGTTTTGGTTCCAAGAGCGCACCTTGTTCTCCATCTCCTGCCAAATGCCGGTGTTGAAACTGTTGTGCTGTGGATGCATGTTGGACAGGTAGAAAGTCTGGCCGTTGGCATCCATCGAGCATAGTCGGTCGGCCGACGGGCATATGTGCCCGCGGTCGTAGCCCGACCCTCGGTAGTCAGACAGGGTGGTGCGGCAGCCTTCGGGCAGCCCCGGGTCTTCCTGGAACGGGGCGCCGTTCCAGTACCTGCCATCCCAATAGGCACCGTCCCATTTGTTGCGGTTCCAGTTTGTCACGCTGTTAGAGGCATACATCTGGTAGCAAGTCCAGCGTTGCGCGCGCTTGTCACAATCCCACTCGACGGCATAGTTTATGCCGTAGCCATCGGTGGAATGCACTATGACTATGCTCCGGCCGTCGTCGCGCGTCTTGGGAAACTCCAGCCGCCCGGCTTCAGGAGTCAGCACTGTGCTGTTGGCGTTGGCATTGTCGGCATCGCCAACGCTCCCTTCATCAGAAGACGAGCAACCTGCCATGACTACAGCTAGCACAAGCGCCAAAGGCATGAATAGCTTGTAAATCATAATCTGTATTGGTTTCATTGTACGACAAAAAAGGCGCACCCGGCAATCTCTGCAACTCGGACACACCTTTTTGTATCTTTCTATCAAAACGAATCTTACTTCTTTGCTGCCTTTCCGTAGCGGCTCATGAACTTGTCCACACGTCCAGCTGTGTCAACAAGCTTGTTCTTGCCTGTATAGAACGGGTGCGACGTACTCGAGATTTCCAGTTTCACGACTGGATAAGTCTCGCCTTCAAATTCCACTGTGTCATTTGTCTTGCACGTAGAACGTGAAAGGAACATATCGCCGTTGGACATATCCTTGAATACGACGGGGCGATAGTTCTCGGGATGGATACCTTTTTTCATTTTAACTTTAAAATTATTATTCGTTATTTACTATATTCGCTTTGGGCTGCAAAGTTACAAACATTTTTTGTTACTGGCAAATTTTCTTGGCCGTTTTTTCTTCCCGGCTGCATTTGCCAAGCTCATTCATGAGTCTGCACCGCCAAAACAAATTTTGACAAAGCGCATGACTGCCCATGGCATACCGCATATTGGCCTACAAGACGGCCTGTTCCATACTGCGGAACAGGCCGTTTGGCCTTGCAAAAACGCCTCTTTCATGAAGCAAAAAGCCGCACCACTATAATCAATTGAGACTCAGATGGTTATGAAAACGCACAGCCACGCGGCACATGAGTAAACGTTTTTTACAACAACACCGCCCCCATGACCGCATCAACGAGGCAGAAAGCACTGGCAGCGGCAACCCAAACCCACCCCAATGCGCCTACCGGAAGCAACAAGCAAGGGCAGGGAAAAGAAAAACCCACCCCCGTGCATCCGGGAGTGGGTGGAACTGCCCTGCCATCATGGGCGGGCAGGCATTAATTACTCGGCATATGTTATTATCATCGACTTTATGCGGAGAATCGAAGCGTCGCCCGTAGTCGTGCTCGTATTGCGCAATACGAGCTCGTTGGAGCCTATTGCCGTAATGCCTACGCTCTCATCGCTGACTGCCAGGGAGCCGGCAGACACCTCGAGGTCGCCTGAGGCATTGTAAGTCTTGCCGTTGTCTACGCAGTCTATCGTTATGCTGGCAATCGGCTTTGATGCTGTAATGGTGAGGACATTGCTTGGATAGAAGCGGATTGAGCCGCCGTAAGTGGTATAATACTTAGGCTCGTTGCGCCCGTCGCCCTTGGCAAAGGCCAGTGTCGTTCCGTCTGCAAGCTCAAGCGTGTTGACGGCGGTGTTTGTAGGCAGGCCAAACGAGTTGACATCCACCGTGATCGTGTTTCCGCTGATGTCGCCGCCACCCGGATTGTCATCACCGCCAGGCTGGTCGCCGCCACCTTCGCCATCGGTCACGCTGAGGTTCTTCACCTCCCACGTCGGCGCGCAGGCTTCGGTGCTGGTGTACTTGAAGGCTATGTAAACCTTTGCCTGCCCGGCAAAAGCCTTCAAGCTGGCAGAACTCTTGACGAAAGTGTAGCCATTGTTGGTCTCGGGCAGAGGCGAGAAGTCAACCGCAGTCCACGAAGCACCGCTTACATTGCCACTGCCATCATAGTCAGTGCTTACAAGCAGCTGCAAATGGTCGGCCAGAGCATCGTCATAAAGGAAGTTGACAGCGTTTTCAAACGACACTACAGGGTTGTCAACCCCTGCCAGGCTGAACTCCGGAGACACCAGCCAGCTCTCGGCCGTTACGTTGCCGCCGTTGAAATAAGCCGAAGCCTTCATGCAACTGAAAGAAGAAGCGTGCGACCAAACATAGTTCATGCCGCCCAGCTCAACGTCGACAATCTTGAACTGCCCCTGGCCAGAGGCGAACGACTCGCTGAGCAGTCCGCCAACGGGCTGCGACGGCTTCGAGCCAATCTCCCTGTCGCCAAGCTTGGCGTATGTAACACCCTTCACGCCAGGTACGCGGAAGTAGTTCTCAATGTTGCCGTAGAGCACAACTTCCTGCCCAAGGTTGCCCTTGTTCTGGCTCAGGTTGAGGGCATCGCGCACTTCGCCGTAAGGCAACTGCACCGGCATGCAGTTGGCGGCACTTGACTCAGAAGCGCTCGTTGCGATGAGCAAGTTGGTCACCACAGTGCAAGTGTCAGCTCCGAACACGGTGCCGTCGTCGTAGCTGAGCCCTGAAACATAACCTACGATGTATCCCTTCACATATACACCAGTGGCCGAAGCCTTGGATATGGCAGCCGCAACGTTGTAGGGATTGGCCTCGGTGCCGTCACCCTCGCCTTGCTCCGGCGTGTCGGGCGTGTCAGGAGTGTCGTCTGCATTTCCCTCGAGCACCTTTACATTCTTCACTTCCCACGTGGCCGACTGGCTCTGGCAAGCATAATAAAAAGCCATGCGCACATCGGGCTTGCCTATGTATCTCTCGCCGATGTTATAAACATAGTCATAGAACGTGTTCCAGTCGCGGCCTTCAGTAAGCTGACCGGTAATGTCCTCCCATGTGGTGGTGGTTGGGTCGCCTGTGTAAGCGTCAGTTATGAGCACGCGGTTCTTGCGAGTCGGGTCTGGCGTGCCATAGTCTGTGGCATAGCGGAGTATGTATTCAAACTCTATGTGGGCAGCCTCAGAGTTGCTCAGGTCGATGGTCGGCGACACAAGGTAGCTCTCTGAAGGCGTTGTCACCTGCGAGTCGTTGTCGTAGCCGCTGGCCTTGGCCGTACTGAAGTCTATCACCCAAGGTGTGCCGGTGACGGTGTGAACGGTGAAGTCGCCGAAGCTGGTGGCAAAACTTTCGTTGATGTATTCGCCCTCCACGGGTTCCTCAGTGTCAGAGCCGCTCGGAATCTCATATGGCGCGGGCACGTCTTCGCAGGCAGTCAGCGCGAATGCCGCGATGGCAAAAGCCATTATTGAATTAAATATCTTTTTCATAATCGTGTTGTGGTTGATGGTTTATTCTACTGTTTCTATGTCTTTGTCAGTCCGCAAGAGTATCTGCCACGTGTTGTTGTAGCGCGTGAAGATGCCGGTGATGTTCACCTTGCCTGCCGGCATGGGCATTGCGGCAAAGTCGGCATATGAGCTTGTGCGCACAACCACGTTATCGTGGCCTTCTATTTCGCGGTTTGCGCAGTTGGCTGTAAGCGCCACGCTGCCGTCGTTGGGGGCAAAGGCAGCCTTCCCGTCGGCATCCTTGATGGTCACGTTGCGGAAGGTCATGAGCTTGGCGCAGTTCTCAAACATATCCATGTCGGCCGAGAAATCACTCACAAGCGCATCGAGTTTGCCCGCGTCGGCAACCCCTATGGCCTTGAAGTGCTCTTGCCACGTGAACTTGTCCATGCGCCCAATGCCTCCGTTATATGGCGCGCCTATCTGGCATTGCTTGCGGTATGCGCCCACATAAAGCCCTTTGAGGTCTACAAGTATCTGCTGGCCGAGCGGCAGGTAGCCCATGAGGCCGCCTTGCGAGATGCCAATGAGAATGGCGCCCGTCTCGTCTTGCACAGAGACCTGCTGGTAAATGTTGCCAGCAATGTCATTGCCGGTGACCCAGCCCTTTATCTGCAAGTCTTCTGTCACCTGCACAGCCTGGTCTGAACTGGCGTTGAACACGCTCGAGTACTTGTCTTTCAGCTGTGCTATGGTGATGACGTTGGTTTCCTCTATGCTGTTGTTGCCCCAGGGTGAAGGCGTTGTCGAGGGCTCATCCCAGTCGCCGTTCATGCATCCAGCGAACGCGATGCACAGCAGGGAAAGTAATAGATATTTAGCTTTTTCCATTGTACGGGAGTTTTAGAATCTATAAGTTATGTTCAGCATTCCGTTGATTCCGTATGCATAATAGAGCTTAGGGTTGCGCGAGAACTTGTAAGTGCGCGCCTTGTTCACCTCGCCTGTCGAAGTGTAGCTGTTGTCCTGGCGGCTCTGCTCGAATCCTCCTGTGGTGATATTCGTGTTGTTGAGGATGTTGGTGAGCATGAGGTTTATTGACAGCTGGCCGCGCTTCAGGTAGATGCTCCTGCCGATAGAGGCATCGAGCATGAAGCCGCCATTGCCTTCAAGCTGCCCGGGCACGTCGTAGTTTGCACCGTCAAAGCGTCCGTCGGCTTCGAGGGAGCGCTGGTATCTGAGGTTCGGCGCATAGCTGAGGTATATGCGGTCGTAGTAGTTTCCGTTGAGGTCAATGTACCATCCGCCCGAGTGGTAGCTCAGGCCGATGTTATATACCGACAGAGGAGTGCCATACTCGCGCATCCCTTTGTTCATGCAGATGTCGTCATACATCTCTGCGCTGGTCGATTCCATGTACCGAACGTTGGAGTTGTTGAGGTTCTTTGCGTCACTGATTGTTCCGAACGACTTGATGCTGAAGGCAGGGGTAATCTTGAAGTCGAGCCCCCATTCCACTCCGTAAGCCTCCTTGCGTATGCCGGTAAGGGAGACGTAAGAGAATGAATTGATTTGGTCGTAGTAGAACTGCTGCCACTCCGTGACATCGGTCATATAATAATAGTACGCGTTGATGTTGGCGTGGAGCCACGAACAGTCAAGCTGATAACCTATTTCCGAGCTGAACACCTTCTCGTTCTTCAGGTTCTTCACGAAGTTGTTGTTTATTTCCGGGGCCTGGAATGACTCAGATGCCGTTGGAGCCTTGGTTTCGTAGCCCAATCCCATGGTCAGCATGCTGCCTCCTCCGAGGTCGGCTGTCACGCCGGTCTTGAAGCCCCCGTCGAGGAAGCGTGCCGTTCCGCTCTTGCCGAACGAGTTGGTCGGGTCCATACCGTTGCGCATATTGCCTTCGCGCTGCATTGCCGTACCGCCCACGCGTCCGCTCAAGAAGCCGTGGAGCACGTCTTGCCTGAAAGTGTATGTGGCCCATACGTTGGCCTTGTTCACGAAGAGATTGTAGTCGTAGCCGAAGCGGTCGCCAACGCCTACGGCGGCGTTGGGGTTGTTGAGGTCATACTGCACGCGCGGGTCATCGGCGGCATAGGTGCCAAGTGCGTAAGTGTTTATGTTGTGATACACACTCGCCCCAAGCAGGTCTTCCATCGTCTGGTAGTGCATTCCCTTTGTTGTTGAGAGCATGAATCCCACGTCGAGCGATGCTTTCTTGCTGAGGTCGGTCTTCAAGGACGATGCGAGCGAGAATGCCAGCTGGTCGTTGTTCTTGGCCTGTATGTAGTACATGGCGTCTGCCCCCTGGGCCGACGCGCCCCTGTTAGCGGCGTAGAGGCGGTTCCAGTTTATCTGCCTGTTAGCCTCTGAGGCCGTGAAATAGTCGTAAGCCTTCTGCCAGTTGGCCAGTGCCTCCGGCGTGCGGTAGTCGGCGTCGCCGTCGCCCCAGACGTCGTAATAGCTGCTCGGCAGGTTCTTCCAGTAGTCGGGCTGCGGGTTCTCGCTGTTGTTGTAGTTGAGCTTCGTGCTCTTGTACATGCTGTATTTGCCGCTGAAGGCCGTCGTGAGGTGCATCGTTTCGTCAATCTTCCAGTCCCAAGTGAGCAGGGCGGTCGGGGCGAAATCGTTCACCACGCGCGAGTTGCGCACCTTGCCGTCCTGGTAGCCCCAGTATGGGTTGTAGTAATTGCTGTTGGCCAGCCAATAGCTCTCATCGGTGGCAGGGCCTTGCGACGAGCGCTCGGTAGGGTTGCCCCAGGTCACGAGCGATAGGCTGTGGCGGTCGTTGAACACTTTCTCCAGGCCGAGGAAATAGGACAGCGAGTTGTAGAACGTACCCTTTACGTAGCCGCGGTTTGCCCAGCGGTACGTCACGTTGCCGGTGAATGCCCATCCTTTTTCCGACAGTCCGGTGTTGAAGGTATACATCCCTCGCAGCGTGTAGTTGCGGTTGGCACCGCTCACGGCGATGCGATGGCCAGCCGCATAGTGGCTCGGACGGAAATTGTAATTGTTCGAGCCAGCGGCCGCAGGCATGGAGAAGTTGTTGCTCTCAAATGGCAACGAGTATTCCACATCGCGCGCCTGGTTGTTCAGGCCGCCTATCAAGGAATACCTGAACTGGCCCGACTCTGCGTCGTTCATGGGCGCGCCGTTGATGAAAATCTCGTTGTACTTCTGGTCGAGGGCGCGGTAGCGGAAGCGCGCCGGACTGAACAGGTAGCCCACTTCCGAGGCGTAGATGTTGCTGTTGGAGCTGACTATGATGACATTGTCTGTCATGTCGGCATCCTCGCCCAGCTGTGCCTCGGTGAAAGTGAACGCCTGTTCGCTCTCCATGTCGGACTTCTGCCCAGCCTGGCCTGCCACCTGGGCCGCTGCCGACGTGGCGCAGCACAGGGCGGCCACAGCTAATTTCAGCTTTTTCTGCATAGGTCGTGAATGTTTAAACGTAAATGATTCCAATTCGCAAAGTAACTAAAATATTTCTAATAAACGAAGAAAATGGCAATAATTTTTTGTGAATTGTATCTTGCAATTGGCAAAACGGACACATTATAAGACAACAAGAGCAATGTGCGCGCGCCCAAGCCGCCGCCGGAACAATTGCAGAAAAATGACGACAAAACCCACCCAGGCCGCGGCTGCGGCCTAACAGTGAAGCAAGACTGCCTGTCCTGAAGAGCAAAACAGGCTGTTCAGAGATGCAGAACAGCCCGTTTTGCAGTGCAAGAAAGCAAAAGCCACAACACTCTGTGACACAAGGCATTACGCGCAGAAAGGCTTATTGCAATAAATCCTTACATTTGCGGCGCGGACAATTGCGCATGGCAACAATCACCCGGCGGTCGATTAATTTTTCATTAAAGTTGCAAGAATATATCATTAACAGCATTGCCATGTCGGCAAAATTTGCGATATTTGCAAAATAAAAAGACAAAAGGCATGAAAAGGTACATTATTTTATTGGCTATGCTGCTCGCCATCGGCGCAAGCGCAAAGGCACAGGGCGAAAAGAAATACTCAGTATACGCAGTAGGCTTCTACAACCTGGAAAACCTGTTTGACACCTGCCACGACGCAGGCAAGAACGACTACGAGTACCTTCCCGACGGCTCCATGAAGTGGAACGGCATGAAGTATTCCAACAAACTGCGCAACATGGCGCGCGTACTGGCCGACATGGGCACAGACTTGCTGCCCAACGTTGGGTGCACACTTATCGGAGTGAGCGAGGTGGAGAACGCCAAGGCACTGACAGACCTCACGGCGCAGGAAGCGCTTGCGCCCAGGGGGTACAAGTATTGCCACACAGAGGGCGAGGATGCACGCGGTGTCGACTGCGCGCTCCTGTACAACCCGAGACTCTTCACCGTGCGCAACGTGAAGTTGCTGCCCTACGTCCAGACGCTCGAGAAAGACAGTGCATACAAGACACGCGGCTTCCTCACCGTCAGCGGCACGCTGGCCGGGGAGCACGTGACGGTCATTGTGGCCCACCTGCCAAGCCGGTTCAACGGCTCGTTCTACCGCGAACTGGGCGCCAGGCAAATCAAAGCCATAAAGGATTCGCTGATACAAGAAGACCCACAGGTGAAGGTCATCGTAATGGGCGACATGAACGACGACCCGATGAACCGCTCGATGGCCGTGGAACTCGGGGGCAAGCGTGAGATATCCGAAGTAGGCGAAGGCGATATGTACAACCCATGGTGGAACACGCTCAAGAGCGGCAAAGGCACACTCTTCTACAACGGCAGCTGGAACCTGTTCGACCAAATCATCCTCTCGCCATCACTCATCTGCCGCGACGGCAAGAAAGACTACTCAACACTGAAGTACCTCAGGCACCAGATATTCAGCCGCGACTACCTGTTCCAGCAAGAAGGGCGCTACAAAGGCACCCCAAAGCGCACCCACGCAGGCGGTGTGTGGCTCAACGGATACAGCGACCACCTTCCAACCATAGTATACCTGGTAAAGCAACAGAACAAGAGATAAACGTCACCAGCCTCAACTTTTGCGTTGCCGCCTGCCACACTGCCTTAATGAACCCGGCAAACGGCAATGCAAAGCTTATGGAGGCAAAACAAAACCCACGCTGTCCATGGAGTCACACCCTTTCGAGCCTTTCATGCCAGCACACGCGCAGCTGCTCATGCTCGGCACATTCCCACCATCACAAAAGCGATGGTGCATGCCGTTCTATTACCCAAACTACCAAAATGACATGTGGCGCATCTTCGGAATCTGCTTCTTCGGCGACAAGGCCCACTTCCTCCTGGAAGACGAAAAGCGCTTCAACCTTGAGTTGATAAAGCCATTCCTCACCGAGAAAGGCATAGCCATGTACGACACTGCCGTTAAAGTGAGGCGCACAAAGAACACCGCCTCCGACAAAGACCTGGAAATATTGCAAGCCGCCGACCTCGACTCCATGCTCCGCCAGCTACCATGCTGCCGCGCCGTAATCACTGCCGGGCAGTTAGCAACCGACGTTTTCTGCCGCCACTTCGGCATCAGCGTGCCTAAGGTTGGGGCGTTCACGGAGTTCAACTTCTACGGGCGCTGCGTCAGGCTCTACCGCATGCCAAGCTCATCGCGGGCCTACCCGATGAGCACCGAGCGCAAGGCTGAGCAATACGAAACCGTGTTCAGATACCTCGGAATGCTGTAACAACTGCACAACATTAACATAACCGCAGGCCGCCCGGTGCCGCATGAGCCGCCAAGGGGCAAACACGAGCATACGGCCGACTGCACAACAACCAATGGAAATGACGATAATAGGAGTTGCCGGAGGCACCGGCTCTGGCAAGACCACCGTGGTCAGGAAGATAGTTGAGTCGCTACCACCCCACTACGTGGCTGTGGTTCCTCTCGATTCATATTACAACGACGAGTCGGCAGCCACGCCTGAGGAGCGCAAGTCTATCAACGTGGACCACCCAGATGCCTTCGACTGGACGCTGCTCACAGCCCACGTGAAAGCGTTGCGCGCCGGGCAGCCAATCGAAATGCCGGTCTATTCATACAAGGAGTTCAGCCGTCTGCCGCAGACTGAGCGCATAGAGCCACGCCCGGTAGTGATTGTCGAAGGCATAATGGTGCTGCTCAACAAGGAGCTCCGCGACATGATGGACCTCAAGATATACGTTGACACAGACTCTGACGAACGGTTCATACGCAACCTCCAGCGCGATGTGATTGAGCGCGGGCGCACCGTCGAGATGGTGATCGACCGCTACCTGCGCATGAAGAAGCCCATGCACGAGCTGTTCATAGAGCCGACAAAGAAGTACGCCGACCTCATCATACCGCAAGGTGGCGAGAACAACACCGGCATAAAGATACTGCGGAAGTACATCGAGGGCATTGTCACAGACCGCTGAAGGCAGCCGGACTTGCCTTCAGCAGCGCTTTCCACCGCTGCGAGGCCGTCACATGATGTCCGTATGCCCGTCGTGGCCTGCTTGTTCCAGCCGTTTCTTCCACGAATATATCTTCACCGCGTTTACAATCTCGGTGATGCCGTAAAGCAAGCTGCACCATCCGAGGATGACCAACGGCAGGGCCGCGCTCTCCATGGGCTTAATGATGGCATACAGACCGACCAGAAGAACCAGCGAAGGGCATACCCAGTAGAAGAACGAAAAGCGCCCGTAGCGGCGCGCTGCGAGCAAGGCCATGAACTGGTTGATGGCACCGAGGATGAGTATCGCGCCGAGCACATACATCAGTCCGGCCACAAACATGGCTGGCTTTATGGCGAGCAGTGCTCCAAGGATGAGGCTGCCAAGGCCGACTACGGGCAGCGGCGGGCGCCCCTGGCTCACCACCCGGCCGTCTGCATCGGTTATCTTGTATGCCGAGGCTGTCCTTACGGCGTTGAAATACGTGGCGCACGAAATGACACCCGACAGCAAGAACAGCACCCCGATGGCTATCGTTATCCACGTAACGGTGGCATCGGGATATTGGATGAGCAGCACTCCGACTATGAGGGAGCACACCGCACGGAACAATGAACTTCGTAACACTTTCATGACTCTGAGGTTTTAACTTATTGCAAATATAAGGATAAAAGCTGTAAGGAACAATTTTTCAGCTCACTTTTTGACAAAAAGACATACCGATGACCACACTTTACTTGGCTAGGCACGGCGAGACCGTGGACAACGTGAACAGGATAATGCAGGGGCAGACCCAAGGCCGCCTGACCCTCAATGGCATAAGGCAGGCCGAAGAGCTGCGCGACAGTATGGCGCAGGCCTGCCTCGACGCCGTCGTGGCTAGCGACCTTCGCCGCGCCGTGGACACTGCGGCAATCATAGCCGCACCCCACGGGCTGCCCGTGGCCACCACCCCACTGCTGCGCGAGCGCGACTGGGGCAGCTTCACAGGCAGGTACATACCAGAGCTTAAAGACGAACCGTGGCCCGATGACATTGAGACGCTCGACCAACTGAAAGCGCGCGCCGCGGCGTTTCTCGACTTAATGCGCCGCGAGCACGCCGGTCAGACGGTGCTCGCCGTTGGCCACGGCATAATCAACAAGGCCATACAAGCCGTGCTCTACGGCAAGCCCATGCAAGAGATCAAGCGCATGGAAAACGCAGAAGTAAGGAAATTGGAATTGTGATTCACTGATTTAGGGCATCCAATTGCCGCTGCACGACAAAAGCCCATCTGCTTATGGACAAGAAAAAGCACGAGGCAGCAATGTACACAGCCCCCCAATGCCTCACGGCAACATCAACCGCACCCCGATAAAGACATAACAAGCCGGGCGAACCGCCCATGCGGTTCGCCCGGCTATATTCTTACGTTCCCCCACCGCAAAGCGATGGTTCAAAACCTCTTGCCTACAGCAGCTTGGCAAGCCTCACCCGATGTTTATCTGGCGAGCGAGCTTTGCCTTCGTCTCGACCATCTTAGGCAGGCTGACGGTAAGCACGCCATGCTCCACCTTTGCAGAAATCTTGTCCTTGTCTACGTCGTCGGGCAATATCAGCGTCTGTTCATATTTTGAATATGAGAACTCGTGGCGCAGGTAGCGCGTGTTGCTGTCCTCTTCCTTGTGCTCGTCGTGGCTCTCCATCTTTATCGTAAGGTTGCCATCATCGTTGATATGCACGGCAAAGTCCTCCTTTTTCATCCCCGGAGCGGCAAGCTCCACGGTATAGCCCTTATCGCTTTCCTTTACGTTGATTGCCGGTGCTGTGGCATTGGCCTTAGGCATGAAGTCGGTGTCAAAGAAATCGTTGAACACGTCAGGCAGCCATCCTGAGTTTCTTCTAACTGGTGTCATAATCTTGTCTCCTATCATTTACGTTGTTAATGTTAGCTTTACCGATTGCCTCTGCTTTCGCTTCGGCTTTCACCAAGCATTGTGCAACAAGCGTACCACACCAGCCGATATGCCATTTTGGCATCATGTGCAGACAAACTGACGCTGAGTGGCTTAATAGGCATATATGGTATGTAAAGAAAAAAGACATGAGGTAGCGTGCCTTACGGCAAATTGCGGAATCCACTCTCCCTCAGGCAGTTATGCCGCAACGCAGCCCCATGGTAATGAAACATACGGTTCGGGCCTGCAATACAGGCCGTTCGATGCTCCCAAACGACCAGTATCACAGGCCCGAACGGCCTTTGCTGACTGACGGCAGCGCATATGTAATCATTTGTTACTTAACGTGGTGGCGAGCGCATACGGCGTGACAGAGGGCTGCCGCGCACAAACGGTGGCAAGCACTGAGCCTGCTACGCATCGCTCCCGGCCATGGCCTTGAGCACGTTTACGCCCTCTTCTACCGTATTCACGCCGGCTATGACCATAGAGCGCTTGCCGTTCAGCTCGCGAAGGTTGCAGCGGCGCGGGTTTGCGGCTATGTAGTCGAGCACACGGTCAAAAGCCTTGCTCCTGTAATACGCGCTCTGAGGGTTGCTCACGAAGAAGAGAGTCATGCGCCCTTGCTTCAGCATTATCTTCTCGCAACCCAAGCTCCGCCCCATACGGCGCAACGGAACTACGCGCATAAGCTCTTCGCCCACCTGCGGAACAGGGCCGAAGCGGTCTTCCATCCGCGCGCGGTAGCGCTCCAGCTCGTCGTCGCCCTTCAGGCTGTCAAGCTCGCGGTAGAGCAGCATCCGTTCGCTGTCGCTCGGCACATACTGGTCTGGGAAGTACATTTCGATGTCGCTCTCCAGCGCGCAATCATCCACAAAAGCGTCTCCCCCGGCCTCGCCAGTGGCAGCCTCCTCCTCGTACAAGTCGGCAAACTCATCATTTTTCAGCTCTGTGACAGCCTGGTTGAGTATCTTCTGGTATGTTTCGTAACCCAGGTCGGCAATGAATCCGCTCTGCTCAGCGCCGAGCAGGTTGCCCGCCCCGCGTATGTCAAGGTCCTGCATGGCTATGTTGATGCCCGAGCCTAGGTCAGAGAAATTCTCAAGGGCCTCAAGCCTGCGGCGCGACTCGGGGTTGAGGCCGGCCAAGGGCGGCGCAAGCAGGTAGCAGAACGCCTTGCGGTTGCCCCGGCCGACGCGGCCCCTCATCTGGTGGAGGTCGCTCAGACCGAAGTTCTGCGCCCCGTTTATGATTATGGTGTTGGCGTTGGGTATGTCAATCCCGTTCTCAACGATGGTCGTCGAGAGCAGCACGTCATAGTCATAATTTGCAAATCCCATGATGATCTGCTCCAGTTCCTCAGGCTTCATCTGACCGTGGCCGATGGCTATGCGCACGTCGGGGATGTACTTGCGTATCATGTCGGCAATCCGCGAGAGGTCGCTTATGCGGTTGTTGACGAAGTAAACCTGGCCGTTGCGGCTCATCTCGAAGTTTATTGCGTCCGCTATGATCTCGGGACCGAAGGTGTGTATCTCTGTCTGGATGGGGTAACGGTTGGGCGGCGGTGTCTGTATGATGCTCATGTCGCGCGCTCCCACGAGCGAGAACTGGAGCGTACGGGGAATCGGCGTGGCCGACATCGTCAGCGTGTCGACATTGACTTTCATCTGGCGGAGCTTCTCTTTCGTGGCCACACCGAACTTCTGCTCCTCGTCTATGATGAGAAGCCCGAGGTCATGGAACTTGACCGACTTGCCTATCAGCTTGTGAGTGCCTATCAATATGTCTATCTTACCTGCCTCAAGGTCGGCAAGCACAGCCTTGGCCTGCTTGGGGCTGCGGGCCCGGGTGAGGTAATCCACACGCACGGGGAAGTCTTTCAGCCTCTTGCTAAACGTCTGGTAGTGCTGGTAAGCGAGCACAGTGGTCGGCACGAGCACAGCCACCTGCTTAGAGTCGCAGGCCGCCTTGAACGCCGCCCGCACCGCAACCTCGGTCTTGCCGAAGCCAACATCGCCGCAGACAAGGCGGTCCATGGGCCGCTGTCTCTCCATGTCGGCCTTCACGTCTGTGGTTGCCTTGAGCTGGTCGGGGGTGTCCTCGTAAAGGAAACTCGCCTCCAATTCATGCTGCATGAAAGAGTCCTGGCTGAAAGCATAGCCCTTTTCGTGGCGCCGTTGGGCATAAAGCTTGATCAGGTCACGGGCGATGTCCTTTATCTTTTTCTTCGTCCGCTCCTTCAAGTGCTCCCATTGCCCTGTGCCAAGATGGCTGAGCCGCGGCGGCTCCCCATTGTCCTGGGCCTTGTACTTTGACACTTTGTAAAGCGAATGTATGGAGACATAGATTGAGTCGCCGTGCTGATACTGTATCTTTATCATCTCCTGGTAACCATCACCCTGCGGCATTCGCACCAAGCCACCGAAGCGGCCGATGCCGTGGTCTACGTGAACGACATAGTCACCGACCTCAAACTGCTGTATCTCCTTGAGCGTAAGAGCAACCTTGCCGCCCCTGGCACGGTCGGAACGGAGGTTGTATTTATGGAAGCGGTCGAATATCTGGTGGTCTGTGAAGAAACACATCCGCAGGCCATTGTCAACGAATCCCTCATGGAGAGTGCGGTCGACGGGTGTGAAAACGATGCCAGACTGAGAATTGGCGACATGATATCGAGGGGCATTGACAAGCTCGCCGGCTGCAACAGCAGAGTCACCGGCAGCCAGGAATGACTGCTTCCGGCAATCTTGATTCGCTCTTCCCAATCCCGGACTGTCAGTTTTAGATTCCAATATCTCCTTCAGACGCTCATTTTGTTTCTGGCTGTCAGCCAGTATGAAGAGCCTGTAGCCCTTAAGTTGGTAGTCTTCGAGGGTGCGGCGGAGCAAGTCGAAGTTCTTGTGGAACAGCGGCTGGGGGGTGATGTCAAACGAAATGGCGGCATCAGGTTGCCTTACGTGGCGGCGGCCTATTTCCACCAGCCGGAAGTCGGCGGCGGCCTTGCCGAACTGCGCAGGGCTTACCAGCTGCACTTCCTTGCGCATCTGCTCGCTCACGGCCTGCTGCTCCATCTCAGTAAGGCCCTCCATCCGCTCGGCCATAGCTTGCCGCGAGAATCCCTCGTCGTATATCTTGGAAATAGAGTCGTGCACAAACACAAAGTCGCGCACCACGAGGACGGTCTCTGCCGGCAGGAAAGAAAGCAGCGGCACACGGTCTTCGGTCATGCCGGCCAGCTCGGGCACAATCTCCACGCGGTCGCGGCGGTCGCGCGAGAGTTGCGTCTCCACTTCAAACGTGCGTATGGAATCTATCTCGTCGCCAAAGAAATCGAGGCGGAAAGGATACTCGCAACTGTAAGAAAAGACATCGAAGATGCTGCCGCGGCGCGCAAACTGGCCCGGCTCATATACGTAGTCGACCTCGCGGAAACCAAAGTCGCGCAACGTCCTGGCCAGCTCCGTCACATCGGTCTCCTGCCCTGCCGACAGTTCCACGCGCCGGCTGTCAAGCCGCTTGCGCGAAACCACCAGCTCGGCAATGGCCTCGGGATAAGAGACGATGAACAACTGGGAGCTGACAACCGGGGATTGTGAATCATGACTCACGCCATCGACCCCGACACAAGGGGTACCGCCGTCATGCCTAACGGCATCTGGCGTGGCTTTGCCGGCTGGCGCGCCAACGGCTTGCGCAGCACTGTCTTCGCGCCGCGAATCCCGATTTACGGTTCTCCCTTCCCCGTTTACCTCCGCATACCCCGCCACCCTGGCCAGCACCTCCGTGCGCAGTATCTCGCTGGCAGAGTCGCGCTGGCCATACTTGACGGCGCGGCGGTATGACGACGGGAAGAAAAGCACGTCGCGGTCGCCAAGCAACTGCACGAGGTCGTGGTAGAAATAGCCTGCATCGTCGGCATCCTGCATAATGAAAAGAAGAACCGGCGGCAACTTGCCGGCCAGGCTGCCGAACACCACAGGGGCCGACGAAGCCACCAGGCCGTCGAGGTACACCGTCCTCACCGACCTGTCACCAAGCGCGCACGCCAATGCCCCGACCTGCGGAAGCCTGGCGTAAAATTCTCTTATCTCCTTTATTTCCATTGCTAATACGGCCGCAAAGTTACAGCAAATTGCAGACAATGCAAAATAAAATGCGGCATAATGAGTGCCGACGACGCAACTCTCAACTACAGCCGACACGCCGCGAGGGGGCGGCAACCGCATACCGGACTGCATGTCGCAGCCAACGTGAGTTGCCAAAAGAAACGCTTCGATGCCGTAGGGCACCCATGAAAAAATCACGACAGCCATCGGCTTATTCAGCCGTGTAAGCCGTTTCGTGATGCCACAAAGGCCGCTTGCCAGCCCAGAACGTGGCGTTCGACGGGTTGAAACAGGCCGTTTCGCCACGCCAAACACTGCGCGATGCCAACCATCTGGCAACCAGACAATTGCACAAACGGACGGCAACAGGCATGGAACATGAAAAAGACAGACATTTCATCAATCCCAAATACCTGCCGCCACTGCTGCGCAGAGCCGCAACGCCTGATGCCTGTCCGCGCCATGCCGCCTACATTATATGCAAAGACAAAAAACAATGGCCGCCATTTGCCGATTCGTCAGATTTTATTCCTACCTTTGTGGCATCAATATCCAACAACCTATGATTATGAAGAAAATACTTACCATCATGGCGGCAGTGGCCACCGCACTGCCCTCCCTGGCTCAGACAGCCGCGCAGACAGAGGTGCTAAACGCGGCACGCAGTGCCAACGACTACTTCATGGCGAAGTATGCCGACCCCACCGAGCCAACCCACGTGAAGAAAATACGCCCCAGCCACCTGTGGACAAGAGCGGTATACTACGAAGGCCTCATGGCCCTCAACGCCATAGACCCGCAGGACAGATACATCGACTACACCGACCGCTGGGCGGCTTTCCACAAATGGACACCACGCGACGGCACAGGCACGCGCGACGCCGACAACCAGTGCTGCTCGCAAACCTACCTCGAACGCTTCGTGATGACAGGCGACTCTGCCATGCTCCGCCCCACCCGCGAGAACCTGCAAGGCCAGATGGCCGAGGGGAAACTCGGCTACTGGACTTGGATTGATGCCATACAGATGGCCATGCCCGTATATGCGCAGATGTACAAGATAACGGGCGACGGGGCATATCTTGACCACGCGATGGCCATGTACCGCTGGAGCCGCAACGAATGTGGCGGCGGACTGTTCAACGAAGAAGACGGGCTGTGGTGGCGAGACGCCGACTTCGTGCCGCCCTACAAGGAGAAAGACGGCAACCAGTGCTACTGGAGCAGGGGCAACGGCTGGGTGCTGGCAGCGCTAGTACGCGTGATGGACCAGATGAAACCCAGGGGCAAGGCATACAAGGAACTGAAGAAAGACTTCATGGCCATGTGCAACGCACTGGCTGGCTGCCAGCGCGAAGACGGTTTCTGGAACGTCAGCCTCGCATCGCCTGCCACCTACGGCGGCAAGGAGACGAGCGGCACGGCCCTCTTCCTCTACGGCATCAGCTGGGGACTGCGCAAGGGCTACCTCAAGGAGAAGGCATTCCGCCCTGTGGCCGACAAGGCTTGGCAAGCCATGAAGGCCCAAGCACTTCACCGCGACGGATTCCTCGGCTATGTGCAAGGCACCGGCAAGGAGCCCAAGGACGGCCAGCCCGTCACTTACGACAAGGTGCCCGACTTCGAAGACTTTGGCCTCGGGTGCTTCCTACTCGGAGCTACAGAGTATTACAAACTGCTCGGCGAAGACTGACGGCGGCCCCATGACACAGTGCGCACCTCAAGCGGGAAACCAACGGCAAGCTGCTGAAAGAGCGTACGTATGTGTTAATTTATAAAAAATAACGGGTGCAAGCCATACAACAATAGGGAAAATAGGGTAATTTTGCGCCGGATAATTTAAAACTGCGGTTATGAAGAAAATCATTTTATTGTCAATGATGCTCGTTTGCTGCCTCGCCGTGGCCGTGGCCCAGCAGGCCGGAGGCAAGAAACAGGCACAAATAAAGTTCGACAAGACAACCCACAATTTCGGAAAGTTCTCTGAGTCGTCGCCAAAAGTGTCGTGCGAGTTTACATACACCAACGTAGGTGAGGCTCCGCTAATCATCAACCAAGCCGTGGCAAGCTGCGGCTGCACTGTGCCGGAGTACACAAAGACACCCGTACAGCCCGGGCAGAAAGGCAAAATCAAAGTCACTTACAACGGCGCAGGCCGCTTTCCAGGCCACTTCAAGAAGTCAATCACCATCAGGACCAACGGTGCCGTTGAGATGACACGCCTTTACATAGAGGGCGACATGGAAGAAGCCAAGAAGTGAAAACGGCGCCACAGCCGCGCCATGAAACGCATATTGCGCGCCTGCCAGCCCGCCACAGCGGAGCAGACAGGCGCGCAAAGTATGCAAGTATCAAACTACAGGTCAAGCCGGCAACCCACAACAAAGCATGGAATGCGTAAAAAGGAGCCACCTGAAGCACATGGAAATGCCGCCCGCAGGTAACCCCATGCTGTCAGTGCTGCCACAGTCACGGTGGCGTTTCGCCTTTTTCTGGCTGCACCATTTCGCCTGTACCACCCGCATCGCGTGCATGGCCGTGGCCGTGGCTGTCGCGGCCGCAGTTGCTTACGCCATCTGCCACGGCGACTGGGTCTGGGCTGCGCTAGCCACATGGACAGCCTTGATGCTCGTGCTGGCCGGGATACACTTCGGACTTTCAGACTACAAGTTCGAAAAGAAGCACGGAAACAAGAAACGCATAGACCAGGGAGGCATATCAAAGGTCTGGTGCGATGCCGACGGACGGTACTTCTGCCACCTGTCATGGCCGTGGACACACATCAAGCGGGTATATTTCTACAACCGTTTCGTAGTGATAGTCGCCGTCAACGACAAAGGGCTAAAGTGCTGGTACTTACTCCCAACAGCCAAGCCCTACGAATGCCGCAAGACCATCATGCACTACTGGTGGCTGTCAACCAAGGGCATCAGCCCCGAAAACCAGCCAAGCTATTATTCAAAAGAGGAAAGAAAAGCCGTCGAGAACTTCATTGCCACACGCTTCGGGCAGCCAAGCCGCATCATCTATGACCGCTACCTGGCTGACCTAGACATTGACCTTGCCATCATAAACCCGTCGAAAGACAAGCCGTACTACACAGTATGCACCATCGGGGCAGGAGCTTACGTGATGGGAGTTCCCTACAAACTCCACCAGGAATGCCACGCCGAGCAACGCACCGAATACGTAACCTACCTGCCGCCGGAATGGAACGCAGAGAGCATCAGCCTCGAAGAGGAACGCAACAGCTGGCCAATGGACATCATGCGGATATGCGCCCAGGAAGCGCAACTGGACAAGACATTCACCATGGCTGGCAGGATGATAAGATACTCGCAGCCATTTGCGCCGTCAACCGAGGCCCAAACCGTGTTCCTTACCCACCCCCTGCCCGACTTGCGGCAACCCATGTGCGCCAACTTGCAGACCTCGTGCACTGTAGGATTCCTGCAGATGGCGTTCATAACCAATGCCGAAAGCGAGAAGTTGCTAAACCTCCCGATAAGCGGCGACAACATCCTAACCGTGCTGGACGTGGCCCCAGAGAAACTCAAAGCCGCCCTGCCAGAGGAGCGAGGGCGCCTGTGCGCAGAGGCCCTGATGCGCCATTTCAGGCAGATCACGCCGCCAGCAATGGTGTTATAGCCCAAGTGCCGTCTGAATGGCATGGCTGCATGGTCAGAAATCATACGAGAAACCGAGCGAGCAGTACTCCTTGAACTGCCAGTAGCCGAGGTCTTCGTCATAGTTGCCGCCGTCGTCGAAACGCGGATAGAGGAAGATGTTGGTGCTGATGTACTTCACTATGTTGAGCGTTATGGTGTTCTCCCACTCCATCTGCACCCGATTGTAAGTGGTGTAACCATAAAACCGCGACTTCCACTTTATCTGGTCGGTGATTTGCCACGTGAGGTCGACCGTCACCTGCGAGCCGAAGTCTTCCTTGGTATGGTGGTCGCCGACGACACCATAGCTGCCGGCGAGGTTCTTGCGGCCTACATACAGGAAGTTGAAAGCCAGCGCGGAGAGGTTTATGCTGCCCTTCAGGCGGTTGTTCTTCGTGGCCACGGAGTAGTCCATACCGAGGCCGACGTTGAGGTTGAAGGGTGACATGAAGTCGGAGTACACCTTCTTGTCATTACTCTTAAGGCCCTGGGTGAACTGCGTGTAGGCCAGCAGCTGTATGGTGTAGTACCAATTGTTCTTGGCCTGCAGCCCCAGTTTGCCCGTATAGCGGAGCATATCGTTGTTGGTCTTGAACTTGTGCAGGGTGTCGTCCTGCGACGTCTGGAAGCCCAGTTTCATCTCAAGCTTGTTCTCAAACTTCACACGGCTCTTGTTGTTGTAGTTGGCTGTGAGCGTCAGGTCGCCCACCATCGAGTAATTGCTCTCGCCGCCTTTGTACCAGTTGTCTGAGACATAGTTCTGCAGGAGCTGCAGGTTGCCGTCGCCCCCGAACGTCCAGAAGTTCGGCCTCTTAACGAGAACCTGTGCCGGGGCGTACACCGAAACGTCGGGAACAGGCTCCGTACGCTCCACGAGGTCAAGCTCCTGCCGCATGGGCTCGTCCACCATGTCGTTGCGTATTGTGCCAGACTGGCGCAGGCCGGTCTCTGTTGCGCGCACGAGGTCGGGCCGCCTCAGATACACGCTGAGCAGCGCGGCATCGACAGCAGCTGCCACCGAGTCTGCCACGGTGGCGCCCGTGGCGGCGCCAACGGCCGTGCCCGCCGGCGAGGGATAGACAGCCCGCGGTGCAAAGAGGCGATAGTAGCGGCCGTCGGCAGGCCTGTCCCCATGCCGGCGGCCGACGGCGGCCAGCGAGTCGATGCGCCGCAGGCTCTGCCTGAGCGAGTCTGTGTAAGCCTTGACCACCACAGTCGAATCCACAAGCGGGCGTAGCCGGCGGTGCCTCTGGCCGCCGGCCTGCAGACAGGAGCCCAGCACGAAAATCAGCAACAATGCATATCTTGTTTTCATCTTTTTCTTTCTTGGTGTTTCCCCGCAGGGTTGCTATCCCTTGAAAATGTAATTAAATATCACGTTTTGCCAGCCTCTGCTCAACACACTGGCTTACAGCGAGTTGCGGAACGTGCCGTTACCGCTTGCCAAACGGCCTGTCTGAGGCTCCGAAACGGGGCGTTCCAGCCTGCCGGACGGCGCATCTTGGCGCGCAACACGGCCATCGCCACCCCCGGCGCATGGCTTTGTAATCATTTGTTACCCCACCGCTTACGCCCCGCCGCATTGCCGGCAAAGCCGGCAGCGGCCATCACAGCGGCACGCCGCCGCCAGGACATGATTATCTTCTGCAAAGACAACGCAAGCGAGCGGAAAGAAAGCTTGCTTTCCATTTCCCGAGTGCAGCTTACCATCTGCAAAGATAGGCATTTAAAATGAGAAACGGCCAGCTGCGGCAAGAAAAAGAGCAAAGAGCGGCACGGCAGCAGTTAAATGTCAGGCGATTCTTTGCCGTATCCAGTTTTTTTAGTAATTTTGCACGTTGTTTATAATATCCGATTCACAATAGGGTATAAGTCAAATCTATAAAATAAATATCATCGTGGCAGAAACAAAGTACATCTTCGTCACCGGAGGCGTGGTCTCTTCATTAGGCAAGGGCATCATATCGTCGTCAATAGGCAAGCTGCTCCAGGCAAGAGGCTACAACATCACCATCCAGAAGTTCGACCCGTACATAAACATAGACCCGGGCACGCTCAACCCCTATGAGCACGGAGAGTGCTATGTGACCGTAGACGGCATGGAAACCGACCTTGACCTCGGCCACTACGAGCGTTTCACAGGCATACAGACCACAAAGGCAAACTCGCTGACCACAGGCAGGATATACAAGGCCGTGATAGACAAGGAGCGCCGCGGCGACTACCTGGGCAAGACCATACAGGTGGTGCCACACATAACGAACGAGATAAAGCGCAACGTGAAGCTCCTCGGCGAGAAACACCACTATGACTTCGTCATCACCGAAATAGGCGGGACCATCGGCGACATAGAGAGCATGCCTTTCCTCGAAGCCATACGCCAGATGAAGTGGGAGCTGGGCAAGAACGCAGTGTGCGTACACCTTACCTACGTGCCATACCTCAGGGCCGCAGGCGAGCTGAAGACCAAGCCCACGCAGCACTCCGTGAAGGAGCTGCAGAGCGTCGGCATACAGCCCGACGTGCTCGTGCTGCGCACGGAGAAGCACCTGGGCGACGCCATACTGAAGAAAGTCGCCGCCTTCTGCAACGTAGACTTTGACTGCGTGGTGCAGAGCGAAGACCTGCCGTCCATCTATGAAGTGCCGGTGAACATGCTCAACCAGGGCCTCGACGCGGCCATTCTGCGCAAGCTCGGCATGGAAATCGGCGAGAAACCAACGCTCGGCCCCTGGCGCAACTTCCTGGAGCGGCGCAACAACGCCACCGATGAGGTGCACATAGGGCTCGTGGGCAAGTACGACCTGCAGGACGCTTACAAGAGCATACGCGAAAGCTTGTCGCAAGCCGGCACATACAACGACCACAAGACCGTGCTCACGTTCATCAACTCAGAGAAAATAACCGAGGAGAACGTGGCCGAAAAACTGGCCGGACAGGACGGCATCGTGATATGCCCGGGCTTCGGCCAGCGCGGCATAGAGGGCAAGATCATCGCAGCCCACTACACCCGCACGCACAACATACCCACATTCGGCATCTGCCTCGGAATGCAGATGATGGTCATCGAGTTCGCACGCAACGTGCTCGGCTATGCCGACGCCAACAGCCGCGAAATGGACGAGAAGACCGAACACAACGTGATAGACATCATGGAAGAGCAGAAGGACATCACGAACCTGGGCGGCACCATGCGCCTCGGCGCATACGAGTGCGTGCTGCGCCAAGGCTCGCGCGTGCTCGACATATACAAGCAAGAGCACATACAGGAGCGCCACCGCCACCGCTACGAGTTCAACAGCACATACCAGGCCGAATACGAGAAGCACGGCATGATGTGCGTAGGCCGCAACCCCGAGAGCGACCTTGTGGAAATAGTGGAGATACCGGGCCTCAAGTGGTACATAGGCACGCAGTTCCATCCCGAATACCAAAGCACCGTGCTCAAGCCCCACCCACTGTTCCTCGACTTCGTGAAAACGGCGATAGCAAACAAGAAATAAAAACCGACACAGCCAAACACAGACAAACAGAACAACGAAATGAACAAAAACTCGACAATCGGCTTCATACTGATGGCACTGCTCCTCTTCGGCTACGGGTGGTACGTGCAACCCTCAGAAGAGCAAATGGCCATGCAACGCCAGCAAGACTCCATAGAGAACGCACTGAAGCAACAGTCCGAGCAGGAACAAAAGCTGGCCGAAGCCAACCGCAAGGCCAAGGCCGCCGCAGAGGCCAAGGCCGACACCACCGCACTGTTCCACAAAGCGCTCACCGGGCAAAACGAACAGGTGGTACTGAAGAACAGCAACCTTGAACTGACTCTCGACACCAAGGGCGGCGTGGTGAAGAAAGCGCGCATACTTGGCTTCAAAGACCGCAACGGGGCAAGCGACGTGACACTCTTCGACGGCAACGAACAAAGCCTGAACTTCATGCTTGCCGGCAAAACCACCAACATAATCACGCAAGATTTGTATTTCACACCGTCAAATGTCACCGACTCCACCGTCACCATGACAGCCGAGGCTGGCAACGGCGGGGCTATAATCCTCAACTACACACTGGGCAAGGACTACCTCCTGCACCTCTCACTACAGGCAAAGGGCCTTGGCGGACTGTTCGCCCCAAACTGCAAGGAAATGGACATAGAGTGGAGCGACCTGTGCCGGCAGCAGGAAAAAGGATTCACTTTCGAGAACCGCTACGCCACCCTTACATATAAAGAAAAGGAGGGAGGCACCGACTACCTGAGCGAGACATCGGCCGAAGAGGACGAGAAGATTGACGAGAAGCTCGACTGGGTGGCATTCAAGAACCAGTTCTTCAGCGCAGTGCTGATATCCAAAGACGACTTCGCTGCCAACTCACTCCTCACAAGCGTGCCGCAGGAAAAAGGCTCGGGGTACCTCAAGCAGTACAACGCGAAACTGAAGACATTCTTCGACCCCACCGGAGCGAAACCGACAGAGATGGAAATGTACATCGGCCCCAACGACTTCCGCCTGCTGCAAAGCGTGGAAGAAGAGAGCGCAACAGGCAAGGAACTCGACCTCCAGGAACTCGTCTACCTCGGATGGCCGCTCTTCCGAATCATAAACCGCTGGTTCACGCTCTACGTATTCGACTGGCTCACCGGCCTGGGCTTCAACATGGGCATCGTGCTCATACTCATAACGCTCTTGCTCAAGGTAATAACATACCCCCTGGTGAAAAAAAGCTACATGAGCTCCGCAAAGATGCGTGTGCTCAGACCAAAGATAGAAGAAGCCACCAAGCAGTATGACAAGCCCGAAGACCAGATGATGAAGCAACAGGCAATGATGTCAATGTATGCCAAGTACGGCGTAAGCCCGCTCAGCGGATGCCTCCCCGTGCTCATACAAATGCCCATCTGGGTGGCCATGTTCAACTTCGTGCCAAACGCAATCCAGCTCCGTGGCGAGAGCTTCCTGTGGATAAACGACCTCTCTACATACGACCCCATCATCGAATGGAACAGGAACATATGGCTCATCGGCGACCACCTGAGCCTCACGTGCATCCTCTTCTGCGTGGCAAACGTGCTGTACTCGATTATGAGCATGCGCCAGCAACGCGACCAGATGGTAGGGCAGCAGGCTGAACAGATGAAGATGATGCAGTGGATGATGTATCTCATGCCGGTGATGTTCTTCTTCATATTCAACGATTACTCCGCCGGCCTCAACTTCTATTACTTCGTTTCGCTCTTCTTCAGCGCCGCCATAATGTGGCTCCTGCGCAAGACTACCAACGACGAGAAGCTGTTGGCCATACTCGAAGCACGCTACCAGGAAAACAAGAACAACCCCAAGAAGATGAGCGGCATGGCCGCCCGCCTGGAGGAACTGCAGCGGCAGGCTGCCGAAATGCAGAAGATGCGCGAGCAAGGCAAGAAAAAATAACATTCGAAAACAAAGAAACCAAGTGGCAAGGGCGTTCCTCCGTGGGCGCCCTTGCACTGTAAACTAAAGACCAACAACAATGAACAGACTGACAGCAATGACTGCAGCGGCGTTGCTAACCATAGCCGGCAACGCGCAAACCACACCAACGTCCAACATCGGCAAAAGCGACATAAAGGTTGAAAGCGGCCTTATGACACCCGAAGCGCTATGGGCAATGGGCCGGATTGCAACCGCCACGGCCTCGCCCGACGGCAAGCAGATAGTATACCAAGTGGGATACTACAGCGTGAAAGAGAACAAAGGCCACCAAGTATTGTGCATTGTCGATGCCAACGGCAAGAACAACCGCCAGCTGACAACGGCAGCGACAAGCGAGACCGACCCCGCCTGGATTGAGCAAGGCCAGCGCATAGCCTACCTCAGCGGCGGCGAAGTGTGGGCCATGAAGGCCGATGGTACAGGGCGGGAACAATTGTCAAACAGCGGCGGAAGCATAGAAGCATTCAAGTTCTCGCCCGACGGCAAGAAGGTAATCCTCATAAAATCAATCCCATACAACGACATCATAAAGAAGAACCCCGACGACCTGCCGCTGGCAACCGGCCGCCTTGCCACCGACCTCATGTACCGCCACTGGGACCACTACGTAGAAAGCATACAGCACCCGTTCGTGGCCGACGTGACTGAAAGGGGCATCTCAGAAGGCGAAGACATAATGAAAGGCGAGCCATACGAATGCCCCATGGCACCGTTCGGCGGCATTGAGCAACTCAACTGGAGCCGCGACTCCAGGCAGATAGCCTACACCTGCCGCAAGAAGACGGGCCTGCAGTATGCCATATCGACCGACGCCGACATATATCTCTATGACACCGAGGGCAAGACTACGGTCAACCTGTGCAAGCCCGAGGGCTACAAGCCGGTGCCCGTCGACCCGACTCGCTCCATGAAAGACCAGGCGGTGAACAGCGAGGAGAACCTGAAGAACAACCCAGGCTATGACACCAACCCGCAGTTCTCGCCCGACGGCAGGTACATAGCATGGCAGAGCATGGCACGCGACGGATACGAGGCCGACCGCAACCGCCTTTGCGTATACGACATCGCGGCCAAGAGCAAGACATACGTCACCGAGAGTTTCGACTCGAACGTCGACGCCTTCTGCTGGGGTGAGGACTCCAAGACGCTCTCGTTCATCGGGGTTTGGCACGGCTGCGTGAACATTTACCAGGCCAACCTGAAAGGCGAGGTGCGCCAAGTGACCGACGACTGGGCCGACTACGTGGCCATAGCGCCTGCCAACGACGGCAAAAAACTGCTGGCCTTGCGCCAGAGCATGAGCGTGCCGACCGACATCTACATAGTAGACCCGGGCAAGGAGCCGAAAAAGACCAAGGTGGAACAGGTGACTGAAGAGAACAAGCACATACTCGACCAGATTGCCACAGGCAAGGTGCAGCAACGCTGGGTGAAGACAACCGACGGCAAGCAGATGCTCTGCTGGATAATACTTCCGGCCAACTTCGACCCGGCCAAGAAGTACCCCACGCTGCTCTTCTGCGAGGGCGGGCCGCAAACGCCGGTGAGCCAGTCGTGGAGCTACCGCTGGAACTTCCAAATAATGGCGGCCAACGGATATGTCATCGTGGCTCCAAACCGCCACGGGCTGCCCGGGTTCGGCCATGAATGGAACGAGCAAGTGAGCGGCGACTGGACAGGACAGTGCATGGAAGACTACCTGGCGGCCATCGACGACGCTGCCCAGAACCTGCCTTTCGTTGACCGCGACCGCCTCGGCGCTGTAGGCGCGAGCTTCGGCGGATTCAGCGTATATTACCTCGCGGGGCACCACGAAGGGCGCTTCAAGTGCTTCATATCCCACGACGGCGCGTTCAACCTCGAGTCCATGTACACTGACACGGAGGAAGCATGGTTCAGCAACTGGGAATATGAGGATGCATATTGGAACAAGCCGCTCTCGGCTGCCGCAAAGAAGACATACGATAACTCACCCCACAGGTTTGTAGACAAGTGGGACACGCCCATCCTCTGCATCCACGGCGAAAAGGATTACCGCATAAACTACAACCAAGGCATGGGCGCCTTCAACGCCGCCCGAATGCGCGGCATACCGGCTGAGCTGCTGATATTCCCCGACGAGAACCACTGGGTGCTGAAGCCCCAAAACGGAATCCTGTGGCAGCGCACATTCTTCGGCTGGCTCGACCGCTGGCTCAAGAAGTGACGCCAGCCACTCACAGCACTCCAAAATCTCCCATAACCCCATAAACCAAAAAACTACAAAGAAATGACAGACACAGTAACCAGACTTAACGACAAGGCATGGGCCCGCTGGTCGGCGCTTTTCATCGTGGCCTTCACGATGATGGCGGCCTACTATGTGAACGACGTGATGGCCCCGCTCAAGGGTATGCTCGAAGGACAGCTGCACTGGACGAGCAGCGAGTTCGGAATGTTCACCGGGGCATACAGCTTCCTCAACGTATTCCTGCTGATGCTCATATGGGGCGGCCTCATCCTCGACCGCTTCGGCATCCGCTTCACCGGCATACTGGCCACGGTGCTCATGGTAGGCGGAACGGCTGCCGAATACATAGCCATAACCCGGTATGGCGGCACGAGCGAGATGGTGTTCGGATATAAGCTCGACGTGTTCATGGCGTCGGCCGGCTACTCCGTGTTCGGCGTCGGGGCCGAGGTGGGCGGCATCACCGTCACCAAGATAATAGCAAAGTGGTTCAACGGCAAGGAGGTGGCCCTGGCCATGGGCGTGCAGGTGGCCCTGGCGCGCATAGGGTCGCAGGCAGCCTATGCCGTGGCCATACCCGTGGCACGCAACTTCGGGCTCGACACACCGCTATTCATCGGCGGAGTGGTGCTTGTGGGCGGCTTCCTGTCGTTCCTCGCATTCACATTCATGGACCGCAAGCTCGACCGCCAGGTCAAGATAAGCACCGACTCGGCAGACGACAAATTCTCGTTCAAGGACGTGGTCGCCGTTGTGAGCAACCCCGGTTTCTGGCTCATAGCCCTGCTCTGCGTGCTTTTCTACTCGTGCGTGTTCCCGTTCCAGAAATTCGCCACCGAGCTGATGATAACAAAATACGGCGTGAGCGAGGCCATCGCAGGCACGTTTGCCGGCCTGCCCGCCCTCGGCGCGCTCTTCCTCACCCCCGTTTTCGGCGGCATGATAGACAAGAAAGGCAAGGCTGCCTCCATCATGATGCTCGGTGCCTCGATGCTCATCTGCGTCCACTGCATCTACGCCCTGCCCTTCATCCACGCATCGTGGGTGGCCATAGTGCTTATGATTGTGCTGGGCATAGCCTTCTCGCTCGTGCCGTCGGCCATGTGGCCCAGCGTGGCAAAGATATTCCCGGTCAAGCAGCTCGGCACGGCCTATGCCCTAATCTTCTTCATCCAGAACATCGGCCTGTGGGGCATACCGGCGCTCATAGGCTACATCCTCGACGAGTATTGCGTCATAGGCACGCACACCAGCGGCGGAGTTACCACCAACCTGTATGACTACACGCTGCCCATGTGCGTGTTCACTGGCATCGCCGTGCTCTCGCTCTTCATAGCTTTCCTCCTAAAGACAGCCGACAAGAAGTATGGCTACCGCCTCGAAGAGGCAAACATAAAGAAGTAAGGCAAGCGGCAGGGCAACCAAAAGCAAAAGGAAAAGCCGCCGCAGGCAGTCTCACAACTGCCTGCGGCGGCTTTAATCATGCACGGCAAGAACAGCCGAGGCGGCTGCTTTGTAAAGATTGTTCAACAAGGGCTGGCCTGTCGGCTGGCTGCCATGCCACAAGCATTGGCCACAGCTGCCGTTTCATGGAGCGATACGGGCCGTTTCAGCGTGCAATACTGCCGCTCTTGGCAGGTAAAACGGCCACCATGCAAATACCGGCGGCAACGGCAGGCGCAGCAATCACAAAGCTGTAAACATTTCGCCATGCCGCACTGCCGACACACACCTGCCAGAGCCAGCTTCAGGCACAGCAAAACAGCGCCGATGGCCTGGCGCGTGCGCGTGGCCAGGCCATCTACGTTGCCACCATGGGTCAGAACTTCCTGCCCGCGACGATGCCCAAGAAAGTATTCACGATTATCTTTGCGTCGGTCAAAAGCGACATGTCACGGAGATAAGCGAGGTCCATGTCGAGCCTGCGAATCATTTTCTCCATGGTATTGGTGTAGCCATTGTAAAGCGTGGCATAAGATGTGATGCCTGGCCTTATGCGGTAAAGTTCGGCGTAGTCGGGCCGCAGCTCCATTATCTTGTCAATGAAATACTGGCGCTCGGGCCTGTAACCAACAAACGACATATCACCCCTCAGCACGTTCCACAACTGCGGAAGCTCGTCGAGGTGGTGCTCACGGAGCAGCTTGCCAAGGGCAGTCAGGCGACTGTCGTTCTGCTCGGCAAGCTGTGGGATGCCGTCCTCCTCGGTGTTCTCCACCATGGTGCGGAACTTATAGATGTAAAACGGCTTACCGCCACGCCCTATGCGCTCCTGCTTATATATGGCAGGCCCATGGCAACTCACCTTCAACCCCACATAAATAAGCAAGAACAAAGGGGCAAGGAGCACCATCCCCAAAGCCGAACAAACTACGTCGAGTAATCTCTTAACCATTGCTCACGTCTTTGAAAAAAACCTCCTGCCCCCGCTTCTTTATCACAACATTGAGGCAAGCGTGGAATATGAGCCAGACAAGGATATCAAGCAGCACGATGCTGCTGTAGTACATAAGGTCGAACATAAGGTAATTGAAAACTATGTAGAACACTGCAAGCGCGAGAATCGTGCACAACGCCTGGTGCTGGCTCATGCCTGCACGCATCAGCTTGTGGTGTATGTGATTCTTGTCAGCGCCGAATATCGGCTTACGGTGCAGCAGCCGCACGATGACAATCCGGCAAACATCGAAGATGGGGATGGTCAATAGCGTACAGGAGAGCATCAAGCTGTCCTTGCGGAAGGGCATGACACTGGGATTGTCCATCGAAAACTTCACGAGGAGGAACCCGAGTATGAACCCGAGCGTAAGGCTCCCGGAGTCGCCCATGAATATCTTCTGCTGCTTGCCGCCCTTGTCGCCCATTATGTTGAAGTAGAGGAAAGCCACCAGCACCCCCATCAACCCGGCTATGAGGATGCAGTAAGTCCACACCGACTCACGGGCGAAGCACATCAGGAAGCCCGCCAAGGCTATGAGCGACAGGCCGCCCGACAGGCCGTCGATGCCGTCGATGAGGTTCATCGCATTGTCAATGAACACCAAGGCAAACACCGTGAGCGGGGCACCGATGTAATATGGTATCTCGTAAATGCCAAGGAAGCCATACATATTGTTTATGTACAACCCCGATGCCGGCAAAAGGGCAGCCGCAAGAATCTGCACGGCAAACTTGGTCTTAGGGCCGAGGCTTACAATGTCGTCAACAAGCCCCACGCCGTAGACCAACATAAGGCTGACAAAGAAATATATCGACCATATGCTCACGGTGATCTCGTTGTTGACCACATTCTGGTTGAACACAGCAATCATGAGTATGCTCGACAGCAGCATACTCGGTATGAAGCAGATGCCGCCAAGCCTCGGCACGCTGCACTTATGCACCTTGCGCATGCTGGGCCGGTCGTAAAGCTCTTTCTTCTTGCAGAATCTCACCACTTGGGGGATGGCCAGGAAGCCACACACCATGCTGACGACAAAAGAGCCTATTATATAGAGAATATATTGATTCATCACAAGATGCATTTTATTAGTATAACTGCGTTATATGACTAATATTGCATGAATGAACCCAAAAACTTCATCACGCACCCGCATATCTCGCCTACCTCCAACATCGTTGCCACACGTGCCCATGCCTCTTCATCAAAAAAAATACGCGCCAACATCATGCCCGGCCCTTGGCAAAACAACGCAACGGCTTTCGAAACTCAAAGACCTTGTACAAGTATTTCACCGAGACAAACAATATGTTAGTATACAAACCGTAGCGCAGGCAGGCCTTCACATCCTCACGGGTCGTAATCAGCCTGTGCGAGACGCTCTTCGTGCTCATGCCGCCTGTGCGCATGGTCACAAAGTCTTTCCGTATGTATTTCGACGAAATCTTGTGCTTGTAAAACAGCCTCACCATCATGTCGTAGTCGGCTGCTATCTTGTAGTCAAGCGCATAGCCGCCAAATTTCTCATAAATATGCCTGCGGACATAAAACGACGGATGGGCCGGCATGAACCCAAACCGCAGCCAGAACGGCTTGAACAATGCCGACGAATAGTATCTTACGACCTTGCCAGGCTCACCGGGCCTTATGAAATGTATGTCGCCATACACGGAATCGACATCGCTCCTTCCGAATTCGTCGGCAATGGTTTGCAGCACATCGTCTGATGTGTAATAATCATCGGAGTTGAGTATGCCGACAACGTCGCCCGTACACAGGCGGATGCCCTTGTTCATGGCATCATATATGCCTCTGTCCGGCTCCGACAGACAATGTAGCCGCCCGCCGAACCTCTCGGCATACGACGCCACGACATCAACCGTGCCGTCGGTAGAGCCGCCGTCAATCACCCAATACTCAAAATCACCATACGTCTGCGACAACACAGATTCCATGGTGTCGGAAATTGTCTTCGCACTATTGTAAGTTGCTGTTACTATTGATATCTTCATCTGTTCCCGCTCTGATACAAATGCCCGTCACTATGACGTGAATGCCATTCTCTAAAAAAAAGCCTGCACACCCCGCCACTTGCCATCAACAACATGACAGGCCACCTGACGCATCCGACAAACACAACTCGGCAACACACGATGCACCGCCCGGGAACACAGCCCACCCCAAAACACGCCCACGGTGCCCATGGCCTGCGGACGGGGCAAGGCCATGGGCGGCCCCGCCCCACGGAAACGTCGCCCCTGCAAGGCTGCGCGGATGTTCGGGATTGTCATATATATTAATGGACATATAGCTAAACTTTGTTTGCACTCATTGATTAATTGTGTTGCAAAGGTATGAAAAAATACAGAGATAATGAAACTTTTGCCCTCATTAATGACAAGTTGGCAAAAAGATTGCCTGGCAGTGGGAAACGTTGCAATGCCATTTTGCCGCTCCGCCACTCACAAGCTGCGGCTAGACAATGGCCGAGCACACCGCAGAAGCGCCCCATCATCACATACAACAAACCGTAGGCATAGTCAACAAACCGTATGCCGAATTGTGTTAAATAAAAACAAGAGAGCTGCTTTTATTGGCAACAATTGACTAACTTTGCATTCCGATCTCATAAACATATGAAGTTTACCGTTGCCATACCTGCCTACAAAGGCAAGTTCCTCAAGGAATGCATAGAAAGTGTCTTGGCCCAAAGCTACAAAGACTTCGAACTGATTGTCGTCGACGACGCATCGCCCGACAACCTGGCCGAAATAGCCGCCAGCTTTGACGACCCGCGGCTTTCTTATCACAGGAACAAGACTAACTGCGGGGCCGTCGACGTGGTTGACAACTGGAACAAATGCCTGGCAATGGCCAAGGGCGAATACATCTGCCTCATGGGCGACGACGACACCATGGCCCACGACTACCTCATGGAAATGCACCGGCTGACACTGAAGTACCCCAAGGCCGACGCGCTGCACGGACGCACACTGGAGACAGACGAAACCGGCAAGCCCACCATCCTGTACCAGGCATGGCCCGAACACCAAAGCGTCTACGACTTGATATGGCACCGCATCAGCCGGCTGAGGGTGACATTCATATCCGACTTCGTATTCCGCACATCAACGCTAAAGGCTGCCGGAGGCTACTACAAGCTGCCACTGGCATGGGGTTCTGACGACATCACATCATACATAGCAGCCAGCAAGAACGGCATAGCCAGCACAAACAAAGTCGTGTTCCACTACAGGAGAAACGGTTTATCAATCACCCAATCAGGCAATGCGACGCATAAAATAAACGCAATATCCGCCGAGGGGCAGTGGCTACGGACATTCATCAGCAGCTGCCAGCCGGAAAGCGACGAAGACCGGCTCCTGGCCAGCATGATAGCCGGCCACATCCCCACGCACATAGGTTACAGGAAAGCCATGGTTGTATGCCAGCTTGTGCGTGCCAAGCGTTACGGCGAACTGCTTTCCATACTGTGCAAGGCCAAGAAGCTCGCCCTGCCGCCGAAACAAATCCTAAGGGGCATACTCATGGCATGGGGGAACTGAAAAGTCGGCGCGAAGCAGAAAATGGCCTGAAATGCGCCGGGCTATCAAAAAAATCGCTACCTTTGCATACTGACAAACCAATAACATCACGATGAAAATCGGACTTTTCATACCTTGCTACGTTGATGCGCTCTACCCCAAAGTGGGAGTGCAGACCTACAAACTGCTCAAGAGCCTAGGGCTTGACGTTGACTACCCTCTCGGACAGACGTGTTGCGGGCAGCCTATGGCCAACGCCGGTTTCGAGCACATGGCCGAAGGCCTGGCCACGAAGATGGACGAGCTGTTCGCCCGCTTCGATTACGTCGTGGCACCGTCGGCCAGCTGCGCGGCCTTCATCAGGTTCAACTATCCCCACGTGCTGGGAGGGAAGCACGAGTGCCAAACGGCGAAGAAGACCACCGACGTTGTAGAGTTCCTCCACGACGTGCTCAAGGTGAAAGAGCTGCCAGCCCGCTTCCCCCACGTGGTGAGCGTTCACAACTCCTGCCACGGTGTGCGCGAGCTGGGGCTGTCGTCGCCCAGCGAACTCAATACAGAGCGCTACTCAAAGATAAAGGACTTGCTCGGGCTTGTCGGCGGCATCACCGTCAGGGAGCCAGAGCGCGTTGACGAATGCTGCGGCTTCGGCGGGATGTTCTCTGTCGAAGAGCCGGAAGTGTCGGTGAGGATGGGTACCGACAAGATAGAGAGGCACATGGCCACGGGAGCTGAGTATGTGACGGGGCCGGACAGTTCGTGCCTCATGCACATGGAGGGCATAGCCCGCAGGCTGGGCAAGCCGATAAAGTTCGTTCACGTAGTTGAAATATTATCAGCAGGACTATGAGCACAAAGCATTCAAAGGCGGCACGGGCTTTCCTTGCCGATGCAGACAACACCACGTGGCACGACGCCACGTTCTGGTCGCTCCGCGCCAAGCGCGACGGCATGGCCACGGGCCTGCCCGAATGGGAACAGCTGCGCGAGGCGGCGAGCGCCATCAAGAAACACACGCTGAGCCACCTCGACACATACCTGGAGCGGTTCTGCGCGAACGCGGAGAAGAACGGCGTCACCGTCCACTGGGCCAAAGACGCTGCGGAGTTCAACTCAATCGTGCTTGGCATACTGCAACAGCACGGAGCGAAAAAGATGGTGAAGAGCAAATCAATGCTGACCGAGGAGTGCGAAATGAACCCCTACCTCGAACGCCATGGCATAGACGTGGTAGAGACCGACCTCGGCGAGCGCATCCTGCAGCTGATGCACCAGAAGCCCAGCCACATAGTGATGCCGGCAATACACATCAAGCAGGAAGAAGTGGGCCGCCTCTTCGAGAAAGAGCTGGGCAGCGAGCCGGGCAACTACGACCCGACTTACCTCACATACCAGGCGCGCCTTAGCCTGCGGGACGAGTTCCTAACGGCCGACGCTGGCATGACGGGGGCAAACTTCGGAGTGGCCGAGACGGGGGAAATCGTTGTCTGCACCAACGAGGGCAACGCCGACATGGCCACTTCGGTGCCAAAGCTGCACATAGCAGCCATGGGGCTGGAGAAAGTGATACCCGACCGGCGCTCGCTGGCAGTGTTCCAGCGGCTGCTCTGCCGCAGCGCCACCGGCCAGCCCACGACCACCTACACGTCACACTTCGCCAAGGCCCGCCCTGGAGGCGAGATGCACATAATACTCGTAGACAACGGCCGCACAGACATACTGGCCAACGGCGAGCACTGGCAGACGCTAAAGTGCATCCGCTGCGGGGCTTGCATGAACACCTGCCCCGTATACCGCCGCAGCGGGGGCTACTCGTACACATATTTCATACCCGGCCCCATAGGCATAAACCTCGGCATGGGGCACAGCCCCAGCCTGTATGCCGACAACGTTAGCGCATGCTCGCTGTGCTGCTCGTGCGACAACGTGTGCCCGGCCAAGGTAAACCTGTCCGAGCAAATCTACCTGTGGCGCCAAAAGCTCGACTCCCTCGGCAAAGCCAACCAAGAAAAGAAATGGATGAGCCGCGGCATGAAGGCCATATTCGACAGCCCAGCGCTCTACAACACGGCACTGAAGTTCGCCCCGCTGGCAAACCACGCCCCCCGCTTCGCCGTATACAACAGCCTCAACGCTTGGGGCAAGGGCCGCGAGCTGCCGGTATTCGCCAAGGAATCGTTCCAAACAATGTGGAAGAAAGGAAAAGTGAAATGAGCAACAAAGAAGACATACTCGCAAAGATAAGGGCGGCAAAGCCGCAAAGCCACGACATGCCCGACCTCGGCGCACTGCGCCCACTGGCATACGCCGACCCGCTGAAGGAGTTTGTGGAGGCCTGTGCCGCCACCGGGGCCAGCGTGATAGAGGCCGCGCCGGGCGACAGCATCGACGAGCTTGTGAGCCGGGCATACCCCGAGGCCAAGACCATAGCATCAAACGCCGAGGGCGTGACCATAGCCACAAAGAACCCCGACACCGTGGCCGAAGCCGCCGAGCTGAACGGAACCGACGTGGGAGTGGTGCGCGGCGAGCTGGGCGTAGCCGAAAACGGCTGCGTATGGATTCCCCAGACCATGAAGGAACGGGCCGTGTGCTTCATCTCCGAACAGCTCGTGATACTGCTCGACCGCCGCAACGTGGTAAGCAACATGCACGAGGCTTACGCCCGCATCACCACGGGCGACTACGGCTACGGCTGCTTCATAAGCGGCCCGTCGAAGACGGCTGACATCGCCCAGGCTCTCGTCATGGGCGCGCAGGCGGCAAGGGCCGTAACCGTGGTGCTGCTGTGAGCCCACGCGGCTGCCCGCCATTAACACTTTTAAGTTAAGCGACACAAGGCCAAGGGCGCAGCCTAACGCCCTGGCCATCAATACATTGGCGCAAGCGCGCTTTCGCGTTTCAAAACGGCCCGTTTGGCAATCCCAAGCGGGCCGTTTTGCATCCCAGAACGGCACACCTGGCATCCCAAGAGCACCCACCTGCACAATCAGCCTCACACCAGTCACAGCTTAACTGCACATATGAAAGCAAGCACCAGCATGCCTGGCAAAGACGGCAGGCTGGCACTGCCATGACCAAATGGCTGGTAAAACATTTAAATAGTTAAAAAATCACATATTAATGACGATTTTTTTGAAAACTAAAACATACAAGATATTTTTATCGTAACTTTGCAAGCCAAATGCAACATATTTATAATGACATGAAGTTTCACAGACTGCTCCTGCTCGCCGCTTTGTGCCCCATGCTGTCATCCTGCTTCAAGGATGAACCGGCAAACGCCGAATGCGACATCGAAGTGGCGTGGGTACACGCCGAAGAGCCGGAAAAGATGTTCTACAACCTTACCGACACATTGGTAAAGGTGCTGTATACAGACAACCTGATTACGTTCAACGTAAGGTCGAGCGCAGACCTTTCGGCACTGGCACCGCAGTTCATCATCACGCCTAACGCTACCATCGAACCAGCAAGCGGCTCCGTGCAAGACTTCAGCCACGGCCCAGTGACGTACAAAGTCACGTCGGAAGACCGCCAGTGGTCAAGGGAATATTACGTCTCGTTCAACATCGTCACCCGCACAGAAACAGACACGCTGCGGTTCGACTTTGAGGACTATGAGGTCAACTCGAGCTATTACTACACCTGGAACGACAGCCGTTTCAGATGGTCGACGGGCAACCCCGGCTACCTACTGTGCGGCATGGCCACCGAATATGCCGACGGGCAATACTCCACCAACCCCGAGAAATTCCCCTCAGTGGCGCTGCCCGACGGCTACAAAGGCAGCGGCGTAAAGCTGACCACGCTGAGCACCGGCGCATGGGGAGCCATGAAAGGTATGCGTATCGCCGCAGGCAACCTGTTCATAGGAACGTTCGACGCAACGCAGGCCATGACCGACGCGCGCAAGGCCACCAACTTCGGCGCACCGTTTGACCGAAGGCCGACCAAGCTGCGCGGGCATTACAAGTTCACGCCCGGCAACGACTACCAAGACGCAGACGGCAACCTGAAGCCCGGCGAGGCCGACATCGCCGACATTTACGCCGTGTTCTACCGCAACCACGACGAGAACGGCAACGCGATAATGCTCGACGGCGACGACGTGAAGTCGAGCCCGCACATCATCGGCATGGCCCAAGTGACAGGCATACAGACCACCGACGAATGGACCGAGTTCGAGGCAGAGTTCGAGTTCAACCAGGAAATAGACCAGACACTGCTCGACAACCGCGGGTACAACATAGCGATAGTATTCTCGTCGAGCGTCAACGGCGCATACTTCGAGGGAGCCATAGGCAGCACGCTCATGGTCGACGAAGTGGAACTGATATGCACCGACATCAAATGACAACAATGAAAAAGAAAACCATAACAGCCATCGCGCTCCTCGCGGCAACGCTGTCCGCCAAGGCATTCAGCTTCAGCATGCCCGACGACGTAATCTACATGGTGCGCCTCGGCTACAGCATCGGAGGCACGGCCCCGATGGGCATACCGGCCACCATCCGCAGCATGAACTCATACAAGACGCAGTCAAACCTGTCGCTGGCAATCGACGCACAGAAGAAATTCGACGACCGCTGGGGCATAATGCTCGGCCTGAAAATAGAGAACAAGGGCATGGAGGTAGACGCCACCGTGAAGAACTACCACATGGAAATGGTGCAGGACGGCAAGCGGCTGGCCGGCTATTATACCGGCAACAATGTCATAAGCACCGAGGGATGGCTGGTCACACTGCCTGTAAGGGCGACCTACAACATCAACGACAAGCTGCTGGTGCGCCTCGGCCCGTTCGTATCCTACGTACAGTCGGCAAGCTTCGACGGCTACGTCTACAGCGGATACCTGCGCGAAGGCACGCCAACAGGCACCAAGATCGTGATGGGAGACACGAAGGAGACCGGCGCTACATACGACTTCGCCGACGACCTGCGGCACTTCCAGTTCGGCTTCGACGTAGGCGTAGACTGGAATTTCTACCGCCGGTGGGGCCTTTATGCCGACATATCGTGGGGAGTGACCAACATCTTCAAGAAAGACTTCAACACAATCGAACAGAAACTATACCCCGTCTATGGCACACTCGGGGTATCATACAGACTTAAATAAGCATTAACCATCATTTAAACCAAACAGAACATGAAGAGAATTTTTACTTATGCAGCCCTGGCTATCGCCACGCTCTCAGCATCGGCCACCGACTACACGGGCCAGCTTAAAGTGAATGTGGACGGCATGGTCCTGCCAGAGGCAGAAACCACGGTCACAATCAACAAGAACGAAAACCAGACCTATGCACTTGAGCTCAACAACCTGATCCTGACCATGGGAGGAGCTCCCGCAGGCATCGGCAACATCGTGCTCAACGAAGTCCGCGCGCACGAGGAGAGCGGAGTTACCACACTGGTAATCAACGACAACATCACCATAACCGAAGGCACAACACCCGGCATACCTTTTTGGATTGGGCCAAGCCTCGGCAACGTGCCAATCAACATGAGAGGCGAAATCCGCGGCGAACAGCTGTATTTCATCATCGACATCAAAATGGAAAACTCGCCTTTCGGCGAACTTATCAACGTAGAGTTCGGCGACGGCGGCTACCAGATAAAGAACTCGGGCTTCGAGGAGTTCCATACTGCCACATACATTGACGGAGAGAATTCCTATTCTAGCGATGAGCCAAATGCATGGCACTCGTTCAACAGCGGTATAGCCAATGGTATGTTTGCATCTTTAACAAAATTTGCCCTTCAAAATGGAAACACATCCATCTGCAATGACATCCGCCCCGGTTCTACCGGTTCCAAGAGCGTCGCGATAGAGTCATCGATAGTGCTCGGTTTCCAGCCAGCCAACGGCACAATGACGACAGGGCGCTTGCAAGCCGGCAGTTTGACAGCTACCGACCCCGCCAATAGTTCTTTCATGGACATGTCGCTCACCGACGTTGACGGCAATGGCGACCCCTTCCACACCGTGCTCAACGGCAATCCAGACTCTCTCGTAGTTTGGGTCAAGTACAAGCAGGGCATAGTGAACGAGGAATACCCATACGCAAACGTGAGCGCAATAATCACTGACGGTACATATTACCAAGACCCCGAGGACGACAAGAAATACACAAACGTCGTAGCCAAGGCCCAAGACAAGAAAATCGAGAGCAAGGACTTCGCATGGCAACGTCTGTCAATCCCCTTTGACTATGACACTTACGCAGCAAACAACGCCGTGGCCAAGGCATTGCTTGTAACGATATCAACCAACGCACAGCCTGGCGTAGGAAGCAATGATGCGAACACCCCCGACTCAATACTCGTGGACGATATAGAACTGATATACAACAGCACCGTAACAGGCATCAACGTCAAGGGAACAGCCGTAAAGGACTTTGACCAGGCTACTTCAAAGTATGTGGTTGGCATAGCTGGCGACAACGCTGACATCACTGCCGACGACATCGAGGTGCTGACAGATGCCAAGGGTGCAAAGGTGTTTGTTGACATTACCGACATCGACGAGGAGGGAGTTGGAAGCGTAGCTAACATAACTGTGCTCTCTGCCGACTTGAAGAGCAGCTCCACCTACGTGGTGAATACATACACCGAGGGCTATCTCACCGGCATTGCTAACGTCGAGGGCGACAGCAACGAGGTTGAAGCTATCTACAACCTCAACGGACAGCGCGTTGACTCGCCCGTGAAAGGCCAGGTTTACATCACGAAATACGCCAACGGCAAGACCGTGAAGACCATAAAGAAATAACATTCCGGCCAGCAAATACAAAAGAATATGGAGACGGCGCGCGCCGTCTCCATATTTTCTTTGCCCCTTATACCAAACCGATACCGGCAAAGAAGATTAAATTCAGTGCTCTTACCGTGCATACATATCATTAGGATGCCGACATGACACGGCCTTGCCCAAATCAGGATAAGTAAAAAAATGCCCAGCCGGTGCGCCGCCGCTCAGTTTCCGAAGCCATTAAGCAAGTCGATGACTGCAAGCACGTCTTTCTTGTTCATGGCCTGGTGGCACGGTATGCTCAGCTCTTCGGCGTGGATGCGCTCCGTCACCGGCAGGCTCAACTCGCCCCACTCGGCATAACACCGCTGCCTGTGGGGCGGTATCGGATAGTGAATCATTGTCTGCACACCTCGCGAATGCAAGTACTCCTGCAGTTCGTCGCGCCTTCGGCACATCACCGGAAAGATGTGGAACACGCTGTTTCGCCAGTAATCAATCGAAGGAACGCCAACCAACGGGTTCATTACGTGCTCTATGTAGTCGAGCGCCACGCTGCGGCGTATCAAGTTATCCTCGTCGACATAGCGCAACTTCACGTCCAGCACGGCGGCCTGCAATTCGTCCATGCGGCTGTTGCGCCCTTTGTATCGGAACACATACTTGCGCTCCGAGCCATAGTTTGCAAGCGAGCGGATGGTGGATGCCAGTTCGCTGTCATTCGTTGTGACAGCCCCTGCGTCGCCCAATGCGCCGAGGTTCTTGCCGGGATAGAAGCTGTGGCCTGCGGCATCACCCAGCGAGCCGGTCCGCCTCCGGCCATACCGAAGCCCGTGAGCCTGCGCGTTGTCCTCGATGAGGCGCAGCCCGTGAGCCCTGCACACCTCGCCTATGCGCTCGGTGTATGCCAGCCGCCCGTATAGGTGGACTATCATGACGGCCCGTGTCCTGGGCGTGATGGCCTGCTCCAGCTGCTCGTCGTCTATCTGCAAGGTGTCGAGCCTCGGTTCAACCAGCACCGGCTTCAGCCCGTTTTCAGTTATGGCAAGTATGGAAGCTATGTATGTGTTGGCAGGCACGATAACCTCGTCGCCGGCTTTCATCACTCCCATCTCGATGTATGCGCACAGTATAAGCGTAAGCGCATCCAGCCCGTTTCCGCAGCTCACGCAGTGACTGGTGCCTATGAACGCGGCGTAGTCACGCTCGAAACGCTCAGTGGCCTCCCCTTGCAGGAACCACCCGCTGTCGATGACAGCATCAACGGCAGCCTTTATCTCGGTTGAATGCAAGCCTGTTATACTCTTCAGGTCTAGGTATTTTATCATGATTGGTATGGTCTTGATGAACCTATTTTGTGCTAAAGCAAGCCCACTCCCATGGTAACGCCTGCATCAACGTACATCCCACTCATACGTGTCGTAGCATATGCCGCGCCCGCCGAAACCTTCCTTCTGATAGATGAGCGACTCGTTGAGCACCTGCCCGCCATTTTCGGTAGACTTGCCGAAGTCGAAATAAAGCCCGTCGGCAAAGTCTTCGTTCAGGATTTTGTTATATATGGCATCGATTACGCGCAATGCCTTGCCTTCGGGCGAGGCAGAGATGTACTGCGCGTGAACCACCTGCGGCGTGAGGTAGAGCACCGTTCCGCCCAGCACCACGCCCTCGCGGCGGGCCACGTAGAGCACTATGCTGCGCTCAAAGCGGCCCTTGAGCAGCCTCATCTCGCCAAGCGAGTGTACGGGGTGCACCCCGTGGCTGCGCATGAGGTTATCGTCGAGCAGCGGCCAGAACGCCTCGAAGTCATCGCTGCGGCTTATTTCCACGCCATTGTTACGGCAACGGTTGATGCCGTAACGGCGGTCGCGGTGCCACTTCAGCCTGTGGGGCAGTATGATGGCCGACGAAATCTCTCGGGCCACGAGCCTGGCGCCGCACACACGAAAGAGCGCATACAGGTCTTCCTCGGCCGGCACGCGGTGATAAATCCACGGGATGGCCTTGTATGTAACGCCAGTGATGCCCTCAGAGCGCAAGAATGCGTTGATTGCCTCAAACGCCTCGATTACTGCCTGCGCCGTGGCGTCGGTGCCTGTCAGCAGCCCGCCGTAAGTAAGCCCGCCGTGCGAGCAGAGCCTCGTGCCCACCCTGTTGGCCGGCAGCAGGGCGAATAGCCGCCCGTCGCGGTAAACCATGAGCGACGAGTCGACAAAGCGGTCGCTGTGGTAATCCATGTAACGACGGTCTAAGAGAAACGTGCCGTTCTTCGACCGGTCCACGAATGCGTTCCACTCGGCCTCGCACTGCGGGCTGTACAGCCTTATTTCTACCATCGCTCAGCTGCGTATTTCTTGAAGTCTCCGTAGTCGCGGATGTAGTCTTCCTCGCTGAAAGGGTCGGAAGCCAGCACGAGGCACACCGCTCCCGACGAGAAGTCGTCGAGCGTGCGCCACACCCCCGTCTCGACAAGCAGCCCCTGGTAAGGGTGGTTGAGCAGGAATGTGTGCCTCTCCCGTCCGTCGTCGAGCGTCACAGTAAAGCTGCCGCTCACTGCGATGATGAACGAGCGGCAGTGCTTGTGGGCGTGCCCGCCGCGGCTCTCGCCCCCCGGCACGTCGTAGACCCAGTAAACCCGGGCTATGTCAAACGGCACGTCCTTCATCCCCTCGGCCACGGTGAGGTTTCCGCGCGGGTCGGTTATCCTCACCAGGTCGATTATTTTTCCATCTTGCTTTTGCATCTTGCTTTGTTGTTATAGGCTAGTAATGCATATAAGACTTGTTGGGCTGGTATGACATAGGCAGGGCAGCCCTGCCGCCCTCACCTTATCACCGTTGCGGCGAGCCTCTTGGCCTTGTCGCGCAGGGCCGTTGTGTCGGCGTCGGCAGGGCCGTAGCACAGCACCACACCCATGCGGCGGCCCGGGTGCTGCTCGGGCTTGCCGAATATGCGCACGCGGGTGTAGTCTTCGCGCAGGGCGTCTACGAGGTTATATTCAGGCACTCCGCCCTCCTCCTTGGCCAGCACCACGGCACTCGCCCCTGCGTGCTCAAGGTGTATGCCGGCTATGGGCAGCCCCATTACGGCGCGGAAATGCAGTTCAAACTCGCTCAGGTTGGTTGTATGGCCGAGCGTCACCATGCCCGTGTCGTGGGGCCTGGGCGACAGTTCCGAGAAGATCACCTCGCCCTTCTTCGTCAGGAAGAACTCCACTCCCCATATACCGGCGCCCGTAAGGGCCTCGGTCACCTTGGCCGCAATGTGCTGCGCCGAGGCCAGGGCCTCGTCTGGCAGCTTGTATGGCTGCCAGCTCTCGCGGTAGTCGCCCCCTTTCTGCACGTGGCCCACTGGCGGGCAGAACAGCGTGGGGCCGTCTTTCTGGGTCACGGTGAGCAGGGTGAACTCGCTGTCAAAGTCTATGAACTCCTCCACGATCACCTCCTTCACATCGCCGCGGCTGCCCTCCATGGCCTCGCTGAAAGCTTTCTCCAGCTCGCCAGCATTGTGCACATAGCTCTGCCCGTGGCCCGACGATGACATGAGCGGCTTCACAACGCAAGGGTAGCCAACGTCCTCGGCAGCGGCCTTCATCTCGCTGAAGGTCTTTGCGTAATGGTAGCGGGCGGTGCGCAGGCCCAGTTCCTTGGCGGCGAGGTCGCGAATGGCGCGGCGGTTCATGGTGTAGTTGACGGCGCGCGCACTCGGCACGACCTGTATGCCATCTTTCTCGTAGTCAAACAGCCGCTCGGTGCGTATGGCTTCTATCTCCGGCACGATGATGTCCGGCCGGTGTTTCTTCACCACAGCGTCGAGCGCGTCGCCGTCGAGCATGCTGAACACCTCGCGCTCGTCGGCCACCTGCATCGCAGGGGCATTGTCGTAGCGGTCGCAGGCTACGACGTACTGCCCCGCCCGCTTGGCAGCTATCACGAACTCACGGCCCAGTTCGCCTGAGCCAAGCAACAAAATCTTCTTCATAACAGATAAATTTATTTACCGAAGCAAGCCTCGTCGGCTGCGTAGGCACACATGGCCAGCGCGCCATGCCCTAGCTTGCATCATGCAAAGATAATAATTATTTCGCACCAGTCAAAACTTATCGTCGGAAATATGGACAGCCACCGGCAATCGCAACGCGCCGCAACACCATCAGGCCTTCCCCGGGCCGCTTGGGCAATCTCATCGCAATAAATCATTACAAAAGCCACGATGCAACGGAGCAAGGGCAGCCTGGCACGGCAAAACAGGCCGTCCGGGGTGGCAAGACAGGCCGTATGGAGGTGCAAGACAGGCCGTTTTGAACGAAAGGGCAGCGCAAACCGCAAGCCACTGGGCTTCAACAAGTTGCGGAGACGTAAAGCACGGTAACGTAAGTTTACAAAAATGGTGTTCCCGCCAGACCGCAACTAGCTGGCGGGAACACCACACAAAAAAAACAGGAAACAGCGGCAAGCACCGCAACTCACCCTCACAGCGGCGGCACTTCGGCACGTATGACCTGCCACTCGGGCGTTACAGCCAGGCGGCGTATGCAACTGTCAATGCGTGCCATCATGTCTTCCGCCGTCATTGAGCGGCTCCTGGCTATATCGCCAAGCCCACGCCGCACCGAACCGAACAGGCCGTAATAAGCCACCAAGGCCTGCTCATCCTCTGGCGGGAGCAGGCGTAGCAGGTGCTCCGTATGGTGGGCGGCCTCGTGGGGAACACTCTCGGGCTGCAAGGCAAGGCGCACGAGAAACGTGTTAAGCGTTGCTGAAAGTGCGTCCATGTGCGTATGCGTCAGCGGTTTTTGTACATATCGTCGTAGTAACGCTGGTAGTCGCCGCTCGTAACGTTGTCCATCCACTCCTGGTTGTCAAGGTACCAGCGCACCGTTTTCTCTATTCCTTCCTCAAACTGCAGGCTCGGCTCCCAGCCAAGTTCGCGCTGCAGCTTGCGCGAGTCGATGGCATAGCGCATATCGTGGCCCTTGCGGTCGGTCACATAGGTGATGAGGTTCATGTCCTCACCCTCTTTCCTTCCGAGCAGGCGGTCGACTGTGTTTATCACAACCTTGATGATGTCAATGTTCTTCCATTCGTTGAAGCCGCCGATGTTGTATGTCTCGGCCACCTTGCCGCGGTGGAAGATGAGGTCGATGGCGCGGGCATGGTCTTCCACGTAAAGCCAGTCGCGCACGTTTTCGCCCTTGCCATATACGGGCAGCGGCTTGCGGTGGCGTATGTTGTTGATGAACAGAGGGATGAGCTTCTCTGGAAATTGGTACGGGCCATAGTTGTTTGAGCAGTTGGTAATGATGACCGGCATACCGTAAGTGTCGTGGAAAGCGCGCACGAAGTGGTCGCTTGATGCCTTCGAGGCAGAGTAAGGGGAGTGCGGGTTGTACTTCGTTTCCTCGGTGAAGAACTCCTTGCCGTAGGCATGGTGATGTTCCGAGCTTGCCTTGGTGGTGAACGGCGACTCTATTCCCTCGGCGTTAGTCAGCTCCAACGCACCGTAAACCTCGTCGGTCGAGATATGGTAAAAACGTTTTCCCTCGTATCCTTCAGGGCGGCTCTCCCAGTATTCCTTGGCAGCCTGGAGCAAAGATAGCGTGCCGAGCACGTTGGTACGGGCGAAAGTGAACGGGTCCTTAATTGAACGGTCCACGTGGCTCTCGGCGGCGAGGTGGATTATTCCGTCCACATGATGCTGCCTCATAAGGCCGAGCATTGCCTCGTAGTCGCAGATGTCGGCTTTTACGAACACATGGTTTTCCCTGCCCTCAATGTCCTTCAGGTTGGCCAGGTTGCCAGCATATGTCAGCTTGTCCACGTTGACGATTCGGTACTCAGGGTATTTGTTCACGAACAGGCGCACGACATGGCTGCCTATGAACCCGGCTCCGCCGGTGATGATGATACTCTTCATTGCGTATATCAGGATAAATGGATGCCCCTCTCCATCTCTCCCCGGTGGTAAGAGGGCTTGGTTACTTTTCAGGGTTAAAGCAAATGAAGCCCACTCGCCACCGGGGAGAGATGGAGAGGGGCTTTCCCCTTTACGCCAGGGTCACCACTTCGCAGTCGGTGAAGCGGCTGCCGTCGATGGCCAGACGCACCAAGGTGCGCTCTTTCTGCCATCCCTGCAGCCCCGCCGCACCGGGATTGATGTGCAACAGGCGCAGCGTGCGGTCGTACTTTATCTTCAATATGTGCGAATGCCCGCTTATGAACAGCTGCGGCGGCGATGCATACAGCTGCCCGCGTATGGACGGGTCGTAGTTTCCGGGGTAGCCGCCTATGTGCTTCATGAGCACGTCAACGTCCTCGCACTTAAACCGCAGCGTCTCGCGGAACATACGGCGTAGGTCGCCCCCGTCGCAGTTTCCGCAGACGGCGCGCAGCGGGCGGAACGCCCCCAGCCGCTCGGCCAGCTCAAGCGAGCCTATGTCCCCGGCGTGCCAAATCTCGTCGCACGACTCGAAATACTTCAGGTAGCGGTCGTCCCAGTAAGAATGGGTGTCGCTGATGATGCCTATTTTCTTCATCTTCGTCTCCTTCCATAGGCCACTTGGCGCGGCCAAAAAGTCATGGCTCACAGGCCGTCACCGGCACTTCACAGCCCCAACCGCCTGCTCACAAACTCCGCGATGAACCCCGCCGTGCCTTCAAGACCCAGCAGGCTGGAGTTGACGCAGAGGTCGTAAGACGCGCTGTGGCCCCACTCCTTGCCCGTATAGTAATTATAATATGTGGAACGCTCGTTCTCGCCCGAGGCAATCTTCTTGCGTGCGGTTTCCTCGTCGCACCCAAGCCGTGAGCACACCCTTGCAATGCGGTCGGCAAGGTTGGCGGTAACGAACACGTCGACGCGGTTGTCGTAGTCGCGCAGCACATAGTCGGCGCAACGCCCGACGAACACGCACGAGCCCTCGTCGGCAGCCCTTCGGATGGCATCGCTCTGGAACTTGAACAGGCTTTCCTGCGAAAGCTCGTTGCGGTAGAAGTTGGCGCTGCCCATGAAAGGCACGTTGAGGTGGAACAGCGACTTGAAGAATCCCTTCTGCTCGTCGTTCTGTTCAAAGAACTTTTCGCTGAAACCGCTTTCCTTTGCTGCCAGGTTGAGCAGCTCGCGGTCGTAATACTTGCAGCCGAAACGCTCGGCGAGCATCTTCGCTATGTCGCGCCCGCCGCTGCCGAGCTGCCGCCCCACGTTTATGATTATCTTCTTGTGGCTCATATCCCGGTGGTTGTTATTGATTGTTTCTTGAATTTACGCATATAGGCCGCCATCATAAAGAACGTCACTACGGCGGCTATAGTGTCTGAAATGGGCATAGCCCACCACACGCCGTCAACGCCATATATGCCCGGCAGCACCGTGAGCAGCGGCAGCAGGAATATCAACTGGCGCGAAAGCGAGAGGAACATGCTCACCTTCGCCTTGCCTATGCTCTGGAAAAAGCTGGTGACCACCATCTGGTAACCGACTATCGGGAACGCCAGCATCTCTATGCGCAGACCGTCGACCGACAGTTTTATCAGCGTATCGTCGGTGGTGAAAAGGCGCGCACAGGGGCCGGGCAGAAGCTCGGCAATGGCGAATCCCGCCGTTGTAACGACGGTCCCGGCCACTATGGCATACTTTACGACCTTCATCAAGCGGTCGAAACGCTGCGCCCCATAGTTGTAGCCGGCTATTGGCTGCAGGCCCTGGTTGATGCCCATGGTTATCATCACGAAGATGAAGCACACCTTGTTGGCAATGCCGTAGGCACCCACGGCAAGGTCGCCGCCGTGGCGCTGCAAGCCGTTATTAATGAAGATGACCACCACGCAGGCGCAAACGTTCATGGCAAACGGCGACATGCCGATGGCAATGATGGCCTTGACGATACGGCTTTGCAGCTTGTATATGCCACGCTTCAGGTGGAGCAGCTCGTCCTTGTTGCTGAAGAGCCTCATCTGCCACACCAAGGCCATCACCTGGGCGATGATGGTTGCGTAGGCCGCGCCGCGTATTCCGAGCTGCAGGGGGTAGATGAATATTGGCGCGAGGATGGTGTTCATCACCACGGTGAACATCGTGGCGTACATGGCCTGGCGCGGCTTGCCCGCCGCGCGCAGCACGGCGTTCATGGCAAAGTACATATGCGAGAACACGTTTCCGGCCAGAATCACAATCATGTAGTCGCGGGCGTATGGCAGAGTCTGCTCGCTCGCCCCGAAGAAATAGAGTATCGGGTCGAGGAACAGCAGCGACACCACGCTGAAGGCGAGGCCGATTATCACGTTGAGCGTCACGGTGTTGCCCAGCACGTGCTCCGCCGCCTCGTAGTCTTTCTGCCCGAGGCGCACCGAGATGCACGTCGAGGCACCCACGCCGACGGCCGCTCCGAAAGCCGCGGCAAGGTTCATAAAGGGGAACGTCAACGCCAATCCTGAAATGGCCATGGCCCCAACGCCCTGCCCGATGAAGATGCTGTCCACCATGTTATACAGCGAAGAGGCCGTCATGGCGATGATGGCGGGCAAGGCATACTGCATGAGCAGGGGGCCAACGGGCTTCGTTCCCAGTTCCAATGTAGCCTTGTTATTTTCCATACAATCCTTTAAAATAGCGTGCAAAGTTACTAATTTTCTTCGTAAGAAGGAAATAGTAACGCCCTTTTAGCGCAACTTTATGACGTTTGGACACACTGGAACCGGGCGGAGCGCACCTGCCCGGGTACGGCGAAGCCATAAAAACGCCCCTCGCCACGGCAGATGCCGCAACGGCTTCATTGAACCAACACACCCAGAGCCAAGGGGCGGCCACCCTGCGGCGGGCGCGCCGCACACTGCCCAATGCTCCATACCGCTGTGACAGCATGAAGGTGCAAGGGCGGAAACGTAAAGAAATATCCACGGCACACGCGACACGGCATAACCATCTGGTTGCCTGCAAGTTGCAAGAAGGACAGCGTTACACCACGAAACAGTCTGTTTGACAGTGCAAAACAAGCCGGACGGCAATGCGAAACGAACCGTTTCAAGACGCAAAACGCCAAGTTGCCTGACGCAAAACCGCCAGTGTAAACAATATTTACCAACAAAGTAGTTCAGCCGCCATGGCCGATGGAGGCCAGCAGGCGTTTCTCCTCGGCCAGGTCGCCGGTGCGCATCGTTGGCGAGGGAATGTTGCACATCCGCACCGCGTCGCCGCTGCCGCACGTGTAGTCGTAGTATGCCGCCTCGTCGCCGCTCAGCTCCGCGCGCTCTTTCAGGCATCCCTTTATGCCGGCAAACTCCTCGGGCGAGGTGCTGCCAGAGAGCCTCACGAAGAGTATGCGCCGCGCTATCGGGTTGTAGTTGTAGTCGAAACAAGTGTATATGCCGCGCAGAAAGGGCGGCCGCTCGTACATGGGCAGCCTCAGGCAAACGCAGAAGAGGTCGAGCCTGGGGTAGCTGTTCTCATTGAAAATGAGGTATACGTGGCTCGCGCTGTTCAGTTTCCTCGAAGGTCGGCGCACCACCGACATACTGGCAAGCATCATGGGAGTGAGCATGGCCCTCAGCTCAGGCGTGGCCAAGTCGCTCGGCCTGTACGCACTCCATACGCTCCACGTGAACGAAATGTGGATGCCTGCCCTGATAGGGGCTGCCGCCTTCCCGCTGCTCTGCCTCACAGGCTGGCAGCTGACGCGCCTTCCCAAGCCCACCGTGGCCGACGTGGCGGCACGTTCGGAGCGCGTGACGCTCAACGGCAGGCAACGCCGCGAACTGTTCTGCCGGTTCATGCCGGTGCTGCTGATGCTCTTCACGGCCAACCTCCTGCTCACCGTGCAGCGCGACATCAAGGAGGACTTCATTGTATGCATAATCGACGTGAGCACAGTGCCGGCATGAGCTTTCGCCTACATCGACGGCATAGCCACAATAATACTGCTGGCGATGTTCGCCGTGCTGGCCGGCGTTGGCAACCACCTGCGGGTGCTCTGCATTCTGCTCGGCGTGTCTACGGCGGGGATGGCTCTCATTGCCTTCATCGGGGCGTACCAGACCCAGATTGCCCTGCCTACATCCCTGTGGCTGTTCTTGCAGACGCTCTGCATAGACATCGCCTACCTGAGTTTCCAGACCATTTTCTTCGAGAGGTTCATCGCTTTCTTCCGAGTGAAAGCCAATGTCGGGTTCTTCATCATCACCATCGACTTCATAGGCTACCTCGGCACGCTCGCCATACTGCTGTTCAAGGAGCTGGGCGCGCCCCACATTGACTGGCCGCTGTTCTACAACGAAATGAGCATCTGGGTAGGAGTGGCCTGCTGCATAACCTTTGTGTGCTCCATGGCTTACCTCGCACAGGCCGGACAGCCGAAGCACAAAAGCACTGAACAGGCTGGCCGGCAGGCTGTAGGAGGGCTGATGGCAGCAAACTGAAAGCCGACACAAAGGGAACAAAGGCTACAAAACGTTTTAATCAGCATAAAAACAAAATCATATTGACATATGGACAAGATTGAATGTGTAATAATGGACTGGGCCGGAACGGCCGTAGACTATGGCTGCTTCGCCCCTGTTGCGGCATTCGTTGAATGCTTCAACGCCATGGGGCTGACCGTAACGCCGGCTGAGACAAGGGCTCACATGGGCCTGACAAAGATTGAAGAGGTGAGGGCCTTGTTTGCAATAGACCGCGTGAAGGCGGAGTTTGCCGCCAAATACGGACACGAATACGGCGAAGAGGATGTGAAGCGGTGTTAAGAGGGCTTTGAGAAAGCGCTCTTTGCCACACTCGAAGACTTCTCAAGCCCTATCCCCGGAGTGGTGCAGGCCATAGCCTCACTGCGCGCCGACGGCCTGAAAATAGGCTCTACCACGGGCTACACCCAGGCCATGATGGACGTAGTTATGCCAGTAGCAAAACGCCTTGGCTACACGACGGACTGCTGTGTGACCTCCGACGGACTGCCAGCCGGACGCCCCAAGCCCTACATGATGTACCAGAATATGTGCCGCCTTGCCATCGAGTCGCCACGACGGGTGGTGAAGTTCGGCGACACCATTGCCGACATACGCGAAGGCAAGAACGCCGGCGCATGGAGCGTGGGAGTCATAATGGGCAGCAACGAGATGGGGCTGACGCAAGACGAGACATCGGCACTGACGAAAGCCGAGCTCAAGGGCCGCATGGACAATGTGCGCCGCCGTATGTATGCCGCCGGTGCAGACTTCGTAGTAGACGACATAACCGAACTGCCTGCACTGATAGGATGCATCAACGAGCGAATGAGAAACTGTTAACCACAAACCAGCTTCGCCGCAAGCAGGAGGAAAGCAAGGACTACGGGATGCTATAAAAGCACGGCTTAACACAAAAAGAAGCCTGCTGACTGCGGCCAAAGCCGTCTTTCATAATTCTTAATAATTAATTCTTAACTCTTATGAGACCTTATTTGCTACTTACACCGGGACCACTGACAACAACAGACACCGTAAAGGAAGCCATGATGAGCGACTGGTGTACATGGGACGAAGACTACAACATCGGCATCGTTGAACAGATACGGGGGCAACTCGTGGAGCTGGCAGCCACCCGCCCGGACGAATATACGGCTGTGCTCATGCAGGGCAGCGGCACGTTCTGCGTGGAAGCAACGCTCGGCACAGCCGTGAAACCCACCGACAAGTTGCTCGTGGCCGCCAACGGGGCATACGGCAAGCGCATGGGAGTGATTGCCGACTACTACCACTTGGACTGTCAAGTAATGAAATTCGAGGAGACCGAAGCCGTAGACCCGGCCCGCATCGACGCTTACCTGACAGAACACGGCGACGTGACCCACGTATCGGAGGTTCATTGCGAAACAACCACCGGTGTGCTCAATCCGCTTAAGGAAATAGCCGAGGTGGTAAAGCGCCACGGCAAGGTACTCATTGTCGACGCGATGAGCAGTTTCGGCGGGGTGCCGATAGACATGACAGAGCTTGGCATAGACTTCATGATAAGCAGTGCGAACAAGTGCATACAGGGCGTGCCGGACTTCGGGTTCGTGATTGCGCGCCGCTCTGCGCTGGAGCAGTGTGAAGGAGTGGCACGGTCGCTGTCGCTCGACCTCTACGACCAGTGGCGCACAATGGAAGACGGGCACGGGAAATGGCGCTTCACGTCGCCTACCCACGTGGTGCGCGCCTTCATGCAGGCCCTGGCCGAGCTAAAGGAAGAAGGAGGGATAGCCGCGCGCCACGCACGCTACGCGGAAAACCACAGCAGGCTCGTCGCCGGAATGCGCAGCATGGGGTTCCGCACGCTGCTGCCCGACGAGGTGCAGTCGCCCATCATAACGTCATTCCACTACCCTTCTGCCGACTTCGATTTCAAGGCATTCTACACCAAGCTCAAGGCAAAGGGCTTCGTGATTTACCCGGGAAAAATATCACAGGCCGACACGTTCCGCATCGGCAACATAGGGGATGTGTTCCCCAATGATTTCAACAGGCTTACGGAAACGATAAGAGGAATCATCGCATAACGCTGACACGTATCTTACTGTCAAGCCAAGGGCTGAATCCACATCGGGATTCGGCCCTTTTCCATCCCATAGGTTCTTTCATAAACCTGGCAGCGATGAGAAAAGGCAGGCTTTTCACCATGCACAAAGAAGCTTGAGTGCGCCGATATGGCATACGAAACGAGGCGATTTGCTGCGTAAAAGCGGCTGCACCGGCTGAAAACAACCGTTCCGGCCTGCAAGCAATGATTTGCCTGCAGGCCGGAACGCACAATAAAGTTTCGCAAAGCCATCTTCGCAAAATGAAGGTCACATCCCCCGTGCCTTGTAAATCCGCTCCTTCGCGTCGTTGATTTCCTGGAACTTCTTCTCGGCGGCCGAGCGTATGTCCTCGCCGAGCGTGGCCACCCGGTCGGGGTGATGGCGCAGGGCCAGCTTGCGGTAGGCACTGCGCACTTCGTCGTCGGTGGCCGTAGGCGGCACACCGAGCACCTTGTAGGCGGCCTCAAGGCTGTCGCCGCCAAGGTTGAGCATAGAGTCAGCATCTGCCGGCGCCATGCGCATCCACGCCGCGCACTCCCTTATGGCTTCAGCCTCCGCCGTGGCCACCGTGCCGTCGGCCCGGGCCACGAGAACAAGGAGGTTGAGCAACTGCAGCCGCTGGGCGTAGTCCATGTTGGCAGCTATCTGCGCGCAGCAGTCGGCCACGGTGGTGCGGAAGGCGGCGTTGCCGCTGCGCTTGTGCTCTTCGAAGAGTCTCTTCAGAATGTCCTCGCCCTGCCGGGAAGCCATGTCGCCGAAATTGCTGCGCAGGAAGCGGCGCACAAGTTCCATCTCAGAGTGCATCACGCGGCCGTCGGCCTTTATTATGTAAGACACGAGCACCAGCATGGCAAAGAGGAAGCTGTTGCGCTGCCCCTCGAAGCCGTTCGCGCCTTCATACGGCCCGGTGCCTGCCGCCCCCCTGTCTGTGGCGGGTTGGTTGACCGTGTCCATGCCGTAATCAAACAACGCGCCTATCGCTATGCCCGCCAACACTCCGAGCGGGCCACCGGCCATCCATCCGAGGATGCCCCCTATCCATTTGCCTGCTGCCATAATTTTACGTTTTTGATTTTTACAACAAACTTCATGCCAATAAAGAAAGGTTCATTGCCTGTCTAAATCATTTTTCACATTATTGCGAATCTTTGTCAGGTAAGCCTTCATCGCCTTGGCATCTTTACGCTCTATTATGCCGAGCAAATCCTGCATCTCGCCCATGATGCGCTCCACCTGGCCTGCTGTGTATGGATTGAAAAGTATTTCCTGAAGCAGGTAGTCGTCCTCGCCAAGCACGCCCTTGGCTATATTCATATGGCGCTTGAAGGTTGTGCCGGGCGCGTCCTGATGCTTCATGACCGCGGCAAAGACGAAAGTGCTCACGAACGGGATGCTAAGCGAATAAGCAACAGTGCGGTCGTGCTCCTCGAATGTGTATTCGTAAACACTCAAGCCGAGCCTGCGGTAAAGGTCTTTGAAGAAGATTCGGCCCATGTAGTCGCCCTCGCTTATCACGATGGCGTTCTCCTCACTGAGCTGGTGCAGGTTGGCAAACGTGGGGCCAAACATCGGATGGGTAGATACATACGGATGGCCACACTGCTGGTAGAAATCTTTCAGCCCAGTCTTTACTGACGCTATGTCGCTAACTATGCATTCGGCAGGCAGGCAAGGCATCACTTCCTTGAAAGCAGAGATGGTGTACTTAACCGTCACGGCGTTTACGACAAGTTCCGGCTTGAACTCCCGAACCTCGTCAAGCGACGTGAAGCGGCGGCAGTTGTACGTAAACCGCATCCTCATCGGGTCTTTCTCATAGACCGCCATCTCGTGTTCGAAGCTTAGCAGATCAAGGAAGAAGCTCCCCATCTTGCCTGCGCCCATTACTAAAATCCTCATAACGTAGAAATTAAAAATTAAGAATTAAAAATTAAAAGAAAATGCGTCGCAAGGTAAGCTTGGACAAGTTGCAATAGGGTCTTGGTGTTGCCAAGGCTTCCACAGTTGCCAAGGCTCCCGTTTCATACGAGGCACGAACAGCATTGGCTGCAAGCCAACCTTTATTGCACATTCTTTTAATTTTTAACTTTTAACTTTTCACTTATTTATTATTTCCATCTGCTGCCTCACAGACTCGCCGTGGATAAGCTCAAAGACGTTTGTGGCAAACTCCGGACTCATGCCGCAGAGCGAGCCTTGCGCTCCGCGCTTGTCGAGAATCTCGCTGTAGCGGGCCGACTGGAGCACGGTCATGTTGTGCTCCTTCTTGTACTGCCCTATCTCGCGGCAGACACGCATACGCTTGGCGAGCAGTTCCATGAGCTGGTTGTCAAGTTCATCAATTTGCTTGCGCAGCGCAGTGATGCCCTCGGTGGTGTTGGTCTCGCTGCGAACAACCAGCAACGAAAGTATATAGTCGAGCACATCTGGTGTGACTTGCTGCTTTGCGTCGCTCCAAGCCTTGTCGGGGTCGCAGTGGCTCTCGATGAGAAGGCCATCGAAACCGAGGTCCAACGCCTGCTGGCAGAGCGGGGCTATGAGCTCGCGGCGGCCACCTATGTGGCTCGGGTCGCATATCATGGGCAGGTCTGGGATGCGGCGGTGAAGCTCGATGGGTATCTGCCACATGGGCAGGTTGCGGTAAATCTTTTTGTCGTAGCTGGAGAATCCGCGGTGAACGGCAGCCATCCGCTTGACGCCAGCCTGGTTAATGCGTTCCATTGCGCCTATCCAGAGCTCCAGGTCGGGGTTGACCGGGTTCTTGACAAACACTGGGATGTCGACTCCCCTAAGTGCGTCGGCCATGGCCTGCATGGCAAATGGGTTGGCCGAAGTGCGCGCGCCGACCCACAATATGTCTATCCCATACTTCAAGGCCAGCTCTATATGTTCGGGCGTGGCCACCTCAGTGGCCACCAGCATGCCAGTTTCCTTCTGCACACGGTTGAGCCATGGCAGCGCCGTCTCGCCGTTTCCCTCAAATCCTCCGGGCTTGGTGCGCGGCTTCCACACACCGGCACGGAACATCCTACAGCCTTTCATTGCGAGCTGCTTGGCGGTTTCAATCACCTGTTCTTCTGTCTCCGCTGAGCAAGGGCCTGCTATAACGAACGGCCGTTCGGTGTTGCTCGGGAGGTTAAGTGGTTCAAGTTCGAGTTCCATAAGCAATATATCATTTTGTTGTTGTTTCGTTTTTCTATTGTCTTGCACCCTGTTCAGGCTTTCCGCGCGGCCATCATCTGCTCCACGCGGGCCAGTGCCTCGCTCAGTTTCTCGTCCTTGGCACAGAGCGATATGCGCACATGGCGGCGGCCGTTTGACCCGAAGATGAAACCGGGAGTGATGAAAACGCGGGCCTCGCGGAGCACCATCTCTGTGAGCTGCTCGGCATCCCGGTAGCAGTCTGGGATGCGCCCCCATAGAAACATTCCCACCTGTGATGAGTCGAATGTACAGCCCAGCGCAGCCATGATAGCCTCGGCTATGCCCCGGCGGCGGCTGTAAGTATCTATGTTGGCATGCCTGTGCCACTCGGCGTCATTGCCATAAGCCTCGGCTGCGGCAAGCTGGAGACCGCGGAATGTTCCGCTGTCTATGTTGCTCTTCACCTTTAATATCCAGCTTATGAACGTTGCGTTGCTTGAGCACTGCCCCACTCGCCACCCGGGCATATTGTGGCTCTTTGACATAGAGTTGAACTCTATGCAGCACTCCTTTGCCCCAGGCACCTGCAAGAGCGATATTGGCCGCTCGTTGAGGATGAACGAATACGGGTTGTCGTTAACGACGACTATTGAATGGCGGCGCGCAAAGCTGACCAGCCTCTCGTATGTCTCCATGCGGGCGTTGCCGCCGGTTGGCATATTGGGATAGTTTGTCCACATGAGCTTCACGCGGCTGAGGTCCATCCGCTCCAGCTGCCCGAAGTCGGGCTGCCAACCGTCGGCCTCGTTGAGGTCGTAGTTCACCACCTTGGCGCCGAGAAGCTTGCTCAGCGAGGTGTAAGTGGGATAGCCGGGATTGGGTACCAGCACCTCATCGCCTGGATTGACAAACGCCAGCGTGACGTGGAGAATGCCTTCCTTGCTGCCAATGAGCGGCAGTATCTCGGTCTCCGGGTCAAGCTCTACGCCATACCAGCGGCGGTAGAAGCCTGCCATAGCCTGCCGAAGCTCGGGCGTTCCCATGGTGGGCTGGTATCCGTGGGCGTCAGGGCGGTGCGCCACCTCGCACAGCTTCTCCACGGTCTGCGGCGACGGCGGCATGTCGGGGCTTCCTATCGCGAGGCTTATTATATCCTTGCCCTCGGCGTTGAGCCGTGCCACTTCCTTCAGCTTGCGGCTGAAGTAGTACTCGCTTACCAGGCTGAGCCTGTCGGCGGGCTGTATGCCATTATGCTGATTGCTTTCCATCTTGATATTCTCCCAATATTTTCAGCTCGCGTGTCAGCGGTGTTATAGCGTCGATGCTCTGGCGGTAGCGGGTAAGGTTGTCATACGTCACGTCGACGTAGAACAGGTATTCCCACTCATGCCCGATGATGGGCAGCGACTGTATCTTGGTAAGGTTTATCTTGTAGAACGACAGGATGCTGAGCACCTGCGAGAGCGAACCTTCCTCGTGGGGCAAGGCGAAGACGAGGCTCGCCTTGTCGGTCTTGTCGAGCGGGCGCAGGAAGTCTGCCTTGCCGGGGTTGCATGAAACGAGGAAGCGCGTGTAGTTGTGCTTGTTGTCCTCGATATGGTCTTCAAGTATCTTCATTCCGTAGATTCGTGCGGCATCAGAACTGCAGATGGCCGCGCACCCCCGGCGCGCGCCTTCAGCGATGTCACGGGCCGACCCGGCTGTGTCGTCACACTCGACGAGCTTCAGTTCGGGGTGCCCGGCCAGGAACTGGCGGCACTGCATCAATGCCACGGGGTGTGAGTGTACCTCAGAAACCGTCTCCCACGAATCATCGGGCAGGCAGCAGATGCAGTGTGAGATGTGCAGTTTGTGCTCGCCGACCACAGTCATTCCCGAGTCGCGCAGCAGCTCGTAATTGTGCAGCAGACTGCCGGCTATGGTGTTTTCGATAGCCGTCATGCCAATCATCGTGGGGTCTTTGGCCAAATGCTCGAAGACTTCCTCGAACGTGGCGCAGCATACGAGCTGCAGTTGTTCGCCGTCGAAGTACTGGTGAGCCGCTATGTCGTGAAACGACCCTACGAATCCTTGTATTGCTACTCTCTTCATTTTCAGTCTATGATGTTTTGTTTCTGTTCGCTTCTTACGAGAAATCCCGCCTCATCTGTGATGGAGCGGGATTCAAGTGTAACCTTCATTTGGTTTTATCTTGCCATAAGTTGAAATTCACACGCAACTTCCCGCTCCGCAATTCCTTGCAAAGTAAAAGTAGAAAAAGTAGCTAAAAGATGCGTCCAACTTACTCATGACGTTTCTGTCTTTGTTTATCTGCTTGCAAAAATATAACTTTTTTGCGAACTATACAAATAAATTGAAAGTTTTTTATCGGCTGTACTGTTTTTTGTATCCTTGCCAACGCAGCGGCCCGCAGCCGGACGGTCACGTTCGGCCATGCTCACGGCACTGCGCAGACCGGCCGCAGACATGGTGCAAGACCTATTCATAAAGGTAAAACATACGCTCCATCGGCTGCCACTTCTCGGCCGAAGAGGCTCCAGCCTCAGCCTTCTGGAACACGGCCATGTAGTTTTCCCACTCCTGCTGGCGGGGCAACGTGGCCAGGCGGGCCATGGCCTCATCCCAGTCGAAGTCGAGCGGTGTCTCCACAATCATGAAGAGTCGTGTGCCAAGGATGTATATCTCCATCTCCAATATGCCCACCTGGCGTATTCCCGCCAGTATCTCCGGCCAGGCGTTGCCACGCCCGTGCCGTCTCCTGTACTCCGCTATCAGTTCCGGGTTGTCACGCAGCTCCAGCGTCTGGCAGTAGCGCTTCACCGGCTCGCAGTATTGCTTCACTCTGTAACCTTCCATTCCATTCTCTCTTTCCGTCATAATATTTTGTTTCCCAACGCCCTGCAGCCATGGCGGCCTTCCGCGCAAGGCGGGCGTTACCGAGATTGGGGCTGCCTTGGCAGCCCCCAATCCGTAACAGTCAACTTATTCAAAACACCTTAACCTGCCGTCATAGCCTGCAAGCCCATGCCGTCATTTATATATAGGCCCGTATGTGGCACAGGCCCTGTAGTCGGCCCCCTCCTTGTCCATGCCGAAGGCGTTCCAAGCTGCGGGGCGGAATATCTTGTCCTCATCCACGTTGTGCATGCATACCGGTATGCGCAGCATCGAGGCAAGCGTTATGAGGTCGGCGCCTATGTGGCCGTAGCTTATCGCGCCGTGGTTTGCCCCCCAGTTGTTCATCACCGAATATACATCGCGGAAGGCAGGCTTGTCGCAGAGGCGCGGCACGAACCACGTCGTAGGCCACGTCGGGTCGGTGCGCTTGTTGAGCACCTCGAATATCTCTGGCTCCACGTCGGCTGTCCACCCCTCGGCTATCTGCAGCACGGGGCCAAGCCCCTTCACCATGTTCAGCCTCGACATGGTGACGGGCATGCCGCCCCTGCTTAGGAAGTTGCTCGAGAAGCCTCCGCCTCGGAAGTAGTCGCGGTCGGCAGGCAGCCAGTTGGTTGCGGCCAGGCAAGCCTCTGCGTCCTTTTCGGTCATCTCCCAGCACGGCTTCATGCAGTGCTCGCCTGTGGCATTGGTGCTTTCACCCGTGGCATCGAGCGTGGTTGCACCCGAGTTTATCAAGTGTATCATGCCGCCCGAAGCCAACCCTGTAAGTTCCTTGCCCGTGACGCGCTTCACCGCCTCCGGACTCCAATACGTGCGCACGTCGCTGAACATCTGCCCGCAGCCGGTAAGCAAGTTGCCGAACAGCATGGCGACTGCGTTGCAAGAGTCATTCTCCGTGGCCAGCACGTAAGCTCGGCGTATGCCGTTCCAGTCGAACGTACTGCACATAAGGGCTTCGGTAAAGTCGCCGTTGGGTTTCCAGTCGGTCCATTGGCGCTGGCCCTGGAACCCTGCGGCGATGGCGTTGTGACCTATGGCCTCTTCCTTGAAGCCAAGTTCGCGCAGCCTTGGGTTGCCCAGCATGAGGTCGCGGACGATAATCATCATCTTCACAACAAACTCCCAGTCGGCATCCTTCTGCTCGCGCGTCTTTTGGCGCTCGGGGCGGTTCTTGTCCCAGCCTTCCTTCGGCTTGCAGTATTTCTCCGTCCAGGCCATGGCCCGGGCAAACTCCTCCGGGTCGTATATGCCCTCATCCATGCGGCGCAGTATCTCGGTCTCGTCCACGCTCTCGTTGCGCATTCCGAGGTATTCCTGGAAGAACTCCTGGTTCACTATGCTCCCGGCGATGCCCATGCACTGGCTGCCTATCGAGAGGTAGCTCTGCCCGCGCATCTGCGCCACGGCCACGGCGGCGCGCGCCCAGCGCAGTATCTTCTCGGCCACGTCGGCCGGTATGCTGTTGTCATCTATGTCCTGCACGTCGCGGCCATATATGCCGAAGGCGGGCAAGCCTTTCTGCGCGTGGCCTGCCAGCACAGCAGCAAGGTAAACGGCACCGGGGCGCTCTGTGCCGTTGAATCCCCACACTGCCTTTGGCCAGTAGGGGTTCATGTCCATTGTCTCCGAGCCGTAGCACCAGCATGAGGTCACTGTGATGGTGGCACCCACGCCCTCGCGCTCAAACTTGGCAGCGCAGGCGGCACTTTCGCCCACTCGCCCTATCGTGCCGTCGGCTATTACGCACTCCACGGGCTTGCCGTCGGCATACCTCACGTTTGATGATATAAGCTCTGCCACCGACCGGGCAAGGTTCATCGTCTTCTCTTCAAGGCTCTCGCGCACACCGCCCTGACGGCCGTCAATGGTGGGGCGGATGCCAATTTTAGGATATTGGTTCATGATATGTATAGTTTTAGTTTCACTGTGGCGGCAGCCGCTTCTTTCCTCTGCCTGCTGTTTGCAAAGTTAGCACTTTCCGCGCCATCGCAGTGGCATTTGCCCGCTATTTGTTAGTACAATATCGACATACTTCGCCCGGCAGACATAACAAACAGCAGTCTACGGCTTGGCGGTACCAACTTTTTAAGCTATCTTTGCACACAACGCAAATGCCCATGAACTACGACATTGACCAAATGCATTTCCTCGTGTTGCACATAGGCGAAGCCCGCTGCCTTGCCAGCTGGAACTACAAGAACATATGCAGCCCGTTCACGCGCATATACTACGTCACCAAAGGCCACGCCGACATAGTGATGCCTAACTCAACGCAAAGCCTGAGGCAGGGATTCATGTACATCGTGCCGGCATTCACGCCCCACAGCTATGTGTGCAACGAAGAGTTCTGCCATTACTATATACATATATATAATGAGTCTGACCACGACATTCTTGAGGACTGGGCATTGCCCACCGAGATTGAGGCCGATGCATCCACCCTACCCCTCATCAGGCGGCTGCACGCGCTTTGCCCCGGCCTGGAGCTTACGCAAACCGACCCGCGCTTCTACGACAACGACCCTTCGCTCAACCGCAACATCCTGATAAACAAGCGACGCGACCTCTATGCGAGGGTTGAGTCACGGGGCATCATCTACCAGCTGCTGGCCGTTTTCCTGCGCAAGGCGCAGCCCAAACAATACGCCAGCGACGAGCGCATAACGCGGGTGCTGGATTTCATACGCGCCCACCTCGCCGACAAGCCCGACCTAGACACCCTCGCCGAGTTGTCGTGCCTGTCAAAGGATCACCTCATCAGGACTTTCAAGCGCGAGATGAAGATGACGCCACTCTACTACATCAACAAGAAGAAGATGGACAAGGCCAAGCTGCGGCTGCTCACCGAACCTGTGCCTGTAAAGGAGATTGCCTATGCCTTGGGCTTCGATGACATGGCTTACTTCGACCGCACGTTCAAGAAGTTCACCGGCATGACGCCCACTGCCTACCGCAAGGCGGCTGGCGAAGCCACTATTTGACACTGGTCATTATAATGTTCCCCCTTACGCATGCCATTTGACTGGCGTGCACCGCGGGCTGCATAAAATACCCATGGGCAGCTACCGTTGCCCCAACAGTGTCCATGCTTTTCGCAATATCCGCCACCTCGCTGAAAGCACAACCTGGCAGCTGGAGTGGAGCCGCAGCCATATACAAAAGAGGGCAGCCCAATCGACCGCCCTCAACCAACACAAAAACTAAACTAGACTTAACTAATGTCGTATCAGGATTTTCACAAATCCGTGATATTACATATTGCAAATATACAAATGTTTCGCCAATTCAGCAAACATTTGGCAAAAGTTTTTTCAATTAATTTCGGTGTGCGCACACGGTTGCAGAGGCTATTGATGAAAGCCGGTTGCAACAGCCGGCACGCCAGTCACAGGCGCACAGTCTTGGCCAGCAGCCAATAGTCGAGCAGTGTCATGGCCGCCATGGCCTCGACTACCGGCACTGCCCTCGGCAGCACGCAGGGGTCATGCCGCCCGCGGGCAGTAAACATAGTAGCATTGCCTTCTAAGTCTACTGTAGGCTGTTCGCGCAGCAAAGTCGCCACGGGCTTGAACGCCACGCGGAAATATATGTCTTCCCCATTGCTTATGCCCCCCTGTATGCCACCGCTGTGGTTTGTGGCTGTGGCAATGCGCCCTTCGCGGCTCACGAACACGTCGTTCTGCTCCGACCCGCGGGCCGTCACGCCCGCGAAGCCCTCACCATACTCGAAGCCTTTCACGGCGTTGATGCTCAGCATGGCCTCGCCAAGAGCGGCATGGAGCTTGCCGAACTCCGGCTCGCCGAGCCCGGGCGGGCATCCCTTTACAACGCAGGTTATCACCCCGCCTATTGTGTCGCCCTGCGCCTTCACCTCCCTTATGAGCCGATCCATGGCAATGGCCTTGACGGGATCGGGGCAGCGCACGGCGTTGCCCTCAGCCAGGCTGAGGTCGTACTTGGTGTAGTCGCAGTCGAGACTGATGTCGCCCACTTGCGATGTATAGGCCGCTACGCTTATGCCCACGCGCCTCAACGCCAGCTTGGCCAGCGCCCCGCCTACACACCGGCTTATCGTTACGCGGGCCGACGAGCGGCCTCCGCCGCGATGGTCGCGAACTCCATACTTACTATAATATGTATAGTCAGCGTGCGACGGACGGAAAAGACAGCGCAGGTTCTCGTAGTCCTGCGAGTGTTGGTTGGTGTTGCGCACCGTGAATCCAATGGGCGCGCCTGTTGATTTCCCCTCAAACACGCCGCTGAGCAGCTCCACGCGGTCGGCCTCGCGGCGGCTCGATGTTATGTCGCTCTGCCCCGGGCGGCGGCGGTCAAGTTCCCTTTGCACAAACTCCATGTCTATGTCTATGCCTGCGGGCATACCGTCTACCACGCCGCCAACGGCTTCGCCGTGGCTCTCGCCGAACGATGTAAGGGTGAAGATATTGCCGAATGTGTTGCGCACCGGATTACGAATTTTGAGTTACGAATTTTGAGTTACGAATTTGAAAGCATCGCTGTACTGATGCTCCACGGGTCAGTCGTGGCAGTGACCGCCGCAGCAGCCTCCCTTGTGGTCGTGGTGACCGTGCTCATGACCGCCGCAGCCCTCGCCGCAATCGCCGCCGCAACCGTCGCAGCCACATCCGCAGCCCTCGCCGCTCAGGCGGTTGACCATGGCCTGTATCTCTTCGTTAGTGGCCTCGCGGCTCTCAACCACACTGCCCACGAACTGGAGCGTCTTTCCGGCCAGTGGGTGGTTAAGGTCCATCCTCACCTTGTCGTCGCCGATGCTGAGCACACGTCCGTAGAAACGGTTGCCGTCAGCATTCTGCAGCGGCACGATTGCGTCTTTGTATATATGCTCGTGGTCAAAGTGTCCGTTGATGCAGAACATGGCGCGCTCCAGCTCAAGCACGCGGGCGTCCTCATAATCACCATAGGCCTCGTCCTTGGCCAGGGTGAAGTCGAAGCCGGCCCCTTTCTCTAGCCCGCCCACCTGGCGCTCAAAAGCGTCGAGCGTTACGCCGAAGCCGCTTATGAACAGGAATGGGTTTTCTTTGGTAGCCTCTTCCACTAGTTCGCTCTCTCCGTTTTCAACCGTGTAAAGCTTGTAAGCCACGGCTATGTACTTGTTTTGTGCTTTGTCCATGTCTTTTGTCTGATGTTTGTTTTTGTTTGCAAAGTTAGTCATTTTATTCCGAACTGAACACAATCAGACTGAGTTAATGCGAAAATATTAAATAATCGTTATCTGCCCCATTATTTGACGTGGGTCAATTAAAACAGCTGTTTGCGCACACAATTGGCAAAAATCATTGTTATTACCAAAAATCACCGTATCTTTGCATCGGAAAATCAATAAAACAAACACAAAGAAACTGACCGGTCAGCAGTAAAAGAAAGTAGTAACAAAAGAAAAAGAAAGGGTAACAAAGATGAAAAGATTGTATGTAACCGTCGTGGCTCTGCTCAGCATGACCATGACATTTGCAGGTAACGAGAACGGAATGAATGCTGCCGAGACCAACACAAACGCAGAAATCTCTGCTACGGCACAGGCAGACAGCACTGCTTCTTACGACATCAGCTACAATCTGCGCCGACTGGGCGAAACGCTCGGGCTTACTCTCGACCAGATGAACAGCGTGGAAGCTCTCAACCGCACTTTCCGCAACGACATGATGACCGCCGCACAAGCCGGCGACACTGAGCGCAAGGAACTGCTCGCTGGCGCTGTGGCAAAGGACATCCGTTACATGAGCTATGTGCTCACGCCTGAACAACTTGGCAAATATGAGACACTGATTAACACGACACTGACCAACCGCGGCATAGAAAAGTAACCGCGACAGGGTCGCCAAATACACGAAAGAGCCGCAGCAAGCCATTTGCTGCGGCTCTTTTTTCTTGTATCGCTTGCCAGTCTCGGGATTTTTGTTTCTTTTGCAAAACAAACCAACCTGCCACTGACATGAATTTTCCATACGCACTGACCATTGCGGCCTGCCTTGCCGTGACCTGCGCCACTGCGCAGACGGCGCGCACAGACAAGTTGTCGCCGCTCGTCCGCAAGGCAGCGAACCAAGCCCATGTCCAAAGAACGGCCCCCGAGGCCGGCGACATACGCTCTGATGTAGCCCATTTCGCTTTCAACGGGCGTACATACGCCTGGAACTCAAACACAGGCACCTCCATGGCCACACCTGTCGTTGCCGGAGCCATAGCCCTTTGGCTGCAAGCCCCCCACCACCGACATCACACCGGCCGATCAAACCTGCAATTTGCTGATTTCTTTTTGCAGATTGTCCAGGAAGCGGGCAGCGTGCGCTCCGTCCATCTGCGTGTGATGGAACTGGAACGACACCGTGAGCGTGGTCTTGAATAGGTGTTTGCGATATCTGCCCCATATCATGAACGGGTTGTTGAACACTCCGCTGTACATTCCCACCGCGCCGTCTATGTCGTATTGGGCCAGGGCCGAGGTGCCTATCACCATGCTTTCCGTCAGGTCGTGGTTTCTGCACGTCTCGGCCACCTGCCTTGTCAGCCGCATATAGTCGGCATTGAACTGCCGCAGGTCGGCGGTGAAGGGGATGTCGCACGAGCTTACCTCGCCCTCGCTGTTGGCCACGATGGTGTTCACGGCGATGGTGTCGTACTGCACCAGCCTGCCGCCTACGGGCAGTGTGTAGAACTCCTTGACGGCGCTCGCCGCCCGTCCTATGCACCAGCACATCAGCATGTTAAACTTCATGCCACGCCGCCGGGCGGCCTTCCTGAGGCGCGTCACGTCGAGAGTCTTGATAAATGTCACCATGGGCATGGGCGCGTTCATCCACATTTCGAATGCGTATGCCCGCGTGGTCTCCTTAGGGTTCACTTCTGTTTTCATTGCGCCTTCGCTTCTACGTCACCAAGCTCGCGCTTGAAACAGATCATATCCTTCAATATCTTGCCCTCCTCTATGATTGGATGGTCATAGTTTTTGAGGAAGAAATCCTTTATGGTATGCGAATAACCAAAACCACAATTCTCATAAAAAGATACGGTCGCCCTGCTGTCACCTGTGCCGACAAGCATGATACGGTATCTGTTCTTATAGTGATTGCACAGAAACCTTACCATACTTCGCCCATGGCCCTTACGCTGTAAAGAGGGGGCGACTGCCAGGTTCTTTAACTCTACTACGCCGTCGCCTTCATCGGTCGCAACAGCAACAGCGACTGCCGCTTCCTCACTGTCCACCATCACGAACATCTCCCCTCGGTCCAGATAGCGATCAATCATCGATTCCTGTTCATCGCCGATAAGCAATAGTGGCAAATATCGTTTCTTGTCCGTTGTGACACGACGAATCTGAAGCCATGCTTTCCATTCTTCTTTTGTCAAGCTCATAAAGTGCTCTGTGCGCAGGTCGCCAAGCGGCGAAGGCTTGCCTGTCTCGGTGTGATGGAAGCGGAAGCCGCACTTCTCCATCACCCTGCGCGACTGGGCGTTGCCGTCATAGTGGCCGCACCACACCCTGCGGTAACCAAGCACCTCGAAGCAGCGGCGGAGCAGGCAAGCCACGGCCTCGGGCGTGAGTCCGCGCCCCCAGTAGGGCCGGCCTATCCAGTAGCCTATCTCGGCGTCGCCTGCCGCCATCTGCGCACTGTGCAGCCCGTCGGCGGTCATTATGCCCGCGCTGCCCACCGGCTCGCCCGTCTCGCGCAGCACCATGGCGTAAGTCTCGGGAGCGGCGAACACCGTGCGTATTATCTCGCGGCTGTGTTCTACTGACGTGTGCGGCTCCCATCCGGCTATCGGGCCTATGGCCGGGTCGGAGGCATATTTGTACATGGCTTCGGCGTCGCTCTCGCGCCACGGGCGCAACAGTAGCCGCTCCGTGAGCAGTTGGGAAGTAGGGAGGTTCATGTTGTTGTCGTTGGATTTCTGTTTCGGTTATATGACTTGCAAATGTACGTATTATGCGCAAGATTGCATGGCGCGTGTGCGTTAATTTATGCAAACGCCATGTGTGAGGGGCAGGCAGCCGTCAGGAAGGCGGGCAGGCTGCGCCGCCGGCAACTGCAATTATTGATATGCGGCCAGCCACCGCCGCCACACGCTGTAACCTATTGATAGTCAGAGGGGTTGCGAAACGTGCCGTTTTGGCCTCCAAAACGGCACGTTTCAGGCTGTAAAACGGCGTGTTTTGCAACGCGAAACGGCACGTTTTGCGATGGCAGGCGGCAGGCTTTGTTTTTTGATACGCGCCATGGGCGCTAATGCCTTTGGCCTGACGCGGCATTGGCCGGTAAAAAAACAAAAGGTTTTGCGGCACATTTTGTTTCGCATAAATTTCTTATCTTTGCACTGCCCGTCCGGCTTCCGCTCCACAGGCGGTCAAGCCTCGCGAGACGGGACAACATCGCACACGATATGTTTTGTAGAGAAAAGAATGCCGTCTGGTACGGCGAAAGAGCGCGGAGCCGCAGCGGCAGCCAGTCCTGGCGCCTGCCGCTGGCAGTTGTCGCGCTGTTGCTGCTGCCATGCTTCTGCGCGTTGTGCATGGCACAGGGCAGCGGGTTCACTGTGCGCGGGCGTGTGGTGGACGCGCTGTCGCGCCAGCCTGTGCCTTTCGCTTTGGTCACTGTATATGGCAACGCTGGCAAGGGGGCATCAGCCGACAGCCTCGGGCGGTTTGCCATCAATGGTGTGGAGCCAGGCTTGCAACGCCTTGCCGTTTCGTGCATGGGCTACAAGGACGCTGTGTCTGACGAGTATGTGGTGTCGGCCACGCTGCCCCCCGTGGTGGTAGAGATGGAGGAGGACGCATCGGTGCTGGCCGGCGTTACCGTCAGTGCAACGCCGTTGCGCATAGAAAAGGTGAGTCCCGTCAGCCTGCACGTGATAGGCATGGGCGAGATAGAGAAGAGCCCGGGCGGCAATCGCGACATATCGCGCATTGTCCGTTCTTATCCCGGAGTGTCGTTCTCGCCCATCGGCTACCGCAACGACCTCATAGTGCGCGGCGGCTCGCCGTCGGAGAACCGCTTTTACCTTGACGGCATCGAGATTCCCAACATCAACCACTTTGCCACACAGGGCGCCACGGGCGGGCCGGTGAGCATACTCAACGCCGATTTCATACGCGAGGTGCAATTCTATACGGGAGCGTTCCCGGCCGACAAGGGAGGGGCACTAAGCTCGGTGCTGGACATAAGGCTGCGTGACGGCAACCCCGACGGCAACAGCCTGAAGGCAACGCTCGGCGCGTCGGAGGTGTCGCTGAGCGCGTCGGGGCACTTCGGGCTGCGCACCACGTACCTGATCTCTGTCAGGCAGTCGTACTTGCAGCTGCTGTTCAAGATGCTTGGCCTGCCGTTTCTGCCCAACTTCATCGACGGACAGTTCAAGATAAAGACCCGGCTGACCGAACGTGACGAGCTGACCGTGCTCGGGCTGGCTGGGATAGACAACATGAGGCTGAACACCGACGAGGAGGGCGAGGACGCGGAGTACCTGCTGAGCTACCTGCCGCGCATCAAGCAAAACACCTTTACCATAGGGACGGCCTACAAGCACTATGCCGGGCGCAACGTGAGCACGCTGTCGTTGGGCTACAACTACCTGTACAACAGCAACCTGAAATACCGGAACAACGATGACTCCTCGCCCGATAACCTGACGCTCGACCTCGCTTCGCACGAGCAGAAGGCCACGCTGAGAGCCGAAAACCGCACCTACGGCGAGCGGTGGACGCTGGCCGGGGGCGCAGAGGCGTATTACGCGCGGTATGACGACCGCACGTTTCAGCGGGTCTATGGCAATGGCGGAAGGACAGACCGCAGCCAGTCGGCATCTATCGGCATGGCCGGGTGGGGAGCGTTCGCCTCGGCCCGCTACAAGTCGGCCGGCGGGAAGCTTACCGCCACGGCAGGACTGCGCATGGACGGCTGCGGATATTCGGCGCGGATGGCACGTGTGTGGGAGAACATCTCGCCCACGGTGTCGGTATCGTGGCGAGTGTTCCCGGCACTGGCTCTCAACGCCGCGGCTGGACTTTACCACCAGTTGCCGCCCTACACGGCGCTCGGTTACAAGGACAGCGAGGGCCGCTATGCCAACAAGGGCCTGCGCTATATGCGGGTGGCCAACGCCAACGCCGGGGCGGAGTGGAATGTGTCGGAGGCCATGGTGGTGGCCGTTGAGGGGTTCTTTAAGCGCTACTCGCGCCTGCCGCTGTCGGTTGCCGACGGCATTCCGCTCTCGTGCAAGGGCAACGACTACGGCGTGGTGGGCAACGAGCTGCTTGTGCCAAACGCCGAGGGCCGCGCATACGGCATTGAGGCATCGCTGCGCTGGCAGAAGCCAGGGCGGTTTGTGTCGGTGGCCTCGCTCACGGTGTATCGCAGCGAGTTCCGCAGCTCGGCAGAAAAGGAGGCTTACGTTCCGTCGGCATGGGACAACAGGTTCATCGCCAACGTGAGCGGCACATACGAGTTGCCGCATGAATGGAGCGTAGGAGCCAAGCTGAGCGCAGTTGGCGGCAGCCCTTACACGCCCTATGACGAGGACAAGTCGTCGCTAGTGGAGGCATGGGATGCGCAGGGCAGGCCATATCTCGACTACTCGCGCTACAATACAGGAAGGCTTGACGCGTTTTTCCAACTCGACGTGAGGGTGGACAAGGACTTTTACTTCCGCAACTGGCGGCTCGGCATATACATAGACCTGCAGAACGTAACAAAGAGCGTGCTGAAGCAGCCCGACGTGCTGATGAGCACCGGAGTGGTGGAAAATCCCGGCGCGCCGGCATCCGAGCAACGCTATCGGATGAAGCATATAGCCCAGGAAAGTGGCACGCTGATGCCCACGGTGGGGCTTACGGTGGAATTCTGAAGGGCAGGAAGAATCACACAATATCCACGTTCATTATGGCATTCACGGCACTCTGCCCTTTGGCAGTACGATAAATTGCTGTATTGCCATCCGATTACAAACCACTAGCCCCCAACCGGTCATAGGAGGCTGTTTCAAGTCACGGCATGGCGCATACAGAAAAGCCAGACGACGGAGCACGCGTTTTTATTGTATATTTGCAAGTATGGGCAAAATGCGGATATTCATATTTATTTAATTATACATTCTTGCATATCTAACCTTTTTACATTACCTTTGTGCCAAAATAGGCAGCACGTTGGGAACAGAATGCAAACATACTCTTCCCGGTCGGCATCATCTTTGCCAGAACCTCGCAGCCCAATGCCTTAAAGAACGGAGCTGCCATACAGCCCATTGGCAGGCATGACAAGAGCGTGGCAACATTGCAGGCCACATTCCACACGCCACCGGCAGCCACCATGAATTTATTGATAACTAAAACCAATGACAACAAAAAAGATTTTTTTGGCCGCAATGGCCTTCTTAGGGCCATCATGCGCCATGGCCACAAACGTACAACCCACCGAACACGGCATCACCATCCCCATCGACGAAGCCTCGCAAAGCTCGGCAGGAACGGTGAGGCTGACCGTAATGACAGACAACATAATAAGGGTGGAGGCTGCGCCGGGAAAGGAACTGCCACAGGCGAGGAAGAGCCTCATCATCGTTCCACAAGCACACACAGGCAAGTATACTTGGAACGAAAGGGGCGACAGCATTGACCTTACCACCCGCACACTCAAAGTGAGCATAAGCCGGACCACAGGCGGCATCGTGTTCCGCGACAGGCAGTCAGGCCGTGTTCTGCTGCGCGAAGCGGCAAGCGGCGGCAAGACATTCACCAAGTACGTGTCTCCGCAGACCACACTGCCCGAAGGCTACCGGCCATCGGCTCCGGGCGAGGTGAACTGGGGCAAGACAGCTGAGCACAACAAGCTATCCGAAAAACAACGCACGGGCTACACGTGGCACGCCCTCTTTGACAGCCCTGCCGACGAGGCCTTTTACGGACTGGGGCAACACCAGGCCGAAGAAATGAACTACAAGGGCCGCAACGAGGAGCTTTTCCAGTACAACACCAAGGTGTCTGTGCCGTTCGTGATGAGCACCAAGGGCTACGGACTGCTCTGGGACAGCTACTCTTACTGCCGCTGGGGCAACCCCAACGACTACCTCCAGCTCTGCCACGCCTTCGCGCTGCGCGACAAGCAGGGGCGGCCTGGCGCGCTCACAGGCTCGTATACTGACAAGGACGGGAAGACGCTCACGCGCCGCGAAGATTCCATCTACTTCGAGCACTCAGGCGTGATAGGCAACCTGCCCAAGGGATTCAAGCTCGACGGCTCTTCCGTCACCTACGAGGGAACGCTCACCGCGCCGCAGACCGCCACCTACCACTTCATACTCTACTACGCCGGATACGTCAAGGTGTACCTCGGCGACAGCCTCGTGGTGCCTGAGCGGTGGCGCACGGCGTGGAACCCAAACTCTTACAAGTTCACCATGCGCATGGAGAAGGGCCGCCCCATGCCCCTGCGCATAGAGTGGCTGCCCGACGGCGGCACGTCGTACTGCGGCCTCAGGGCGGCCACACCGCAAACCGACGAGGAGCAAGGCCGCCTGTCCATCTGGAGCGAAATGTCGCCAACAATGGACTATTACTTCATAGCAGGCAACTCAATGGACAGCATCATCAGCGGCTACCGTCGCCTCACGGGCCGCGCGCAGGTGATGCCAAAGTGGGCACTAGGCTTCTGGCAGAGCCGCGAACGCTACAAGACGCAGGCCGAGGTGCTATCTACGCTGGCCGAGTTCCGCCGCAGGCGCATACCTGTGGACAACATCGTGCAAGACTGGAACTACTGGGAGGACGACCAGTGGGGCAGCCACCGTTTCGACCCCAAGCGCTACCCCGACCCGCAACAGATGCTCGACAGCGTACACGCCATGCACGGGAAGTTCATGATTTCGGTGTGGCCAAAGTTCTACTGCAACACCGACAACTACAAAGCTCTCGACGCACGGGGATGGATGTACCGCCAGGCAGTGACCGACTCCATACGCGACTGGGTAGGCCCGGGCTACGTAGGCTCCTTCTACGATGCCTACTCGGCCGGGGCACGCAAGCTCTTCTGGCAGCAGATGGACGACAACCTATACTCCAAATACGCCAAAGGGATAGACGCATGGTGGATGGACGCCTCCGAGCCCAACGTGCGCGACTGCACGCCGATAGGCTACCGCAAGGCTCTATGCGGCCCTACAGCCCTGGGTACGAGCGATGAGTACTTCAACGCTTACTCCATTGTGAACGCCGACGCCATCTACAACGGCCAGCGCTCCGTCGACCCCGACCGCCGCGTGTTCCTGCTCACGCGCAGCGGCTTCGCCGGGCTGCAACGCTACAGCACAGCCACATGGAGCGGCGACATCGGCACACGGTGGGAGGATATGCGCGCACAGATGACAGCGGGCATCAACTTCTCTATGTCGGGCATACCTTTCTGGGGCATGGACCAGGGCGGCTTCTGCGTGGAGAAGCGGTACGTGGCCGCACAGAAACTGTTCGACAAGACCGGACGCGAGAACGCCGACCTGGCAGAGTGGCGTGAGCTACAGGCTCGGTGGAACCAGTTTGGCTGCTTCATACCGCTCTACCGCGCCCACGGCCAGTGGCCCCTGCGCGAGGTATGGAACATAGCACCCGAGGGGCATCCAGCTTATGAGAGCATCACTTTCTACCACCGCCTGCGCTACCGCCTCATGCCTTACCTCTACTCCATGGCCGGATGGGTGTGGCTCAAGGACTACACCATGCTGCGCGGACTGGCCATGGACTTCGCCGACGATACACGCGTACTGGGCATCGGCGACCAGTGGATGTTCGGGCCTGCGCTGATGGCCTGCCCCGTCGGCCTGTACAAGGCACGCTCGCGCGAGGTTTACTTCCCCCGCCAGTGCGGTTGGTACGACCTGTACAGCGGCAGGCACAACGCAGGGGGGCAACAACTGAAGGTCGACGCGCCCTACGGGCGCATACCGGTGTTTGCCCGCGAGGGTGCCATACTGCCCTTCGGGCCGGCCATACAGTGGAGCGACGAGCGGCAGGCTGACACTATTTGCCTCTACATATATGCCGGTGCCGACGGCCACTTCATGCTCTACGAGGACGAAGGCACCAATTACAACTATGAGAAAGGCCGCTACTCTACCATCGACATCAACTACGATGACAGCTCGCGCCGCCTCACCATCGGCTCACGCAAGGGTTCGTTCGAGGGGATGCCCGACAGCCGCAGCTTCCGAGCCGTGCTCGTCACGCCCGACAGGCCCGTGGCACTCAATCCCGACACCACCGAAGGGCTGCTCGTGCAATACAACGGCAAGGAGGTAAGCATACAATTATGAAACAACAAAACTACACAATATGAAACGCATACTGATACAAATCGTCGCTGCGGCAGTCACACTCAATGCCGCAGCACAGACCGATACGCCGGTCTACCTCAACCCCGACGCACCCCTGGAGGAGCGCGTGCAAGACGCGCTTAGCCGCATGACGCTCCATGAGAAAGTGCATATACTCCACGCGCAAAGCAAGTTCTCATCGGCTGGGGTGCCGCGGCTGGGCATACGCCAGCTCAACATGGCCGACGGGCCGCACGGCGTGCGCGAGGAGATTGAGTGGAACTCATGGAGCCCGGCGCGCTGGACCAACGACTCATGCGTGGCGTTCCCCTCGCTGACGTGCCTCGCCGCCACGTGGAACCGCGACCTGGCCGCCCTTTATGGCCACGCCGTAAGCGAGGAATTCGCCTACCGAGGCAAGGACATAATGCTCGGCCCAGGCACCACCATCGCCCGCATGCCGCTCAACGGGCGGGCCTTCGAGTATATGGGCGAAGACCCTTACCTCGCTGGCGAGATGGCCGTACCCTACATAAAGGCGGCGCAGGCCAACGGCGTGGCCTGCTGCCTGAAGCACTTTGCGCTGAACAACCAGGAGGTTGGGCGCATGACTGTGAACGTCAACGTAAGCGAGCGCGCACTAAGGGAGATATACCTGCCGGCATTCGAGAAGTGCGTAAAGGAGGGCGGCCTGTGGACAATCATGGGGTCGTACAACCGCTGGCTCGACATGCACTGCTGCCACAACGACTCGCTGCTCAACGGGATACTGAAGCGCGAGTGGGGCTTTGACGGAGCCGTGGTGAGTGACTGGGGAGGCACCCACGACACGTGGGAGGCTGCAACAGGCGGACTAGACCTCGAGATGGGTACCGGCACAGACGGCAAGACCACCGACAAGGGGCAGGGCTACAACAACTACTACCTGGCCGACCCTTTCGAGCGGCTTGTGCGCGAGGGCAAGGTTCCCATGTCGGTGCTCAACGACAAGGCCGCGCGCGTGCTCCGCACCATATTCCGTACAGCAATGAACCCGCGCAAGGCCATTGGCTCGCAGTGCTCTGAAGCCCACTATGAGGCTTGCCAAAGGATAGGCGAAGAGGGCATGGTGCTGCTGCGCAACCAGGGAGCCACGCTGCCGATAGACGCCGCCAAGTATGGCCGCATACTCGTAGTGGGCGACAACGCCGTGCGCAACATGAGCGAGGGCGGCGGCTCGTCGGAACTAAAGCCCAAGCGCGACATATCGCCGCTCGAAGGCCTGCGCGCCGCCTTTGGCGACAAGGTCGACTTCGCCCGTGGCTACTACGCCGGGCGCGCGCTCTACGCCAAGGCCGACAAGCTCGACCCAGACTCGCTGCGCCGCCTGCGCGACGAGGCTCTTGACAAGGCAAGGCAGGCCGACCTGATTATCTTCATCGGAGGGATGAACAAGAACGGGCATGAGGACTGCGAGAACTCCGACCGCAAGTCGTTCGACCTCTCCTACGGCCAGAACGAGCTGATAGAGGCCCTGGCCCGAGTGCAGAAGAACATCGTAGTGGTGACATACGGCGGTAACGCCTACGCCACGCCGTGGCTCGACGACGTGAAGGCACTGCTGCACTGCTGGTATCTCGGCTCCATGTCGGGCAAGACGCTGGCCGCAGCCCTCACCGGCGAGGTGAACCCGAGCGGCAAACTGCCCGTCACCTTCGCCAAGGAGCAGCAGGATTATCCTTGCTTCCAATATGGCGAGGAAGGCTATCCCGGCGTAGACGGGCAGGTACACTACAAGGAAGGCATCTACGTGGGCTACCGCTGGTTCAACACCAAGGGCGTAAAACCACAGTTCCCCTTTGGCTTCGGCTTGAGCTACACCACTTTCAAGTATGGCCGACCGGAACTCTCAGCCGAGTCGCTCAGCGCCGGCGGCAAGCTTACGCTGACCGTTTCCGTCACCAACACCGGCAAGCGCGCAGGCAAAGAGACCGTGCAGCTCTACATCGGCGACGAGGAAGCCAGCGCAGACCGCCCGCGAAAGGAACTGAAAGACTTTGCCAAGGTGGAGCTGCAACCGGGCGAGACCAAGACCGTGAGCTTCGACATCACCACAGAGGCACTGCAGTTCTGGTCTGACAAGACCCACTCGTGGACTGCCGAGCCGGGCCGCTTCAAGGCTTACGTCTGTGCTAGCGAAACCGACGTGCGCGGCACGGCTGAGTTCACTCTGCAATGACCTCATAGCTATCCTCGTTGCCGCCGCCCGGGCCTGCCCTTATGCAGGCTTGGGCGGCGGCTTTTAGCATCGCCACTGCCTTTGCCTTGCCGCCAGTACAACCTTGCGGCCCTGCGCGACCACACCAAGAGGATGAAATCCGTTCAACGTCCTGTCAGCGTGAATATGGACATGGCCGCTGGGGCACATATACAACCATGCTGATTTTTCCATTACCAGCACTTCCCTAATTTTATGTAGCTATAAAGTGCTAAAATTAGGAGTTTATTTGCTCAATCAAACACTTTTCAGTAATTTTGCAGTCATAAAATTAAAGAATAATTGCCTATGTAACATTACGAACAATAGACATAAAGATAAAGAAGCGTTAGCTTTATTCTTGTTTCAGAAAATCGGCAAAATTGGATGAAGCACACAAGAGTAAAAGTTGATGCTCACGCCAATGGCGTGGGCTTTTACTCGTGTATGTGTGCATGGTGTTTGCCGATACCTCTGAAACGTAGACGAAGTTATTAGTCCACGTTTTTTTATTGTCTGATTCTCAGCTTTTGGACTATTTAAAAGGGAACATTTACAAACAATAACTAACAATCAAAAAAAACAGAAGGAAATGAAAACATTGAGATTTATAGAAATGGCTTTATTAGCCGTTGTTTTGTGCGTGAACTTTGCCGCCTGCTCTGACGATGATGACGAGCCACAGACACCATCTAATCTCATCGGTACTGTGTGGGTAGGAACAAATCCGAATACAGGCTTTGAGGTTGAGGTAAGCATAAAGAACGACACTAAATGCGTAGTTACAGTTTATAAGCCTAACAGCACTGACCTTTATGACCAAGAAGAATGCACTTATCTTTACAGCGAGACAACAGGCGCATTTTCCTGTGAATATGACGGCTATACGATAACAGGCAAAATAGAGGGGAATAGAATGGAACTCACAGACAAGTACGGCACTTATACCCTAACAAAGAAATAATTGCTGCGTTAAATTGCAGAAACGGCATTTATGAAAAAACATGAGTGCCGTTTTTCATTTGTCTATCCTATTTTCGTATGCTTAGAAAGAAGACATGTCCCAACCTAAAAAACAGAATCAAGAGAAATAACAATCAAGAACCTGCCCAATATGCCATACTTCTTTTATCAATAGAAAAGCCCCGACTGTGGATATACCATTGATAAATTATCACATGATGGTAGGTATTCTAAGATGACAACCATCCCCAGCTTCAATGTCCAACGTGTAGAAAAGGCGAATAGTCTCAATGTTACTCACGATAAAAAAGCGTGAGATTCCCCCTACCAGAATGCCCCATCCAAGTTTATATGCTGAAATGGGATAAAAGCTGCCCTTGGTGTGGTAATACCGCCTCCAAAAAACAACAACTCCCAACAATATTCCAAAGAAATATGCGACAAGCATCAAAATCCGCTGGAATGAAGGGCGAGAACTTTCATGGAATGAAGAGCAAGAACCTCGCTGAAATGAAGAGCGCGAGCCACGCCCACAGGCGGGATCCTGCCCCGGCGCGCAGCGCGCAGGGCAGGCAAAAGAGCTCCCCGCCGCACGCCGGGGGAGGGCAACGCGGCGGGGAGACACAAAAAAAGAAGCCCGCCGAAAGCCCTGTGGGCTGACGGCGGAGCTTCAAAACAAAAGGCGGCGGCCTCCTACTCTCCCGCATTGCGGC